>JAJZIY010000016.1 GCA_021828475.1 Actinomycetes bacterium
CGGCCGCGCTCGCGGCGGCGGCGCGCTCCGCTGGCGCTGTTCCGAAGCCCCAACCGGGGATGCCACCGGCGCAGTCGTCCGTGCCCGTCGCGGCCCGGGCAGAGCGTTCCCCGCAGGAGCCAGGACAGCCGCCCGCCGGGGCGAGCCCCGCCGCTCCGGCTCAGGCGCAGGCGGCGGCGGCGGCACCGGCGGCCGGGAGCCTGCCCGGCACTGCCGCATCGGCTGCCCGCGCCCTCACCAGCCTTGCCGACGCCGGAAGGCCGGTGCCGGTCAGGAACACCGAAGCGGTGGAGAAGGCTGCGCCGGCACCCGAGCAACCGGAGCCTGCGCCGGGAACGGACCCGCGTCTCGACGACATCCTCCCTGCCAGGAGCAAGGGGTTCGGCCTGCGCCTGAGGCGTCGCTGAAGCCCGCCGGTGCCGCTGAGGCGCTCAGGCGGCTTCCATCTTGTAACCGAGCCCCCGAATGGTCGTGATGCGCCGCGGGTGTGCAGGGTCGTCCTCGATGCGGGCCCGCAGCCGCTTGATGTGCACGTCGAGGGTCTTGGTGTCGCCGACGTAGTGCGGTCCCCAGACCCGGTCGATCAGGGTCTCACGGGTGAGCACGCGCCCGGCGTTCAGCATCAGCAGTTCCAGTAGCTCGAACTCCTTCAACGGCAGCGTCACCTCCCTGCCGCTCAGGTACACCTCGTGGCGTTCGGGGTCCAGCCTGAGGTCGCCCACCTCGACGGTCTCGGTCTCGGCGACGGGCTCCCCACCGGCGGGGGCCCTGCGCAGCACCGCCCGCATGCGGGCCACCAGTTCGCGCAGGCGGTACGGCTTGCTGACGTAGTCGTCGGCGCCGACCTCGAGCCCGACGACGGTATCGATCTCGCTCGACTTCGCTGTCACCATGATCACCGGCGTCGCCGAGCCGCCGGCGCGGATGGCACGGCAGACGTCTACGCCCGACACCTTCGGCAGCATCAGGTCGAGCAGCACGATGTCGGGCCGTACCGAAGCGAACTTCTCGAGAGCCTCGGCGCCGTCGTAGGCGACCTCCACCCGGAAGCCCTCCCGCTTGAGCCCGACCATCAGGGCTTCGACGAAGGAGGGCTCGTCCTCCACCAGCAGGACGGTGAGCTGCTCAGCCATCGGTGGTCCTGGCCTGGCACACCGGTAGGCAGATACCGAAGGTGGAGCCCTCACCCTCGGTCGAGGTGACGGTCACATCGCCTCCATGGTAGGCGGCCACGTGACGGACGATAGCCAAGCCCAGGCCGGTACCTCCAGTCCAGCGGGACCGGGCCCGGTCGACCCGGTAGAAGCGCTCGAAGATGCGTTCCTGGTCACGCCGGGGAATGCCGATCCCCTGGTCGCGCACGCTCACGCACACGGTGCCCTGGCCTTCCTGCACGCTCACCGTGACAGAGCCTCCGGGCTCCGAGTACTTGATGGCGTTGTCCACAAGGTTGGCTATGGCGGAGGCGAGGTCCCGACGGTTCGCCGAGACCCAGGTGGCCGTGCTCACAGGGCCGACTGCCAACTCGATGTCCCTGGCAGAAGCCGTCTCGTGAAACCCCTCGATCGCCTCGGCCACCACAGCCGCCAGCGGCACCGGGACGAGGGTGCCCGTGCCACCGGACTCGATGCGCGAGAGGTCGAGCAGGTCGTCCACCAGCCGCGAAAACCTCCTCGCCTCCGAACCCAGGCGCCCGGTCAGGCGGCTCACGACCTCGGGGTCGTCCTCGCCGTCCAGCGTCTCGGCGAGCAGGCTCAGCGCTCCCAGCGGCGTCTTCAGCTCGTGGCTGAGGTTGGCCACGAAGTCACGCCGAACGGACTCGAGGCGCCTCAGCTCGGAGACATCGTCCACCAGGGCTACGGCGCCCCTGGGCTCGACCCGGTTGCCGAGGGGGAAAGCCCTTATCTCCAGAGTGTGCCTGGTGGGGGAGTACAGGTCGAGCGTCTCGGAGTGGTCTTCCCCGGAGCGGGCTCGCTGCAGAGCGGCTTCGACCGCTTTCTCCGCCAGAATGTCGCCGTCCCCGGTCTGTAGGAGGCTCCGGCACCGCGCGTTGCTGAGCAAGGTCCTACCCTGCGCATCGCTCACCACGATGCCCTGGCTCGCATAGGCGAGGGCCTCGGCGACGAGCTCGAGCGCCCGTTCGGGGCCCGGCCCGGCCCCAGCCGGCTGCTCGCCTGCGCCCCCGTCCGTCACACTCGCTCCGCCACCACCGGCGGACGGTAGTTCGCCGACCAGAACCGGCCATCGGCACCTTCGAGCGCCCATACCGAGCCCTTGGCCTGCTTGGGCGTGGCACCCAGATCGACGTGGTCCTCATCTGCCAGGCTGACCAGGATCTCCACGATCACGTCCCCGTGCGTGCACACCGCCACGTCCTGACCGGCCAGCCGGCGTACCAGGCCCACAGCCTCGGCCCGGCGCCCTTCGGCCAGGGCATCGTCGAGCTCCACGTCGAGGCCCCGTTGAGCAGCCAGCGGCGCCAGCGTCTGTTGACAACGCAGGTAAGGGCTCGACAGGGCCCGGGTCACCGGCGCGAAGTCGGCTGCCACCGATACCAGGCCGTCGGCCTGTCTCAAGCCGTGGCCGGTCAGTGCGCGCAGGCGATCGTCCCCCGACCATTCTTTGCGCGCCTTGGCCTGGGCATGGCGAACCAACAGCAGAGGCACTCCCACAATTCTGTCAGAAACCCGCCCGGGTACAACAGGGGCGCCATCCCATGCCCCGGGGGCCACGCAGAGCGGCGCCGGCGGAAATCGCCGACGACCACACCGGGCCGAGGTGCCCGTGCCCGGTGCGACGCTGCCACGTGGGAGGTGGGCGCCCCTAACGTGAGGGTGTGGACCTCGCTTCGGGCCGCCGCTGGTCGGGTGTTCGTAGGCGGGTGCTGTTCGAGGTCGGTGCCGGTCTCCTGACTCTGGGGGTGCTCGTCGTCCTCTTCGTCGCGTACGACCTCTGGGGCACCGCCATTGCGGAGCATCACAGCCAGAGCACCCTTGCCCGCCAGTTCCGCACCGAGGTGGCGCAGGCGTCGCGAGCGGCAGGCAGGCCGGCGTCGCGAGCGGGAACGGGGCACCGGCCGAGCGGCGTAGCGGGAGCGAGCGGGCCCGGCGCGAAGAGCGCCGCATCCGGGGCCCGAGGAGGCCGGTCCGGCACGGGCGCTGTCGCCGTGGCGACGAGGCGCGGCCCCACGGTGCTGGTGCCTCCCGCCGGGGGGGCCATCGACCACATCGTCATCCCTGCGATCGGTGTCGAGCGCTACGTCGTCCAAGGCGTGGCGGAGGCCGACCTGCAGATGGGGCCCGGCCACTACCCGGGGACCCCGCTTCCGGGCCAGCGCGGCAACGTAGGCATCGCCGGGCACCGGACCACCTTCGGAGCCCCCTTCTTCGAGCTGAACGCCCTCCGGCCGGGCGACTTCGTCTACCTGACGGACACCTCCCGGACCACCTGGGTCTACCGGGTCCAAAGGCAGTGGGTGGTGGCGCCGACCGATGTAGGCGTGCTGAACCCGACGCCTGGCTCGGAGCTCACGCTCACGACCTGCAACCCGCGCTTCGAGGCGACGTCACGGCTGGTGGTCCGGGCGGCACTGGCCGGCCGGCTGGCGCCGGGGGCACACCTCGCACCGGGGCTGCCGGTGGCGGCCGCCGGTTCGCCCGGCGCCTCCGCCGCCGCCAACCGATCGCACCCCCGGGCCACGTCGACTTCAACACCGGTGACGACGGGGGCGCCGGCTGGAGGCGCCGCATCATCACCGGGGCATACCGGCGGCAGTACCCACGACCCGGTGGTCTCGCTCCCGGCCGCCGCCGGCCCGTCCCCGTTGGTGGAGGCGTCCGGCGCCAAGTCGGTGGCCGCGTCCACCGCAGGGGCATGGAGTTGGGTTGGAGCCGCCGCGTGGGGCCTGCTGGCGCTGGCTGTCTGGGTCACGGCGCGTGTCCTCGGCGCCCGCCGCAGGCGTTGGGGCAAGGCTGCCGTCCTGGTCCCGGGCGCGGCCGTCGCCCTGGTCCCGGTGTGGTTCGTGTTCGAAAACCTGGTCCGGCTGCTTCCAGCCAACTTGTGAGCCGGAGCGTGCCGGCCGACGCTGCCCCCAGGCAGTGAACCCCTTTGCCTGGTAGGCGGGCGTCCCAGACCAGGCGCCATCGAATGCGAAGAAGGCCGAGACGTGGGCTGTGGGCGCCGGCCGCTAGGGAAGGGCGCGCCTGGCGAAGTGGGCCTCCAGCGCGTCCAGCACCACTACGTCGCGCGGGTAGGTCAGGAGCTTGCGGGCCTCGTCCAGCGACGCCCAGCGCACCTGGTCCACCTCGTTGCTGCCGGCTTGCGTGGGCTGCAGATCCGACACCGCCTGCCCGACGGACACCGTCATGGCCCAGTAGCGCACCACCTTGAGCTTCTTGTCCGCGTCCCTGTACGTCGTGCTCGGGAGCGGCGGGCCGAGCCTGCACTCGAGCCCAGTCTCCTCACGGACCTCCCTGAGGGCGGTCTCCTCGTCCGCTTCTCCCACCATCGCCTTTCCCTTGGGGAGGGTCCAGTCGCCATAGGCGGGCCGGTGGACGACGACCACCTCCGTGCCCCAGGGCACCATACGCCAGACGGCACCGCCGGCTGCCCTCACCATGTCGCCGCCCTGCCCAGCAGCGCCAGCAGCAGCGGCCCCCGCTGGCATGGCCTTGTCCGTGCCTCCGCTGTTCATGCCGGCGTCACCGCTGCGTCACCCTGGCCGCGCCGGCGGGCGCGTGAGAGCGCCAACTCCTGGAAGTGGCGCTGAGCGTTGAAATGCTTCACCGTGGGCACCTTCAGCCACGAGCCGTCCGACTGCAGCTCCCATGCCAGCTCGTCGTCGGCCAGGACGACCTCGAGGATCTCGCGAAGGCGCGACTGGATCCGGGGAGCCTGCACGTCGACCAGGGCCTCGACCCGGCGGTCGAGGTTGCGCTCCATCATGTCCGCCGAACCCATGAGGTAGCGTCCTCCCTCGGGCAGCGTGGCGCCGTGAGCGGACGGCACCTGCGCTCGTGGCGCGCCGGACAGGGCCGTCGCCGGCCGGGCGGACCCGGCAGCCCGCCCCGAACCATGGCTGAAGTAGAAGATGCGGGAGTGCTCGAGGTAGCGACCGACGAGGGAGCGGACCCTGATGCTGTCCGAAAGGCCCGGCACGGCCGGGCGCAGGCAGCACATCGCCCGCACGATCAGGTCGATACGGGTGCCCGACTGCGAGGCGGCATAGAGCGCATCTATCACCCTGCGGTCCACGAGGTTGTTGAGCTTCCAGACGATCCGGCCCTCCTGTCCGTAGGAGCTCTCCTGCTCGATCAACTCGATGACGCGCGACCGCAGGGCCATGGGCGCCACGACCAGCTGGCGGTACGCTGCCTGCCGGCTGTACCCGGTCAGGAAGTTGAACAGGTCCGTAAGGTCCTCGCCCAGCGCTGGAGAGGCGGTGAGCACCCCTATGTCCTCGTAGAGCCGCGCCGTGGATGAGTTGTAGTTACCGGTGCCGATGTGGCAGTAACGGCGGAGGCCGTCGCCTTCCTCGCGCACCACCAGAGCCGTCTTGGCATGGGTCTTGAGCCCGATGAGCCCGTACACGACGTGGACGCCCACCTGCTCGAGGGCTCGGGCCCAGCCGATGTTGGCTGCTTCGTCACCACGGGCCTTGAGCTCCACCAGGGCGGCGACCTGTTTGCCCCGCTCGGCCGCTCCGATCAGGGCCTTCACTACCGGGCTGTCTCCGGAGGTGCGGTAGAGCGTCTGTTTGATCGCGAGCACGCAGGGGTCCTGGGCCGCCTGCTTGACGAACGCCTCCGTCGACATGCTGAAGCTCTCGTAGGGGTGGTGGACGAAGATGTCCTCGGCCTGCATGGCGGCGAACACGTCGACCGCCTCGTCGTCGAGGGGTGCCAGCCGGGCGGGCACGACCGGTGTGAACGGCTCGTCCTTCAGCTCGGGCCGGTCCAGGCCGTGGACCGCCCACAGGCCCCCGTAGTCGAGGAGGCCTTCGACCTCGTAGACGTCCTCTGGACGCAGGTCCAGCTCGCGCGCCAGCAGGTCCCTGACCTCGGGACTGAACTCGGACTCCACCTGGAGGCAGACGGCCCGCCCGAAGCGACGCCGGCGCAGCTCCATCTCGACGGCCTCGAGGAGGTCGTCCGCTTCCTCCTCTGCCAGGGTGAGGTCGGCGTTGCGGATGACCCGGAAGGCGTGGCAGCTCTCGATCTCCATGCCGGGGAACAGCTCGCCGAGGAAGGCGGCGATGACCTGTTCGACCGAGACGAACCGCTGACCGTCGGGTAGGGCCATGAACCCGGGGAGCAGCGGAGGGACCTTGACCCTGGCGAACCGGCGGTCGCCGCGTTGGGGGTCGCGCACCATGACCGCGAGGTTGAGCGACAGGTTGGAGATGTAGGGGAACGGGTGGCCGGGGTCGACGCCGAGGGGGGTCAGCACCGGGAACATCTGGGACTCGAACACCGACTCGGCGTACGCCATGTCTGCAGGCCCGAGCGACGACCAGGGCACCAGCCGCGTGCCGTGGCGTGCCAGTTCGGGCAGCAGCTCGTGGTTGTAGATGCGCGCCCGCTCGGCCAGGACGTCCTGGACCTCGCGCCTTATTGCCCGGAGCTGGCCCGAAACGGACAGGCCGCCGGGCGAGGTCGTGGCGAGACCTGCGGCCAGCTGGTCCTTGAGACCGGCGACGCGCACCTGGAAGAACTCGTCCAGGTTGCCGGAGAAGATGGCCAGGAACTTGGCCCGCTCGAGGAGCGGCTGCGCCGGGGATCCCGCCAGGCAGAGCACGCGCCGGTTGAAGTCGAGCCAGGAGAGCTCCCGGTTTATGTAGCGGCCATCGCCCTGGCCCGGTACCGGCCGGTCAGCACCAGGGTCGCCGGGTCGGGACGAATGGTTCTCAGCAGGGGCCGGCACGGTGCCAACGCTACCGCCGCGGTGGGACGCGCCATGGTCCCCCGGAGGAGGCAGCCCCGGGTTGCGCTCAGCGCCGCCATAGCCCCGGCGCCAGCTGACGGCGCGGCGTCGGCTCCGGCGCAGAGACGTGTGCTCAGGCCTCCGGCGGCGCGGCGAAGTCGTCCTCGTCGCCATCGGGCATGCCCAGGTCCCAGTCCAGCAGCACGTTCTCTCGCTCGGCGTCACGGATGATGCGCTCGCGGTTGCGCCTGAACTGGGGGTCGTGCGGTGGTAGCAGGAGCAGCCGGGCGAGGATGCGCTGGCGCAGCTCCTCGATCAGGTTGCGGTCGCCGAAGTCGGAGTCGACCCTCCAGTGGGGCGCGACGGGGCCAAGGTACACGACCCTCACGTGGCCTCGGGGCGGCCCGGCTGGTTCGGCATGCTGGATGGACATGGGGCCGAGCATAGACGCCGCCCGTGCGTTCGCCCGGGGTGGCCGGCCGCGTCAGCCGGCGGCGGTCGGCGGCGGGCGAAGGCGGTCGGCGGCGCTCGTCAGTGCCTGCAGCGACGCGTCCAGGATGCTCGGGTCCATCCCGACGCCCCAGGCCGTACGCCCGTCGTACTCGGCCTCGACGTAAGCCACGGACGACGCCTCGCTGCCCGATGTCATGGCGTGCTGGTGGTAGTCGCGGACTGTCATGTGCAGCCCGAGCGAACGCATGGCGTCCACCAGCGCGTCGATGGGGCCGTTGCCCCTACCGTGCACGGTGCGGTGCTCGCCGTCTACGAGCAGCTGTGCAGTCACCTCTGTGACGTGCGGGCCGTCCGAGCGCTCGGTCGCCACCTCTGCTCCGACCATCCTGAGCCCGGCGTCCTGAGCCAGGTAGGTCTTCTCGAACACCTCCCACATCTGCGCCGGCTTCATCTCGGTGCCGGTCGTCTCGGTGACCGCCTGCACGGCCTTGGAGAACTCCACCTGCAGCCGGCGGGGGAGGTCCAGCCCGTGCTCGGTGCCCATGACGTACGCGACGCCGCCCTTGCCGGACTGGCTGTTGACCCGGATGATCGCCTCGTAACTGCGGCCGGTGTCCTTGGGGTCGATGGGCAGGTAGGGGACCTCCCACTTGGTGTAGCCGTCCGGCAGGGCGGCCATGCCCTTCTTGATGGCGTCCTGGTGCGAGCCGGAGAAGGCGGTGTAGACCAGGTCTCCGACGTAGGGGTGACGGGGGTGGACCGGCATGCGCGTGGCGTGCTCCGCCACCCGCCGTACGGCTTCTATGTCGTGGAAGTCCAGGCCCGGGTCGACCCCTTGGGAGAGAAGGTTGAGCGCCAGGTTGACCAGGTCCAGGTTGCCCGTCCGCTCGCCGTTGCCGAAGAGCGTGCCCTCGACGCGGTCAGCGCCCGCCAGGAGGGCCATCTCGGCAGCGGCCACCGCCGTGCCACGGTCGTTGTGGGGGTGCACGGAGAGCACGAAGCAGTCGCGGTTCGGCAGGTGCCGCCCGAACCACTCGATGACGTCCGCGAACACGTTGGGGCTGTAGTTCTCGACCGTCGAGGGCAGGTTGAGCACCAGTGGCCGCTCGGAGGAGGGCTCGACGACATCGGCGACCGCACGGCAGATCTCCAGGGCGAAGTCGGGCTCGGTGCCGGTGAAGCTCTCGGGCGAGTACTCGTAGCGCAGGTCCGTGCCCGCCAAGGCGTGCTCGAGCTTGCGGCACAGGCGAGCGGCGGTGGTCGCGATGTCGACTATCCCGTCGCGCTCCTGGCGGAACACGACGCGTCGCTGCAGCTCCGACGTCGAGTTGTAGAAGTGGACTATTGCACGCGGCGCGCCGGCGACCGCCTCGAAAGTACGTTCGATCAACTCGCTGCGGCATTGGACCAGCACCTGGATGGTGACGTCCTCGGGGATCAGGTCGTTGTCGATGATGTGGCGGACGAACTCGTAGTCCGGGCGCGAAGCCGAGGGGAAGCCGACCTCGACCTCCTTGATGCCTGTGCCTATCAGGGTCTCGAACAACTCCAGCTTGCGCGCGGGGTCCATCGGGTCGATCAGCGCCTGGTTGCCGTCCCGAAGGTCGACGCTGCACCACCGGGGGGCCGTGGTGACCTGGCGCGACGGCCAGGTGCGGTCATCGAGGACCAGCGGCAGGGTGGCGCTGTACTTGTGGAAGGGCATCGGCTTGACGTTGATGGGGGGGCGTGTCATCTGCGGCCTTTCGGTCCCTCGAGTAATGAAAAAACCTCCTGGCCAACAGGCACAGGAGGTCTCGACGAGCACCGGCGGGGGTGCTCGTCTAGGTAAGAAGGAGCAGGCTCGTCACGAGGTGCGAGTGCATAGGCTCCCCATTGTGGGCGAAGCGGCGCGATAATGTCAAGTGGAGACTGTGCCAAGGCGTGGGAACGCCTTGTGGCGGGTTGCCAACTTGACAAGCGGCGGTACTGTAGAGTAAACGAGGCCGCATCCTTCCTGTGCTCTGACTGACCTCCAGCCCGCCAGGGAACGGGGGAGGAGCGATGCGGTGTTGGCAGGTGTCAGAGCGCGACGCGGGTCGCACGGAGGTCGATGTGGATACTTCCTGGATGGTGCAGGGGCGATGCCGGGAACTTCCCCCAGAGGTTTTCTTCCCCAGTGATGGGGTGGGTGTGGAGGTGGCCCGCCACTACTGTGCCGAGTGCCCAGTGAAGGGGCCGTGCCTCGAATACGCCCTTGAAAACCACATTGAGCACGGTGTTTGGGGCGGAGCATCCGAGCGGGAGCGCCGTCGTATCGCCCGCAGCCGCAGGGGCATGCCCTCGCGCGTCGGTGCCGGTCTGCCGCAGTCGGTGCGTGGTCCGGGGGCCGTGCACTCGGCTACCGGCCACAAGTAGCCAAACCCGACCGCAAGTCGGTCGACCAGGCAAAGGGCAGCAGAAGCAGGGCTGTCCGTGCCGTACCCACGTAGAGGGTCGCTGACCCTGCCTGCGCAGCGGGCCCACGACAGCTCGCCCGTCGATGTCGAGGGGCGAGCTTCCCAGCGCTCGGGTCGACTGATGCTGGCGGTGGCCTCAGGTCTGAGCGGCCGGGGGCTGCGCTGCAGCGCGGGTCTTGGCCTCGCGGTCTGCCAGGAGGGCGTCCAGCTCGGCTCTCGTGAGGGTCACGCTGTCGGCGGGAACAGCCCCGACGGGCGCGGGCCCGACCGCAGGAGGCATGGGCAAAGGTGCCGGTGCAGGAGCCTGCACCGCCGCGGCACCTTCGGTGGCCTCGGCGTGAGCCTTGCGGAACTCTTTCATTGCATCGCCCGCGTTCTTGGCGAGCTTGGGCAGTTGACTGCCCCCGAAGAGCACCACGACCACGAGGGCTACCCAGATCCAGTCGCTGCTCACGATTGTTGCCAGCATCACTACACCTCCGGGATGATCCGGCCCGACACCCCTAGCCTAGCTGGTCATGGAGCGTCCGCCCTGCGCCCCCGTCCGGCCTGCCGATCTGCCGGACGACCTGTTGGAGTGCGTGGTCAATGTGAGCGAGGGCAGGGACGGCTCCATCATCGCCAGGCTGGCAGCCAGCTGCGGGCCGACGCTGGCGGACGTGCACACCGACCCGGGTCACAACCGGTCCGTGTTCACGCTGCTCGGGCGCACCGCCCCGGTCGAGAAAGGGGCCCGTGGCCTCGCCGTCGCCGTCGTGGGTGCGCTCGACCTCCGGCTGCACTCCGGGGCTCACCCCCGCATCGGGGCCCTCGACGTCGTGCCCTTCGTCGCCCTCGAGGGTTGGCCGCTGCGCAACGGGTCGCCGGGCCGAGCTCGGGCCGCGCGGGGGGCTTTCGCGTCGTGGGCGGCGGCGGAGCTCGCGCTGCCCGTCTTCCTCTACGGCCCGGAGAGGTCCCTGCCGGAGGTGCGGCGCGGAGCATGGCAAGGGTTGCCGCCGGACGCCGGCCCGCAGCGGGGCCACCCGACCGCCGGCGCCGTAGCTGTCGGTTGCCGCCGCCTGCTGGTTGCGTACAACCTCTGGCTGGCCGACGCCGACCTCAGCCTGGCGAGGAGGCTGGCTGCCGGGTTGCGCAGCCCCGCTGTGCGGGCGCTGGGCTTGCAGCTCGGCAGCTCGGTGCAGGTCTCGTGCAACCTGCTCGAACCGCTCGAGGTCGGACCGGCCGAGGTCTGGGACGCGGTGTCGGCGGCCGCACCCGTCGCCCGAGCCGAGCTCGTCGGTCTCGTCCCCTGGGCGGTGCTGGCACGAGCTCCGGCGGAGCGCTGGCACGAGCTCGACCTGGCACCGGAGCGGTCCTTGGAGCACGCCCTGTGGTCCCGTCAGTGAGCCGGGGTGGTTGCCGTCCTGTGCGCTGCGCGCTCGAGCCGACCTGCGTAGCGCACCGGGAGCGGTACGGCGCTCACCGGCGGGTCGACCTCGTGCCAGGGTGAGCAACCCTCAATGACGACGAGGCACGCCCTTGGCCACTCGGGCCGGGGCGTGCCTCGTCGGGGGAAGATTTGGACGGTACGACTAAGAGGCCTGGCCGACCCTGTAAGGGGCGCCGTTGCGACGCCTGCGCAACCGGCGGCGCTCCCGCTCCGACAACCCGCCCCAGATACCGAACTTCTCGCTGTTGTCCAGGGCGTACTGCAGGCACTCCTCTCGCACCACGCAGCCCCGGCAGACCTCCTTGGCCTCCCGGGTGGAGCCTCCCCGCTCCGGGAAGAAGAGGTCGGGGTCGACCCCCAGGCAGTTGGCTGACCGTTGCCATGACGGCACTTCGCTCTCCAAGCGCAGCCCGGTCGCATCGGCCGGTAGGCGCAACAAGCGCACAATGTCAGTCACCGGCGGCTCCCATTCGCTCGTGGTCGGATCGGTGGAGTGGTGAACGGACCGTCTCACCACGACGTAACTACGCGGAGCGTAACTACATCGGTGTCATCTTCCCGCATCGCCGCCGCTACCGCAAGAGGATGTTCCGCAGGTGCGCACACGGCCGTGCTCACGCTCTGCGGGTTAGCACCACTTCCACGCAGGCGGACGAACCAGCCGGCCCGCTGTAGACGCCGCGGAGTGGCGCCACATCCGAGTAGTCCCTGCCGCGGGCCACCACGATGTGGCGCTCGCCGACCTCAACGAGGTTCGTCGGGTCGTAAGCCGTCCACCCAGCCGTCCATGCCTCGACCCAGGCGTGGCTTTCCCCTACGACGTGAGCGCCGATGGTGCCCGCCGGCTTCGGGTAGAAGTAGCCGGAAACGTACCGGGCGGGCACCCCGATGGCCCGCAGCACGCCGAGAGTGACGTGGGTGAAGTCCTGGCACACGCCGCGACCACCGCTCCACGCCTGGGTCGCCGTAGTCGTGACGCCCGTGCTCTTGCTCGCGTACTCGAGCTGGGAGCGCGCCCACTCGACTGCTCGGGCAGCCGCCTCTGCCGGGTCGGCGCACGCAGCCCTGATCGCGGCCGCCACTTCTGCGAAGTCCAGCGGCGACACCAGCGGGCATGGTGCAAGGAACTCGTAAAAGCGGTCCTCTGTCGCCGCCGAGCGCAAGTCCTCCCAGCTAGCGGCTTCTGGCAGGCGGCCGTCACGGTCTGCTCCGGCACCGGTGGTGAGGCCCAGCCCTGTCTCCACCACGGCGCGGCTCGTCACCACGAGGGCGCCGTGCGGTTCGTGCAGGTCGAAAGCATGCACGAGCGAGCCCCAGTAATCGCGGTAGGCGAAGACCTCTGCCCTGGGGCTCACGGCCAGGTTGGCGTCCACGACACTCTGGGACGGCGTGTCGAGCGGCGTCACCCTGGCCTCGTTGTAGGAGGCGACCACCGGCCGCTCGTAGCGGTAGTCGGTGACGTGGTTGACCTCGATGCGCCAGGTCAAGCGCTCCACTCCACGATGGCGGCGGGGCGGAAGTAGCGTTCCGAGATAGAGGCGCCGGCGTCCGAGCAACGGTCCTGCAGGTGGGCCAGGCGCCCGGGGAGGTCGGCCAGGAGGTCGCCGGCAGAGCTGAACTCCAGTTGGGCGCGCGCCTGGCCGAGGTAACGGCGGGCGGCGTCGTCGACGCCGGCGCGCCCGGACCGGGGGTCGATCTCCGACAGGCAGGCTTCGGCCGCCCGCAGGGAGAAGTAGAGCGACCGCGGGAAGAGCCGGTCGAGCACGAGGAACTCCGATGCGGAGGAGCCGTCGACTGCCCGCTGGTAGGTGCGCAGGTAGGACTCGTAGGCCGAGCAGCACCGCAACGTGGTCACCCATCCGGCTTGGCCCAAGCTGTCGCCGTAGCGGGCGGACAGCAGGCGAGCCGTCATGTCGACGCGTTCGAGGCTCCGGCCGAGCACGAGGAACTTCCAGCCGTCGTCCCTGCTCATGGTCGACTCGGAGAGCCCGGCCAGTATCGCGCAGCGTTCCTTGACCCAGCGGAAGAACGCGTGGGGCATCTGGCCCCCGGCGTCCTCCACCAGGCGGGGCAGGGCCTCATGGGTCGCGTTGACGCACTCCCACATCTCCGTCGACACGGCTTCGCGCGCCCCCCGGGCGTTGTCCCACGCCGCCGACAGGGAGCACACTATGGAGCCGGCGTAGGCCGTGTCGAAGGCCAGGGCCTGGGTCACGCTCAGAGCGTCAGAGCCGTCCTGGGGCGCCGCCGGCCGGCCCATCACCTGGAGCAGGGCCCGTCCTGTCGCCGTCTCGTCCACCCATCTGTCCTCGAGCAGGAGGTGGAAGTGGACGTCCAGGATGCGTGCCGTGTCCTCGGCGCGTTCGACGTAGCGGCCCAGCCAGTACAGCGACTCGGCGATGCGGCTCAGCACGGAGGATGCCGATCGCAGGCGGAGCGGGGTTGCCCCTGTTGCTGTTGCTGTTGCTGTTGCTGTTGCTGGCCCACCAACCCCGCCGCCACAGGTCCTACGGGCGCCGGTCTCGGCCGGCCGGCGGTGCCGTCGTAGTCGTGGCGGCCCGAGGCGGCGAGACGCTCGCGGGCCTGCCCCGTCGGTGCCAGGACCCAGGTGTCCTTTGAGCCACCTCCCTGGCTCGAGTTGACCACCAGGCTGCCGCGGGGGAGAGCGACCCGGGTCAGGCCCCCTGGCACCACCCACACCTTCTCCCCGTCGTTCACTGCGAAGGGCCGGAGGTCGATGTGGCGGGGCTCGAAGGCCTGGCCCGTGTAGGTGGGCGAAGTCGAGAGCTGGACGACGCCCTGAGCGATCCAGCCGCGCGGATTGGCCCTCACCTTGGCGGCGAGGACGGAGAGCTCCTCGTCGGTCGCCTGCGGGCCGATCACGAGACCGTAGCCGCCCGAGCCGTCGACGGGCTTCAGCACCAGCTCGTCGAGGTGCTCGAGGACGTGTGCGCACTGGCCGGGATCCTCGAGCACGTAAGTGTCCACGTTCGCCAGAACGGGTTCCTCGCCCAGGTAGTAGCGGACAAGGTCCGGCACTCTGGGGTAGATCGCCTTGTCGTCGGCCACGCCGTTGCCGACCGCATTGGCCAGCGTGACGTTGCCGGCCCTGGCAGCGTTGAGCAGTCCAGGGCAACCGAGCAGGGAACCCGGTCTGAACTGGAGCGGGTCCAGGTACTCGTCGTCGACCCGGCGGTAGATGACGTCGACACGCTCCTCCCCCGAGGTCGTGCGCATGTAGACGACGCCCTGCCGGCATACGAGGTCGCGGCCCTCCACCAGTGCCACGCCCATCTGGCGGGCAAGGAAAGAGTGCTCGAAGTAGGCCGAGTTGTGGACACCGGGGGTGAGGACAGCGACGGTTGCGCCGTCGCCGGCATGGGCGGGCGCCGCAGCGCGCAGCGCCGCCAGGAGGTGGGCCGGGTAGTCTGCGACCGCCCTCACCCTGTAGCTGCCGAACAGCTCCGGGAACACATGGGTCATGGCCCGTCGGTTCTCGATCACGTAGCTGATGCCTGATGGTGTGCGCAGGTTGTCCTCGAGCACCCGGTAGCGGCCCTGCGCATCGCGGACCAGGTCGATCCCCGCAACCTGCACCCTGACGCCGTTGGGGGGTGAGAAGTTGGCTGCCTGGCGGTGGAAGTGGGGGGACGACTGCACCAGACGGCGCGGTACCACGCCGTCGTCGAATATCCGCCCCGGCCCGTAGATGTCGGCCAGGAAGGCTTCGAGCGCCCTGACCCGTTGCACCACACCGGAGCGCACCGTCTCCCACTCGTCGGCGGGGATGACCCGCGGCACGAGATCCAGCGGGAACGGGCGCTCCTCGCCCGACAGCGAAAAAGTTATGCCCTGGTCGCGAAAACTACGGTCACGGGCGGCGCAGCGGGCCTCCACGTCGCTGGCGGAGAGGGCTCCCAGCGCATGGTGCAGAGGCAGGTAGTGCTGCCGCGGCGACAGGGGCCCGCCACCGTCGAGCGTACCGGTGGTGCCGGGGCAGCGCTCGAACATCTCGTCCCAGGCGCGCGTCCACCCGGTGAGACCACCGCAATAGGGTTCGAAGAGGTCACCCACGCCAAATGACTACCAGGCCAGTGTTTCGGCAGCGTTACGCGAGGGAGTCTTCTTGTGGCACCAGCGCCGGCGGCGGCCGGGCGCACCTCAGGCCGGGCGCCGCCCGCCCGAACGACTGGAACGGCGTGATTGGAGGAAGTCGACGAGCACGTAGTCGCCGAGGGACTCGGGAGAGGTGAAGAAAGCCCTACCCCGGTTGAGGCGCGCCATCTGCTCCACGAAATGGCGCAGGTGCCCGTCGGCGTCGAGGGCGAACGTGTTGACCTGGACGCCTTCGCGCGCACACCTCGCCACCTCTACGAGGGTGGCCTCCACCGTCTCCTGCGTGGGGGGGTAGGCGAACACCGGCTCCGGGGCACCGGCGGGCCAGTGCGCCGTCGGCTCGCCGTCGGTCACCATGATCACCTGCTTGGTACCTCGCTGGTGCGAGAGCATGCGTCGGGAAAGGAGCAGGCCGTGCTGGATGTTGGTACCCCAGTCGTAGTCCCAGGAGACCTCTGGCAGGTCGCGGAAGGCTATCTCCCGTGCCGCCCGGGAGAAGCCGACGATGCCGAGGTAGTCGGTCGGGAACCGCCCCGAGATCAGTGCGTGGAGCGCCATGGCCATCTTCTTCGCCGCGAGGAAGTTGTCCCGCATCGGCATGGACAGTGACAGGTCGAGCATTATCACCGTGGCCGACCGCGTCAGGGATTCTGTTTGCTCGACCTCGAAGTCCTCGGGGAGCAGGCGTACGGGCGAGCCCGGGCCCTGCCTGGTGACGGCGTTGCGTAGGGTCCGCTCGATGGACAGGTTGAACTGGTCGCCCCACTGGTAGGGCCTTGTCTCCCCCGAGCGCTCGTGCCCGGGGCCGGGCCGGCCGACAGGGTGCTGTCCTGAACGGAACCTCTCGATCCGCGAGTACAGATCCGCCAGCGCCCGGTCACCGATACGTCGCAGGCCGCGTGGTGTGAGGCGCAGCCGCCCCTCCTTCTGCTCCACGAGGCCGCTTTCCCGGAGGCGCCTGGCCATCGATGACAGGGCTCCGAGCGACCTGGCGTCCTCCTCGCCGAGGATCTGGCGTGCCCTCTCGATGTCCACTTCCGCGAGCGCCCCCGGGCTGGGGGCGCCGGCCAGCAACTGTTCGAGGTCCCCAAGGTCCGCCAGGTCTGCAGCCACCGAACCGGCGGGCCCGACCACGAGGCTCATGGCCATGGGGTCGCCTGCGAGGGGGGTGCCCGCCAGGTTGGCGGCGAGACGGGCCAGTTCGCGCTCCATCTCCCCGTCGCCGGCCAGGATGGCTTCGGACAGCTCGGCAAGCTGTGCCCGCTGCGCCGCCGACATCGAGCCCAGCACGGCGCGGGCCTCGGCCATCTGGCGCCCCAGCGCCTCCATCAGCTCGTCCACGTCGCGGGGCCGGCCGGGCACCATGTCCCCGAACTCCCTCATGAACTGGTCGAACTCGGCCCCGACATCCTGGCCGGCGCGGCGGTGCTCGACCAGGTCGTTCAGGGCCGCGAGCATCTGCCTTGCGCGCTCCAGAGCCTCGGGAGAGGCACCGGCCAGGGATTCGTGCATCCGCGAGAAGGCCTCCCCTGCCAGCTCGCTGCGCTTCTTGCGGGAGCGTTCGAGCAGCTCGCGCAAACCTTTGACCCGGTCGCCGGGCCCGTTGAGGAAGCCCCTCTGCATGAGCCGGCGTAGCGCCTGGTCGGCGTCGCCATGCTCGACGAGGTCGTCGACGAGGCGGTCGAAGACGCTGTCCCCGGCGAGGTCGCCGGGGCTCTGGGTGCCGTCCCAGCGCGAGTAGCGGGCGTGGCGCGCCGGTCCGGACGGCTCTGTCACGACCGCCTCGAGCTGTAGCCGGCGCCCCGGGCCCTGGGCTGCTTGTTGAGGCGCTTGGACAGGTGCAGGCCTTCCAGGACCAGCTCGAGGGCGGCGGCGAGGGAGGCGGGCGATGCGCTGTGCGCCAGCCCCTCGACCGGCGGGCGCAGGCCGGGGTGGGCGTCGAGGGTGGCCAGGTAGTCGGAGGCGGCTCTGTCGTCGCCCACGTCCACCGTCGAGCCGTCGTCAAGCTCGGGGACGGCCTTGGCCAGCTCGGCGGGGTTGACCCGGCGACGGAAGACCCCCAGCACGGCCTGGCGGGTCAGCTTGGCGAAGAGCTCTTCAGGTCCGTCGTCGTCCAAGGAGTCCACCTCGATCTTGCCGGCACTCGAGTACAGCAGGGCCGGCAGGTCGCTGACCCTGGGCACGGCCTCGGGCTCACCCAGGCGCAGGGCACGGCGGCCCGCTGCGGCGAGCAGGGTCTCGTAGTTGGCGACGCCCATGCGCACCGACACGCCGGAGCGCTGGTTGACACTGGGGCTGCGGCGCGCCAGCTGGGAGAGGTCCGCGACCACTTCGGCCATGTACGGCGGCATCTCCAAGCGGGTGCCGGGCAGGGCGGGCAGGCGCGCCTCCTGCTCTATGACCCGTACCTCGGTGGCCGTGTCGAGCGGGTAATGGGTCCGCACCTGAGCGCCGAAGCGGTCCTTGAGCGGGGTGATCATGCGACCGCGGCTCGTGTAGTCCTCGGGGTTGGCCGACGCCACCAGCATGACGTCGAGCGGCAGGCGGATCTTGTAGCCGCGCACCTGCACGTCGCGCTCCTCCAGGACGTTGAGCAGGCCCACCTGGATGCGCTCGGCCAGGTCCGGCAGCTCGTTGATGGCGAATATCCCTCGGTTGGTCCTCGGCACCAGGCCGTAGTGCAGGGTGAGCTCGTCGGAGAGGTAGCGGCCCTCGGCGACCTTGACGGGGTCCACCTCGCCGATCAGGTCGGCTATCGAGGTGTCGGGCGTAGCCAGCTTCTCCGAGAAACGCTTGGACCTGTGCACCCATTCGATCGGGCACGCGTCCCCGCGGCTCTCGAGCATGTCGCGACCGTGGCGGGAGATGGGGGCGAAAGCATCGTCGAGCACCTCTGAGCCGGCCACCACGGGCAGCCACTCGTCGAGCAGCTCGACCAATCCTCGCATCAGGCGCGTCTTGCCTTGGCCCCTCTCGCCCAGGAAGACGATGTCGTGGCCGGCCAACAGCGCGTTCTCGACAGCCGGCAGCACGCTGTCCTCGTAACCGACCAGGCCCTCGACAACGGGCCGGCCCTCTGCCACCCGGGCGGCTGCGTTGGCCCTGAGCTCCTCTTTGACCGATCGTGGGCGCCAGCCTGAGAGCCGCAGCTCGGCGAGGGTCGTGGGCCTGGGGGAGCGGGGCTTAGCCATCTACAAAAGCTACCTTTGTACCCATCGTTGTCATGCCGCCAGGCAGCGCCCCCGGGCGCGCCCCCGGGTTGCTCGCCGACCTTGGCGGCCGCTGGGCGGCGGCGCAGGCGGACGACGAGCTGCGCCGTGAGGCGCCGCTGGCAGCCTACGACGACGCGTCCTGGAGCTCGGCAGAGATCCCCGGGAGCTGGCACGGCGCCACCGGTCCCGGGCTGCCCGGAGGGCCGGTCCTCTACAGGCGGCATTTCGAGGCTGCGCTGCCGGCGCCCGGAATGCGGGCCTGGCTGTTGGCCGACCGCATCTTCTACGAGGCCGACATCTGGCTGGACGGGAGGTACCTCGGCGATGCCGAGGGATGGTTCTTCCCGCATGCGTTCGAGGTGACCGAGCTCATGACCAGGGACGTGGAGCACGTCGTGGCGATGGAGGTCCGCAGTCCCGCTCCCACGGCCGCTCTGGCGGGAGCCGGCCTGTCCGGTGTGTGGGGCGACCCCGGCTTCGCCGGCGAGAGCACCAACCATGCAGGTGTCTGGGGGCCTGTGCAGGTCGTCGCGACAGGCCCGGCCCGCCTGCGCTCGCTGCGGCTCGCCTGCCAGCACGCAGGTCGGCAGCGAGCGGTGCTGGCCGTGTCGGCTCTCGTCGACTGCTCGGAGAGCCTCGCCGCCGAAGTCGTGACCGACGTCGTGCTGGAGAGCACGGGCGCCGTCGTTGCGTCGACCAGCCGGCGGCACCCCCTGGCACCCGGCGTCAACCGCCTGCACTGGCGGGTGGAGGTGGAGGAGCCAGAGCTGTGGTGGCCCGTCGGTGCAGGCGCGCAGCCGCTGTACCGTGTGGCGGTCAGGGCCCTTTGTGCCGGGGAGGCCAGTGACAGCGTCGAGTACCTAACGGGGCTCCGCCAGGTGAGGGGCCAGGACATGCGCTGGTCCGTCAACGGAGTGCCCGTGTTCCTCATGGCGGCCGGGATCGCGCCTCCCGTCGGGGCGGGCCCCGGCGGAGGGGAGGGCGACGGGGCCGGCGGCGGGTGGCAGGCCGGCGAGGTCGATGCCCTGCTTGCCGCCGGCTTCAACGCGGTGCGGCCGAGGGGGCACGTCGCCGGCCCGGCGTTCTACCAGGCTGCCGACAGGTCTGGGCTGCTCGTGCTCCAGGACCTGCCGCTCGTCTCCGGCTCGCGCCGCCTGCGCTCCCAGGCGGTGCGCCAGGCCGGGGAGCTGGTGTACCTGCTCGGGCACCATCCGAGCATCGTCGCGTGGGGACCGGCCAGCTCCATCGGCGGTGCGGCGGCGGGTGAGCCGGCGCGGCTCCTGCTCACCTCCGAACGACGGGTCGGAGGGGGCCGGCGCCTGTCCCGGTCGCTGGTCACGAGCGTGCACCGCGCCCTGGAGCGTGCGGACCGTTCGCGGCCCACGGTGCCGCCGGCGGGGCGCCCGCGCTGGGCCGGAGGCCGGGGCGTGGCCCGTTCGGCGGCCCTCTGGCCCGCGTCCGTCCGCTTCCCCGTGCTCGACCTCCTGCAGGGTGCAGGACCGGGGTGGCTGCGGCGGGCCGTGGAGGAGACGCGCAAGTTGCGCATGCACCCCGCCGGTGGCTTCCTGCTGCGCGCCGGGGGGTCGTTCGTGCCCGAGCCCTGGCCCGCTGCCGAGGTGCTGGCCTCCTGCGGCCCCCTGCTGGTGGTCGCCGAATGGCCCGCAGCGACCTACCGGCCCGGGTCGTCCGCCCGGCTGGCGCTGCACGTCGTCAACGAGACCGCCGACGCTGTCGACGGCGCGGTCGTTACAGCTTCGGTGTCGTGGCCGGGCGGCGGCCGGGAGGTGTCCTTCACCGGACGGGTGGCGGCCCGCGCCGTGACCTATGTCGGGCGGCTGGCGTTCTCCCTGCCGGGCGGCCCGGGCAAGGGGGGCCGGGTGGCGCCGCAGGAGGTTGCGGGCGCGGCCGTGGTGGTGCGGCTGCGCCTTGTCGACGCCGGCGGCAGGGCGCTTGCGGCCAACGTCTACACCTCCGCTCTGGGTGCTGCCCGCCCGGTTGCGAACTGATAGATCTGGAGGGTGGTCCGGTTCCTTTCGCCTGAGTGGTTCGAGCAGCTCGAAGCGGCCCAGGCAGTGGGCACCCCGACGAGCCTCCCCGGGCAGCTGGTGGTGGAGGTACTGGTGCGCGATGCGCCCGAGGGCGAGGTACGGTACCAGGTGGTGGTGTACGACGGCAGCGCGGTTGTACTTGGCCCTCCCAGGGCGCTCCTAACGGCCCAGGTGCGCCTGGAGAGCGACTACGCGACGCTCTCCGGGATAGCCTCAGGCTCGCTCACGCCCGTCGATGCGCTCTCGAGCGGGCGAGCCCGGTTCTCGGGCGACGCGGCCGCCCTCAACGGCGGGGGCCGGCGCCTGGGTACCTTCGACCTCCTCCCACCCGCGGTCCGTTCCGGTACGAGCTTTTGATGAGCGATGGAGCGCTACCTGCCTTCCAAGCCGGGTTGGTACCGGGACCCTGACCATCCCAGGGCGCTGCGCTACTGGGACGGCCGGAGCTGGACCGGGCTCTCCCGGCCACGCCCGGCCTGGTACATCGGGACGGACCGGTTCGAGGTGGACGGCGCCACCGACCGCTCCTGCGAAGGGCCTGCACACCCCCACGAGCTGCGCGAGCCGGTGGCGAGCGGTGCCTGGTCGCGCGACTGGTTGCCATGGCGGCCACGGCAGGCCGACAACCCGTGGCCCAGGGCGCCCGGCACCGGTGCCCCCCGACCCTGGCACCCGCCACGGCCTGCTCCTGCGGTCCGGCTCGGTCCCGCCCGTAAGCCCCTACTGGCCATGGTCTGCCTCATGGTCGTGGCGGTGGCAGTCGTCGTGTCCAGCGTGGCCTTCATCACCCCTTATGACCTCCAGCGCCCGGCGCCCATCGCGGTAGCTCCGGTGCAGTCCAAACCGGTCACCCTGGCCAACCGGGCGTGTGCCGCCACGTTGCCGTCCGTGCGCCGTGCGATCCTGGCCGGAGACGATGCCGCGGCGCTTGCGGCTGCCGCAGGCGAGCTGGACCACCTGCGCCAGCGGATCGCGGCTCTGTCCTGGGCGCAGGGACAGCAAGGGCCGGTCGACGAGTGGCTGGGGACGCTCGCCGAGATCGGCCGGGACCAGCGCGAGTACGCAGACATACTGAGAGCGCTCGGTGCCGGCGGTGTACACCCACCTCCCACCCTGGGCCCAGCTGCCCGTTCACGGGCGCGGGCTGTCATGCTGGACGCTTCGGTGACCGCCTCGAAGGCTGACCGATTCAGCGCCAACCTCTCGCTCGGGCAGGTGTGCCGCCTGCGGCTCGGCCAGGCCGCCTGAACTCGAGCGAAGAACCGGTCCGAGACAGTTGCGACTCGGGCGCTCCAGGCGGGATAGTGGTAACCCTAGGGTTACTAGAGGCGAACTCGGAGGTGCAGCGCAATGCTCTGCGACGTCGTGGACGACCAGTTCCTCACCAAGTACCGCGCTCTGCTCGACGCCGAAGACGAGGCGTTCGACGAGCTGGAGCACGCGTACGAGGAGGGTGACAGGGCTCACTTCGACATGGATCTGGCCGCATGGCGCGCCGCCGTCGAGCGTAAGCTCTCGTACCTCCACCGCCTGGGCTTGGTGAGCCCCCCGGTCCTGGCCCACTGATCCCCGCCGCCTCCGGGCCCGGGCAGCACGGTGCAACCGGCTGGCGGGCATGGCCGTGCCCGGTCTTTCGGCGGACCACACCCACCGCCAGGGCCTCATGGGCCGGTCGCCCAGGCCCGGGCTGTCGAGGCCCGGGCCTGGGACCGCGGGTGGCTCAGCCCAGCAGGCCCAGCTTGACCACGCTGTTGCGCTCGTCCACCAGCTCGGTGTTGGTGCGGTCGATGCGCTCGCGCGAGAACTCGTTGACCTCCAGGCCCTTGACGACCTGGTAGTCGCCACCGCCGGTCGTCAGGGGCAGCGAGGAGAAGATCCCCTCCGGCGTCCCGTAGGACCCGTCCGACCAGACGGCCATGGAGGTCCAGTCACCCGGGCCGGTCCCGAGCAGCCAGTCCCTCACACTGTCGATGGCCGCATTGGCTGCCGACGCAGCGCTGGACGCACCGCGCGCCTCGATGATGGCGGCACCACGCTGCTGGACCGTCGGGATCAGCTGGTCCCTCGTCCATTCGATCCCGCCCACCACGTCCAGGGCAGGCCTGCCGCCGACCTTGGCATGGAAGAGGTCCGGGTACTGGGTGGCCGAATGGTTGCCCCAGATCGTGACGTTGGTGACAGCCGTGACCGGGACACCGGCCCGGGCCGCTACCTGAGCTACCGCCCGGTTGTGGTCGAGGCGGGTCATGGCCGCGAACTGCTCGGGGCGCAGGGGGTTCGGGGCGTTGGACGCATTGTGGGCGGCGATCAGGCAGTTTGTGTTGGCCGGGTTGCCGACGACCAGTACCCTCACGTCCCGGCTGGCGCTGGCTGCGAGGGCTTTGCCCTGGACACTGAATATGGCGCCGTTGGCCTCGAGCAGGTCGGCGCGCTCCATGCCCTTGCTGCGCGGGCGGGCCCCGACGAGCAACGCCACGTCGGCGCCTGCGAACGCCTCCTCGGCGTCGTCGCTCACGGCGACTGACTCGAGGAGCGGGAAAGCGCAGTCGTCGAGCTCCATGACGACACCCCGGAGCGCGTTCATGGCAGCAGGGATCTCGAGCAGGCGCAAGGCTACTTTTTGCTCGGGGCCCAGCATGGCCCCGCTGGCTATGCGGAAGAGCAGGCTGTAGGCGATCTGGCCGGCGGCGCCGGTCACGGCGACGGTCTTTGTCTCAGTGGTCATTGGGGATCCTTCGATCAGGTCAGAGGCGCTCGACGATGGCGCTTGCGAACTCGGACGTCTTTACTTCTTTGGCGCCCTCCATCTGGCGGGCGAAGTCATAGGTGACGACCTTGTCGGCGATCGTCTGTTCCATGGCGCGGACGATGTCGTCGGCCGCCGCCTGCCACCCCAGGTGCTCGAGCATGAGCACTCCGGAGAGCAGGACCGATCCCGGGTTGACCTTGTCCTGGCCGGCGTACTTCGGGGCGGTGCCGTGGGTGGCCTCGAATATGCCGTGGCCGGTCACGTAGTTGATGTTGGCGCCCGGGGCGATACCGATCCCGCCCACCTGGGCGGCGATGGCATCCGACAGGTAGTCGCCGTTGAGGTTGGTGGTGGCGATGACGTCGAAGTCCTCGGGGCGTGTGAGCACCTGCTGCAGGGTGATATCGGCGATGTTGTCCTTGACGAGCACCTTGTCGCCGGGCTTGCCCCCGCAGTCGTCCCAGCCCACCGCGACGTCGGCGAACTCCTCGCGGGTGACCTCGTAACCCCACTTGCGGAAGGCGCCCTCGGTGAACTTCTGGATATTGCCCTTGTGGACCAGCGTGACCGATTTGCGCCCGTGGTCGACGGCGTACTGCACGGCCGCCCGGACCAGGCGCTTGCTTGCGGTCTCCGAGATCGGCTTTATGCCCACTCCCGAGTCCTTGCGGATGTCCCATCCGTACTGCTCGCGCAGGATCTCTATGAGCTTTGCGGCTTCGGGCGTGCCCTCTTCGAGCTCGAGACCGGCGTAGATGTCTTCGGTGTTCTCCCGGAAGATGACCATGTCGACCAGCTCGGGCCGCTTGACCGGTGAAGGCACGCCCTGGAACCAGCGGACCGGGCGTAGGCAGACGTACAGGTCGAGCAACTGGCGCAGGGCCACGTTGAGCGAGCGGAAGCCCCCTCCGATGGGCGTGGTCAGGGGGCCCTTGATACCGATGAGGTACTCGCGAAAGGTGCTCAGCGTCTCGTCGGGCAGCCAGCTGCCCGTCTGGTTGAACGCCTTCTCACCGGCCAGCACCTCTTTCCAGGCGATCCTGAGCCCGTGCTTGGCGACCGCCGCGTCCATGACGCTCTTGGCGGCCGGCCAGATGTCCACACCGGTACCGTCGCCCTCGATGAAGGGGATTATGGGCTCGTCGGGCACCTGAAGTCTGCCGTCGGGCCCCATTGTGATCTTTTCGGCCATGGCCCGTTAGCCTACGCCCGCACGGCGGGGGGAGCGCCAGCCGGCGCGGTATCTTCGGGTGGTGAGCGCCTCCTGCGTGCCACGGGCGCCCGAAGGCGTGCTGTTGGGCGACAATCTGGACATCCTCCGGTCCTTGCCCGACGCAAGCGTGGACCTGGTCTACGTCGACCCGCCCTTCGGCACCGGCCAGCTGCGCCGGCTGCGCTCCATCCAGACCGGCAAGGGCACGGCCACCCGCCGCGGCTTCGCAGGCCGCACCTACAGCTACGAGGTCGTGTCCGACCGCGGCTACCACGACGACCTGGCCCTGGAGGAGTACCTGGATTTCCTCTACGTCCGCCTGCGCGAGATGCACAGGGTGCTGGCACCGTGCGGCTCACTGTACCTGCACCTGGACTTCCACGCAGTCCACTACGCCCGCTTGGTGATGGACGAGGTGTTCGGAGCCGAGCGCTTCCTCAACGAGGTCGTCTGGGCCTACGACTACGGAGGCAGGGCGAGGGACCGCTGGCCCCGCAAGCACGACAACATCCTGTGGTACGCCAAGTCCGACCGCTGGACCTTCAACACGGGCGACATCGACCGCATCCCCTACATGGCGCCGGGCCTGGTCGGGCCGGACAAGGCTGCGCTCGGCAAGCTGCCGACCGACACCTGGTGGCTGACCATCGTGCCGACCAGCGGCACCGAGAGGACCGGCTACCCCACCCAGAAGCCGCTCAAGCTCCTGGAGAGGATCGTGGCGGCTTCGAGCAGCCCCGGAGAGCTGGTGGCCGACTTCTTCTGCGGCAGCGGCACCACCGGGGCCGCAGCCCAGCGCCTCGGCCGGAGGTACCTGATGGTCGACTGCAACCCGGAGGCGGTGGAGATCGCCCGCCGTCGGGTGGGTGCAGGCCCGCCGGGCACCGGACCGCAGCCCAGCGCCTCGGCCGGGCCGGCCCGTCCCCGAGGCTGAGGCCGGCACCCGCCCACGGTCGGGCCGGCGGGCTCAGACCCGGGCGGAGAGGCCGAGGTCGGCGTGTATGCGCCTGGTGGCCTCCGAACGGTTGAGGGTGTAGAAATGCAAGCCCGGAGCGCCCTTCTCCAGCAATTGGGCGCACAGCTCCGTCGCCACCTCGGTGCCGACCCGGGAGACCTCTTCGGGGCCACCGCTGTGCCCGGCCGCCTCGAGGCGTTCGACCAGCCAGGCCGGGACGGCACAACCCATGGATGCCATCCGGGGTACCGAGGCGAGGGACAGGACGGGCATGATCCCGGGGAGCACCGGCTTGTCGAGGCCCCTGCTGTCGAGGTCGTCCACCAGGGCCAGGTAGTCCGCCGCCTCGAAGAAGAACTGGGTGACGGCAAAGTCGGCGTGCCGCAGCTTGTGGGCCAGGTGGCGCCTGTCGGCGGCGAGGCTGCGCGAGCGGGGGTGCCCAGCAGGGTGTGCGGCCACGCCGACGCAGAAACCACCCACCGCCCTGGCCAGGTCCACGAGCTCGGCAGCGTGCTGGAGCTCGCTGGTGACCTGGTCGCCGTCGGGGCTCGTCACGGGGTCCCCGGCGAGGGCCATGAGGTTTTCGATGCCGGCCTTGCGGAACGACACCAGGATGTCGGCCAGCTCCAGGCGGCTGTGGCCGGCGCACACGAGGTGCGCCATGGGGTTGAGGGCGGTGAGGCGCAGCATGGACACCACCAGGTCGGTTGTGCGCTGGCGCGACGAGGGGCCGCCCCGGTAGGTCACCGATACGAACGAGGGGGCGAGAGGCTGCAGGTCGACCAGCGTCTGGACCAGACGCGCCTGCTCGGTATCGTTCTTGGGCGGGAAGAACTCGAAGGAGTAGGTCCTGCCCAGCGCCAGCAGGTCGGTGACCCTTGTCATCGGTCCAAGGATAAGGCGCTCAGGCACGGGCTGCGGCAGCAGCCACCGTGTTGCGCAGCAGCATGGCGATCGTGGTCACGCCCACGCCCCCTATGCGGGGCGTCACCCAGCCCGCCACCTCGGCGCAGCGCTCGTCCACGTCCGAGAGCAACTTGCGGCCCTCGAAGGTGAGGCCGCCGCCCACCACGCACGAGCCGGGGGCGACTACGTCGGGGGTGATCATGTTGGGCACGCCGGCAGCGCCCACGACGATGTCCGCACGCCTGGTGTACTCGGCCCAGTCCCGGACCCCGGTGTGCACGACGGTGACGGCGGCGTTGCAGCCCGGCTCCTTGAGCGAGAGCAGGAGCGCGAGAGGACGGCCGAGGGTCGGGCCCCGGCCCACCACCACGACCGAGCGGCCCCCGACGGGCACACCGTAGTGCGCCAGCATGGCCACGACGCCCATCGGTGTGCACGGCCGCGGGCGGCCGGCCTCCCCCAGGGCCAGGTAGCCGAGGTTGACGGGGTGCAGGCCGTCCGCGTCCTTGTCGGGCCGGACACGGGCCAGGGCCTGGTTGTAGTCGAAGCCGGCCGGCACCGGGTTCTGGATGAGGAAGCCGTCAACGCCGGCGTCGTCGTTGAGGCGGTCGACCGCTCGCAGCAGGTCGGCCTGAGTGGCCGTCTCCGGGAGGCGCACGTCCACGGACCTGATCCCGTACCGCTCGCACATCTCGTGCTTGCGGGCGACGTAGTGGGCGCTGGCCGGGTCGTCGCCGACGAGCACCGTGCCGAGCCCGACCGTCCTGCCCTGTTGGCGCAGCGTCGCGACCCCGGTCGCCACCTCCGCGAGGGCGGCGTCCGCCACCGGTGCGCCTGACATGATCGTTGCCGTCATCTGCCTCGCCTCCACGTCGGCCGTGGCTCCGCTCCGGGGTACGAGCCGCCGGCTTTCAGGGCTTCCACGTCGGTTGCTCCTCCACGAGCCGGCCGCCGGCGAGGCTGTCCATGAAGCGGCGGACCGTCTCGGGGTACAACCGCCGTTCGACCGATTTTATCCTTTCGTGCAGCGTGGCCTCGGTGTCACCCGGCTCAACGGGCACCGTCTCCTGGGCCAGCACCGGCCCGTCGTCGACGTGCTCGGTGGCGATATGCACCGTCGTGCCCGTGACCCTCACTCCGGCGCCGAGCGCGTCGCGTACAGCGTGCCACCCCCTGAACGCGGGCAGCAGTGCGGGGTGGGTGTTGAGGATCCGTCCTGGGAAGGCGGCGAACATCCCGGGCCCGAGGATGGTCCCGAACCCGGCCATGGCGACGACGTCGGCCCCGTGCGAGCGCAGGGCTCCCACTACGAGGGATGTATAGGCGTCCCTGTCGAAGTCCCGTCCGAAGCTCTCTCGTACCACCAGCTCGAAGGGCAGTCCGGCGGCTTCGGCCACCTCGAGCGCGCGGCAGGGCCGGTCTGCAACCACCACGGCCGCCTCTAGGCCGGCGGCGAGCATCGCCTCGAGGATCGTGCCGCTGCCGGAGACGAGCACGGCCAGGCGCGGCGAAGCCGGCTTGTCGAAGGAGGCCACGCCAAGAACTTAGTCCTTGTTATGGTGGTCTGGATGAGGCCCCCGGCCCTGCACCTCGGCGCCCGGTGAGCGTCTCCCCCCAGCTGCCGGGCATATTCCACGCCCTGGAGCCGGTCCTTCGCAACTACGGCTATCTGGCCGTGGGCGGCCTCGTGCTCCTCGAGGACTTCGGTGTCCCCGCGCCGGGCGAGACGGTGCTGATCGCAGCGGCCATCTATGCGGGGGCGGGACGGCTCAACGTGGTCATCGTCGCCCTCGTCGCCTTCGTAGCCGCCGTGATCGGTGACAACATCGGGTACCTGATCGGCCGGCTGGGCGGTCGCGCCCTGGCGCTGCGCTGGGGCAGGTACGTGTTCCTGACGCCGAAGCGCCTCGACGGGGCGCAGGAGTTCTTCACCCGCCACGGCGGCAAGGTGGTGACGATCGCACGGTTCATAGAGGGGCTCCGGCAGGCCAACGGCATCATCGCCGGGATCTCGGACATGCCGTGGTCCACCAGGTTCCTGCCTCTCAACGCCCTCGGGGCCGCCCTCTGGGTCGGCCTGTGGACCACCGTCGGCTACACCGCCGGGAGCAACATCAACTCCGTCTACCACGATCTGGTCCGCTACGAGCTGTACTTCGGCGCGGTCGTGGCGGTGGTGTTCGTCGCCTTCGTGACCCACCGGGTCCTCTCGCGTCGCCGCAACGACCGGGGCCGGACGCCGGTGGTTGACGAGGTGGCGGAGCAGGGGTGAGTGGCCGAGGACCGCTGAGCCGCCCTCGCAGGCGGTCCACGGTCCCAGGCCGGCACCGTTGCAGGGGGTAACCTTCGCCCGTGGGCGATCAGCAGGGCCCGGTGACGGCCTTTCCTCATCCTGACCGGCTCCTGCCGGCCGACCCCGCCACCAGGGCGGTTGCCCGCGAGCTCTACGAGGCGGTGGCGGGCCTGCCCATCCTCTCGCCTCACGGCCACGTCGACGCCGGCATCCTCCTGCGCGACGAGCCGTACGCCGGGCCGGTGGAGCTGCTGGTGCGGCCCGACCACTATGTCCTGCGCCTGCTCCACGCCCAGGGCATCCCCCTCGAGGAGCTCGGCGTGCCCGTGCTGGATGGGGCGGCGCAGGTCGGATGGCCCGACGCTGGCACCCCCCGCAACGTCTGGCGGTTGCTCTGCCGGCACTGGCCGGTGTTCCGGGGCACCGTGATGCGCCTGTGGCTGGAGCACGAGCTGGCCGACCTGTTCGGCATCCGCGAGCCCCTCGGGGAGGAGACGGCGGACGACACCTACGACCTGATAGCGAGCCGGCTCGCGGAGCCCGGTATGCGCCCACGTGCCCTCTACAGGCACTTCGGCCTCGAGGTCCTCGCCACCACGGACTCCCCCCTCGACGACCTCGCCGCCCACCGTGCCCTGCGGGACGACCCGAGCTGGGACGGGCGGGTGGTGCCCACCTTCCGCCCCGACGCGCTCGCGGACCCGGGGCACGTCCGCGACTGGGGGAAGCTCGTCGAGCGCCTCGGCGCAGTCTCGGGCATCTCGACCGCCTCCTACAGCGGGTACATCGCAGCGCTCGAGTCACGCAGGGAGGCGTTCCGTGCCCTGGGGGCCACGGCCACCGACCACGGCCACTGGACCGCCGACGCCGTGGGCCTCAGCGACTGGGAAGCGTCGCGGCTCTACGACCGCCTGCGTTCGGGCCGGCGGGACCAGGGTGACGAGGCCGCTTTCGCCTCCCACATGCTGATGGAGATGGCGCGCATGTCGGCCGACGACGGCCTCGTGATGCAGTTGCACCCCGGTGTCGACCGCGGCCACGACACGCCGTCCCTGGTCCGCTTCGGCCCGGACATGGGGGCGGACTTCCCGGTCCCCACGGCTTTCACGTCCGCTTTGGCCAGCCTGCTCGGCCGCTTCGGGTCCCACCCCGCCTTCCGGCTGGTGGCCTTCACCGTCGACGAGACGACATTCTCCCGGGAGCTGGCACCGATGGCCAGTTACTACCCGGCCCTGTGGCTCGGTGCGCCGTGGTGGTTCCTCGACGCCCCCGACTCCATGAACCGGTTCTGGTCGGCGGTCACCGAGACGGCCGGCTTCTCCAAGTCGGCTGGTTTCGTCGACGACACCAGGGCTTACTGTTCGGTGCCGGCCCGCCACGACCTGGCTCGTAGGGCTCACTGCTCCTTCCTCGCCCGCCTGGTGGTCGAGCACCGCCTGGACGGTCAGGACGCCCTCGACCTCGCAGCCGACTTCGCGTACCACCTGCCCAAGTCGGTCTTCCGGCTGTAGCGGGCCGGGATGGGCTCGGGCCCCCCCGTGTCCCGGCCGGCTCGGCCTGTGGCGTCGCAGGTCCGGCCAGCGAGAGCTTCGCCGTTTGCGCGCGCAGCCCTGGTGGTGGCTGAGATCCGGCCGGCGGCCGCCGATCTGATCTGTCGGCGGGGCCCGGCGCCGGCGCCCCCCTGGAGGCCGAGTGGCAAAGATGAGCAAGTTCATGGTCGCCCGCCAGCCAGTGTTCGACGTCCACCTGCGGGTGGTCGGTTACGAGCTGCTCTTCCGGGGTGCTGCACCCGGAGGTGGAGGCGACGCCATGACCGCCGACGTCCTGGTGCGCGCCTGCCTCGACATCGGGCTGGCAAGCCTGGTCGGGGACAAGCTCGCCTTCTTGAACACGACGCGCTCGTACCTCGTGGGCGACAACGAGATCCCCTTCCCTCCGCGCCAGACGGTCCTCGACATCGTCGAGGAGGTGCCCGGTGACCCCGACGTCGTCGCAGGCTGCCGCCGCCTTGCCCAAAACGGCTACACCTTGGCAGCCGACGGTCGTCTGCGGGACTCCTACGACCCGTTGCTCGAGCTGGTCTCCATGATAAAGATCGACGTCAGCGAGCTGTCGGCGGACCAGTTGCGGGCCGCCGCGATCTACTGCTCCGCCTACGGGTCGCGGCTCGTGGCCAAGAGGGTCGAGTCGCGCGAGCAGCTGAAGGCGTGCCAGGACCTCGGTTTCGACCTCTTCCAGGGCTACCTGCTGTCCCGGCCCGAGGTACTGGAGGGCAGGGCCATCTCGCCGAGCCGGCTGGCCTGCCTGCGCATACTCGAGCGGACGTGCGACCCGGCCGTCTCCGCCAAGGAGATCGAGGACATCGTGAAGGGCGACGCCGCCCTCAGCTACCGCTTCCTGCGCATGGCAGGCGCCGGAGCAGCCCGCGGCTTGTCGCGGCGGCTCAGTTCGGTGCGTGAGGGCGTGGTCCTCGTCGGCCAGCGCCGCTTGCGGGCCTGGGTCTCGCTCATGATGCTGGCAGACGACACCAGCGAGGGAGACGACGAGCAACTGGTCATGGCCATGACGAGGGCCAAGATGGCCGAACTGGTGGCCGAGCGGCTCTTCCCGGCCCTCGCCGAGCAGGCTTTCACCGCAGGCTTGGTGTCCGCCCTGGACATCCTCCTCGGCGTCTCCCTCGAGGTCGTCGTCGGCGGCCTGGCCCTGACCTCCGAGGTCCAGGACGCAGTCCTCGGGCGTACCGGCCTGCTCGGCCCGGTCGTCGCAGATGTCGTGGCCTGGGAGGTCGGTGCCGGCCACGCGACGAGCGGTATCGCGGACAGCGCCGCCGACACGTGCTACCTGAAGGCTCTCGGCTGGGCTCGCGATCTGTGCGCCACATTGGAGCAGAGCAGGGCCGACTGAGCGCCCGCGGGGCGTTGCGGGAGCCCTGTACCGCGAGGTGGGCGACCCGCCGCGCATGTCGGGCACGTGATCGGGAGGGGGGAAGCGGCTGGCGCTGTCAGCGCGGGCGCGTGCGGCCGCCCTGCTTGAGGGCGCCGGGTGGCAGTCCCGGACGGTAGCCGCCGCTCTTGCCGCTCTTGCGTTGACGCGAAGTGGCGCGCCTCAGCTCCCGGCCCATCGCCTGGGCGTCCTCGACTTCCTGGTTGGCCTTGATGGCTTCCTCGAACTTCTTGGCGCGGTCGTACTTTGGGACCCGCGAGAGGTACCGGGCCACTTCGGTCAGGCCCTCCGGTAGCGGCCGGCCCTTTTCCCGGGACTTGTCGATGTACTTGAGCATCCGGCGGATGTACCAGCGCCTCAGCAGGGGCACGGTCATGAACTTGCGACCGATGGCGTCCCGCAGCCGGCGCTTCTTCCTGGCCTTGCCGGCGCCCTGCCTGTCCGGGCTGCCACCCTGCTTGGTCGCGCTCTGCTTCACACTGCCCAGCCTAATGGGGATCGCGACCCCGGTCTCTCCCGCGGCTGCTCCTCATGACCCGGCCAGCGGCACGGCTGTCCTCGACCCGCCGCCGGGCTGCCCGTACCCGCAACTGAAGGGTGCCCCTTGACGCCGAAAGGGCGGATCGTTAACATGACCGTCTACACCTGTAGATGCGAGGTAGGGGGCGAGGGATGGTCACCCGTGATGACGTCGCCGGTCGTGCCGGCACCTCATCTGCTGTCGTGAGCTACGTGGTCAACGGCGGCCCGAGGAAGGTTTCGGCCGCCACCCGGTCCAAAGTCCTGCGAGCCATCGAGGATCTCGGTTACCGTCCCAACGGTCTTGCTCGCGCGCTGCGGACGCAGAAGACCTACACCATCGGCTTGGTCGTGCCGGACAACGTCAACCCCTTCTTCGCCCAACTGGCCAAGGCGGTCGAGGAGGCGGCATTTGCCCAGGGATATGTGCTCCTGCTGGGCAATTCGAGCCAGGACGACACCCGGCAGGCCGCTTACGTGCGGACATTTCTCGAGCGCCAGGTAGACGGCGTGATACTCATCGCAGAGTCGGACATAGGCCAACCCGCTCTTCCCGGGCGGACCGCCAGTGCCCTGCAGGGCGCCAGCACCCCGCTGGTGCTGCTGGACCGGCACCCGTCGGACCTGTGGGCGCCCTCGCTGACCGTCGACAACGAGGGGGGAGCCTATATGGCTACCCGCCACCTGCTCGAGCACGGCCATGCCGAGGTCGTCTGTTTGGCCGGTCCCACCAACCTGCACCCCGCACAGGAGAGGACCCAGGGTTGGCGTCGAGCCCTGCGCGAAGCCGGCATGAGACCCAAGACAAAGTCGCTGGCTCGGAGCCGCTTCCGCCGGGACGAGGGTTACGTGGCTGCCCGGGAGCTTTTCACAGGGCGTTCGCGGCCGACGGCGATCTTCGCCCAGAGCGACGAACAGGCGATAGGCGTCCTGCGATGGGCGCACGAAACCGGAGTGCGCGTCCCCGAGGACGTGGCCCTGGTGTCGTTCGACGGCATCGCCGAGTCTGCCTACACCAACCCGCCCCTGTCCACGGTCGCCCAACCCATCGAAGAGCTCGGCCGCAGGACGGTCGAGCTCGTCCTCGCTCCTCAACCAGGTCCCGCAGGCAGCCCGGCGCCCGAGCCCGAGTGCCTGCCGGTCCGCCTCGTGGTCAGGCGCACCTGTGGCTGCGCCGGGGAAGAGCAGGACGGTTATGCAGCCGCGGCGGTCGCCCCTGCGCCCGGACGGCCATCATGACGGGCGTCGCCGCCACCCTGGAGGCGCCGGCGTGCAGGCGACGCCCACGGGTGCACCACGGTGTGCCCCAGCCAAGAGACTGGTGGCACCGCATTTCAAGAAAGCAACCCCCGGCTGGGGCCTGATGGCACCCAGTACTGCGCTCGTGGGAGCGCCGGGGGCAAACCAAGAAGAAAGAGAGGAACCCTAATGGGGCACAAGCCCAGATTCAAGAAATCGGCTCGTATCGGGGCCGCCTTGGCCGCCATGACAAGTCTCGTTGCTGCCTGGGGAATCCCGGCGACGGCGGCGAGCACCAAGACTTTCAAGGTTGCCTATATGGTACCTGGCAACCTGGGCGACCTCGGCTTCTTCGACAGTGGCGAAAAGGGGATCACTTGGGCCCACCAGCGCCTCGGTGCGATCGTGAAGACGGTGCAGGGCACCACGGACACCTCACAGTGGACCCCGGACCTGAAGGCTGTCAGCGGGCAGGGTTACAACGTCGTGGTCACGGGCTCGAGCCAGGTGGCCCAGGACCTGCAAGCTGTGGCCAAGCAGTTCCCAGCGCAGCACTACATAATGTTCGACGACGACGTCGCCGCCCCGAACGTTGCCAGCATCGTCTACCTGCAGAACGACGGCGCCTTCCTGGCAGGTGTGCTCAGCGCGTTGGTCACCACCCATACCAAGCAGTTCCCCTTGTCCAAGGGTTCTGACGTCGTCGGCATCGTCGGCGGCATGAACATACCGGTCATACGCGACTTCGTCGTCGGCTTCGTCAAGGGCGCCCACGTGGTGAACCCCAAGATCAAGGTGCTCACGAGCTACGTGGGCAGCTTCACGGACCCCCAGACCGGTTACAACCAGGCAATCGAGATGTACAACCAGGGTGCCGACGCCATCTTTGCGGCCGCCGGCGGCTCCGGTCTCGGCGTGCTCAAGGCCTCGGCCCATGTCAACCGCTACTCGATCGGCGTGGACTCCAACCAGAACGGCCTCTACCCGAAGAACGTCCTGGCAAGCGACCTGAAGAACGTGGACGTCTCGGTGTTCGACCTGCTGAAGCTGGCCAAAGCCGGCACTCTCAAGTACAACCACCAGTACGTGTACGGCCTGTCGAACAACGGCATCGCCTTGCTGCTCAACAACAAGCTGGTCCCCAAGTCCATCTCGAACGCCCTGGCCGCGTACAGCGCCAAGGTCACCTCCGGCAAGGTGAACGTGCCCTGCGTGCCCCCCTACTGCCTCTCGGCAAGCAAATAGGCAAAACAAGTACACGGCCGGCAATTACTACCAGGGGCTCCATCTCAGGGACATGACCGACTCTGTCAATTCTGCAACCGAGGCGCCGCCGGCCCTTAGAACGGTCGGTATCACCAAGAGGTTCGGCCCCACTGTTGCCAACGCGGGCGTGGACCTCTCCATCAACCACGGAGAGGTCCACGCTCTGGTGGGCGAGAACGGCGCCGGCAAGACCACCCTGATGAGCATCTGCTTCGGGTTGCTCGCACCTGACGGTGGCAGGATCGAGATAGACGGACGCCCCGTGACCATCACCAGTCCGATAGTCGCCCGCAGCCACGGCATGGGCATGGTCCACCAGCATTTCAAGCTCGTCCCCGGCCTCACCGTCGTGGACAACATCTTCCTCGGCGACGAGATCACGGTCGGGCCGGGTGCTCTGAACCGCCGTCAGATGACCGACAAGGTGCGGGCTGTTTCGGAACGATACGGGCTCGACGTGCCCCTCAACGTCAAAGTGAGCGACCTGGCGGTCGGCATCCGCCAGCGGGTCGAGATCCTGAAGGCGCTCACCTTCGACGCCCGCATCATCATCCTCGACGAGCCCACCGGCGTGCTGAGGCCCCAGGAGGCGGAGCAGCTGTTCGGCATCCTGAGGTCCTTCGCTGCCGAAGGCAGGGCCGTCGTCTTCATCAGCCACAAGCTCGGTGAAGTCAAGCAAGTGGCCGATCGGTTCACTGTCCTGAGAGACGGGCGGGCGGTCACGACCGGTGGCACGGCCGACGTCTCTGAGGCGGAGATAGCCCATCTCATGGTGGGACGCGAGGTGAGCCTTTCCCGGGTCGAGGCGCCGCGGGCCCTGGCCGGTGCGCAGACCGTCCTCGAGGTCGAGGACCTGCTGGTCGTTGGCGACCGGGGCCAGACTGCGGTCAATGGCGTCAGCCTGCAGCTGAAGGCAGGCGAGATCTGCGGAGTTGCAGGAGTCGAAGGCAACGGCCAGACCGAGCTCGTCGAGGCTCTTGCCGCCACCCGCCAGGCGTCGGGCGGGCGGGTTTCCATCGGCGGGGTCGACGTCACGTCCGCCGGCGTGGCCGAGCGCAGGGCCATTGGTCTGTCGCACATACCCGAGGACAGGCTGGCAGTGGGCATCTCCCCTCGGCTGAGCATCCAGGACAATGTCACGGCGGGCTTCTTCGACAGCGCGCTGTTCTCCCGCGGCCTGGTGAGACGTGCCCTGGCCACCGGCTTCGCCGCCACAGTGGTCGAGAAGTTCGACGTCAGGGCCTCGGGGCCGGGAGCGGTCATCGGCCAGCTGTCCGGGGGCAACATGCAAAAGGTGATCGTGGCTCGCGAGCTGGAGGCCCGTCCCAAAGTGCTCCTGGCGGCCCAACCGACGCGCGGGCTCGACATCGGGGCCACGGAGTTCGTCCATAGCCGGCTGAGGGCAGCGCGCCACAACGGCGCCGCAGTCCTCCTGGTATCCGCAGACCTGAGCGAGCTCCTGAGCCTCGCCGACCGGATAGTGGTCATGTACCGGGGCGAGATCGTGGGCGAGTTCCCGCCCGAGGAGGGCAAGGTCAGCGATATCGGTATGGCGATGGCGGGGGTCGGAGCGGGCGGCCAGCGGGGCACGGACGGCGCCAGGACAGCCCCGGCCGTCGCTGCCGACCTGCCCGCCAAGGCGCGCTCGAGACCGGTCGAGACCGGGCCCGACCGGCAGCTGGGTGCCTGGAAGGCGCAGCGGTGGCGGATCCCGCTCGAGGCCACGGAGCCCGGCGAGGCGACCCGCAGCCAGAGCCGAAGCTGGGGACAACGCAGGAAGGCGATGGTCGATCGCGCCCGGGCCGGCGTCCGGCGCTCGGCGCCGAACGTGGCGCAGCCCGCCGTGGCCGTCGTGCTGGCCCTGCTCGTGGGGATGGTGATCATCACCTCCATCGGCCAGAACCCGTTCTCCGCTTACAAGTACTTCCTTCTCAGCAGTTTCAACGGCGTCAACAACTTCGGCAACATGGTCGTGCAGCTGACGCCCCTGCTGTTCGTGGCCGCCTCGGTGATCATCTCCTTCCGCGCCGGGATATTCAACGTCGGGGCCGAGGGCCAGCTCTACGTGGGGGGCTTCGCAGGTGTGCTTGTCGCTGTCACTTTCAAGTCCGTGCCCGGCCCGCTGCTCATATTCCTGGCCATGCTTGCCGGTGCGCTGGCGGGAGCGATCTGGGCAGTTCTGCCGGCGGTACTGCTGGCGGCGTGGGACGTCAACATCGTCGTCAGCACCCTCATGTTCAACTACATCGCCCAGTACCTGACGACCCTGCTCGTGACCGGCCCCTTCCTGGACCGTCAGGCCGGGGCGGCGGAGACGAACCTGGTGGCTCCCCAGGCCCACCTGCCCACCATTCTCGGTAGCTCGGGAGCCACCATCGGGGTGCTGATCGGGCTGGGCACGCTCCTCGTGGTGTCCCTCGTGCTGCGGACGACCCGGTGGGGCCTGCAGGTACGGCTGCTGGGCGACAGCCCGCGCTTCGCCCGCTACATCGGTGTCGAGGTGAAGCGGCGCACGATCGAGGTGATGGCTGTCTCGGGCGCCATAGCCGGCATGGCCGGCGTGGTCTCGTGCCTCGGCGTCAACTTCCGCTTCCTGCAGGGTTTCGACGGCGGCATCGGTTACGGGTGGCTCGGCCTCACCGTGGCGATGCTCGGGTGGTTGAGCCCACTCGGTGCGGTGGTGGCGGGCGTTGTCTACGCCTGCCTCGAGGCCGGCGCCGGGATCATGCAGGTGAACACGCAGGTGCCGCTCTCGCTAATCGACATCCTCGAGGGCATCGTCGTCATCTTCATGACTGCGGCTGGGCTCCTGGCGCTGTTCCAGCGTCGGCGGCGCCCCCGTCCGGGTACGGAAGTGCAAGCACGCCAGCAGTCGGAAGGCGCTGGGACGGCCGAGCCGGCGGCCCTGGTGACCCGGCTCGGGGCAGGAGGCTGAAATGAACACGCTCGGGCAGATATTCAACAACTCGCTGTGGTCGTTCGTCGTGCTGGACACCACGACGATCCTGCTTGCCGCCCTTGGTGGGGCTTTCACCCAGCAGGCGAACATCCTCAACGTGGCCCTGGACGGCATGATGCTGATCGGCGCCTTCGCAGGCATAGCCGTCGGAGCCGCGACCCACAGCATCGCCATCGCCGTGCTGGCTTCCATTGGCGCCGGGCTGGTGCTGTCGTTGTTGTTCGGATGGGCGAGCCTGTGGCTCGGTGCCGACTTCATCGTCGCGGGCATAGGCATAGGCCTTCTCACGAGCGGGCTGTCGGTGTTCCTGCTGGAGCGGCTCTACCACAGCGAGGGTTCCTACACTCCGACGACGTTCCCCAACCTACCGGCCATCCACCTGGGCCCGCTGGTCCACATACCGGTCATCGGCCCGGCTCTCGAGGGCCAGAGCATCCTCGTCGTTGTCGCCATCCTGCTCGTCCCGTTCTGCCACTGGGTCCTCTACCACACCCGCTTCGGCACCCACGTCCGTGCCGTGGGCGAGGACGAAGCAGCCGTCGTGGCGGCAGGGTTGAGGCCGCGGCGCATAAAGATGGGCGCCGTCCTCATCTCGGGGGCACTCTGCGGCCTCGCCGGCGCCGAACTGGCCATGGGCACGCTCGACCAGTTCGTGAGCGGGATGACAGCCGGACGCGGGTTCATCGCGTTGGCAGCGATATTCGTAGGCCGGGCCACGCCGGTGGGCACCTTCGTCGGGGCCCTGGTCTTCGGGTTCGCCAGTGCCATTGCCAACCAGCTGCAACAGGTGCTCAACCTGCCCAGCAACCTGCTGTTCATGGTGCCTTACATCGCCACGGTCGTGGTGCTGCTCAGCCGCCCCGTACTGGCCGCATACCGCTTGAAGCGCAAAGCACGCCAGGGGCCCGAGGTGTACGCCGGTGCCTGAGCCCGGTACCCGTCTCGTGTGCACCCTGGGCGACCTGTTGCTCGACGTGGTGGTCACCGGCTCGGGCCCGGTCCAGACAGCCGCCGACACCTACTCGTCGATAACCGTCGGTCCAGGCGGCCAGGCCGCGAATGTGGCTGCGTGGGTGGCCGCCCTCGGGGGAAGGTCACGCCTGGTCGCCAAGCAGGCGGCCGGACCTGTCGGCGAGATGCTGGCGGCCGAGGTCAGGGCCAGGGGAGTGGATCTCGTCGGGCCTGTCGTCTCCGCCGGCGCCGGGGCGGTGACCGGGGTGGTTGTGTCACTGTCCGGTTTCGACGACGAGCGCAGCATGCTGACGGACCGGGGCGTCGCCCCCCTGCTTGGGGTCGGCGAGCTCGACCGTGGCTGGTTCGGGCCCGACGTGTGGTTGCACCTGCCTTTGTACTCGCTGGCGGACGCGCCCATCCGCGCAGCGGCGCTGGCTGCGAGGCAGTGGTGCTCGGCTGCAAGCGTCGACCTCTCCTCCCTCACCGTGATCCGTTCGGTTGGCCCCGAGGTGGTACGCCGGCTGGTGAGCCAGTTGCAGCCCGCTGTCGTTTTCGCCAACGAGGCGGAGGCGGCTCTCGTGCCCTTCGAGGACGTCCCGACGGTAGTGGTCAAGCTCGGAGGTCGAGGAGTGCTGGTCAACGGCGTCCTCCACCAGGCCGACGCCGCGCGCTGCGTCGACACCACCGGGGCGGGCGATGCTCTGGCCGCCGGCTTCCTGGTCGGCGGGGTCGAGCTCGGCTTGAGGGCAGCCGCGCTGGCCGTATCGCAGCCTGGTGCGCTACCGGCGAGGGATGTCGGTGCCGGCGTGCCGGTGGGCGCCGTGCTCGGCCCCAGGGCAACCTCGTGGCAATGAGCATGTTCAGTATCTGCGAGGAAGTGCGGGATGCCTTGGCCGCGGGCCTGGGCGTGGTGGCTCTCGAGACCACGCTCGTCGCCCATGGTTTCCCCGGCGAGGAAGGCCTGGCCGTCGCCCTGGAGTCCGAGCGCCAGGTGCGCAGCGCCGGTGCCGTCCCGGCGACGGTGGGCGTGTTGTCGGGCCACGTGGTGGTGGGCTTGTCCCCCTCGCAACTCCAGCGGTTTGCCGGCGCCACCGGTGCCGCCAAGGTCGGGCCCCGGGACGTGGCTCACTGCGTGGCATCGGGCGAGATGGGGGCAACGACGGTTGGCGGGACGCTGGCGGTGTGCGCCGCCAGCGGTATCCACTTCATGGGCACGGGCGGCATCGGCGGCGTCCACCGCGGGTTTGCCAAGACCCTTGACATCTCGGCGGACCTGCGCCAGATTGCCCGGACGCCGGCCCTCGTGGTCGCCTCCGGCGCGAAGTCGCTGCTCGATGTAGACGCCACAGCGGAGATGCTGGAGACCCTGGGTGTGCCTGTGCTCGGCTGGCGCACTCGTACCCTGCCCCGCTTCTATACCTCTCTCGGAGGGCCGCCCGTGTCGGCCGTGGTCGAGGGCGCCGACGAGGTGGCCGCCACCGCCGAACTGCACTGGCAGCTCTCCGGCTCGGCCGGGCTGGTCCTGGCCCAGCCGCCCCCGCGCGACCTCGACGTGGACGCCTTGCTGGTCGAGGCGCTGAGCGTGGTGGCTGCGCGGGGGGTCAAGGGCCAGGCTGTGACCCCGGCGGTACTGGCCTACCTCCACGACGCCAGTGGCGGAGAGACGATCTCGTTGAACAAAGAACTGATCGCGGCGAACGCCCGCCTCGCAGGCGAGGTGGCCGTGGCTCACGCCAGGTTGCGATCGGCCGGACAGGAGGAAAATGCCTCGCAAGATCATCCTCGACTGTGATCCCGGACATGACGACGCCATGGCCATCCTGCTGGCGCAGGGTTCGCCGGACATCGACCTGGTCGGCATCACCACCGTTGCCGGCAACCAGACGCTCGACAAGACGACGCTCAATGCCCGCCGGGTATGTTCTGCCGCAGGCATAACCGATGTCCCCATTTGCGCCGGGTGTGCCGCGCCCCTGTTGCGGCCCCTTGTCACAGCCGCGTACATACACGGTGAGTCGGGCCTCGACGGGCCGCAGTGGCCGGAGCCGACAGTGCCCCTGTCGGACGAGCACGCCGTCGACTTCATCGTGCGCACCATCATGGAGTCCGACGGCGACGTCACCCTCGTGCCTGTAGGCCCGTTGACCAACATCGCCCTGGCCCTGCGCCGGGAGCCCCGGATAGTGGCCAAGACCCGCGAGGTCGTGCTCATGGGCGGCTCGAGCGAGCGCGGCAACCACACACCGGCGGCCGAGTTCAACATCATCGTGGACCCCGAAGCCGCTGCAGCTGTGTTCAGTACCCCGTGGCCCGTGACGATGGTCGGCCTGAACCTCACTCACCAGGCCGGTGCCGGGCCCGACGTCGTCGAGCGGATCCGGGCCCTGGGCTCGCCGCTGGCCCGGACCGTAGTGGACCTCCTCGGCTTCTTCGGCAGCACGTACAAGGTCGCCGAGGGCCGCCCCCACCCCCCGGTCCACGACCCCTGCGCCGTGGCCCGCGTGGCCAAGCCCGAGCTCGTAGAGGTGCAGGACGCGTTCGTGGTGGTCGAGACCAAAGGCGAATGGACGTCAGGGATGACGGTGACCGACTTCACCGGGCGGCTGGGCCGGGCGCCGAACGCAAAGGTGGCCACCGTGCTCGACCGGGCCGGCTTTTGGGACGAGATGGTCAGCGCCATCGCCGCCCTGGGCCCCGCGAGCCGGTGACACGCCGGCTCGTCATCGACACGGACACAGCCTCCGACGACGCCGTTGCCCTCCTCATGGCGGTGGCGGGCCCGGACGTCGAAGTGGATGCCGTTACAGTGGTGGCGGGTAACGTGCCCCTGGCCCAAGGGGTGAAAAACGCCCTTTTCACGTTGGCCTTCTGCGGTGCGGCCGAGGTCCCCGTGCACGCCGGCTTGGACCGCCCATTGGTGCGCCGCCTGGGGACGGCCACCGACGTGCACGGCGAGGACGGCATGGGGGACGCGGGCATCGTACGGAGCGTCGGGGAGCCGGTCGCGGAGCATGCCGTCGACGCCCTCGTGCGCTTGGCGAACGAAGCTCCGGGCGAGCGGGATCTGGTGACGCTTGGCCCGCTGACCAACGTTGCAGCCGCTCTCGTGCGAGACCGCGATCTGCTGACCAAGTACCGGCGCACGGTAATGATGGCCGGGTCGCCGGACAGCGTCGGCAACGTGACCGCGACGGCCGAGTTCAACGTGTGGGCTGACCCCGAGGCGGCCAGTATCGTGCTCAATGCGCCTGGGGAAAAGGTGCTCGTCGGTTGGAACATAAGCCGCCGGCAGGCGGTCATGGGGCCTGCCGAGCAGCAGCGCCTGGCAACGCTGGGGACGGCCAGGGCACGGTTCGTGAGCGATATAAACGTCAAGGTGGCCGAGTACTGCCGCACGGTGACCGGCTTGGACGGCTACGACCTGCCTGACCCCGTGACGATGGCGGTTGCGATGCGCCCGGAGCTGGTGCGCAGGAGCGAGAAGCTGCCCGTGAGCGTCGCCCTCGGTGACGAGCTGAGAGGCCAGTTGATAATCGACCACCGTGTGGCAGGCCGAGCGGGGGCGAGTGCCGAGGTCGTGTGGGAGATCGACGAGCAGGGCTGGAAGGAGCTACTCTTCGCCGCCTGCTCGGAGGACTGACGGCCGATGGAGGTGACAGCGGGCGGGCCGGGGCCACGGCGTGCAACATGTGCCGCCTTTGTGGCGCTCGGCGCAGGCCCTCACTACGGGGTCTCCGACCTCTGCAGGGGGGTGCGCACGTGGGAGCAGCACTGATCGCCGCGCTACCGAAGGCCGAGCTCCACGTGCACCTTGCCGGCTGTGTCCGGGCCGGGACGCTGGCTGAGCTCAGCCGCAAGCACGACGTGCCCCTGCCCCTTCCCGCGGGGCAGCTCTACGGCAGGGTCAACTCCGACCCGGCCCCAGGAGAGGCTGACGCCGGGCCGTGGTTGCCTCTCTTACGGGTGTACGAGCTGATCTGCCGTTGCCTGCGCTCGCGTGACGATTTCGCCCGAGTGGCCTACGAGGCAATGGTCGATGCCTTCGAGTCGAGCCGCGTCGTCCACCAGGAGCTCGCCTTCAGCCCCAGTGTCCACATGGCTCTGGGAGTGCCCTATGCCGACATCGTCGAGGGCATCGGTGAGGGCATCCGGGCGGCCCGCGAGGACCACGGTTTGAGCGGCCTGGCTATCGCCGCGGTCAACCGTGAGGACTCGGCCGCCACGGCGCTGGCCATGGTCGAGACCGTGCTGGCGCACCGCACGGACGAAGTTGTCGGCGTTGGTATGGACTTCGACGAACGCAAGGGCGCGCCCGAGAGTTTCGCCGAGGCCTACCACCTGGCCGGCCGTGCCGGCCTGCACCGCACGGCTCACGCCGGAGAGCATGTCGGCGGACCTGCGGGGGCGGCCAACGTGAGGACCTGCGTCGAAATGCTCGGTTGCGAGCGTGTCGACCACGGCTACTACGTGCTCGAGGACGAAAGCGTGGTCCGGTGGGCGCGCGATGCCGGAGTGCATTTCGACGTGGCGTTCACGACTTCGCGGCGGGCGCTGCGGCCCTGGAGGCGGGCTTGTGTACGTGACATGGTGCGCCGGGGGCTCAAGGTCAACATCAGCTCGGACGACCCGGCGCTCTTTCCCACCTCCGTGGCGCAGGAGCTACGGATTGCCCGTGAGGATGTGGGCCTGAGCACGAACGAGGTGCTCGAGACGGTGAGGAACGGCGTGGAGGCCTCGTTCATGGCGCCGGAGGACAAGGGCAGGTTGCTGGAGAAGATCAGCCACGCCGGCGAAGGCCGCGGGGTGGGCTCACCGGCAATTGACGGGAGCGCGCCGGATGGCCGGTGATGGTCGCTCGGAGGCGAGAGGCACCGGCCGTGGCCTCGTGGTGGTCGTCGGTTCGGTCAACACCGACTACGTCATGCGCGTGGAGCGTCGCCCCCACCCCGGCGAGACGGTCGGTGGTGCCCTCTTGGAGGTGCACGGGGGCGGCAAAGGTGCCAACCAGGCACTGGCTGCTGCGATCTGTGGAGCGGAGGTCGAACTGGTGGCCCGGGTGGGGGCTGACGCGATGGGCAACGCCCGCCTGGCGGAGCTCAACGCCGCCGGGGTCGGCACAGGCCGGGTGCTGGTCACCCCGGGCTGGGCAAGCGGTGTGGCGATGATAACCCTCACGCCGGACGGGGAAAACGAGATCATCGTGGCCCCCGGCGCCAACGGTCTCCTCGTCCAGGAGGACATCGACAAGGTTGCCGACCTCCTGACGGCGGCTGACGTCCTGCTCGCCCAGCTGGAGGTGCCCGTTGCAACGGTTGCGCGGTCCGTGCAGATCGTGGGAGCGCGGGCCCAGGTCGTGCTCAACTGTGCGCCGTTCCATCCGCTGCCTGAGGAGCTGGCCGGCCGGGTGGACGTGCTCGTTGCCAACGAGCTGGAGGCGGCGGCATTGGCCTGCCGCAGTGTTGGGGGCGTGGACGACGCTATCGAGGTGGGCGACGACCTGCGCCGTCTGGGGCCGACGGCGGTGGTAGTCACCCTCGGAGCGCAGGGCGCGGTCGTTGTCGGGCCCGGCCTGGCAGAGCACGTAGCGGTACCAGCCACGAAGGTGGTGGACACCACAGGCGCCGGGGACGCTTTCGCTGGGGCACTTGCGGCGCGCATGGCCGCCGGGGAGCCACTGGTCGGGGCCGTGGAGTTCGGAGTGGCCGTCGGGTCGGCCACGACCGAGCGGATGGGGGCGGCGGCAACCGTGCCCGCCCACCTGAGAGATCGGCGCCCGCGCCCCAAGAGCGACGCGGCGCGTTGACCACAAGAGGGGCGCCGCACACTGACGGCGTGGCCTCGACGACGCAATACGAAGACGCAATACGAAAAGGAGCAACCTGTGGGACGCAAGCTCGTGCTGGACGTGGACACCGGCAGTGACGACGCGGTGGCGATAATGTTCGCCGCCCTACACCCCGACCTGGACCTGCTCGGGGTCACGACGGTCAATGGCAACGTGCCCCTGGTGCACACGACCGACAACTCTCTCAGGGTGCTGGACTTCATCGGCCGCTCCGACGTGGCCGTGCACCCCGGGCTGGCGCGCCCGATCGTACGCCACGGCTTCCCGGCGCCCAAGCGCTTCTCCCGGGACTCGGACCGCGACATGCACGGCACGGAGCTGCCCTTGCCCCCTCCCGTTTCCAAGGCGCACGAGCTCGGGGCGGCGGAGTACCTGGTGCGCACGGTCAGGGCCATGCCTGGGGAGGTCACCCTGGTGCCGGTAGGGCCTCTCAGCAACATCGCAGCGGCCCTGGCGCTTGCCCCGGACATGGTCGAGCTCGTCCCCGAGGTGGTGATCATGGGCGGTGCGCACCATTTTGGCAACGAGACACCGGCAGCGGAGTTCAACATCTGGGCGGACCCCGAGGCGGCCGACATGGTGCTGTCGGCCGGGTTCGCGAAGGTCACGCTTGTGCCGCTCGATGCAACGCACAAGGCGCTCGTCTCCACGGCCGACGTCGAGCGCCTGCGGGCGCTCGGCACGCCGGCGGGGGAGGCGGCCGCCAAGCTGGTGGAGAAGCGTATAGCCGCCTATGCCGTCGCCGGGGAGGCGGCCCGGCTGGACGCGGCGCCGGTCCACGACGCACTCTGCACCGCATACCTCGTCCGTCCCGAGGTCATAGGCACGCGCCCGGTCCATGTGACGGTCGAGACCAGAGGCGACCGCACGGTGGGCCGCACTGTCATGGACCTGCGCTCGGGGAGCACCACGCCACCGAACTGTGATGTGGCGTTCGACGCCGACGCTGCCTTGTTCAACCAACTTCTGCTCACGGTGTTCGCCAGGACGGCGCAATCGTAGAGCGGGCCACGGCTGCAGCGGTCTACGGCGCGGGCGGCGGTACGGCGGTCGGGTCGCCGTCGCCCATCGCCGCCACGTCGGAGAGGAAGGACCGGGCGAGCCCGATCGCTCTGTCAGCCAGGGCATCCAAGATGGCACGGCCCTTTGTGGCTGCGGCCGTACGGGGGTCGCCGAAAACCCCTGACGGCGACAGCCGGGCGAGGTCGGTGGGCGTGGACCCCAGGGTCGCCGGCATCAGTGGGTAGCTGGCGACAGCGCGTTCCATGTGGACCAGTTCGGGGTGAAGCGCCAGGACCACCGAAGTCTCGACTTCGTCGGCGTGGTAGAACCCGGCACCGGCCGCCGGCGTCTCGCACACCGCGCTCGCCACCTCGGCCAATCCCGGGTAGTCGACGACGAGCACCGGCCAACCGCCGACGGCCAGGTCACGTGAGGCCTGGCCCAGAGCAGCCCTGTTGCCCCAGTCGCCGTTGACGATGATCAGGCACGGGAAGCCCGATCGCGCCAGGCTCCGGCCAACGTCGGTGGCGATTGCGCGCACCGTGTCGAACGACAGCGACACCGTGCCGGGGAAGCCGTCGTTGGCCGAGGTATTGCCCAGGGGCATGGCAGGCAGGAGCCAGCCGTCGACGGCATCGGCCACCTTCTCCGACAACCACGCCGCCATTATCGTGTCCGTCGAGAGGGGTAGGTGTGGCCCGTGCTGCTCCAGGGCACCGAACGGCAACACGGCCGGCGCCCCCCGGCGGCAGGCCGAGCCGGCCTCGGGCCAGGTGGCCGACGCTGCCTCCGAGCGGCCCCGGGAGATGGCGCTGGCAGTGGCGCCGGCCCGACTTGCGGCCTTAGCATCCATGCCTAGTCGGTTTACCAGGTTGGCGGAGGAGGACGCCCTGCGCATCGAAGGCGTGACCGTTTGGGACGGTGGCCGCGACCTCGGGCCGTGTGCCGTCGAATGGCAAGGCGACCGACTGAGCGTCGTGGAGCCGGTCCCCGGGCCGGCGCAGCCCGACATCTGCGTCATACCCGGCCTCGTCGACACCCACGTTCACCTCGTCGGCCACGCCGGTCGCGGCCACGCCGACTTCGCGACCTGGCCGCTCACGACGACGCGCGAAGAGCAGGTGCTGCACGGCCTGGCTCATGCCCAGCAGGCGATGCGTTCAGGCGTCACCACCATGCGGGACCTGGCGGGAGACGCAGCTCAGATCGCGCTGCGGCGCACTTTCGACGCCGCCTTGATCGAGGGCCCCCGGCTGGTTGTGCACTGCGTGGTGGGGATGACGGGAGGCCACTGCGACCTGTTCGTGCCCCCCGCCGTGGCCGACCGCCCTCCTACCGCTGACGGGCAGGACGAGTGCCGCCGCCTGGTCCGCACGTGGGCGCGCGCGGGCACCGATGGCATAAAGATCACCACGAGCGGAGGGGTCCTCTCCCTGGGTGACCGCAGCGAGTGGCGCAACTACACCCGCGGCGAGGTGCAGGCCATCGTCGACGAGGCCCACGCCCTGGGCCTGCCGGTGGCGGCTCACGCCCACACCGAGGCCGGCATAGCGGTGGCGCTGGAAGAGGGCGTCGACTCCATCGAGCACGGGACGCTGATGACCGCCGAGCAGGCCGCCCGGGCGGCCGCTTCAGGCACGACGGTGGCGCCGACGCTGCTGATCAACGACGTCATCGCGGCCGGCTCGGTGCCCGTGCCCTCCGAGGCGCAGGGCAAAGCGGCCCGGCTGGTGGCCCAGCGGGACAAGCGCCTACGCGACGCAGCCGACGTCGGCGTCGAGTTCGTGCTCGGCACCGATGCCAACGGGCACCACGTAGCCTTCGGCGACCAGATGGCCGAGGCCCGGCGTATGGGCGAGGTGCTGGGCCTCAACGCCGAGCAGGTGCTGCGGGCGGCGACATCGCGGGCAGCGCGAGCCGTCGGGCTGGGGCGGGTAGCGGGGACGCTGGCTCCCGGCTACGGAGCCGACCTCCTGGTCATGCGGGGCCGTCCATGGCTCGATGTGTCCGACTTGCGGACCGAGCACCTCGTGGCGGTCGTTTCCCGGGGCCGCCTCGTCGCCGGGGCGCTGCCGGGCACCTGACATCCTGCGCTGCAACTTCTCGGGCCCGAGCAGTCACATCGGAGCAGTGCAGGGCGCACAGTTAGCCACATCCGGTCCCTGTCCCGCCCGACCGAGCACCAGCGGGTCTCGATGATGCCACGCATGGCGGCGCCCTCCTCGTGAGGGGCCCACCAGCCACCCGGCGGAGGCCTCAGCGTCCCGGAGTTGCCCGAAGCATTGCTACAGTAGGACGCAGCGGATGTAAAACCGCAGTTCAGAGGTACACGCCCGAGTAGCTCAGTCGGCAGAGCGACGCACTCGTAATGCGTAGGTCACCAGTTCGATTCTGGTCTCGGGCTCCCAACTCCCGCTCAGGGAGCAGGTCGGCGGCCAGGTCCCACCCGGTTGTCCGGGGACGCCCGCGCCTGTCGGGACGCCGCGCGAAGGTGGCCTGCGGGCCCCGGGCAGAGGGTCAGGCAGCGCCCTCGCCCAGGTAGGCCACCCGTACCCGTTCGTCTCCGAGCAGTGCCTCGGCGTCGTCGGCCATGACGACGGACCCGTTCTCGAGCACGTAACCGCGGTCGGCCAGCTGGAGGGCCTGGGCGGCGTTCTGCTCGACCAGGAGGATCGTCGTGCCCTCGTCGCGGATCCGTTCGATGATGTCGAATATGGCCTCGACGACTAGAGGGGCGAGGCCCATGGAGGGTTCGTCCAGCAGCAGCAGCTGCGGCCTGGACATCAGAGCCCGGCCGATGGCGAGCATCTGCTGCTCGCCACCCGAGAGTGTCCCGCCGTTCTGTTCGCGGCGCTGTTCGAGGATCGGGAACAGCCCGAATATGTGCTGCAGGTCGGAGCGGAGGTCTCCCCGCCGCCGGTAGGCGCCGATCTCGAGGTTTTCCAGTACGGTCATGCGCGGGAAGATGCGCCGGCCCTCGGGCACGTGGCCTATGCCGAGCGCCACGATCCGGTGGGGCGAAACCTGGTCGATGCGCTTGCCGTCGAGGGCGACGTAGCCCTTCGCCGGTCGCACCAACCCGGATATGGTCCGCAGCGTGGTGGTCTTGCCGGCGCCGTTGGCGCCGAGCAGCGCCACTATCTCACCCTCGCGGACCTCGATGTCCACACCGCGCAATGCCGGTATCGCGCCGTAGCGTACGTCCACTCCCCCCAGGCGCAACATCGCCGTCATCTCAGGTCTCCTCTGCGCCGTCAGGGCCCCCGGCCGGACCGGGCCCGGGGCCGCCGCCGTCCCGCTGGGGCCGGCCGTCCCCGCCAGGCCCGGCTACGCCGCGGGCATCCCGGCCGTGGCCCTGGTCCGCCGTGCCGGCAGACGCGCCGGGTGGTGCGGGAGGCTCCGTCCCAGGGGCCTCGGGCGGGCGGCGAAGAGCCACCGAACGGCGCCGGCGGACCTTCAGGCCCTCGCCTGTCGAGCCCAGGTAGGCCTCGATTACGGCGGGGTCCTGCTGCACCTGCGCCGGTGTGCCTGCGGCGATGACCTTGCCGAAGCTGAGCACGACGATCCGCTCGGCCACAGACATGACGAGGCCCATGTCGTGCTCGATCAGGAGCACACTGACGCCCATCTCGTCGTTGACCTTGCGGATAAGGCCGCCCAGCTCGACCTTTTCAGACGGGTTGGTCCCGGCAGCGGGCTCGTCGAGCAGCAGCAACTGCGGGGTGGTGCCGAGGGCGCGGGCGATTTCCAGGCGGCGCCTGGCGCCGTAGGGGAGCGAGTTGGCGGCATCGTTGCTGCGCGACCTCAGCCCTACGAAGTCCAGGAGCTCGAACACCCGGGCATCGCTCTCGCGCTCCTCGCGCCGTGTACGCGGCAGGCGCAACATGGCCCCGATCGGGCCGGTGTGCTGGCGGGACTCGACACCGATCTTGACGTTCTCGAACGTGGTGAGGGCGTTGAAGAGGCGGCTCGTCTGGAAGGTGCGGGCGATACCCGCCCGGTTGAGCTGGTGCGGCTTGCGCCCCACAACGCTCAGGTCGTCCGATCCGGCCCCACGGTAGACGATGGAACCCTCCTGGGGCCGGTAGACGCCTGTCAGGCAATTGAACAGGGAAGTCTTGCCGGCTCCGTTGGGGCCGATCACCGAGAGGATCTCACCTCGGCGCTGGTCCAACGTGACGTCCGAGAGGCTGGTGACGCCGCCGAAGCGCAGGGTGATGCCCCGCACCTCGACGATGCGGTCGGCGTCCCCGGAGATGGCCCCGTCGGGAGCGGCGGCTGTGGCGGTGCTCACTGGACTTCGGCCGTGGAGGTTGTCATGGCGTCCGCCGAGCCCACGCCGTGCTCTGCCAGGCCGATCTCGCGTTTGCGGCGCTTGGACGGCAGTATGCCCTCGGGCCGGAAGATCATCATGACGACGAGCAGGGCACCGAGGTAGATGTAGAGATCCTGTTGCTGGAAGCCGAAGAGCGGGTGGAGGCGTAGGAACTGGGGGAACCACTGCAGGACGGCGGCCCCGACGACAGCACCGGGCAGGGAGCCCATCCCACCGAAGATGACGAGCACCAGTATCAGGATGGACAACTGGTAGGTGAAATCTGCCGGCTCGATGTAGCTGACCTGGCTGGCGGTCATTACTCCGGCGAACCCGGCCGTCGACGCACCGATGGAAAAGGCCATGACCTTGTACTTGAGGACGTTGATGCCGCTGGCCTGCGCCGCCACTTCGTCCTCGCGGATGGCTGTCCAGGCCCTCCCGACCCGCGAGTTCTCCAGCGAATGGAAGAAGATCAGTATCAGGACGACGAAGCCCAGCAACAGGTAGTAGTAGGGCAGGTTGCCCAGGCCCCACACGTAGTGGACCCCGAGGAGGTGGACCGAGAAGTGCGGGATGCCGAGGACGCCGCCGGGCCCTCCTGTGATGCTGGTCAGGTTCTGGGCGACGATCGAGATGATCTCGCCGAAGCCAAGCGTGACTATGGCGAGGTAGTCGCCGCGCAGGCGCAGGGTGGGCACACCCAGGATCACCCCGGCGAGCATGGCGGCCAGGATGGCGAGGGGGATGGTCCAGAACGGGTTGAGGTGGAAGGGCAGGTGCACCGGCATGGCACCGGTCCAGAAAGCGGCCGAGTAGGCACCTATGGCGTAGAAGGCCACGTAGCCCAGGTCGAGCAGGCCGGCGTAGCCGACGACCACATTGAGGCCGATCGCAAGCAGGACGTAGACGCCGATCTGCTGCACAGCCACCTCCTGCCAGAAGCCGGAGATGTGCATCGGGTAGACGACAGCGAAGACCAGCAGCACGAAATAGGCGCCGTAACGTACGCGCGTGTCGGGGAGCAGCCGGCGGGGCAGCGCCAGCGCCTTGTCGTTCCACACCTTGACAGCGGCGCTGTAGCGGCGCCGCAGCGTCATGGCTCCCCAGAGCACGGCCGCGAGCCCCACGAACCAAAAGACCCGCAGGTTGAACAGGGATCCCGTGAACCCCGACGTCGGGGCGCCCTGGCTGCCGGAGGGCCCGGTCATGACCGCGAGCACGAGGAAACCGGCCAGGCAACCGACGGCGCGCCGGAAGTCCTCGTTGGCCAGGAGGCGCTGCCATGGCGCCCTACCGGGGCCGGACGGCTCGAGCAGGAGGCTGTCGGTGCCCTGCAGCGGCGCACCCGGGGTGGGAGCAGGGGTCAGCGGCGTGGTCACGCCGACCTCCCAAGACGCTCGCCCAGCAGGCCCATGGGCCGGAACAAGAGCACGACGATGAGTATCCCGAAGGCGATCACGTCCTGCCAGGCGGGGTTGACACAGCTCAGGGGGAGGCTCTCGGCGACGCCGAGCACGAGCCCGCCGAGCATGGCCCCCCGCAGGTTGCCGATGCCGCCGAGCACGGCGGCGGTGAAGGCCTTGAGGGCCGGGGTGAAGCCCATCGTGTAGACGACGCCGAAGTTGAGCCCGAAGAGGAACCCGGCGGCGCCGCCGAGAAGGCCTCCGAGGACGAAGGCCTGGGAGATGACCCTGTCGATGTTGACGCCCATGAGGCTCGCCGTCTCCGCGTCCTCGGCCACGGCCCTTATGCCCTTGCCCAGCTTCGTCTTGGCGACCACGCGGTCCAGGGACACCAGCAGGACGATGGCGGCCACGGCCCATATGACGTAGATGGTCTGCACCTGGGCGCCGAAGATCGTGAAGGCGATGCCACTGTTGCTGCCGTTGAAGATGTAGGGCACGCTGAGCGAGGTGCGGCCGAACTCCTTACCCGCCAGGTTGTAAAGGAAGTAGGAGGCGCCGATGGCGCTGATCAGGAAGGCGAGCTTGGGGGCCTTGCGCCGGCGCAGCGGCCGGTACGCCACCCTTTCGAGCAGGAAGGCGACGAGGCCGCCGCCAAGGGCGCCGGCGGCGATGCCCAGCACGATCATCACAACCGACATCACGCCGTGAGGCTGCTTGCCGACGACCGCCTGCAGGACGAAGTAGCCGGCGAAGCCGCCGCTCATGAACACCTCGCTGTGTGCGAAGTTGATGAGCTGGAGCACGCCGTAGACGAGTGTGTACCCGAGGGCGATCAGAGCGTACAGGAAGCCGTTGGCCAGCCCGATCACCAGGTATTGCGAGAAGTTCTGGGTGAAGCACATCAGGGGGTCTCCGCTAGGTCGGGCCGGCCAGACGGCACCGGGTACCCGCTCTCTGCGGGTACCCGGTGCCTGTGCATGTCGGGAGCATAGTGCCGCCTCCGGCGGCGGTCGCTCACCGCTCCGACGGCGGGCCAGAGGCCCGTGCCGGCCGCCCGCTTGCGTTGCGGGGCGACCGGCACCACCGGGTCAGGGGGCGAGACCGAGCTCGACGATCTTGCCCTTCACCACGTGGTAGATGTACACGGCCGTACCGGCGATGTTGCCGTTGGCCTGGAAGTGCACGACCTTGGTGAGGCCCTTGTAGGTGACGTGGTGCAGGGCGTTGACGATGCTGGCCCGGTTGATGCCCTTGGGGCCGAGCTGCTTCATGACAGAGATGATGGTGTTGGTGGCGTCGTACGCCTCGGCCGAGTACGTGCCCACGGGGAAGTGGGCGATAGCCTCGAACTGCTTGGCGAACGGCGCCGCTGCTGCGCTCTTGGAAAGGTCGGCGCAGGCGCAACTGATGAACGTGCCGTTGGCCACCTTGGCCCCTGCCTCGCTCACGTAATGGGGGTCGAGGCTGCCGTCGTCCGACATCAGGGTGCCCTTGTAGCCGGCGGCCCGCAGGGACTTGGCCAGCAGCGCGAAGTCGCAGTAGTACCCGGCGTAGAAGGTCACGGGTGCCTTGCTGTCCTTGACGGTGGTGGCAACGGCGCTGTACTGCTGGACGTTGCCGGTACCGGCCTGGCACTGGGTGGTGCCGAGGGCGGTCTGGTGGGTCACCTTGGCGCCCATCTTCTTCGCCGCGTTGTCGAACGCGGTCGCGAGGCCGCTGGCGTAGGCACTGCCGTCGTCGATACTGAAGATCGTCTTGGCCTTGAGCGTCTTGACAGCGAACGTGGCGTCAGCGGGGCCCTGGGCGTTGTCGTCGGCCACCACGCGGAAGAAGTTGCGCCAGCCGTGCTGGGCCAGTTCGGGTGCGGTGGCGCTGGGGCTGACCGTGGCCAGGTGGGCCTGCGCGTACAGCGGCTCGGCCGCCTTGGTGGCGCCGGAGAAGGCCGGGCCGACGACCGCCATCACGGACGAGTCGCCGATCACCTGCTGGGCCGCTGTCGGCGACTGGGTGGCGGAACCCTGGTCGTCGGACGGCAGGAACTTGAGCTGGAACGGGAGCTTTCCGAATGTCCTACCGGCGTTGGCCTGGTTGATGGCCAGCTGGACGGCGAACTTCATGTTGAGGCCGAGCTGGGCATTGCCGCCCGAGAGCGGCCCCTCGTAGGCGATGGTGTAGGTGGGTGCGCTGGCCGCAGCGGTTGCCGCCGTGGCCCCCAGGGAAAGAGCCGAAACGGCGACTGCGACAGCCGGCACGGCGAGCTTGCGGAGCAATCTGTTTTGCATTACATCTCCTCTCGTGCACGTTTGCTGGCGATGAACCAATGGCCGGCCGCTCGTGCAGGAGCGTGGTGGGTTGATGATCGTCCGTCCACGCATGGCTGGCGCGTGCCTCCAGGCGGTGATCGACCGGACTACCTGTCTCTGCGCTAGGCATTGAGGGGGGAGTATAGAGGCGGCTTGTTGCCGGCATGTTGCGCCCCCCTCGCACAAGGCCGTAAGTGACACCTACCGGTCAAACCGCCCCCGGCCGCCCAGTGCCGTTGTGTGTCGTAATGCAAATAGAAGGGCGGGGCTCGTGGAGAGGTTCACATTCGCCTGACAGGGCTGCGCTGACCCCGGTGCCCTCGTCTGTCCACGGGTCGCTTCAGCGGCGCGCGCCGGCGTTGCCTGTCGGGGCGCCGTGGCCGGTGCGCCCCGGCGCCCGAGCGCTCCCGGCAGCCGTACCCGCCCCGCCGCGCAGCACGACCGGGTCTATCCGCAGGCGCTCGCCGCCCGGGGTTGCGGGGCCCTGGTCTCCGTCGTAGAAGTGCAGGACCCTCAGCCGGTACCAGATGGCCATGGTGTCCAGCAGCGAACGGTAGACCGAGCGCCATGAGACGGTGCTCGAGAACTGGTGGCGCAGGCGGATGGGCGCCTCGAGGAAGCGCTTGTAGCCGAGGCGCCTCGCGATCACGAACAGCTCGAGGTCGAAGGCGAACCGCTTCTCGACCATGCGTGGCAGTACGGCCGAGAGGACGTCGCGCCGTACGAGCTTTATGCCTGTCTGGGTGTCCTTGATGTTGAGCCGGAAGCCCAGGCGCACGACCTGCTGGTAGCCCCACGAGTAGACACGCCGGAGCAGGGGGTACTCGACCTCGGAGAGGGGGTGGCGCTTGCTGCCCAGGATGATGTCCGGCCGGTACAGCTCGACCATTGTCTGGAAGGACTTGAGCAGGATGGGGTCGAGGTCCCCGTCGGCGTCGATGAAGCCCAGGTAGCGTCCCTTGCCCCTGGCGAGCCCGATACGCAGGGCGGCGCCCTTGCCCTGGTTGCGGGCCAGCACGACGTTGGTCAGGCGAGGGTGCTCGGCCACCGCGCTGTCGAGCTCGCTGTCGCTGCCGTCTGTCGAGCCGTCGGAGACGGCGATCACCTCGTAGTCGGCACCAGAGCTGTCCAGCACAGCGAGCAGGCGTTGCATCGTGGGCACGAGGAGCCGGCCAGGGTTGTAGTACGGCACCACGACGGTGAGGTCACGCTCGGCATCGAGGAGAGCGAGGTTGGCGGCCTCGACGAGCGACCGGGGCGCCCGCTCGGCCCGGCCGAAGGCCACCGCGAGCATCGTGGCGCAGACGACGGAGACGGCGACGACCGTCACGACCGCGATCTCCGTCATGGAGCGGTGCCATACCGAGGTGCCCGCCACGGCCACAGCGATGCCGGGCCAGCACAGCCCGGCCGTGACCCTGCCCCCCTGGTTGAGGTGGTAGTGGACCAGGATCGTCACCAGGCCGAGGAGGGCGGCGGCGAAGCTCAGCAGGCCCACGACGCTGGCGGCGCCGCTGTAGGCCCGGCCGAAGACCAGGTCGACGGCCGGCCGCGCCAGGAGGCTGACCACGACGGCTGCAGCCGACCCGGTCACCGCGACTGCAGCCGAAGCCAGCGCCAGCATCAGGCGCTGGTTGGGCCTGGCGTCCGGCCCGACGAGGCGGGGCACCTCGCTGCCCACCAGACGCGGGAAGGCCAGCGCAGCGATGGCCCCCGGCACGATCAGGGCGACCTGTGCTGCCGTGGCTGCCGCCGCGTACTGCCCTGACAGGGCCGGCCCGAGCCAGTGCCTGCCAAGGACCACGTCCGCAGCGGTGAGGGCCCAGTAACCCGTGAACACCACCGCCGGCACGCCGGCCGGCCCCCACCGCAGACGGCCGGCTGTCACCCTGTTCATGGGAGCGGCCCCGTCACCGGCCGCCCCGGCCGCCCCGGCCGCCCCGGCCGCCC
>JAJZIY010000064.1 GCA_021828475.1 Actinomycetes bacterium
GCGGGCAACCTATGAAGCCGAGGCTCGGGCGGCCACGCCGAAGGCGGAGGCGCTGTTCGCCGAGCCGGCGGCGGGGCTGAAACCGTGGCGCGAGGTGATCGAGCCGCACGACGACGTCAGCCGGGGCAAGTACGAGCTGGCTGAGTTCGCCGCCAACCTCTACCAGGTGGCCAAGGGGGAGGGCCTGGCCGAGTACACCCAGCCGGTCGAGTTCTTCCGGCGCACCTATCTCACCAACGGGCTCACGGCCCTGCTCACCCAGGCAGCCCAGCGCATCAACGGCGCCGGTGGGGCCCCGGTGGTCAACCTGCAGACCAACTTCGGTGGTGGCAAGACCCACTCGATGATCGCCCTCTACCACCTGTTCTCCGGGCTTACCCCCACGGATTTCCCCCAAGAGGTCCAAGAAGTGCTCGACAGAGCAGGGATCATAGGACTGCCTCAGGTGTCGCGAGCGGTCGTCGTGGGGACTCAGATCTCTCCTGGCCAGGCAGGCACCAAAGCCGATGGCACCGAGGTCCGTACCTTGTGGGGCGAGCTGGCCTGGCAACTGGGTGGAAAGGCGGCGTACGACCTGGTCGCCGAGGCCGACCGGACTGCGACCAACCCGGGCGCGGCGTTCGAGGAAGTGGTGCGCCGGGCCGCCCCGTGCCTGGTCCTGATCGACGAGTGGGTGGCCTATGCCCGCCAAATGTTCAACGCCCCCGAGGCGCTGCCCGGTGGGTCCTTCGAGACACAGTTCACCTTCGCGCAGGCTCTGGCCGACGCCGCTATCGCGGTGCCGGGCGCGCTGTTCGTGGTGTCGTTGCCCGTCTCGGACGACCCGGCCCGGCCCACCGCCGTGCCTATCGGGTCGGAGGCCGAGGTCGGCGGGGCAGCCGGGCAGGAGACGGCCCGCCGGCTGGGCAACGTCATCGGCCGGACCGAGACGTCGTGGCGGCCGGCGTCAGCAGAGGAGAGCTTCGAGATCGTCCGACGCCGCCTGTTCCAGCCCATACCCGCCGAGCGGGCCAAGCACCGGGACGCCACGGCTCGTGCCTTCGGTGAGTTCTACCGTTCGCAGGGAGCCGAGTTCCCGGTCGAATCGCGCGAACCGGCCTACGTCGAGCGGGTCAAGCGGGCGTACCCGATCCATCCCGAGCTTTTCGCACGGCTCTACGAGGACTGGTCCACGCTCGAGGGCTTCCAGCGCACAAGGGGCGTGCTCCGGCTGATGGCGGCGGTCATCTCGGCGTTGTGGTCGAACCTCGACCAGTCCCCGCTCATCCTGCCGGCCAGCATCCCCCTCGACGACACTGCCGTGCAGTCCGAGCTGACCCGCAGCCTCGACCACGCCTGGCAGACGATCATCGACACCGACGTCGACGGCGACAGCTCGGTCCCCCGCAAGATCGATGACAACGACAAGAGACTGGGCCGGTACGGCGCGGCCCGTCGCTCCGCCCGGACCGTCTTCCTGGCATCGGCGCCTCGAGTGGGGTCGCCCAATGCAGGTATCGACCTGCCCCGGGTCAAGCTGGGTGCCGCCCTGCCCGGCGAGGCGGTGGCCACCTATGGGGATGCCCTGGGACGGCTGACCGACCGGTCCTCCTACCTGTACGTCGAGGGTGCACGGTACTGGTACGGGACCAGGGCGTCTGTGGCCAAGCTGGCACGCGACCTGGTTGAGCGGTACCTGTCGTCAGCCAAGGACGACGTGTACCAGCTGATCGAGAAACGGGTCGGTGAGCTGTCCCGGGACCGTGGCGACTTCGCCGGTGTGCACGTCTGCCCGGCCAGTGCCGCCGAGGTACCCGACATCGCAGAGTGCCGGCTGGTCATCCTCGGTCCCAAGGCGCCGTACACCAACCGGGACCAGGGCTCACGGGCGATCGCGGCGGTCACCGAGCTACTGGAGAACCGGGGCAGCGGTGCCCGCCAGTACCGCAACATGCTGGTCTTCCTCGCTCCCGACACCAGGCGCCTCGAGGAGCTGGAGCGCGCCGCCGCCGAGCACCTGGCCTGGACCGACATCCACAGCCGCTGGGAGGAGCTCGGCCTGGACGCCTACGGCCGCAACCAGGCCCAGTCCAAGTGCAACGACACCGGCCGGGCAGTCGAGCTGCGGGTGGCCGAGACCTACCAGTGGGCGCTGGTACCCAGTCAGCCGAACCCCACCGGGGCCATCGAGTGGGAGCAGGAGAAATGCGATGGTCAGGGAGGGATCGCCGAGCGGGCGTCCCGCAAGCTCAAGCAGAACGGCATCTTGAACCTGGCGTACTCGCCCGAGCTGCTCCGGGGCCGCTTGGACGGTCAACTGGCCAGCCGGTGGGCGGACGGCCACACTAGCGTCAACGCGCTCTGGAACGACTTCGCCCGCTACGTCTACCTGCCTCGGCTACGCGACGTCACCGTCCTCATCAACACCGTCTCTGGGGGGCCCAACTCGGTGACCTGGCAAGATCACGGCTTCGCCGTGGCCGACACCTACGACACGGCGACCAGCCGGTATGTCGGGCTCGTCGTCGGGGCCCAGGCGGCGAACGTAACCGGCACCAGTCTGGTAGTCCGGCCCGCACTGGCGGCGGCGCAAGCAGCACGTGATGAGCTGGCCGCTGCTTCACCCGAACCGGAGGCACAAACCACAGCCGTCGGACCCAGTACCGAGAGCGGGCCTGCGACGGTCGACAACAAGCTGCGCCGCTTTTGGGCCATCGTGGCGCTCGACCCCGAGCGCTACCAAAAGGGCTTCTCGAACATCGCCAGCGAGATCGTCACCAACCTGGCGGCTCAGCTCGGCACCGAGGTTCGTATCACCGTCGACATAGAAGCAACCAACCCGGAAGGCTTCCATGAGGGCGTCGTCAGAACGGTGACCGAGAACGCCAACACTCTGAAAATCCCGCGCGACCAGCACGGCTTCGAGAAGAACTGAGAGGTAGCGCCGGGCCGGCCCTCGGCTTCTGCCTGCCGGGCGCCGAGCTCGTCCGACTCTTGGGCGGTCCAGCCTCTGGTGTGGCACGATGTCTGTGGTGCCCAGCGCGCACGCCGACGTCCGGCCATCCGGCCACCGGCGAGCCCTGCGACCGCAGGTGAGGATCCCCAGTTTAAGTGGACACCTGACCGGCTGACCAGGGAGTCAGCTGAAAGGATGTCGACCAATGGGGACCACGAGACGTAAGTTCACGCTGGAGTTCAAGACCGACGCGGCGCACAGGGTCATCGACACCGGTAGGACGGTGGTAGAGGTGGCCGGGGAGCTGTCGGTGGACAAGGGGTCGCTCGCCCGCTGGGTCCGCGACGAGCGCCGGCGCCTGGAAGCAGCGGCAGGCAGCTCGGACGAGCCCCTGTCCCCAGCAGAACGAGCCGAGCTGCTCCGGTTGCGCCGCCAGGTGGCCGAGCAGGAAAAAGACCTGGCGTTCCTGGGAAAAGCTGCCGCGTACTTCGCCGCGATGCCACCAAAGCAGAAAGGTTCGCTTTGATGACGGCGGAGTGCGCCAACTTCGAAGTCACCCGTATGGCCCGCCTGCTCGAGGTCTCCGCGTCGGGCTACTACCGCTGGAGAGCAGCCCAGGACCGCCCGCCGCTGCCGAGCGGGCTGCGCCGGGCCGACCTGGACGCCCAGATAGTTGCCTCGCACAAGGCCTCGGGCGGCACTTACGGGTCGCCCCGTGTCACCGGTGACCTGCACGAGGCCGGCGTCGCCGTGAGCGAGGGCACGGTGGCCGCCCGCATGGCGGCGCTCGGCATCGTGGGCGTCAGCCCCCGGCTGTTCAAGGTCACGACCAACCCCGAGCCGGGGGCGCCGTACCCGCCGGACCTGGTCAACAGGGAGTTCGCGCCTGAAGGCATCAACGAGCTGCTCACATCGGACATCACCTAATGGGTGAGCCGGGCCCCGTCCAGCTGCGTGTTGGCCGGGCAGCTGGCAAGGCCCACTATGACATCACCGACCCGGGGAGCACGATCAGCCAAACTGGGGCCACCGAGCCGCTGGCAGGTGCCAACTTTGACTTGACCGACCCCTGAGGTCTTTATGTAGACCGTGGCCCTGCCAGCTGCCGGGCTTGCAATCGGCTGGTGAGGTGTCGCGCCGGTGAGCGCTTCCATTAGGTCGCCGTGCAGGTCCGAGAGCTCGTGGAGAACCCCGGGAAAAGGAGGAGCATGGAACTGTTCTGCGGCATCGACTGGGCCGAGGGCCACCACGACGTAGCTTTGGTGGACCAGGATGGGAGCCTCGTCGCCAAACGGCGCATCGAGACCGGCGCCAACGGGTTCGCTGACCTATTGGCTTTGATAACCGAGCAGCCTGGCGAGCCGAGCTCGGTGCCGGTCGCGATCGAAACGGACAAGAACCTGATCGTGGTGGCGCTGCAGGCGGCCGGCCATGACGTCTACGCCCTCAACCCTAAGGCCGTGGCTCGTTATAGGGAGCGTCACGGGCAAGCCGGAGGCAAGTCCGACCCCGGTGATGCTGTCGTCCTGGCCAACATCTTGCGGACCGACCGCCACAACCACAGGCCGATGCCAGACCTGAGCGAGAAGGCCTTGGCCGTGCGCGCCCTTGCCCGCCAGCACCAAGAAGCGATCTGGGCTCGTCAACTAACTGTGAACCGTTTACGCTCGGTCCTGCTCGAGTTCTTCCCCGCCGCACTTGCTGCCTTCCCTGTGCTGACCCACAAGGCTGCATTGGAGGTCCTGGCCGCGGTCCCCAGCCCCGCTGCGGGGCTGAAGCTCACCCACAAGCGCCTGGTCGTGCTCCTACGACGCAGCGGCAGGGGCGATAGGCCGGGACTGGCGGACGCCGTTCTGTCCCGCTTCCGTGAACCTGCGCTGCGTCAGCCACCACTTGTGGAGGAGGCCCTGGGCCACGCCGTTGTGGGGCTGGTCGGGGTCATCAAATCCATGGAGGGAGCCATCGCCGATCTCGGAGCGGCAATGACGAGCGCCTTCGAGGAACACGAGCTGTCCACGATTATCAGCGCTGTCCCTGGCCTCGGGCCAGTGCTCGGGGCACGAGTACTGGCCGAGATCGGCGATGACCCAGACCGGTTTGCCAGTGCCGCCTGCGTAAGGGCCTTCGCCGGGACGGCCCCGATCACCCGTGCGTCTGGGCGCTCCAAGTCTGTGCGAATGCGATATGTGAGGAACCGACGCCTCGCTGATGCCTGTCACTGGTGGGCGTTTGCCGCTATCAGCCGGTCTGCTGGGTCTCGAGCACATTACGACTCTCGTCGTGCCGCCGGCGACACACATAATGCCGCCCTCCGCCACCTGGCGAACAAGCTCCTTGGACGGCTCTGGTGGTGCCTGGTGCACAACGTAGGATGGGACGAGCGCCAGGCGTGGCCGCGGGCGACCGCACACACCATCGAGGCGGCTGCTTGACAGCTGACTGGCGTGGGGTGTCTACATGCGCCTCGGCGAAGGCTGGGCCTACATGTGCGCCATCAGGGACGAGGGCTCGTCACGCGTCCTCGGCTTTGCCGTCGCCGACCACATGCGCACCGAGATCGTCCTCGACTGCCTGGACCAGGTCGTAAAAGCCCGTTCGGGCCATGTCCGCGGGGCCGTGTTCCACACCGACCGGGGCGGCCAGTTCAACGATGCCCGGGTCATCGCCTTATGCGAGCGCGTTGGCCTGGTGCGCTCCATGGGGGCGACGGGGAGCTGCTTCGACCACGCCAGTGCCGAGAGCTTCTGGTCCATCTTCAAGCACGAGTACTTCTACCGCCACAGCTTCGCCAACCTGGCCGAGCTGCGAGCCGGCATCGCCCGCTACATCAGCTTCTACAACCACCAACGCCGCTGTGCCAAGGCTCGGGGCCAGAGCCCGATCGGCTATGAACTAGCCTTGTCTCGTAGGCAGGAAGTGGCATAACCCGTGTCCACTATTTCTGGCGAACCTCAAGGTGGCCCCCTGCTCCGTGACCCGGCACAGCTACGCCTACCGGGACAAGAGTCCCGAGGTATCCGATCCCTTGATGGTACGCGTGGTTCTCGGTCGATCCTTGCGGAGAGAGCGATCGTTCCCGTTACGACCTCCCTCACAAAACGCTCCCCGGACCTCGCTCACCACTCCTTAGGGTGGCGGCACGCCGAATTTCACGAGAAGCGCTTGCAGGTAAGTCGCTGCCACACCTACGACTGCCCCAGCAGCGAACTTCCCGATTCCGTGCAACGCACGCCCAACGATGGTGCGATCCGGCTCGGGCGCACGTATCTGCAACAGAAGAGTATCCGTCAATACCCGAATCTGCAGGCTCTCCTCCGCCGTCAGCCCAGGTCCGTCAATTGCCTCCCTGGCCGCCGTAACGACGACTTCAATCGCACGGTGCTCGGTAACCGTCAGGTAGTCACCTGAGCTCACTGCGGGAGGCTCCGCCACCCATTCTTCCACAAGCGTCACCGCCGCATTTACCTGGTCTGGCCGAAAATGCTCCGTGAGCTCCGGTCCCAGTGCCGTACGTTGTTCAACTCGAAAGCCAGAGGGTTCGTCTTGCCACCAAATCAATTGGCCGCCCCAACCGAACGTCCAATCACGGAACCCCGCGTGATTAGTCACCACTGCGTGAACGGGTGGCCAGTCGGCATCAGGGTCGACTACCTCGAAGTCCGGAGCGGGGACGGCGAGGATGTTCCGCGACTCGCTGAGCTCGCGGATCAAGCGCCCCCCAAAGGCATAGAACAGTTCAGCACCGGGCAACTTCGCGTCGCATGCAACCAAAACGTCTGGTTGGGTGTCCCCCCACCAGTCCCCGACTTCGATCTGACTGATGCTATCGATCAACCGCGCTGCGAGCGCGAGGCCATCGCGCAGTGCGTCGACGCCTGGGCGATCCCCGAGCATCGCGGGGAGGTTGTCGAGTGCCACGCGCGTCGACTCATGCGGCGTCATGGCGCTACTGACGCCGAGCGCGTCCAACGCTCTCAGCGCGTCTGCAATACGCTCTTCGTCGATGATTGGGTCATCCTGACTCAGGTCCGACGCCAGAAGTTGCAGCTCAAGCTGTAGTTCCTCAAGCTCCTCCTGGTCCTCGGTCACGACCTAAGGATACCTGGGGCCTGTGGAGCTATCCGGGCCACCGCTCTTCCAGGGCGCCTCGAAGACGGAGCACCCCACTTTGGTCAGGAGCGGTCCCACGTCGAAGGCCTGTACGGCTGAGACGCAGGGCGCTCGGCGCTGAGCTCCAGCCAGTCAACCGTCGCGGGGAGCCCCCTGACGGGGGATGCCGTGCGTATGACCTGCCACAGGTGCCTATCGCCTGCCATGTTCGTCTCGTATGCAGTGGTGGCCACGACAGGGCTTAGGCAGCCCCTCGGTCCCCGGGCGAGAACGACGTCCACGAGGGGCGCCTTCGTGAGAAGGGCGCAGAGATCCCGAAGGGCCACAGGCCTGCTCTCGGGTCTGAGGTGCAGGCTGGTAGAAGGCTGGCCCCGAGGGACGTCTTCTAGGAGTAGTTCGATCGCTCGCGGGAAGGGTCCGGGCCTGATGGCTTCGACCGGCAGCACGTCCCGTAGTGAGGTGCCGACGAGCAGGAGGGGCTCGTTATTCCCATCCAGGCCCGTCATGGTCGCAGTGCGCAACTCGTGGACGACATCGGCGGCCGAGCCGAGGACGTACTGGCGGGCCCAGGCCTGCACTGTTGGAGTTGTCGATATGCGTCCCTGCTCAACCCCCAGTTCCAGGAGGTGGGCCTCCACGGGCCCAGGTCTCGGGTTCACTATCTCTATGGGTGCGCCCGAGGACTGGTCAACGAGGCTGGTGCGCAGCAGATTGGACGTGACGATATCGGTAGCGGGCAGGGAGTAGCCCACCAATGCGACTCGGCGAGCCTTCGCAAGAGCGGCCCGTGCAGATCGCCAGAGCTCCTCGACTGTGGGGTTGTCATAGAAGCCCGACTTTGTGGACGTAGGGGGGACAACGAACGGAACGGCGCCAGGAAGGAACCGCCGTCTGGCACTGGCCTCGTTCGGCCTGGAGGCTTCGCCCTGGGCCTCTCCCGCTAACCACCACGACACGAGCGAGGAGCCGCTCGGGTCACGCGGGAGCCAGAACCAGTTCGTGGAACCGTGCAGTTTATAAAGGCGGAACGACTGTTTGGGGGCGTCATTGGGCCAACCTCCGAGAGCAGGTGGCGGTGGCAGGCCATCGGTCACGTCGGTCCAAGAGATGGTCGGTTGAGGGCGCGCGAGGTGCCATTCGGCTTTGTCCCAATCCGGAAGCCCGGCTTCTTCGACCGCCCTTTCGATGAGGGTGTCCTGGTTGAAGGTAGCGACCGTGGCCCTGCGGGCGTGAAGAGCGCCAAGGAGGGGCAGGAACCACGGCTGGCTCAGAGCTTCCTTGAAGCACGCAGCGACCTTCTCCTCGATGATGTTCACCAGGCTGGCGGCACAGAGGTTGAAGAGGCGCCGGTTCGCGAGGTTCTCCTCTTGCCTGAGGTAGGGCTGATCCTCGGCCATGCGAGAAAGCCAGGTCTCGAACTGGCCGCTCGCGAACCGGGCCGTGGCCCAGGTCGGAGAGGGCTCCGGGAGTCCTTGGGGGACGAGCTCATCAGGGATGAGACCCTCGTACTGGAGTTCCTCGACGATAAGGTCCCCGAGTCTGTCCGTTAAGGGCATGTCCTCAGACAAGGCTCGCGAGAAGCCGGCGCCGAGCACCACCACGTCCCGACAGGCGCTGGTAGGGAAGACGACGGCCACAGGATCCAGCATCTCACCTCGGGCCACGCTGGCCTGGGACCGAACCGCCGAGGCCATTGCCATCCACGACGGGCGTCATGGCGGTCCGGCCGCCAGCCGACCTGGCGGCCACGGCCCCGCCATACCTCCTCGGACCAGATGCCCGATGCTCGCCAGAACCGCACGAGCACGAGCCCCAGATCCTGGTGGACCAGGACATCCGCGGGGCCAGCCGACTCGTCCCGAATTGCCGCCGGCACCTGTTCTGGGTCTCCATCTCGTGGGTGCCCGGGGGCGCCGTTTGGAGGCGAGACCGACCGAGCGACCAACCCCCGGCACGGCCGTTCTAGCGCGCACTATCCACCACTTTCCCCGGTGGCACCGCGTACCTTTGTGCCATGGCACGGCCCCGCACGTACGAGGAGCCACGGCTGGCGACAGCCATCAGGCTACCTGCATCCCTCCACCTGCGCCTTCGCTCCGAGGCGCGGGCGCGGCAGGTCTCTGCCAACCTGCTCGTCGAGCAGGCGATCGCCGACTTCCTGGACCACCTTCCCTCGGTGCAATCGACCCTCGGGACGGCGGGGTGACCAGGCGTCAGGGCCGCTCCACCTCGACCAGCAACTTCGGCGTCGGAGCGCGCGAGAGCCACGATGCCTCTGCGTTCTACGCTCGCTTCAGCCCAAAGGACGTGTCGGCCGACGATCGCCTTGCCGAGCCGTTCGAGTTACACCTGCCCCTTGTCTGCGGCGACTCGCGCCACATCGACTTGCCGGACAACTCCGTTGCGCTCGTAGTCACTTCGCCGCCTTACTTCGCAGGCAAGGAGTACGAAGAGGCCTTAGGCCATGGCGTGATCCCGGCCACCTATATCGAGTACCTCCGGCTGTTGGCCGATGTCTTCGCTGAGTGCCTCCGGGTCCTCGAGCCCGGGGGCAGGATAGCGGTCAACGTCGCCAACCTGGGGCGCAAGCCCTACCGCTCGCTGTCGGCCGACGTCGTGCGCATCCTCGACGACGACCTGGGCATGCTGCTCCGGGGGGAGATCATCTGGAAGAAGGCCGACGGCGCCTCCGGGTCCTGCGCCTGGGGCTCATACCGGTCGCCTACCAACCCCGTGCTACGCGATGTCAGCGAGCGGGTGATCGTCGCCTCCAAAGGCCGCTTCGACCGGGCTGTCGACATCGACGAGAGGCGAGCCCAGGGCCGGCCGCACCAGCCCTCCATCTCGGCCGACGAGTTCCTGGACGCGACGCTCGACGTATGGGACATACGACCGGAGTCAGCCAGGCGAGTCGGGCACCCGGCGCCCTTCCCGGTCGAGCTGCCGCAACGGCTCATCGAGCTCTACACCTTCAGGGGCGACCTAGTCCTGGACCCGTTCCTCGGCTCTGGGACGACCGCGGTGGCCGCCGTGCGCACCGGGCGGCGCTACGTGGGCTACGACACCGACCCGTCCTACATCGCGATAGCGGAACAGCGCGTCGCCGAAGAACAGCGAGCATTGGCGACCAAGGATGAGGGCCCGCGGGGGGCTCCGGTCGCCCTCCCTCAGACCTCTGGCACGGACCAATTCCAGTCCCGCTCGACCGAAGAGGGCAAGGCAGCACAAGCGCTTGCCGTGGACATCCTCACCGCCGCCGGCTTCAAGGTCGTAGAGCGGGACTATCGCGTGCCCGGTGTCGGCATCCTCGTGAACGTCGTCGCACGTGACGCTGATGGTGCCAAGTGGTACTTCGACGTGACTGGAGCATTCACCTCCACCCGCGGGGGCTTACTGCGGACCGACACCTTGTGGAAGTGCCTCGGGCGCGCGAGCGTGCTGAAGACCCGGGGCCTGAAGCCGGTCGTCCTGCTGTCCTCGCACCTCCCGCCGCGCCGCAGCACCGGTGAGCGAGCACTGCGCACAGTAGGCCCGACCGGGATCCACGACGTCATGGGGATGCTCAACGATACCGACAGGCAGCGCCTCGCCGAGTACGCCGCCGGTGGCCACCGGACACGCGCATTGCCGGGGTTCTGGAGCCTGGCGGACCTCGGGCCAACGCGCTGAGCGAGCCGGATGACGCTCGCCTACGCCGTCGTGAGAGGAGAGCCACCCGACGTCTACGCCGCTGAGGACATCGACACCCTCCACCGGGTACTGGCCTTGGAGGTGGTCGCCGCCACGCCCGGCAGCAGCCTGCCGTCAGGCGTCCGGCAGCAGATCCGCGATGCGCTCCTGGACGAGCGCTGGGGCGACGCCGTCGTGGGATGGATGGACGCCACCGACTCCGTAATAGACGTTTACAGCAGCGGGCTCCAGGTCTGGACGCCTGAGCGGTTCGCCGAGGGTCTCACCGGCCTGGCGCTACAGCTCCGACCGCTTTTCGACGACGGCCACTGATGCCAAGGATCGAAACGGAGATCACCGAACTCGCCACGGCGCTCGGAGCACTCGGTTACGACCTGGAAGCGGGGCTGCGGGGGCTGCCGCCCGAGATTGTCAACGTCCCGCTCGCGACCTGGGACCGGCTCCGTACCGTGCACCAAGCCGGGCAGCACCGCCTGCTCTTCACCACCGCGTGGGCGAACGGCCGTGCCTTCCTCCTCGCCAAGGACGGGCTCAGGGGCCGCATACCCATTCGGATCGAGTGGAAGGGGCCAGACCGCCCGGTAGAGCAGGACCCGATCCCCGCCGACCTCCGCATCGACAACGTCTTCTTGGTGTCGGTGAAGACGAGGTCGGCGGTGCTGTGGAACCGCTCCCCGTCCCAGGTGTTCACTCGAACCGCCAACCCGACACACTGGTATGCCGAGACGGCGGGCGACGAGTACCAAGCGCTGTACGAGACGGCCGTGGCCCAAAGTCACCTTCACGGTTTGCCTGACAGGGCAGCGGATCTCACCCGCGCCCAAGGCCTGACCATGGCGGCAGCGCTCGGCGCTCGACAATGGCCAGAGACCATGCTGCCTCTTTACCAGGCGCTGGCGGACCGGTGCTCTGCACGTAGCGCCCAGATTTGGAACCAGTCCGTCAGCAGCCAGGCCCAGAGGGAGCAGACCGCTTGGTGGCTCCTGCGCCTCGCCCCTGCCCCGTACTACCTGCTCGGCGATGCCACAAGGGCCCCGCTCCGGATCAGGGTAGACACACCGTGGGACTGGCGGCAGACCTGGCACTTCGAAGGCCTCGACATCGTCCCGGCCGTCGGGGCAGGGCAGCCCCGGGTCGAGTGGGCGATCCGGGCCAGGCACCGCGAGACAGGCGAGCTCCGTCAGGCCGACGGTTACGTTGAGGTCCGCTGGTCGCATGGCCGCTTCAGCGGGCACCCCGAGGCCAAGGTCCAGCTTCGCACACCCCACGAACAGGTCCCGGGGTACACAGCCCTCATCTGAGAGCGAGGGCAAACGCTGTGGCTCACAGAAACTCGACCGGATTGCGATCTCGCTGCCCACCGAGGGACGACATCATGGGCGTGATCAGTAACGATGTGCCTCTATTAGGCCCCGTACTCCTAAACGTATCTCCAAATGCGAAGTAGGGACCGACTTGGTGGTATCGACGCCACCCCAAGTGGTCACGCACGGGGTCCCGATAGCGGTCGTCAGGAAGAGCTCACCCGGCGAATCGTGTGATGACAGCCCGGCCCAGCCGGGATCGACAGTTTCGTGGGATCTCCCGGTTCGGGCCAGTAGCCAGCGCGGTGACCATCGATAATCTCGGTAAGCGAGTACCGCTGACCCTCATGGGACGAACAGCTAGCGTGCTCGAACTTCGGTTCAGCGGCCCGATACACCTCGCACTCCGTCTGACCCTCATCAACGAGCCGGTGAGCGAGGCCAGCCACGTACCAAGTGTTGAACTCCGTGAGTGCAAGGCGCTCGGACGCTTGCCTGACATTGACGCTCCGCGCGTGCTGTACACCCGCTCGGACGTATAGCTCTGTCGGGTTCCATAGTTCATCACGATTGAGCTTGGACGCGAGAGACACCTCGTTACCTCCGGAATCCCGGATCGCCTCACCCATAAGGCCTGGGAACGCGGCAAGTCCAGCGGGTGACAGACCCCTGGACGCATAAGGGTCTGGGCTCGCCAGTTCATGCTCGAAGCGCGCCAGCATCCAGTCGCGCGT
>JAJZIY010000017.1 GCA_021828475.1 Actinomycetes bacterium
ATGCGAGAACACGGGGTGCGCTGCTCGGTCGTATGCCCCGGTGGGGTTGCAACCAACTTCGCCATGGACCACGACCGGGGACGCACGCCCGAGTCAGTGGCCGGGGCAGGCATGATGACGGCCGAGGACATCGCGGACGTCGTCGAGTTCGTGCTCGGCCGACCTCGCCACATGAGGCTCATGACGGCGGCACTGCGTCCGATGACCGAGGCGTCCTGGGGCTGACCCGTCGGCCGGGCGGAGGCTCTCGGCCTGGGGCGCCTGGCTCCAAGGGCGTGGCGCCGGCTGCAACGGAGCGGCGGGCTGGGCGCGACAGGCGCCCGGGCTCTCCGGGCCGAGAGGTCTCGGGGGATCTACGAGGTGGCGCCGGGCGTGGCACCGGCGCCGGCTTGCTCGCCGGCAGCGGGGGAGCAGTCGGGCGTGCCCTGGGACGCCATGCGGGCCGCGACCCGCTCCAAGCGGGCCAACCACTTGAGCAGCCGGTCGCGGGCTCTCTCCCCGTCGGCGTCGAGTCCCTCGACGGCGTCCAGGCGCCAGTGGCCGGTGACCACGGGTGCCAGCACCTGCTCGTAGTGCACCCTGAAGTTGTAGATCCCTGCACTGGCGATGGCGGCAGCGTGGCCCGGGAACCCGTCGATCTCCGACCCGGGCATCTCGAACGCCCTGACCTGGCGGTCGATCGCCTCCATGGTGCGGGACGGGTCGGCGCCGAGGGCGGCGGTCGTCATGTCGCGGTAGAAGAGGTAGTGGAGGTTTTCGTCGGCGGCGACCCGTTTGAGCATGGCGAAACCGTCGTTGTCGAGCAGCCGGCCCGTGTTCCAGTGCGAGACGCGGGTGGCGAGCTCTTGGAACGTCAGGTAGACGAGGCCGTCGATTGCCGTCCCGGCCCGCGAACCGGGCCGGAACCCGTGCGAGACCTGACGCATGCGGGCGCGCTCGAGTGCGACCATGTCGACCTTGCGGGTGACGCACAGCCAGTCCCGCATGACTATGGCGTGGCGCTGCTCCTCCGCCGTCCACCGCCGGCTCCACTCGCCCCAGGCCGAGCCCTCGCCGAAGACGTTGCTGATGGTGTGGAAGTAGTGGGGGAGGTTGTCCTCGGTCAGCAGGTTGATGTAGAGGGCCGACGAAACGCCGGCTGCCAGCGGGGTCGCTCCGGCGTCGAACACCTCGCCCGGCTTGTACCTGCGACCCAGCTCCCAGGGCACCAGCTCATGGGGGAACCACTCCTTGGACATCGAAAGATGCCTGTCGAGGAGCTCTTGGACGCGCTCGTCGAGCACCTCCCTGAGGGCGACTTCTCCCATTGCTACGGGGAAACCTGCAGGCGGACGCAGCGCTCACGACAGCCCACGCCAGCCAGGGTCGGGGTCAGAGCTGCACCATTGTGGAGCACGTTACCACGGCCGGCACGGTACGGGCCGTCATGCCCGCTCGTTCGCAGGGGCGCCGTCATCCCCGTCCACCTCGACCAGCCCGGGAGCGAGGGCGCCGGAGCCTCAGTGAGCCGCCGTGACGGGGAAGTGTGCCGTCCCCGGCCAGGGACAGCCGCACGGGCGGTCGGTCGGGCCGGTCGTCCTGGGCGTCGATGCGAACGCCGGACGGGATCGGCCGGACGGCCAGGATGTCAGGGTCGCGCTGCCCCGACCTGGTTCAGGGCGGGCCCTCGTCGGTGAGGAACTGGCCCCAGAACGGCAGGCTTGCCGGCCGGGTGGTGCCCGACGCCTCCGAGCGGCGGGCCAAGCCGAACTCGCGGGCGAAATAGTCAGCCAGGTCTGCTCCGTAGACGACGATGTCCGACTGCATGACGGACAGGACGGGGTTGCCCCGCTTGGAGGGCTCGGTCGGAAGATAGCGGTGGGCCCAGACGGGGACCAGCGGCGGCGCGGCGGCGAGCGCCTCCTTGGCGCTGCTGAGAGCATCGTGCTCGGATGCGGGCCGGGCACCCCACGCCTCGAGCCACAAGCCGTGCCCGACGTCGAAGAGCAGGCCCTCGACGGGCCGGGCGACCAGCGGGCGTATGGCGTCCGGACCACCGTGCCAATCGGGGAACCGTCCACCGCTCGGTACGCCCAGCTCGAGCAACTCGGCGAAGTCGGGAGGGACGGTGAGCCCGAGTGCCGACTCGATCCGGTGACGCTCGTTCGCCGAGAGGCCGGGCCCGACTTCGTGACCGGCGGCTCGCACTGCCTCCAAGACGTGTACGAGAGGGTTGACGGCCATCAGGTACGGATCTCCACGAAGTCGGCGTAGTGGTTGTTGGTGTAGTACGCCTTGGCGTTGGCTCCCACGACTACCCGCTCCACACCCCGGGCGCCCGCAGCGTACTCGGCCACGTCCCACTCCGTGTATGTCGTAGCGCCGGGTAGTTGCCCGTCGGCGTTCGCGAAGGTGCGGCCGCCGCAGTACGTCTTCCCCTTGAACTTCTCGTAGCCGAGCGTCCCAGCGCTGGCCCCCGCCACCGCTGTGAACGTGTATTTGCCGATGGTGGTGCCAGCAGCGATGGCCTGGTTGTTCATGCCTTTGTCGACTACGAACCGGGCTTGGGACTTGGCCTTGGGTGTAGGTGCGAACGGGGCCTGCTTGCTCCCCTCCGTGTACTGCTTGCGGTCCACCCGTAGCTTGGTGCCGAGCAGGAGGCCGACGGCCCGGTTGCCGATGGCCCTCTGCAGCCCCAGCAGGCCGTTGGCCTGCGTGGGCGGGGCGCTTGCCCTGGTGCCGCCAGGAGTGGTCCTTGCCGTGACAGCGGCTTTGCCAACCCTGTCCATCATGGGGACTGATGGTAGTACCCGTTCGTGTAGCGCAGCCATGGTCGCGGCCATCGGGAGGTGACCACCCGACCCGGAGGCAGGCCGCAGCATCTGCGACGTGACCGCTCAGAGCGCAAAACGGTCGGCAAAGCACCCTGTCCAGCCCCGACCTTCGGCTCGCGCGCCAGAGGCCCTATGGCCTTAGGGAAGGCGAAGATCGGCGTGGCAAGCTGCCTTAGCTCGGCAGTACGCAAGGGAGGTGGGCATGAAGCACCAAAGTGAGGCCGGTCAGGGCCGAGGCGCGCCGAACGGGCCCGCACGCCGTTGGGCCCTGGCGCCCCGGTCGTCGCTGTGCCGGCCCCGCCTGCCGGTGCGTCCCCGCGGTGGGCGGCCACGGCCGCTGGCTGGTCCGGCCTCCAGCCGAGAGCAGGGTGCCCGCAGGCCCTCGCGGACCGGATCGAGAGCCTCGTAGCCCCCTTCAGGGCTTTCTAGGCCTCCCGGACCGGCCCTCGTCCCGGCGGCACCGGTGCCGGTCCGGCGGCGGTCCACGGCCCGGCCCAGCCCCCAGCCCCCCAGCCCCCCAGCCCCGGGCGTCGAATCACCTGAGCCCGGCTAGCTTCGAGGGGGCCGGTGCTCGGCTATGGCCCTCGTCAAGCCGTCGAGGAAGCCGGCGATGGCCCTGAGCTCGCCCTGTGAACACCGCTCGAGCAGTTCGCGTTCGTGCCCCGCCAAGGGCCCGAAGAACAGCCGGCCGAGCCGGCGGGCCTCGTCGGTGGCCTCGACCAGGACGCTCCTCCTGTCAACGGGGTTGGGCCGGCGCCGCACCAGCCCGGCCCGCTCGAGGCGGTCGAGGGCGATCGTCGTGCCCCCCGAACTGAGCGATGTCGACGCCGAGAGCTGGGAAGCGGTCAGCGGGCCCCGGCTGGAGATGACGTCAACACAGTGCAGATCCGTCCGGTTGACGCCGAAGTGCTCCGCTGCCCGGCCGTCCAGCCCGTCGATCTCGGTCGTCAGCCTGCGCAGTGCCGCCCTGGCGGCCTCGACCAGTTCGGCCCTGGCCGGTTGGCCCTTGCCTGGTTCGGTCTTGCCTGGTTCGGTCTTGCGAACCCCTTCCATCGCCTGTACCTTAATGAAGAAGTATCTTAGATTGCAAGATAGTGCAGGAGGAAGCGTGGGGAGTGAGCGGATGGCGCCGGACGTGTTCGTCCGCTGGACCAGGTGGGTGCTGGGGCACCGGCGGCTGGTGGTCCTGTGCTGGCTGGTACTGGCTGTTGCCGGTGGAGGCACCGCCGGTCTCACCACGAGCCGGCTGGGCAAGACGTTCACTCTGCCTGGAAGGCCGAGCTATGTCACCGATGCCCGCATCTTGTCCCTCTACCACTCGGGTGGCGCCGACCCTGTCATCCCCGTCGTAAGCGTGCCGGCGGGCGTGGACCTCGGCTCTCGGGCGAACAGGGCCCGGCTCGGGGCGCTCGAGAGAGCCGCCTCCGTCCATGGCCGTTACCGTGTCGTCGGCTTCACGGGTACGGGCGACCGGCGCTTCCTCGTGGCCGGCGGGCGCTCCACCTTCATGCTCGTGTTCACGCCGCCCGTGGGCTTCGGTTCCCCGGACCCGGCGCCGAGCATCACAGCGGCCACACGCGCCTCGCTGCCGGCGGGCTGGACGGTGCAGACGACCGGGTCAGGTGTCCTGCAGTCCGGCACCGGAGCCCGTGCCGGCCATGGCGTCCTGTACGAGGCGGTGCTCGGGGGGCTGGGCGCGCTCGTGGTCCTCGCTCTGGTGTTCGGCTCGCCTCTTGCCATCCTGCCTCTGGTGATGGCCGTCGTGGCCATCCCCACGACGTTCCTCTGCCTACTGGGCCTCACGGCTCTCACGGTCATGAACTTCGTCGTGCAGTTCCTCATCGCCCTTGTCGGCCTGGGTGTCGCAATCGACTACTCCCTGCTCGTCACCACCCGCTGGCGGGAGGAGGCGACCCGGCGCAGCGGGGACGACGCCGTTGTCGCCGCCATGGCCACGGCCGGCCGGGCGGTGGCCTTCTCCGGGACGACGGTCGCCATCGGCATGATCGCCCTCGCCGTCCTGCCGGTGCCTTTCCTGCACTCGATGGGCTACGCCGGCTTCCTGATCCCCCTGGTCTCCGTGGCGGTGGCGCTGAGCCTCCTGCCTGTGTGCCTGGCCACGATCGGGCCCCGTCTCGACCGGTACCGCTTGCGGCGAGCCGACAGCCTCAGCCCCCCGTGGCGCGCCTGGGCGGTCCTGGTGACAAGGCACAAGGTGCTGGCCGCACTGGCGGGAGCACTGGTGCTCGGGGCGATAGTGGCCCCGGTGGCCGACCTTCGTGTCGGCCAACCCGTCTCCGGGTCGCTCACCACCTCCGGCACGGCTCGGGCCGCCCTCACGACCCTGGAGCGGGGCGGCGTTCCCAGCGGGGTGCTCAACCCGATGGAGGTCTTGACACAGCAGCACTACGCGAGCCGGGTCGCCACGACGCTCGGCCGCGTCCCCGGCGTGTACGCTGCCCTGGCGCCTTCGGGGCCTGCCGACAGGCGCGGCGGCACCGCCATAGTCACAGTCCTGCCTGCCGCCGAGACAGGGGCCGCCGGTGGCCAGGCGACCATCGGCCGTGTGGAGAAGGCTGCATCGGGCATGCGGGGGGTGCTCGGCGTCGGCGGCACCGGCCCCGAGACAGTGGACCTCGACCACGCCATATACGACGGGTTCCCCTTGGTGCTGGCGCTTGTCAGCCTGCTCACCTTCGTCGTGCTCGTGCGCGCTTTCCGCAGCCTCCTGCTCGCCGCCAAGGCCGTGGTCCTCAACCTCGCCAGCCTCGCCGCTGCATACGGCGTGCTGGTCTACGTGTGGCAGCAGGGCCACGGCAGCCGGGCGGTGTTCGGCCTGCCCGCAGCGGGCGCCATCCCCAGTTGGATCCCGATCGTCGTGTTCGCCTTCCTGTTCGGCTTGGCGATCGACTACGAGGTCTTCATCCTGGCCCGGATGAGGGAGGCCTACGACGCGTCCGGCGATACTTCGGCGGCGGTCGTCGAAGGTCTCTCCCGCACGGGCCGCCTGGTGACGAGCGCCGCGCTCATATTGACCCTTGCGTTCCTCTCGATGTCCACGGCCCCCCTCAGCTTCCTCAAGATCCTGGCCACAGGCCTGGCGGCGGGCATCCTGGTCGACGCTTTCGTGGTGCGCAGCCTGCTCGTGCCCGCCCTCGTTGCTCTCTTCGGCCGCTGGAACTGGGCCCTGCCGACACCCGTTGCACGCGTGCTGTGGCTGCGCGACGTGCCGGCAGCGCCCGAGCCTTCGGCGGCCGACTGACGCCGGGCGACGGGCTCCACCGGGTCGAGGGGACGACGTTGGGGGAGCCGGGACGTGCCAGCCCGCCCGGGTGGGCTGGAGCAGTGGCCTGTCAGCCCTCCAGGTACCTGAGCACGGCCAGGACCCGGCGGTGGTCCGTGGGCGTGGCGGGCAGGTTGAGCTTGGCGAAGATGTTGGCCACGTGCTTCTCCACCGCTCCCTCCGATACCACCAGGCCGGTGGCGATAGCCGAGTTCGTCCGGCCCTCCGCCATCAGGGCGAGCACCTCGCGCTCGCGGGCACTGAGGGCCGCCAGCGTGTCCGTGCGGCGGGAGGCGCCCATGAGCTGGGTGACGACCTCGGGGTCCAGGGCGGTGCCACCCGATGCGACCCGGACCAGCGCCTCCACGAAATCGGCGACGTCGGCCACCCTGTCCTTCAGCAGGTAGCCGATCCGTGCGGCGCCGCCGGCGAGCAGCTCCGCTGCGTACCGGGTCTCTATGTACTGGGAGAAGACGAGTATCCCAACTTCGGGGTAGCGGTGCCGGACGGCGAGGGCCGCCCGCAGCCCGTCGTCGGTGAACGTCGGCGGCATGCGGATGTCGACAACGGCCACGTCCGGAAGGTCGGCGGCTACCGCCTGCTCCAGGCTGGGCGCATCGCTCACGGCCCGGGTGACGACGAAGCCGCGGTCCGCCAGCAGCTGGACCAGGCCGTCGCGGAGGATGGCCGAGTCCTCCGCTATCACGACCCTGAGCGTGTCGGTGCCGCTGTTCATCTCAGGAACGCCAGGGTAGGTCGACAGTGACGGCCGTCGGGCCGCCGGGCGGGCTGGCGACGCTCAGGTGCCCGTCCACGGTGGCCACCCGGTCGGCGAGCCCGGCCAGGCCGCTCGACGACGAGCCTGCCCGGTCGAGCGCTGCGCCGCCCTTGCCGTTGTCGCGGACGACGATGCGCAGCCAGGGGCCGTGCTGTGCGCAGCTGAGCGAGGCTCGTGTGGCCCGGGCGTGCTGAGCGACGTTGGCCAGGAGCTCGGCGGCGCAGAAGTAGCTGATGGCCTCGATGGCGGCCGACGGCCTGGCCTGCACGGAGACCGTCACCTCCGTCGGCACCGCGCTGCGGGCGGCGAGGGTGGCGAGGGCGTTCTCCAGGCCTGTGTCCAGGGCAGGCGGGTGGATGCCGCGGGCCATGTCCCGCAGGTCGGTGATCGCCTCCTTGGCCCCGCGGTGGGCCTCGTCGACCAGGCGCCGGACGGCAGCCACATCCGCCGCAGCGCTCACCGGTGTGAGGTGGTCGAGCTTGTCCTTGGCCTGGCCGAGGCGCATCGCCAGCGCGACGAGCTGGGCCTGGGTGCCGTCGTGGAGGTTGCGCTCGATGCGCCGCAGGGTCTCGGTGGTTGCGTCCAGCGTTTTCGAACGTGACACCTCGAGGCTCCTGACCCGGGAGGATGCCGCATCAGGCCCGAGCAGCAGGCGCATCAGCCGTAGGTCGAGTTGCACGACCAGCCTCATCGTCCACGGTGCGATGAACAGCAGCACGACCCCGCCAAGGAAGACACCCACCCGGGTGAGGGCGCCGGGAGGGTGAGAGCCCGCCTCGGCCGGTACGAGCAGGCGGCTGAAGGCCCCGAACCGACCTGCAGCGGCGTGGCCCACGAATGGCGAGAGCACGCCCGAGAACGCCTCGACCCAGACGCTGAGGGCGAACCACACCCCGAAGACGGTGAGCGGGATCCTGCCCGCCAGGTAAGCGACGGCCCGCCATGCCGCCCGGTCGCCGAGCGACGAGCGCAGCCACCCGAGGGGCCCTGGCCTGGCCGGGGGTGCCTCCGGACCGGCCAGTTGCTCGCCCAGGAGCCGGCCGGCCAGCAACCGTTGCCAGCGGCCGAGGCCCCGGGCCGTGCGTAAGCCGCCTGCCAGTACGAACGTGCCGACGAAGACGACGCTCAGGCCCACCCCGAGGACGCCGACTGCGCCGAGCAGGAGCACCCCGGAAAGGGCGAGAGCGGAGCCGGCGAGGAAGAAGCCGAGCTCTGCCCAGCTGCGCATGCGGAAGGGCTCCCTGCCGACGGCTCGGACCAGGCGCTTGGCCTCCGCCGCCCGGCTTCCCGGGACCTGGACCTGCAACCAGCCCTCCGCTGCGCCGGCTCGCCTCAGGCGTCTCGCTTCACGAACAGCGTGGCGCCCACCACCAGCGAGACCGCCGCATACAGGACCATGAGCAGCAATCCTACGGTAGGCGACAGGGGATGGACGATGCCGCCCGGCCCCTGGCGGACAGTGGACATCACCGAGTTGGTCAGGATCTGGGTGGGCACGTAGCGCAGGTCGGGCTCCGATATGGCGTGCATCACGAGGGGCAGGACGAACACGATGCCCACGAAGCACGCAATTGCGCCAGCGGTGCTGCGGAAGACGAGGCCGAAGCCGAACGACATGAGCGACAGCAGGGCGATGAACAGGCCGGTCATCAGCACGGCCCTCAGGGCTCCGGGTGACCCGAGGCCGGCCGAGGGGGCACCGCCGCCCGAGAGGATGGCCTGCCCCAGGAAGAAGGCGGCAAAGGCGAGGAGCTCGCAGAAGACGGTCATTGCCGTGGCCGTCACGGCGATCTTGGTGAGCAGCAGCATCGGCCGCCTGGGAGAGGCGCCCAGGGTGGTGCGGATGGTGCCGCTGGCGTACTCGCCGGTGATGAGCAGCGCCCCGAAGACGCCGCCCGTCAGAGCGGCCGGTATGAGCCCGATGAGGGAGATCTGGGTCGGGTCGAAGCCGAAGTAGTAGCCGGCGCCGTGGTGCAGGTTGGAATTGGCCACCAGCCCGGTCACGAGGAGGGCGGCGGCGACGGTCACTGCGAGTGTGATGGCGCTGGACCGCAGCGTGAGCACCTTCAAGGCCTCGGACCTGGCCACGTGCTTGAAGCGGTAGTGGCCTGTCGGTGCGGACTGGAGAGCCTGGGTCGTCCGGGTCACTGTTGCTCCTACTCTGCGCCGGCGCCGGCGCCGGCCATGCTCGACGGGCGGTACTCCACCTCGTCCTGGGTCAGCTCCATGAAGGCGTCCTCCAGGGAGACGGCGACGGGTGTCAGCTCGTGGACCCGCAACCCGTCGCGAGCGGCGATGTCGCCGATCTGGGGAGCCTCCATGCCCTCGATGGTGAGCGAACCCCCCTCGCCGTCTTCCAGCCTGGCGCCGGCGGCCGTCAGCGCCGAGGCGAACCGGGCCCGGTCAGGAGTGACCAGCTTGACCGCGCTACGCCCGCTCCTGGCCACGAAGTCAGCCACGCTGGTCTCGGCGATCAGCCTCCCGCGGCCGATGACGACGAGGCGGTCAGCGGTTAGGGACATCTCACTTATCAGGTGGCTGGAGACGAACACGGTGCGGCCCTCGGCGGCCAGGCTGCGCAGGAAGTTGCGCACCCAGCGGATCCCTTCGGGGTCGAGGCCGTTGACCGGCTCGTCGAAGAGCAGGACGGCCGGGTCGCCGAGGATGGCGGCGGCTATGCCCAGGCGTTGGCTCATGCCGAGCGAGAACTTCCCGGCCCGCTTGTTGGCCACGGAAGCCAGCCCCACCTGGTTGAGCACCTCGTCCACCCGCTTCATCGGGATGTCGTTGGTGAGCGCAAGCCAGCGCAGGTGGTTGCGGGCGGTGCGGGCCGGGTGGAAGGCCTTGGCGTCGAGCAGGCCACCAACCTCGCGCAGGGGCCAGGGCAGTTCCCGGAACGCCCTGCCGGCTATGAGCGCCGAGCCGGAGTCCGGGACGTCGAGGCCCATGATCATGCGCATCGTCGTCGATTTCCCGGACCCGTTCGGCCCGAGGAAACCTGTCACCAGGCCCGGCGGGACCTCGAAGGTCAGGTTGTCCACGGCCGGCGTGGTGCCGTAGCGCTTCGTCAGCGAATGTGCGGTGATCATCGGTACCAAGGCTAAGGCTCACGTGCCCCGGCGGGAATACCGCCAGCGGGCGTCTCGGGGCTGGGGCCTGCACCAGGCGGAGGTGGGGTTGGCCCCAGCCGGCTGCGCCGGGCCGGCCCCAGCTGGGCGTCGCAGGCGCGGCGTAGGGTCGGTGCCGTGAAGAGGCCCTGGGTTGCGTGCGTGGCCGTGGCGGTGTCCACGGCTGCGCCCCTTGCGGTGGTACCCGCCGGACCGGCCCGGAGCGCACAGCTCGGCCCCCCCGCTGCGCTGCGGGTTTTCACGGAGCCTGCTGCGGGTTTCGGGCCCGTCTATTCGTTCATCCTGTCTGCCCGCCACTCGCTCGACATGACGATGTACGAGCTGGAGGATGCCAATGCAGAGCACGACTTGGCTGTGGACGCCGAGCGTGGCGTGGCGGTGCGGGTGCTCCTGGACAGGGCGTACTCGGGCAAGTGGGCCAACAGCCGGGCAGCGGGGGCTCTTGCGGCGGCGGGCGTGCACGTCGAGTGGGCACCCTCGTCCGTCATCGTGCACCAAAAGACGGTGGTGGTGGACAATTCGGCCGCACTCGTCATGACGGCCAACCTGACCAGCCGGTACTACGCCGGGACGGCCGATTTCATCATCGAGGACCGCCGCTCCGCCGATGTGGCTGTCATAGTGCGTGCGTTCGACGACGACTGGGCTGGGGACCTTGTGGAGAGCCCCTACCGGGTGCCGGTCAGAGGCCAGGTGGGTGACCTCGTTTTCTCTCCTGGCTCGGAGCAGGTCCTCCTCGGGCTCATCGCTTCGGCACGTTCCAGCGTCCAGACCTCGAGCGAGGAGATGGCGTCGGGCGCGGTGGAGAGCGCACTCGAGGCAGACGCCCGCCGCGGGGTCGACGTCGAGGTGCTCATGACGCAGGACTCGTCGTGGGGACCGGCCCTGCGGCGTCTCTCTTCCGCCGGAGCGCACGTGCGCCTCTATCCCTACTCGGACCGGGCGCTGTACATACATGCAAAGCTCACCCTGGTGGACGGCAAGCGGGCCTACGTCGGGTCGATCAACTATTCGACCAGTTCGATGGTTTACAACCGCGAACTCGGTGTCATCACTGCCGATCCGGCGGTCGTCGGGCCGGTTGCACACGCCTTCGCCCAGTGGTGGGCCGGCGCGCCTATCACTCTCTGACCTCGACGAGCGCCGAGGGCGCCCGTTTTGTGCCGAGTACGACCAGGGCCACGACGAAGGCGAGGCCGGCTGCGGCCGCGCCGGATCGTATTGCCATGTCGAAGCCGTGGACGGTGGCCGAGGCGACCAAGGCTGCGCCCGGTCTGCCGTGTGCCTGAAAGGTGAAGTGGCGTAGCTGGTCCCTGGTCGACGTGGCCGCCACTGTCGCCAGCGCCGCCAGGCCAAGCGAGCCGCCGACCTGCTGGCTGGTATTGAGCAGGGCTGATGCCAGGCCCGATTGGTGACGCTCCACAGAGGAGACCGCGTTGAGGGTGAGCGGCACGAACGACAGGCCCATCCCCACGCCCACCACCACCAGCGGCCCGAGCACGTCGAAGTAGTTGGAGGAGGAGGTGAGCTCTGACGCCCACAGCAGCCCGAGGGCGATGAGCAGTGGCCCGACGGTGAGGAACCGCCGCGTCCCGTAGCGCCTGACAGCGTGCGAGACGCTCACGCCGGCAGCGGCCACGCTGACGGGTACCGGCAGGTAGGCCGCTCCGGCTACCACCGGGCTGTAGTGCAGCACTTCCTGTAGGTACTGGGTGAGGAAGTAGATGAGCGACAGCATGGCCGCCCCGATGAGCAGCATCATGGCGTAGCCGGCACCGCGGGCCCGGTGGCGCAGGAACCCCAAGGGCAGCAACGGCCTCGGGCTGGACAGCTCGATCCCGACGAAGACCGAGAGAGCGAGCAGCGCTCCGGCGAACGACGCCAATGTGCCGGCATTGGCCCAGCCGGAGCCGGGTGCCCGCACAAGTGCGTAAACCAGGAGCGCCATGCCCCCGGAAACGCTCAGGGCGCCAGGGACATCGAGGCGCCCGCCGTCGCCGCGGTGGCCGGGGCCGTGGTCCGCGGTGAGGGCGGCCGGGGTCAGGGACAGCACCACCGCGGCGATGGGGACGTTGACGAAGAGCACCCAGCGCCACGACGACACCTCCACCAGGGCACCGCCGAGCAGCAGCCCGAGCGCGCCGCCAGCGGCGGACATGGCTGCGTACACGGCCATGGCCCGGTTGCGCTCGGGCCCCTCGCCGAACGTGGCGGCTATGAGGGCCAGAGCAGTGGGGGACGCCACGGCGGCCCCGGCGCCCTGCACGGCGCGCGCCGCAATCAGCCAGGCCTGGTCGGTGGCCAGGCCGCCGGCAAGGGAGGCGGTGGCGAACAGGGCTATCCCGACGACGAACATCCTCCGGCGGCCGAAGAGGTCGCCGGTGCGCCCACCGAGCAGTAGCAGGCCGCCGAACACGAGCACGTAGGCATCGATGACCCAGGTCAGGTTGGCGGGGGAGAAGTGGAGCTCTCGCTGGACCGAGGGCAGGGCGATGTTGACGATGGTCAGGTCCAGCATCACCATCAACTGGGCCGCTGCTATGACGACCAGGGCCAGACGGTGCTGGCCGGCCGGAGCACGTCCGGCCTGAGCGCTGTCAACCGTTCGGGTTGGCTGCTGTGATACCCGAGGGGCGCTCACAGCGAGGCCCTCAGGCTCGGAGCCCGGCCCCTGGCGCGTGCCGCTTGGCCGCCGGCGCCACCGGCCGCCCCGTCGCCACCGGCCGCCCCGTTGCCGGTGCTGCGGCCGGCACCCTCGACTGTCGGGGCAGTGCCCTGGTTGTCCGCGTGCAGGAGCCCCTCCAAGGCGGCGAGGGCCTTCTCCAGCCCCGGGCGCAACTCCTGCCCGAGCACCTGGTCGATGCGTGCCTCCTGCCGGCGTACGAGAATTTCGACACGGTCCGCCAACTCCAGCCCCTTGGGGCTGAGCGTTAGCCGGCGGGGCCGGCGGTCGTCGCCTCTGTGGGCGCTGTGCAGCAAGCCCGCCGTCTCGAGGTCGTCGGCGCAGCGCTTGGCCCTCATGGGCTCGGTGCCGAGTGTGCGGGCCAGCGCCCGCAGCGAAAGGCCCGGCTGCCCGGCAATGGCGCGCAACAGGGCCGCCTGAGGCGGTGTCAGGCAGACCACGGCCAACTCCTGTGCCCACTGCGCCCTGAGGCCCCGGGTCAACCGGCTCAGGCGGAAGCCGGTGCCGGCCTCGAGTGGTAGTTGCTCACCCTGGCGGGCGGGAGCCCGCGGTCCAGCGGGTCCCGGGACGTCGTCTTCCATGCCCACACAACTCCTCATCGTGCCCACGCAGTCATGGGCTCGGCCCTATACAACTGTAGCGACCGCTACAGTATTCCGGCCGTTGCGAGCACGGCCCCGGCCCGGGCGGCGGTCCTGGGCCCAAGGCCGGCAGCACTCCCGGGCGCGGCACTCCCGGGCGTAGCACTCGGGGCGTAGCACTCCAGATGGGCTACGCGCGTACCTGGGGCTCGGTCGCGCGCCGACGGGCGCCGAGGACAGTGGTGCCGTCTGAGGCATGTGGAACGCTTTGTCTGTCATCTGCTGCACGCACGGACCTCGGCGAGCCGAATATCGCCTTGAAGTTTATGCGTTGCCGAGGTAGTGGATAAGACAACTGACCGCCCACGGTAAGGCTATTGCTGGATTCGTAGATGGCTCTGTGCAACGACATTGGCCGCTTTCGCTGGGACTTCTGGCCCTGCCCACTCATACTTCGGACGGCAAAGATTGACTAGTGGCCTGTCTCAGCCAGGTGGAGGGGGACATCGGAGCGGCTGGCGTTGTGCTACCTGCGCGCCGCCGTGTTGGGGCGACGACATATCTGCTGTTTGTTAAGCCGCATATCGTCGTTACGTTCGTCCTGGTTGGCATGGCAGGTAGCGTCATGGCCGGAGCTGGGCACGTCGCATTGGCCAAATTGCTGGCCGTGGCCGTCTCGGTCGCGCTGCTCGGGGCGGCAGCGGAGTGCTGGACCAACCTGATCGACCGGGGCATCGACGCCGTGATGCCCCGGACATCGGGGCGCTCCCTGCCAACAGGGGCGGTTACGGTGCGCTCAGCGGCCGTTCTGGGCGCCTGCCTCAGCGTGGCCGGGTTCGCCGCCGCCTCTGCCTTGGGCGTCCTGCCGACCCTGTTCCTCGCCCTCGCCATGTTCGACAACGTCGTCGTCTACAGCGCGCTGACCAAGCGCTCCACCCCATGGAGCGTCGTGCTCGGCTCGGCCGTGGGCCCGCTCACCCTGTACGCAGGGTACGCGGCGGTCAAGATCCCGATCGCCTCCTCGGCCCTGCTCGCCGGCCTGATGGTGGCGGCATGGGTGCCGGCCCACATCTGGGCCATCGGCGTCCGTTACCGGGCCGACTACGCCTCGGCATCGGTACCCATGGCCCCGGTCGTGTGGGGCCGGGCCCACCTGGCGCTGGTGTCGCTGTTGTCCGGCCTCGCCATGGGCGCCCTGGCGACAGGGGCGTTCCTGTCGCTGGGAGGGGCAGCCGGCGACTGGCTGGCGGCGGCGGTGGTGGCCCTCTCGGTGCTCGCCGTCCTGGGCTCGGCGGTGGTGCCGTGGCGTGAGCGACTCGCCGGGCCGCTCGTCAAACTGCTGACAGCCTACCTGTTGTTCGTATTGATCAGCCTGATCGGGCTGGCTGCGTGAGCACTCGCCGCCCGCCCGTAACGGTGCCGTGTCGGGCACCAACCCGAGGAGGAGGAACAGAAAATGACTGAGGTCGTCCCGGTAGGGGCAGGACCTTCGCAGGGCGAAGCCGGGCCTGACGCAAGGGCAGCGCGCAACGGGCACGTCGGCCCCGGTTGGCTGGACGGGGCGATGGAGGCAGCCAATTTGGACGCGTTCTCGTCCACCATGGCCAGGTTGCTCTCAGGGTGGGTCGTGTTCGTCGGCGCCTTGAGCTTCTTGACCGTCCCATGGCTCAACGCCGTCAATGGCGGCGACCTGACTACGTCCATGGTCTGGTTTTACCACGCATTGATGCTGCCGGCCGCCCTGCTGTTCGTGATCCTGTGCACCCGTGTCTTCACCATCCACTCCTGGGTCCGTTACCTGGTGTCCCACAGCGCGCTGGTGGCGGTGTTCGAGGGCGCGGGCTTCCTCGTGCTCGGGTACGGGACGCTGCACCACGTCTCCTCCCTGACCAGCTTCGGCTACTGGATCATCATGCCCTGCACCCTCGAACTGTTCGCCGTGACGGTCGTGTTCGTCCTCGATCTCGCCTACGCTGCGTTCCGGCCACCCGCGGGAGAGACCATCACGGCCCGCAAGGCCGAGATCCACTGGGCGCTGTTCTTCTCGGGCGTGTCCGTGCTCACTTGGGTCGTGTTCGGCATAGCGGCCGCCGCGGACCAGGTCGGCCTCAGCTGGTCCTTCTGGGCTCAGGCGCAGAAGGAGCCGACCTCGGCACTGGTCGGTAACATAATCACCGCACACTCGCACGGGATGCTGCCTTCGTTCATGGCTGCCATCGTCTTCCTGGCTGCCGAGACGTTCGGGTACTCGTCGCTGGTCGGCCTGCGCAAGCAGTTGGCCAGAGTGGGCGTCGGCGTGATGCTGGCTGGGATCGCTCTTTACTCGGGTATCTACACCGTGTCGGCGCTCGGCACCTTCGTGATCCCGGCGTGGTTCCCGTCGGGCTCGGGCGGCGCCAACGGCCTGGCAATGGACGACACGATGACGGGTCTCGTGGGCGTCGGCGCCCTCCTCGTAGCCGCCACCATGCTCCCCGAGTTGCGCGGAAGCTTGCGGCGTGTGGCTGAGACGGCGAGGCGGCGGTTCAACCCCGTCCGGGTCGGTGTCTACATGACCTACCTGATGGCGAGCGTGTCGATGTTCTTCTACGGCTACTACATCGAGATGCACGAGACCACGTTCGGGGCCGGCGCACAGCCTGCGGCCCGCGCCGTCGGGGACAACATTTTCACCAGGACGCACCTGCTCCTGACGTTCGGCTCCCTGCCGATCATTGCTGTGTTCCTGCTGGGCGCGGAGTTGCTGGCGGACGATTCCCGCCTCAGCGTCGCCTTGCGGCAATGGATGGCGGGGATAGTGCTCGCAGGCATGATGCTGGCGACGATGGGCATGGGTGCCTGGATCTTCACCGAGCCTGTCCACTCCAAGGTCTACCACTTGGACAACGTTTGGGCTGCTCTGTACATCACAGGTCAGGCCCTGATCCTCCTGGGGGCGCTGGCAGAGCTCTTCGTGACTCGCCAGGCGCGACGGGCGGTGGGTGTCGCACCCGCGGAAACCGCCCGGGTGGCCGTCGGCTGAGCGCACCGGACTTCGACCCGGCCAGTCCCTGGTGCGCCGTCTCGGTGCCAGGGCCTGGCCGTGTGATGCGGTCAGCCCGGCCAGGCGTGGCAGCAGGGACCTCTTCTTGCGCCCGGGTCTCGTCCTGGCCAGCCGTGCACGTCGGCTCCTCGCTGAGCATGGTGCCGGCACCGCCCGGAGCGGCCTCCCACTGCACTCAGGGCGCAACCCGCTGTCCCCGGCCGGTCAGTGAGGCAGTGGGGCTGCCAGCCCGCTGAACTGCCGCGACGCCGCTTGCGCTCGGCGAGCCGGGCACCGAGACGTGCGCGCCAACTCAGCGGCAGATATCGTCGCCCGAGTTGGGTGACCGATCGAGGGCATAGGAGACGGCTTGTGTTGAACAGCGAAGGGCCCAGGTACTCGCGGCGCGACCTGTTGCGCCTGGGCGGAGGTGCAGTTGCCGGGTCGGCTGCCGCCTACCTGCTGTCCGCTTGCGGGAGCGCCGCCGAGGCCAGTGTCGACCGCACGACGACCGCCACCCGCCGCCCGGCAGCGAAAGCCGCGTCGCCCAAGCTCGCCAGCCGTCCGACGGTGGCCTCCGGGCCGGTCCAGAGCTACCGCTCACGCCCGGACCTGAGCCCGGCAACGATCACCATCAACACCTACAAACCTGGGCAGACGCCCGGCCTGATCTTCATGGACTCGCACAACGGCGTAGGCCAACAGGGCCCGATGATCCTGGACCAGACCGGCCAGCTGGTATGGTTCAAGCCGCTCTCGGCCAACCGGTCGCCGTCGGACCGGGCCTTCAACGTGCTGGTACAGACCTACCAGGGCAAGCCGGTGCTGACCTGGTTCGAGGGTGCCGTCGTCAACGGGCACGGGGTGGGTGACTACGTGATCGCCGACACGTCCTACCGGGAGATCACGAGGGTCCGGGCGGCCAACGGCTACCAGGGTGACCTGCACGAGTTCCTCATCACGCCCCAGGGCACCGCTTTCCTCACCTGCTACGGGACAGCCCACGCCGACCTGCGGCCGTTCGGCGGCCCGGCCAACGGCGCCTACTACTACGGCGTGGCTCAGGAGCTCGATCTGAGCACGGGCAAGGTGCTCTTCGAGTGGCGCAGTGACGAGCACGTGCGCCTCGACGAGTCCTACGCCCCGATAATCCAGAAGGATGCGGTGCCGTGGGACTATTTCCACATCAACTCGGTGTCGCCGGACACCGATGGCAACGTGCTGATCTCTGCGCGCTGCACTTACACCGTCTACAAGGTCGACCGCCGCAGCGGTAAGGAGATCTGGCGCATGGGCGGCAAGCAGAGCGACTTCAGCTTCGGGCCCGGTGCCCATTTCTCGTGGCAGCACGACTCTCGCCGCCAGGCGGACGGCACGATAACCATTTTCGACAACGGTGCAGGTTTCTTCCGCACCGAGAGCCAGTCCAGGGGGCTGGTCCTGAACCTGGATCTGAAGTCCAAGCGGGTGAGCCTGGTGCGCCAGTACCTGCACCCGGGTGGGCCGGTGAGCGCTGCCGCCCTGGGCAGCGTGCAGGTGCTCCCAAACGGCCACGTCTTCATGGGATGGGCCGTCGACGCCGGCTTCAGCGAGTTCGGCCCCGACGGTGAGGTGCTCCTCGACGGGCAGCTGACGGCCCCGTGTGAGTCGTACCGAGCCTTTCGCCAGACGTGGCACTCGCAGCCGACGAAGCCGCCGGCGGTGGTCGCTCGGCGCTCCGGCGCCGCGATGACGGTCTACGCCAGCTGGAACGGTGCCACCGAGGTACGGAGCTGGCTCGTGCTCGGCGGGGCCGGCCCAAGTTCGCTGAGCCCGCTCGGTACCGCACCCAAGGCCGGCTTCGAGAGCCAGGTCCAGGTGCCCTCGGCGACTGCCTACGTCGCTGTGCAGGCCCTTTCCTCCAAGGGCCAGGTGCTCGGCCGCTCGAGCACCGTCCGCGTCTCCTAGCCCGGGACCGGCGGCAGCGTGCGCGAGTTCCTGAGGGGCGCCGTGCGCCTGCACGTGCTGCACCACGTGGCCGACCGGGAGGTCAACGGTGCCTGGATGGCCGAGGAGCTCGGTCGCCACGGCTACAAGATCAGCCCGGGGACCCTCTACCCGACGCTGCACAGGATGGAGGACGAGGGCCTTCTGGTCTCGCGCCGCTTGGTCCGCTCGGGCCGCTCCATCCGGCTCTACGGCATCACAGCCGTCGGCCGTGCGGCTCTGGCAGAGGAGAGGGCGGTCCTGTCCGAGCTGGCGCGAGAGGTGCTGGGGGACGGGCATTGAGGGTCCTGCTGATCGAAGACGAGTACCACATGCGCGAGGCCCTCTGTCGCGGGCTGCGCGAGGAGGGCAACGAGGCAGTCGGTGCGGCAACTGGCAGCGAGGGCCTGCGCCTGGCGCGCGACGAGGGGTTCGACGTCATCGTCTGCGACATCCTCCTTCCCGGGCTGAACGGGTTCCAGATCTGCCGTCGTCTGCGCGAGCAGGGCGTATGGACGCCGATCCTCATGCTCACCGCAAAGGACGGCGAGTGGGACCAGGCCGAAGCCCTGGACGCTGGGGCGGACGACTACCTGACCAAGCCCTTTTCATATGTTGTGCTCAAGGCCCATCTGAGGGCCCTGGTCAGGAGAGGTGCCAAGTCGGCCACGGCCGCGGGAGACGTGTTGCGTTGGGGCGACCTCGTCCTCGACCGCCGGGCACACCGTTGCAGCCGGTCGGGCAGGGACGTCGATCTCTCCCACCGGGAGTTCGACCTCCTGGCGGAGCTGATGGCGAGCGGGGCGCGCGCCGTCTCCAAGGCGGAGCTGCTGGAGCGGGTGTGGGGCCCCACCTTCAACGGAGACCCCAATATTGTCGAGGTCTACATGGGCTACCTGCGGCGCAAGGTCGATGCCCCTTTCGGGCGCCGGACGATCGAGACCGTCCGCGGCGTCGGCTACCGTCTCGCCGAGGTCGACGCCGGTGGGTGAGGCCGGGCGCGCCCGGTTGTGGCGCTGGCTTGGGGCGGTCAGGGCCCGCGCAAGCATCGTGTCGGTCCTGGCGGTCGGTGGTGCGCTCGCTGCCACCTCGTTCAGCGTGCTCGCTCTGTTGCGCGGAAGCCTGGACCGAAGCGACACAAACACCGCCCGCTCGGAGGCGATGATCGTCGCCTCCATAGCGAGCACGCGCGGTACGCAGGGGATCCTTCACCACCCGTTCCCCAATTCCATCGAGGAGATGGCGGTGCAGCTTGTCGACCTGCGCGGTGCCGTCCTCACCTCCAGCCGCAATGTCGAGGGCGAGCCCGCGATGGTCACCAGCGTCCCCGCCAGTGGCCACTTCGTCGTGTCGAGCGACGTGCTGTTGCGGGTACGCCGCTTCACGGACATAAACCTTCACCTCGACAACCGTTTCGTGGTGGCCGCCCTGGGGGTGCGGGCGCCGCTGTTCTCGGGCGCTGTGCTGGTCGCCTACTCCCTCGGCGCGGCGGACCACGCTGTGGACATCGTCGAGGTGGTCCTGGCCATCGCTGCACCCGCTCTGTCCTTGCTTGTCGGCGCCCTCGTGTGGTGGCTGACGGGCTGGGCGTTGAGACCGGTCGAGGTGGTGCGTTCGGAGGTGGAGCGCTACTCGGCCACAGATCTGGCGCGCCGCGTACCCGAGCCGCGCGTCCGTGACGAGGTCGGAAGGCTGGCACGCACGATGAACGACATGCTCGGCCGCCTCGAGGCCGCTTCTGCCCGTCAGAGACGGCTCCTGTCGGACGTGTCCCACGAACTGCGTAACCCGCTCGCAGCCCTGAGGGCCCAGCTCGAAGTCATGGCCGAGCACCCTTCCGACATCACGGCGAGCCTGCTGGCTCACCCCTTGGCCGATGTCGACAGGATGAGCCGGATGGTGGACGACCTGCTGACGCTCGCCCGCATCGACGAGGGTGCCTGGCACCTTCGGATGAGCGAGGTCGACATGGACGAGATCGTCCTCTTCCATGCCGACCGCCTCCGGCTGGTGTGCGCTGTGGAGGTTTCGGTGCGCGGCGTCAGCGCCGCCCGGGTAGTGGGTGACGAGGCGCAGCTCAGCCGGATGGTCGCCAACCTGGCCGACAATGCGGCTCGCTATGCCGCCTCGATCGTCGAGTTCGCCGTGTCCATCGTTGCAGGCAACTGCGAACTGCGGGTGCGTGACGACGGACCGGGGGTACCACCCGACGAGCGCGAAAGGATTTTCGGGCGGTTCGTCCGCTTGGACGAGTCCCGCCCGCTGGAGGGCGGTGGCGCGGGTCTCGGGTTGTCCATCGTGAAGGAGATCGTCTCGGCCCACGGGGGCGACGTATGGGTCGAGGACGCCGGGCCCGGGGGTGGCGCCTGTTTCCGGGCCCGCTTCCCGGCCGGGGCGCGCACGCCCGGCGCCATCGTCATCCCGGACGTGGCCCCGAGCCAGCTTCCCTGAGCCGTCCCCCGCTTGCCCGACGTTCTCAGTGATCTCTCAGCGCGCCCACGCCCGGGCGGCACCTGCCTGTACTCCTGGTAGCGAAGACAAACCCGACCGGGGCCGCTCAGGCCTCGTCATACGAGGAGAAGAGATGAAACTGTCGCACGTAGTCAAGAGCGTCGCCCCATTGACGATGGCGCTCGGTATGGCCGCCGGAGCAGCTCTCGTCCCCGGCACGGCCATGGCGGCAACCAGGCACGTGGCGAAAGTGCACACCTCCGTGAAGGCCGGGGTGCCCTGCACCAAGGCGGAGCTGCACAAGACCGACAAGGTGGGCAAGGAGGTCCTCGTCTGCGAGAAAGCCGGTGCAGCCTACAAGTGGGAGGCTCACAAGAACGTGGCACGCAAGGCGGAGGCCAAGGGTAAGCCGGCCGCGACCAAGACCGGCGCCAAGGGCAAGACCGGCGCCAAGGACAAGAAGAAGTAGAGCCGGGCGAAGGGGGGCGGCGTGCCCTTCCGGGGGCTGCTGGCCCTGTCCTTGCTGGGGGCATCGGTGCTGCCCATCGGTGCCCCCCTCGCGCCCGCTCGCGGGGCGCTCCCACCAGCGGGCTCCGGCCGACCCGCTGCGGCGCCGGGCCCCGGCAGGGCGCAGGGCCGCACGGCGGAGCGTGCCGTGACCCAGACCGGCGGGCCTCTCGGGCCACAGCCGAGCCGGGTGACGGTGGGCATCGTGGTAGGTTCCCGGCCCGGCGCCCTGGTGAGCCCTCACCTGTTCGGTGCCAATCTCTTGTGGGCCTACAACGCCGAGGGGTCCTTCGACAGCCGCACGGGTCGCTTCTACCCCGGTTTTGTCGCTGCACTGCGCCGTATCGGGGTGACTGCGCTGCGCTACCCCGGCGGGACGACCTCCGACAGCTTCTTCTGGGAGCGCGCTGTCGGGCCGGTTGCAGCACGCCGCCCCAACGAACCCTATGGAATGCAGGCGACCGCCCGTTCCTCGATCTGTTGCGTCCTGGACGGGCCGGCCCCGTCACTGGTGGGGCCGGACGAGTACGGTCGGCTGCTCGGAGCCCTCGGGGCACAGGGGACGGTGACGGTCAACTTCGCCACCGGCACGGCCACCCAGGCAGCGGACTTCGTCGCCTATATGACAGCGCCTCTCGCGCACCGACCGGACCACAACCCCTCCAGCCCAGGGTACTGGGCTGCCCTCAGAGCCCGCGACGGCCATAGCGCTCCGTACGACGTCCGGTACTGGGAGGTTGGTAACGAGCAGCTGTTCCCCGGCCAGTACGGTTGGCGTTCGGGGGGGGTGGTCCGTCTCGGGGCCGGTGCAGGCCAGTGCCCGCCCGGCCAGGTGGCGACGTGCCTCTACGTGTACGGCGGTACGACTGCCTTCTTCGGGCAGCGGGTGGGAAGGTTCGCCGACCAGTTGCCTTTCGCGTCCCTGTCAGCGGGCACTGCGGGGCAGAGGTTCTACGTGTACTTCCCTCCGATCGTGCCACACACACTGAGCGTGTTCGTGGCAGGGCGGCGCTGGTCGGCTGTCGGCGACCTGGCAGTCGCTCCCCCTGGTGCGCCGGTCTACTCGTACGACAACGCCAACGGCGAGATAGCTTTCGGGAACGGTCGTCACGGCGCTGTGCCGCCCGCAGGGTCCCTTGTCACGGCCAGCTACCAGTCGGGGCCGCACCAGGGGTTCCTCGAGTTCTACCGAGCCATGAAGAGGATGGTGCCGGCGGCCCAGGTGTGCGAGAGCGAGGAGACCGACCAGGCCTTCCTGGCCTTGATGGGCAGTCGCCACCGCTACGACTGCGTCGAGCTGCACCTTTACGCCCGTCCGAGCGTCGCGCCGGGCAACCTGGTCGCCTACGACGGCCAACTCATGGCATCGGTGGCCAACCAGGGAGCTGCGCTGGCAGGCTTGCAGAGCGCTGTTCGCCGCTACTCCGGCCGGCCGGTGCCGGTGGTGGTGACGGAGTACGGCCAGCTCGTCTCGCCCGTGCCGTCCCAGGATCCCCAGTTCAACCTCTCTCTCGAAGAGGGCGTCTTCAACGCCGCCCAACTGGTGCAGTGGGCGCTGCACGATGTCCCCTTGGCGGAGAAGTACCTGGCCGTATCGGCGCCCTTTCCATTTCGTCGGTACGCGACCGTTGCCGACACGAACACGGCCATGGTGGAGTCCGGGCTCAGTGTCTTCAGCGCCATGGTGGTGCACCGCGGGCTACGTTTCGTGGTCGAGCCGAGCGGGGAGGCCATCGGTTTGCTTCGGCGTTTGGCCGGCTACCGCCTCCTGCCGCTCTCCTGGCGTGAGCCGGGTGGGCGTGGCGGAGCGCGACCGGCGCAGGCCTATGCCATGGCGGCGGCAGTACCCGGGGGCGGGCTTGCGCTCGCTGTGGTCAACGGCGACCCTGGGCGAGCGCTGGCAGTCCGGGCCGTAACAGCTCTAGCTGGCCGCTACTGCGACGTGACCTCGGCTGTGCTCGACGGGCCGGCGGCCACGGCGTACAACACGCCGGCGCACCCCTTTGCCGTCGGCGTGTCCTCCGCTGCGGCCGTAGTGGGGTGCCGGGCTTTCGCGTGGTCCTTCCCCGCCCATTCTGTTTCGGTCCTCCTGCTTGCGCCCAGGCGTGGGGCGCTGGTGGCCGTGGCAGGCCTCAACGCGCACCTGGGAGCGGCGTCAGCGCCGTGAGGGTCGGCGCAGGTTCCGTGGTCCGCCGGGGACCGCAAGATGCTTGCCGTCCCCGATGGGTGCCGGCCCGCTCAGTCCTGCCGGCGCGCTGCGCCGGCGCGCTCGTGGGCCAGTAGCCAGGACTTGCGGTCGAGACCGCCGGCATAGCCGCCCAGGCCGCCCCCGCTGGCGACGACCCGGTGGCAGGGGACGATTATCGCTACCGGGTTGCGCCCGTTGGCCAGGCCCACGGCCCGGCAGGCCCGTGGCCTGCCGACCGCAGCCGCAAGCTGCGCGTAGCTGCAGGTGCCGCCGTAGGGGATGGCGCGTAGGCCGGCCCAGACCTGGCGCTGGAAGTCCGAGCCGCCCAGGTCGACAGACACGTCGAAGTCGGTCAGTTCGCCGGCGAAATAGGCGTCCAGCTGTGCCGTGACATCGGCGAACTCGCCCGGTGCGGTGACCCATTCGCTCCCCGGAGCCGGCACGTGTGCTGCGTCCTGCATGTAGAGACCGGTCAGGCGGCCCGAACGCGAGGTGAGGGTGAGCGGTCCGATCGGGCTCACAACAGTGGTGGTGAGGGTGAGCTGGCCCGAGCCGGGCATCTGCATTTCGCTGTCCTTTCTGATGTGCGCACCGGGAGTGCTGACTGCGGGCCGGAGGGTTGCCCGGTGGCGCGCCGACGACACTCAGGGAGTTGTGGTCCGGGGCGGTGAGGATGGTCGCTCCGGCCCTGCCGGCACCGGGAAGCGGTTTATGGGGTGGTCCAGGGTCGCCCACAGGTATTGCGTCGCATACGAGCGCCATGGGCGCCACTGCCGTGCCCGTATGGCCAGTGCCGCCCTGGAAGCCGGCAGGCCGATGGAGGCCGCTCCCCGCTCGAGCCCTCCGTCGCCGAGCGGGAGTGCGTCAGGGTCGCCCAGCCCCCGCATGGCCACGATCTCGACCGTCCAGGGGCCGACGCCCGCGATCGAGGCGAGGGTGCGCCGCGCTGCCTGCCAGTCGGCGCCCGGCCCGAGGTCCAGGTCACCGTTCGCCAACTTGGCGACGACGGCACGGACAGCCGCGGCTCTGGAGGCCGGCATGGCCAGGTGGGCGCCGGGATCGGCCACGAAAGCCTCCATCAGTTCCGCTGTGGTCGGGAACATCCGGCTCAGGACGCCTTTGGGGTCCTCGGCCGCCGGCCCCGCGATGGCGGCGAGCCGGCCACCCAGGGCCCTCGCCGCCGCGGTGGAGACCTGCTGGCCGAGCACGGCCCGCACCGCCATCTCCTCGGCGTCGGCGCAGCCGGGTACGCGACGCCCCGGCGCCTCGGCGACCAACGCTGCCAGGTGGGGATCGGAGCCCAAGACCTCGCCGACGGCCACCGGGTCGGCATCCAGGTCGAGGAGCCGGCGGCATCGGGCCACGGCAACGCCGAGGTCCCTCATGTCCGCCAGGACTACCTCGGCGGCGATGTGGCCCTGGGCGGGCTCCAGCGAGACGATGGCAGCGCCGTGGGGGAGCCGCAGGGTGCGCCGGTAGCTCGTTCCCCGCACCTCCTCGACGCCGGGGACGGCCGTCGCGGCCAGGTGGCCGAACAGGTTGTCGGCGCGGAACGGTTCCCGATAGGCCAGGCGCAGGCGCACGGCCTGTGCGGTGGCCGCCCCCGGCCTCGTGCCCACGCCCGGTACCTGCGGGCCGCTGCGACGGCCACTGGAGAGGGCCCGGGCCCGCAGAGCACCCGGTGTCGTGTCGAACACGGCGCGGACGGTGTCGTTGAACTGGCGGACGCTCGAGAACCCGGCAGCGAAGGCCACGTCGGCGAACGCCAGGCTCGTGTCCTCGATCAGAGCCCTGGCCGATTGCGCCCGCTGTGCCCGGGCCAGGGCGACAGGGCCGGCTCCGGTGCCCTCGACCAGGATGCGCTCGACCTGGCGGCGGCTGTAGCCCAGCCGGCCCGCCAGGCCGGACAATCCCTCTCGGTCGATGGTCCCGTCCGCGATGAGGCGCATGGCCCGGGCGACAGCGTCGTCCCGGTAACTCCACTCGGGCGAACCGGGGCTGGCGCTCGGGCGGCACCGCTTGCAGGCCCGGAAGCCGGCGTCCTGCGCTGCTGCAGCGGTGGGGTAGAAGCGCACGTTCTCCCGGCGCGGCGCCAGCGCTGGGCAGCTTGGTCGGCAGTAGATCCCGGTCGAGGTGACGGCGGTGAAGAACCAGCCGTCGAAGCGGGTGTCCCGGGACCGCACCGCCCGGTAGCAGCGTTCGAAGTCTTCGACCACATGTCCAGCCTGCCGCCCCCGAGGGGCTCGCGCTAGCGGCTTTGCGACATCGTGGCCTCACGGCGCCGCAGGACCACGGCACGACGGCACGGCACCCGGCCCTCACCCCCCAGGGCGGCGGCTCAGCGCACCCCGACCGTGCAGGCGGCGAGGAGGCTGCCACCCCAGGTCTGAGCCCGCTCCGGCTCGCCGCTGCGCAGCGGGCCACGGGAGCCCTTCACGACGAAGCCCTGGGGTTTGGCTATGAGCGTGTACCCATGCCTGCGCAGGGCCCTGGTGATCGGGCGGGCGGCACCGCCGGCCAGCGGGTTCGGCAACCTGGTGTCGAAGGCCGCTGCCCGAGCCCCTGGTGCGGCCCTGTGCAGCGCGGCCAGCCACTCGCGCGCTCCCACCGGGGCACTCCAGAACAGGGTCGAGCCCGAGGCGACCTCCGACGACGGCTCGGGCGGGGGGAACGCCGCGGCTGGTGCGTTGTTGCGGGACCCGGGGGTGGGTAGGCGCAGGGCGTGCGTGGGCGCGCCCACGATGAGCAGGTCGGCGTCGCCTGCGTCGTCGGGGCCGGCTTCGGTGACGTTGAGCAACCTCACCGACGCGGGCCCCGCCGCGGCCGCCGCCCCAGCGGCGATCGCCTCGGCGACGCGGCGGGTGTTGCCGTAGATGCTCTCGTAGACGATCACGACTTCCATTTGTGCCTCCTTTGCCGGCTCACGGCTCGTGCCACTGCCGGCGTGGCTGTGACGGCATCGTTCTCAGGTGCGGCGCAGGTCGAGGACTCCCGCCGGGGCGCGGCTGGTCAGCGAAAGGTAGGTGGAGGCCAGCATCAGCGCCGTGCCGCTGAAGGGCTCGTGACGACGGGTGAGCAACAGCAGGTTGCGTCGCTGGACGAGGGCCGGACCGGCCAGCAGGTAGGCGTAGTCGTAGCCGTCGGGAGGGTCGCACTGGTGCCAGCGCGCCTGCTGGTGCAGCAGTTGTTCGATCGCCCGCTCCCATCCGGCTGCTCCGCACGTCTCCCGCCTGATGAGGGACCCCTTGGGCAGCAGGGGAGGTTCGTCGCCTCCGAGCTCGACACGGGTACCTTCGCTCTCCGGTCTCACGACGGCGAAGGCGTCGGCCTCGGCCAGGAAGCCGGCCACGCGGGCCAGTGACCCCAGGTAGTCGATGTCCCACCCGACCGGCGGAGCGGGGGTGGCTCCCTCCTTGCGTCCCCTGGCGCCGTTCCCGGCCCCGGTTGGTCGCGCTGGATGGGCGTCATAGTCGGCTGGCATCTGCCATGCCACTTCGTACTCCGCCGGACGGTTCATCGTGTTTGGCCTCCTGTGTGTAACCGCTATCGCAGCAGGTGCCGGTGCAGGCGGTGTCGACCCGAGGTGAAGGCAGGGTGGAGCCGCCCCTGGCGGGCGGCCACCAGGGCCGACCCTCGGCTCAGGGCACAAAGTCACGACCTTGACCTGCCTCGTCGGCCGGAGGCACGTGAGCGGCGATGGTGGTGGGATACTGGCGTGGTGGAGCGCCCATGACTCCCACCGTGCTGGTTGTCGAGGACGAGTACAAGCTGCGGCAGTTGTTGCGCTCCTACCTGGAGCGCGAGGGTATGGTCGTCTACTCGACCGGCTCGGGAGCAGAAGCGGTGGAGATCGGGACGCGGTCGCCTGTTGACCTGGTGGTGCTGGACCTCGGCCTGCCGGACCTGCCAGGCGAGGACGTGCTGCGCGAGCTGCGGAACGTCTGCGACACGCCGGTCATAGTGCTCACGGCCAAGAGCGAGGAGAGGGACCGTATAGCCGGGCTCGAGCTGGGGGCCGACGACTACATGACCAAGCCCTTCAGCCCTCGCGAGCTCGTACTGCGGGCCAAGGCCGTCCTGCGCCGGGGCCGCGCCGTGCCCTCGGCCGCGACGGCCTCGTACGGGCACGGAGAGCTTGTCATCGACGAGGAGAAGCGACGCGTGTCCGTGCGAGGCGCCGACATCGAGCTCACGCCGACGGAGTGGGGGTTGCTCGTGGCCCTGGCCAGGGTGCCGGGCCGGGTCTACTCCCGCTACGAGCTGATAAACCTGGTGCGCGGCTACGAGTTCGACGGCTACGAGCGCACGGTCAACTCTCACGTAAAGAACCTGCGCCGCAAGATCGAGGCCGAGCCGGGCAACCCCCGGCTGGTCGAGACGGTCCTCGGCGGCGGCTACCGCCTCGGGGTGGAACGGGACCGCTGACATTGGCAGCGGACCGCCGCCTGGGGCGTCTCGGGCGCAGCCTGGTGCTCGCGTTCGTCGGGATGGCACTGGTCGCCGAGGCCGTCGTCGCCTCGGTCACGCTGCTGGCCGACCGGGCCGACGTGGCAGCCTTGGGCAGGGACCAGAGGGTGCACACACAGGAAGCGGTGGTGTCGGTCCTCGCCATGGAGTACCGCACGGCGGGCGGGTGGGCACGGGCCGACCTGCGCCCGGCGTCGACCCTGGCCAAAGCCTACTCGGCCCAGCTCACCCTCTACGGAGAGGACGGGCGCCGCCTTGTCGGTCCGGGGACAGTGCCGACAGACCGCTTCCGTACTGCCGGCGACGTCGTGGTCGGCGGGCAGCGGGTGGGGCGGGCCGAGCTCGATTTCGCCGACGGGGTGACGCCCAGCGGCGCCGGGCTGGTTGCCGCCCTGACCCGTGCGGTTGCCCTCAGTGCCGCCCTCGCCGCCGTCCTGGCCGCCCTGGTGTCGGTCTTGGCCGCAAGGACGATAACCCGCCCGGTGAAGCGGCTCTCGATGACGGCACGGGCCATCGCCGGGGGCGACTCCGCCGCACGGGTGGGCGAGCCCAAGGGCCGTGGCGAACTGGCGGAGCTGTCGCGCACCTTCGACGCCATGGCTACCGAACTGCAGCGTCACGAGGGCCTGCGTCGGAGCATGGCGGCCGACGTGGCCCACGAGCTGCGCAACCCGCTGGCGGTACTGCAGGGCGAGGTCGAGTCCATGATCGACGGCGTCCAACCCGTGACCAACGACGCGCTGCTCTCCCTCCACGAGGAGGTGCTGAGGCTGGGGCACATGGTCGAGGACCTCCAGACCTTGGCCTCGGCCGACGCGGCGGGTTTCCAGCTGGTGAGGTCACGGGTGGACCTGGCGGAGGTCGTGCGGGTGACCGTCGCCGGGTTCGAGGGGCCTCTGCGTACCGCCGACATCTCCCTGACGACCGACCTGACTTCTGTAGCGGTCTGGGCTGACGCCGGGCGGCTGGCGCAGGTCGTGTCCAACCTGCTGTCCAACGCGCTCAAGTTCACGCCTCGGGGAGGGGCGGTGAGGATCTGGCTAGGGCTGTCCGGGCCGAGCGCCCTGTTGCAGGTGGCGGACACCGGTCCCGGGGTACCGGAGAGCGAGCGCCCTCATATCTGGGACCGCTTCTACCGGGGCGGCGCGGCCAGGAGGTCGACCGGGGGTAGCGGCATCGGCCTGGCGGTGGTGAAGAACCTCGTCGAGGCCCATGGAGGCACCGTCGACGTCGTGAGCCCAGCGGGGGGCGGCGCCTGTTTCCTGGTGTGGCTGCCCCGGGCCTGAGCATTTCCTCAGGCCGTTACCGCGCTCGCCATGTGGGCGGCGGTCGCCTTGGTGCGCTACGTGACGGGTACCTCCAGGCGTTCGTTTCCCGGGTGCGGTGCGGCTCCGTCGCGTTCGACGGCCAGGCGGCGACGGGCCTGGCGGGCCATCTCTGCCAGTTGCTCACGATCGGGCGGGGTCATCGCCCGAGCAGGGGTGGTGGGCACAAGCAGGGAGACAGAGGGGTTGTCCGTCGCCGCCTGGAGCTCGCGCAGGCACTGCCAGTCGAACACTGCCCCGGCAGGCAGTTGCTCGACACCGCCAGCGGGCCCGTCTGGGCCAACGGCGCAGTGGTTGTCGCGGACGTGAGCTTCCAGCTCGGTGCGCAGGCGAAAGTCGAGACCGCAAACGGGGCAATACCAGCTATGCACGGCGCACCTCCCTGGTGCCCTGCCAGCGGACCATCTCCGGCTGGGGCACCTGAGACGATCGTCCTCCCACCCCGTGCAGCCATGGTGCAGGGGACGTGGACATCGGATGGAGGCCGTCCGGCGGGTGGCGCTCCGCCGGTTGGTAGGTTCGTGCTGACGTGCAGCGAGCAGTGGACCAGGAGGCGCGAGCCGGACGGCGGTGCCGGGAGGCTTCGGGGTTGGGGTGCGGGCATCCCGGTACAGCGTGGCCGCACGCGTGAGCCAGGTCCCGGCCAGGGGCTCCGCCCACCCGATCCGTTCGCTCTGGTACCAGGTTTACCTGCCCAACCTGACGGTGGCGACCGGCCAGGGCGCCATGCTGCCCGTCCTGGTCTATGCCGCCCGGGCCGTGCACTCCACCGGCGCCGAGGCAGGGGTGCTGGTCGCCCTCAACGGCTTCGGCACCGTACTGTTCGACCTGCCGGCGGGGCGGATAACGGCACGCTTCGGCGAGCGCCGGTCCATGTACGCCTCCACGGTCATGCTGGTGGCGGGGCTCGTGGGCTGCGTAGTCGCCCGGTCGTTCTGGGTGCTGGCCCTGGGGGTGACCGTGCAGGCGGCGGGTTGGGCGCTGTGGAGCCTCGTCCGCATGGTGCACCTCAGCCGGGTGGCCCCCCCGCTGGTGCGAGGGCGCGCCCTGTCCCTCTTCGGCGGCGTCATCCGGGCGGGCAACGTCATCGGCCCCTTCGCCTTCGTTGGCGCCGCAGGCAGCTCGGACGTCCGTGCCGGCTTCGTCATCTACCTGGGGTGCGTGATCGTCGGCACGATCTGGCTGGTACTGGCCCGGGACCGCCACGACAGCGGGGCCACCGAGGCCAGGGCTGTGAGGGCCCACCCGTTGCAGGTGCTGTCCGAGCACCGGCGCACCTTTGCCACCGCCGGCGTCGGGGCGCTCGGCGTGAGCCTGCTGCGTGGCAGCCGGACGGCGATCGTGCCCCTCTGGGCCTCCCACATCGGCCTGGACGCCGGCCAGGCAGCGACCATCTTCGCGCTGTCGTCGGTGGTGGATCTGGCGCTTTTCTACCCTTCGGGGATCCTGTCCGATCGCCGGGGCCGCCGAGCCGTGCTGCTCCCGTGCATGGCCCTGCTGTCCATCGGGCACCTGCTCGTGCCCCTGGCGCACAGCTACCTGGCGCTCTTCCTCGCCGCCTTCGTCCTCGGCTTCGGCAACGGCCTCGGGTCGGGCATCGTCATGACGCTCGGAGCCGACCTGACGCCGGCCGTGGGGAGAGCCTCGTTCCTGGCCGTGTGGAGGCTCTTCTCCGACGGCGGTACCACGGCCGGGCCCCTCGTCGACTCGGCCGTCGTCGGGCTCGGGGCGGTGGCGCTTGCCGGGCCGGTCATGGGCGTGATCGGCCTGGGGACGACCCTTGTGGTGGCGCTGTGGTTGCACGAGCCCGCCCCTGCTCCGGGGCCCGGGGGCGGGCCGGCCCTCGCGCCTCGGCGTAGCGGCCCGACCGACCCGGGGCCCGGGGTGCCGGACGGGTGACCCCCGGGCACCCCGGGCCCGGCCTGAGCCAGGCGGGCGTCGCGCCCGGCACGTTGGCACCGGCGGCGAGGCCAACGCCGATCGCCACCGCTCCGGCAGCGAATGCCAGGGCGACCGGCCCGGCCTGCACCTGGTCCTGGCCGCAGGTTCAGTTGACTTCGGAGAGGGCCTCCGCGAACTGCGCTGCGTAGAGGCGGGCGTAGGCACCGCCTGACCCCAGCAGCCCCTCGTGCGTGCCGCGCTCCACGATGCGCCCGGACTCCATGACCAGGATGAGATGGGCGTCGCGGATGGTGGAGAGGCGGTGCGCGATGACGAAGCTGGTACGGCCCGTGCGCAGCGCGTTCATCGCCTTCTGGATGAGGACTTCGGTCCTGGTGTCCACCGAGCTGGTGGCCTCGTCGAGTATGAGGATCGCCGGCTCGGCCAGGAAGGCGCGGGCGATCGTGATCAGCTGGCGCTCCCCGGCACTCACCGAGGAGCCCTCCTCGTCGATGACGGTGTCGTAGCCGTCGGGGAGGGTGCGCACGAAGTGTTCGACGTGGGTTGCGCGCGCCGCTTCCTCCACCTGCTGGCGCGTTGCCCCAGGGGCGCCGTAGGCGATGTTGTCGGCGATAGTCCCGTTGAACAGCCACGTGTCCTGCAGGACCATGCCCGTACTGGCCCTCAGGTCTTCACGCGTCATCCCGGCGATGTCGACACCGTCAAGGGTGATCCGGCCCTCGTTCAGCTCGTAGAAGCGCATCAGCAGGTTGACCAGGGTCGTCTTGCCGGCTCCTGTCGGCCCCACGATGGCGACGGTCTCTCCCGGGCTCACCGAGAGCGAGAGATCCTCGATCAGGGGCGTGCCCGGGTCGTAGCTGAAATAGACGTTCTCGAACTCGACGTGCCCCTGCGCGGTGCCGAGATGAACGGGTTGGACCGGGCCGGCCGACTGCTCGGTGGCGTCGAGGAGGGCGAAGACGCGCTCGGCCGAGGCTACGCCCGACTGCAGGAGGTTGGCCATGCTCGCCACCTGGCTGATGGGCTGGCTGAACTGGCGGGAGTACTGGATGAAGGCCTGCACGTCTCCGAGCGACAACTGCCCCGACGCGACACGCAGGCCGCCGACGACGGCGACGAGCACGTAGTTGACGTTGCCTATGAAGGTCATCGCCGGCTGGATGGCGCCCGAGACGAACTGTGCCTTGAAGCTCGACGTGAAGAGGGCGTCGTTGTGCTCGGCGAAGACTGCCTCCGCCTCCTTGCGCCGGCCGAAGACCTTGACCAGGGCGTGGCCGGTGTACATCTCCTCGATGTGGCCGTTGAGCCGGCCCGTCGCCGCCCACTGCTCGACGAAGTTCGGTTGCGAGCGCCTGCCGATCACGGCGGCGACGAAGACCGAAACGGGCACGGTCACCAGTGCGATCACGGCGAGCAGGGGCGAGATGAGCAGCATCATGACCAGGACACCGACAATGGTCAGTAGCGAGGTGACGACCTGGCCCATCGTCTGCTGCATCGACTGGGCGATGTTGTCGATGTCGTTGGTCACGCGGCTGAGGATCTCGCCGCGCGGCTGGCCGTCGAAGTAGCTGAGGGGCAAGCGGGACAGCTTGGCCTGCACCTTCTCGCGGAGGCGGGCCACGGTTCCCTGCACGACGGAGGCCGTCAGGCGGCCCTGCGCAAGCGAGGTGCCGAAGGAGACCACGTACACGGCCAGCACCATGAGCAGGATCCGCCCTACGTGGCCGAAGTCGATGCCCTGGCCGGGGTGCACGTGCATCGACTGGATCATGGATGCGACATTGCCCTGGCCCCGGTGGCGCAGGCGGGAGAGCACGGCTGGGAGGGAGGCGTTCGCAGGCATGCGCTTGCCGATGTAGCCGCCGAAGACGAGGTTGGTCGCGTCCCCGAGCAGCCGGGGCCCGAGCACGGAGAAGCCGACCGAGACGGTTGCCAGCACCAATGCGAGGCTCACCCGCAGCTTCTCGGGCCCCAGCTCACCGAGCAGCCGGCGCGCCGAGGCACCGAAGTTGAGCGACTTGTCGACCGGGCCGCCACCCATCATCCGGGCGGGCCCGAACCCCCTGGCCTGAGGGCCGACGCGGGCTGGGACGGGCCTCTCGCCGGCTGGCGCCGGGCCCCCGGGGTGCCCAGCCCCATTACCGCTGGCGGGTGCGGGGGCGCCGCCGCTGCCGTCGGGCCCGGCCGGTTCAGGTGGCCGCGGCCGGCTCACGCCGCCTCCTCCTCGGTCAGCTGCGACAGGACGATCTCACGGTAGGTCTCGTTCGTGGCCATGAGCTGCCGGTGGGTACCGGTGCCCACCACCTCGCCCCGGTCCAGCACCACGATGCGGTCGGCGTTGCGGATCGTGCTGACCCTTTGGGCGACGATCACCACCGTGGCACCGACGGTGTCGCGGGCCAGTGCTGCCCGCAGGGCGGCGTCGGTGCTGTAATCGAGGGCGGAGAAGGAGTCGTCGAAGAGGTATATCGCCGGCCTGTGCACGAGTGCCCTGGCGATGGCGAGCCGCTGGCGCTGGCCGCCCGACACGTTCGTTCCGCCCTGGGCAATGGGTGTCTCCAGCTGCTCGGGCATTTCCTCCACGAAACCGCGGGCCTGCGCAGTCGCCAGGGCCGCCCACAGCTGCGCGTCCGTGGCCTGCTCGTTGCCGTAGCGCAGGTTGGAGGCCACCGTCCCCGAGAACAGGTACGGTCTCTGCGGTACCAGCCCGATCGCCCGCGACAGCTGGGAGGGGTCGAGGTCCCGCACGTCGACGCCGTCGAGCAGCACCGTTCCTGCGGTGGCGTCGAACAGGCGCGTCACCAGGTTGAGCAGAGTGGTCTTGCCGCTGCCCGTGCTGCCGATGATCGCCGTCACCTCACCGGGCCTGGCTACGAGGTCGACGTTGCGCAGTACAGGGTCCTGCGCACCCGGGTAGCGGTACTCGGCACCCTTCAGCTCCAGGGTGCCCCGGGGCTCAGGCAGGCTCACAGGCCTGGACGGGGGCGCGACCGTCGGCTGTGTCCCGAGGACCTCGTTGATCCGTTCAGCGGAGGCCTCGGCGCGGGGGACCATCAGGAACATGAAGGTCGCCATCATCACCGACATGAGGACCTGGACGAGGTAGGTGAGGAAGGCGGTGAGAGCGCCGACGGGCATGCCGGCGTCGCTCACCAGGTGGCCGCCGAACCACAGTGTGGCGATACTGGCCAGGTTGACGATGCCCATGACCGAGGGGAACATGTACGCCATCAGGCGGCCGGTGCCGAGCGACACCCGGTAGAGCTCGTCGTTCGCCTGGCCGAAACGCTCCCTTTCCCAGTCGTCGCGTACGAAGGCCCGGATGACACGGACCCCGCTTATCTGTTCCCGCAGCACCAGGTTGATGCGGTCGATGCGTTTTTGCATCTGGCGGAACAACGGCCTCATCCGCGAGACGATCAGGGCGATGACAGCGGCCAGCACCGGCACTATGACCAGGAGCAGCGAGGACAGCGCGACGTCCTGGTTGAGGGCCATGAGGACGCTGCCCACGCCCATGATCGGCGCCGCCACCATGAGGGTGAAGCTCATGAGCGCCAGCATCTGCACCTGCTGCACGTCGTTGGTCGTGCGGGTGATGAGCGAAGGCGTCCCGAAGTGGGCCACTTCGCGGGCCGAGAAGTCCTGTACGTGGTGGAAGATCCCCGTCCGCAGGTCACGCCCGAGGGCCGTGGCGGCCCGGGCCCCGAAGTACACGGCGGTGATCGAGCAGGCAACCTGACCGAGGGTGATGACCAGCATCAGCAGGCCGCGTCCCCAGATGTAGCTCGTGTTGCCTTTCACCACCCCGTTGTCGATGATGTCGGCGTTGAGAGTGGGCAGGTACAGGCTGGCGGCGGACTGCAGCAACTGCAGCACCATCACGGCTGCGATCCAGCGCCGGTAGGGGCGCAGGTAGGCACGCAGGAGTTTGATCAACACGGTGGGTTTGGCCCTCCTCCGGGAACGGTCGTCATGAAGGCCCGGGTACGGCGCCGGGGTCGATGGTGGTGGGGCACGGTCGTCACGGGGCCCTCAGGGCGGCCTGCAGTTGAGCCAGGGCGTCTTCGAGCAGAGGACGCAGCGCTGTGGCGGGCCGCACCACGAACCAGCGCCTGACGGCGACCTGGGCGGTGGCGATCACCGCTGCCGCCAGCACCTCGGCGCGCAGGGCCAGGTCGACTTCCGCGCAGGCGGCGCCTGCTGCAGCCAACCTCTCAGCGATGGCAGCCGCCAGCGCCTCGCGCATGGTCGTCACGATGCGCTGGTGCTCACCGCGCAACTGGGGCGACGTCAGCACCATCTTCAACGACGCCATTGCCGCCGGGTCGCAGAAGTGCCCCGACTCGTAATGTGTGACGACGGCTGCCGCAATGGCTTGCCACAACCCCTCTTCGGGTGGGCGCCGGCGCAGCGTGTCGCCTATCTGCGCGGCGCGCTCGACGCCGAGGGCACAAATAGCCTCGTACTTGGTGGCGAAATAGTTGTTGAAGGTGCGAGGTGACACCTCCGCCGCTGCGGCGATGTCCTCCACCAGGACGTTGTCGAGGCCCCGCTCCATTGCGAGGCGCAGGGCGGCCCGGCTGAGCTCCTCGCGCGTCGCCAATTTCTTGCGCTCTCTCAGGCCGTGGGCATGGGTGCTCTCGACCGCGCCCGGGCCCTGCGTAGCGGGCCCACCGACCTCCGGCACCTCGGCGGCTCCGGTTCCTGTGCTCATCGGGCTGGAGCATACCCCGCTTCTTGCGTGTCACGCAATTTTGCGTGGCAAGCGGTATTTGCCGGCTCGCCTTCCCGGCTTGACCCAGGCCGGAGCCCTCCCCTACGTTGCAGTTCCGGTGCAACTTCAGCCCAATGAGATCAAAGTTGTGCGCAGCGAGTACAAAGCGTTGCTCCGGACGGTCTCGGCGACGGCCAGCACGACGCGCCCTCAACTGGGGGCCCAGTCGGGCCTGCCGCGTTCGAGCGTCGCTTCGCGCGTGAAGGAGCTGATGGACGCGGGCGTACTGGTGGAGACGGGCCAGGCCGAGTCGACCGGCGGTCGCCGGGCCACCAGCCTCGAGTTCCCCGAGGGCATCGGGGTCGTCCTGGCGGTGGATCTCGGTTCGACGCACGCCCGGTGGCGCCTGTGCACGTTCGCCCAGGAGGTGGTGGCCGAGGACGGGCTGCCCACCGACATAGGCCGGGGAGCCACCGCCGTTCTCGGACCAGTGGTGAGCCAGGCCACCGGGGCACTGGCAGGCGCTGGCCCGGGCGTGGGCCCGCTCCGGGCCTGCGCTCTCGGCTTCCCGGGCCCGGTCGACTTCCGGGAGGGCCGGGTGAGCGGGCCGCCCAACATGGCGGGGTGGGACAACGCCCCATTGCCGCAGCTGATGGGCGAGTGGCTAGGGGCCCCGACCGTCGTGGACAACGACGTGAACATGATGGCGCTCGGCGAGCACCGTGCCAAGTGGGCTCCGGAGGGCGTCGACAACCTGCTGTTCGTGAAGCACGGCACCGGCATTGGCTGCGGGGTCATCGCCGACGGCCGCCTCTACCGGGGCGCCGACGGCACAGCGGGCGAGATCGGCCACATGCACGTGGCGGGTGCGACCACGACCGAGCAGTGCTCGTGCGGGGGGCACAACTGCCTCGAGGTGCTCGCCAGCGGAAGGGCGTTGGTCCGCCAGCTCAGGGCGCGCGGCTACGAGGTCTCGACCGCGGCGGAGGTGGCCCAGCTCGTGCTGCGCGGCGACATCGGGGCGATGGACGTCGTGCGCGACGCGGGGCGGGCGCTGGGCGACCTCGTGAGCGGCATCGTCAGCTTCTTCAACCCGTCGGTGATAGTCACCGGCGGGTCGATCGGGGCGCTCGGCACCCCGCTCCTCGCTGGCCTGCGCGAAACGGTGTACGGCCAGGGGACCATGTTCTCCACGAGGCACCTGCGGATCGTCCCGAGCCGGTTGGGCGCGGACGCGGCCGTGCGGGGCGCCACGCTCCTGGCGCTGGAGCTGGCCTACGACGCGGTACTGGCGCAACTGAAGACACCAGGCGGCACCCTGGCCGCCGGGAAAGGAAAGACATGAAGCTCGCACTGCACGAGGGATGGACGGTCCGGGCCACGGACGGCCCGGTGCCGGACGGGGCCCGGGACCGCACCCTCGCGGCGACGGTACCCGGTTGTGTGACGGCGGACCTGCTCGGCGCCGGCCTGGTGCCTGACCCCTACCTCGACGCCAACGAGGCGCTCCTGGCCTGGGTGGGCCGCACAGGGTGGCTATACGAGGCGCGCTTCGAAGTCCCCCCGTCGCATGAGGGTGACAGGACCGACCTGGTGTGCGAGGGCCTCGACACCGTTGCCACCGTGCGCCTCAACGGTGCCGAGGTCGGGCGTGCAGCCGACATGCACCTGTGCTACCGCTGGGATGTCTCGAACCTGCTGGTGCCCGGCACCAACCACATCGAGGTCGAGTTCGAACCGGCCGTGGACGCGGCCGAGCGCTGGGAGGCCGAGCTCGGCCCGAGGCCCAACGTCAGCGCCCACCCCTACAACGCCCTGCGCAAGATGGCCTGTAACTACGGCTGGGACTGGGGGCCCGACCTGCCCACATGCGGCATCTGGCGCCCCGTGGCGCTGGAGCGGTGGCAGGTGGCCCGGATTGCAGCGGTGAGGCCCCTTTCGTGGGTGCTGCTCAGCGGAGCGGGAGAGGGTGGCCCGACGACGCTCGGCCGGGAGGCGCCGGCAGCGGGGCCCGGCTCGCCCGTCACCGCCCCGGCCGTGCTCGAGGCGCACGTGGACATCGAGCGCGGCGCCGGTCCGGGGCAGGAGCTGAGCATCGAGGTGTCGGTGGCCGGGCGCTCCGCCACACAGGAAGTGCCGGCCGGCGCCTCCTCTGTTGTCGTGCGGCTCGAACTGCCCGAGGTCGAGCTGTGGTGGCCCCACGGCTACGGAGCGCAGCCCCTCTACGACGTGGAGGTGGCCCTGCGCTCCGGCGGGGCCGAAGTGCTCGCCACCTGGTCGTGCCGGACCGGCTTTCGCTCCGTCCAGCTCGACACGGGCTCCGACGGGCGCGGCAGCCGGCTCGGCTTCGTCGTCAACGGCCGGGCGGTCAACGTGCGCGGCGCCAACTGGGTACCCGACGACTGCTTCCCCGAACGAGTGACCCGTGACCGCTACCGCGAGCGCCTGTCCCAGGCCGTCGGGGCCAACATGAACCTGCTGCGGGTCTGGGGCGGTGGGATCTTCGAGAGCGAGGACTTCTACGGCCTGGCGGACGAGCTGGGGCTGATGGTGTGGCAGGACTTCCTCCTGGCCTGCGCCGCCTACGCCGAGGAGCCGCCCCTGGCGCCCTTGTTCGAAGCGGAGGCACGCCAGGCCGTGACCAGGTTGTCCGCTCATCCGAGCCTCGCCGCCTGGAGCGGCGGCAACGAGAACATCTGGGGTCACGAGGACTGGGGTTGGAAGGACAGGCTGGGCGAGCTGACCTGGGGGGCGGGCTACTACTACGACGTGTTCCCCTCGATCGTGGGCGAGCTGGACCCGACGCGCCCCTACATGGCCGGGAGCCCGTGGTCGTTCGGCCACGACGCCCATCCCAACGACGACCGCTTCGGCAGCAAGCACGTCTGGGACGTCTGGAACGAGAAGGACTACCTCTCCTACCGCGAGCACCAGCCGCAGTTCGTGTCCGAGTTCGGGTTCCAGGGACCGCCGACGTGGTCCACGCTCACGCGCTCGCTCACCGCCAGGCCGCTCGACCTGGACATGCCCGAGCTCGCGGTTCACCAGAAGGCGGCCGAGGGCAACGACAAGCTGGCCCGCTGGGCAGGCCTGCGCTTCCCCCAGCCGGAGGCCTTCGAGGACTGGCACTGGGCCACGTCGCTGGTCCAGGCGAGGGCTGTGGCCCTCGGCGTCGAGTACTGGCGCGCCCTGGTCCCACGGTGCCGCGGCACGATCGTGTGGCAGCTCAACGACTGCTGGCCGGTCGTGTCGTGGGCGGCCGTCGACGGCGACGGTCGGCTCAAGCCGCTCTGGTATGCGTTGCGCCGCGTGTACGGGGACCGGCTGCTCACCATCCAGCCTCCCGAGGCCGGTGAAGGGGGTGCCGGGGCCGGCCTGGTGCTCGCTGTGGTAAACGACTCTCGGAGCACCTGGCAGGCCGGCATCGAGGTCTCCCGCACGAGCTTCACAGGCGAGGTCCTGGCCAGCACCACCGTGGCGGTGGAGGTAGCGCCCGGCGCCAGTGAGCGCCGCCTCCTGCCCGCCGGCGTCGCCGGCGCCGGGCGTCGCTCAGGCGAGGTGCTGGTGGCCACGTGCGCTGACAAGAGGGCGCTGTGGTTCTACGCCGAGGACAAGGATCTGGAGCTGCCCCCGCCGTCCCTGTCGGCCCGGTGGCGCCGTACCCCGCACGGTTACGCTGTCGAGGTCGAGGCCGGCGGCATCGAGCGCGACGTCGCACTGCTGGCCGACAAGGTCGCCCCCGAGGCGGAGGTCGACGACATGCTCGTAACCTTGCTGGCAGGGGAGCGGCACACCTTCGAGGTGCGCAGCCCCGAGCTGGCCGACCCGGACGCCCTGCTGGCCCCGGCTGTACTGCGCAGCGCCAACCAACTCGTCCACCCCGCTGCCCGCCCCTGAGCCGGGCGCTGTGGGCGGTGCCGCGCCGGGCGGGTTAGCATGAGCGAGTCCGCGTCGTAACCGGAGGTCAGATGAGCTTCTTCAAGCGTGCGCACGACATCGTCCAGGCCAAGGCCAACAAGGCCCTAGACAAGGCCGAGAACCCCAGCGAGATGCTGGACCTCAGCTACGAGCAGATGCTCGAGCAGATAACCAAGGTCCGTTCGGCGCTGGTGCAGATAGCCGCCTCCCGCAAGCAGCTGGAGCTGCAGGAGGACCAGTTTGCCCACACGGTGAGCGCGCTGGCCCAGCAGGCGGCCCAGGCTGTGCAGCTGGGCCGCGAGGACCTCGCCCGGGAGGCGCTGAGCCGAAAGGCGGTCGCCCAGCAAGAGGTGGACGCCCTCGAGCCCCAGCACCAGACGCTGTTGGAGCAGGAGCGCAAGATGACCCAGACGCTCCAGGCCCTCCAGCTGCGGGTGACGCAGTTCCGCACGCAGAAGGAGACGCTCAAGGCTCAGTACAGCGCGGCGAAGGCGTCCTCGGCCGTCAACGACCAGATCGCGGGGATCAGTGGCGCCTTCAGCGGGTCGGCGGACGCCCTGCAGCGGGCGCACGACAAGATCGCCGCAGCGCAGGCCCATGCCGGGGCGCTGGACGAGCTGCTCCAGTCCGGCGTCCTGGAGGACGTCGGTGTCGACCACGGCGACGACATCGCCAAGCAGCTCAACCAGCTCGGGGCGTCGGCACAGGTCGAGAACGAGCTCGCCGCCCTCAAGGCTCAGACCGCGCTGGTGGCCGCACCCCCCGCCGCCCTGGGGCCCGCCCCCGCCGCTCCTGCCGGTGCACCCGAGCAGGTTGCCCCGTGACCTCGCCGGGGCTGTTCGAGAGCGGTGACGCCCCGGTCGACATGCAGATGGCGGCCGCTGCGCTGCTCGCGGACAGCAAGGACGTCAAGATGATGCTGCGTGTGCTGGCCCGCAACCTGCAGAGCACGTTGGCCGACCGGGTGGAGGTCACGCGCTCCGCTGGCGGCCTCCTGCACCGCCAGACCGACGAGGTGAGGGCTGTCATGGTCCATCTCGGCCAGGACGACTACGTCGCCGAGCTCGAGGGCCACGGTGTCCGGTGCACCGTGAGCCGCAGCTCGGGCGGCATCCGTATCCGCAACGAGGAGGTGGCGATCGAACAGTGGTTGACGCGGCTGCTCGGTGCCCTCCAGGTACTAGCGGTCGAAAACCAGAGCGCCCGTGCCGCGCTCCAGAACGTGATCGTAGGTGGTTCGCTGTGAGCAACGTCCCGTCCGACCTCCCCAAGGACGCCGGCGCCCGTCTGGCCGAGCTGGAGCACGGTCTCTTTACGAGTGATCTGTCTGTCAACGAGTTCCTGCTCGTCAAACAGGTCGGTTTCCACCCTCTCGGGCTGGTGATGGGCAGCTCGATCTACCACATCGGCCTCCAGAAGCGCAGCTGGGGGTCGTCGCAGGAGCTGACGACGCTCACCTCGGCCATGTACAACGCACGCGAACTGGCCATGAACCGCATGGAGGAGGAGGCGGACCAGCTCGGCGCGGACGGTGTCGTGGGCGTGCGCCTCGACGTCAACTTCTACGAGTGGGGCCACGATTCGGCGGAGTTCATCGCCGTCGGTACGGCGGTCAAGTCCGAGGACGGCCAGTCCTACCGCAACAGCCTGGGCAAGCCGTTCACGAGCGACCTGTCGGGCCAGGACTTCTGGACCCTCGCTCAGACGGGCTACATGCCCCAGGCGCTCGTCATGGGCACTTGCGTTTACCACATCGCCCACCGTGGTATCGGCCAGGCGATCGGCCAGATCGGCCAGAACGGCGAGCTGTCCAATTTCACCCAGGCCATGTACGACGCCCGCGAGCTGGCCATGAAGCGCATGCAGGACGAGGCCAACAACCTGGGTGCGTCGGGGGTCGTGGGCATGCGCCTCGAGGAGAAGAGCCACCAGTGGGGTGAGCACACGATCGAGTTCCTCTCGATCGGCACGGCGGTGGCACCGCGCCGCGGCTTCGACGGCACACCGCCGCCGCGGCCGACGACAATCATCTCTTTCGACAATTAGGCGCCGATGAGCACCCCGGCCCCCACCCACGCCTTCGACTCCGGCCTGACCACCCCGGACTTCGCCGCCTGCCTCGCCATGGGCCTGCGCCCGCTCGGTTTGGTGCAGGGTTTCTACTGCGGGCAGGTGTCCAGTTGGTCCAGTTACTCGGGTTACCCTGTGAGGCAGTACCCCTGTGCCTGTTACGAGCAGGAATACCACCAGACCGGTTGGTTGGGCCGCGTCGACGACCTGGACCGGGCCTGGACAGCGGCGCACGCCACGGCCCTCGAGCGCATGCTTGCGGAGGCATCGCAGCTCGGGGCCAGCGGTGTCGTGGGGGTCACAACCGAGATGAACCATCCCACAAACGAGAACAGCTGTGAGGTCCACCTCTACGGCACAGCCGTGGTCCTGGACGGCGTCGCGCCCGGTCGGCGGCCCTGGTCGACGCAGTTGGCAGGCCAGAAGCTGGCCAAGCTGGTGGAGATCGGTTTCGTGCCGTCCTCGGTGGCATACGCGCGCTGCACCGCCATGATGGCGGAGGGCTGCAACATGGAGTACTACGCGAGCGGGCGCAGCGGTACGGGCAATGTCGTCCGGCCTCTCCAGGAGGCCCACGAGCTGGCCCGCTCGGGGGCGATCGATGCGGCCCGGGGCCTCTCCCAGGGTGCGTCGCTGTACGGCGTGACGATGGAGGTGCACGAGTCAGAGCGCTACCGCAGTACCTACGTGACGTGCTCGCTGAGGGGTTCGCTGGTGCGCAGGGCGCGCCGGACCGTGCCCACCGCAGCCCCTACGGCCACCGTCAACCTCGGGTCATGAGCACGCCGCCGACCCCGCTTGGCGGGGTGCAGAACGAGGAAGCGGACCTGAGGGACCTGGGCCGTGCCTTGGCCGAAGCCGAGCAGGCACCTGTCCTCGACGCGCGGGTCACGACGTCGGATCTCTCACTGGACGAGATCCTGCTGCTGCACTCGGTGGGACTGGAGCCGGCGGAGGTCGTCTTCGGCGTCGGCTGCGTCTCCATCCTGACCGGGGTGTGGACATGGGCCGTCGGGGCCGTGGACGACGCCCGGGTGGCGTTCCACGCCGCCCTCAACCTGGCCAAGGAAAACATACGCTCCCAGGTGCACCGGACCGGTGCCCTCGGCGTGGTGGGCGTCGAGGTGGAGGTGGACATGCGGCCTCACGCCTGCACCGTCGTCATCACCGGGACGGCCGTGCGCGCCATGAGCGACGAAGCCTCCCACAGCCACTTCCGTGTCAAGTACCACAATGCCTTCTTGTGTGACCTGTCAGCCCGTGACTTCGTCGTGCTCGGCAATGCCGGGTGGTACCCGCTGGACCTGGTGGCGGGGGCCTCCTTCGTGCATGCGCCCCGCCGTAGCCTGGGCACGGCCGTCGGCCAGGCCACCCAGAACATAGAGCTGACCAACTTCACCGAGACGCTCTACGCGGCGCGCGAGCAGGCGATGGGTGAGTTGCAGAGCCGCATAAGCCAGGCCGGGGGGACGGGGTTGCTGGACGCCAAGATCGTGGACAGGCCGATGCGCTTCGCCAGCCACGTGGTGGAGTTCGTCGTCTACGGGACGGCGGTGCGGATGCTCACGGCGGAGCACACGCACCCCCAGGTGTCCATGGTGGTGCCCCTGGACGACGCGGTGCGCACCTTCGAGGCGACCTCGTTGGACTGAACGGCTCTGTCCCTCGCGGACCGGGCCGTCGGTGACGGCCCGCAGCGCCAGCCGCCCTGCGTCGCAGGCCCCGGCGCCGCAGGCCCCGGCGCACATGACGGCTAGCCTCGGGGGATGACCGAGAGCGAGACCTCGCCCCTCGTAAACGCGCAGGCACAGCCCGACCTCCCAGCCGGCACGCTCGCCTACCTGGAGCGGGTGCGCCGGGCGACTCGCCGGTTGTCCAGCCCGGACCTGCCTGCAGGCGACGTACGGGCCGCCATCGGCGCCACGGCCGATGCCGCTGCCTTCAACGTGGATGCCCCGACGGCCAGCGCCCGTCCCGTGGGGCGGCTGGCCAAACAGGCCGTCAAGAGAGCAGTCCGCTGGTACATGCGGTACCTGTCCGAGCAGTTGGTCGATTTCGGCCGTGCGGTGTTGCGGACTGCGGAGGCGCTGGCGGACAGGGTCGAGCTGCTCGAGGGCCGCGCCCACCAGTCCGAGGCCCACCTGGCGGCCATTGAGCACAGGCTCGCCGAGGCGGAGGCCGCCCACTCGGTCCTGGCCGCCACCCAGGCCGGCCTGGCGGAGGCGTTGAAGGCGGTCCGGGTAGAGGGCTCGGCCGGTCCGTGCCGCACTGGAGGCATTGTCGCCGGTGGGGGCGGGGAGCCGGGTGCTCCCGGCGGGGCACGGCCCCCCATGGGCGGGCTCAGCGGGACCGATGCAGGTGACGACCGGCTCGCGCTCTGACGCCGGCCCCAGACGGCTGACCTTCACCGCCTACGGCCGGGACCGGCTTGCCCAGGCCGCGCCGTGGCAGGTGGGGATGTTGGCCGGGGCAGTGGCAACGCTTTTCATGCTGGCGCGCATCGCCGTCGCCGGCCACGGCAACGTGGCGGCCCTGGTGGTGGCCGGTTCGCGGTGGGTGCGCCGGCCGCCGGCGACCTCCTGGCTGCCCGTGCGCCCTGGGCCGGGGTACGACGGGCAGTTCTACTACCGCATCGCGCTGGGACCGCTCGACTGGGCCAGGACGGCGTTCGGGATCCAGCTCGACAACCTGGCCCGCCTCGACCGCGTCGGCTACCCGGCCATCGTGTCGGCACTGTCGTTGGCCCACGCCTCACTGGTCCCCGCCGTCATGGTGGTAGTCAACATCGGAGCATTCACAGTCCTGGCCTGGGCCGCCTCGACGCTGGCCCGCGACGCCGGGAGGGGAGCGGCCTGGGGCCTGGCCGTCGCCGGCTTCAGCGGCTTCGAATGGTCGATGTCGCGTGACCTCACGGAGGTCACCGAGGCCATGTTCGTCGTCGTGGCCATCCTCGCCCTCCGGCGGGGCCGGCCGGTATGGGCCGGTCTGAGCCTGGTGGGGGCGGTGATGTCCAGGGAGGCGGCATTGCTCGTGGTAGGGGCGGTGCTGGCCGAACGGTCGGTCGGGCTGCTCCTTCCCGCCCGCTCGGCCGGTACCGCCGGTCACGGTGGCCGTCACCCGAGACGGGTGCTCGGGGCGGACGATGCGGCCTGGGCGCTGCCGGGCCTGGCGTTCGCTGCGTGGCAGGTGGCACTGCGCCTGCGCGAGGGCGAGTTCCCTGTCCTGCGCTCGGGTCACCGCAACGTCGGCCTACCCTTGTCGGGCTTGCTCCAAGGGGCCCGGCACTACCTGGACCTGCTGCCGCAGACGGGTGCCATGCTCTGGTTCTGGGAGCTGGGGGTACTGCTCGTTGTCGGCGGCTTCGCAGCCTTCTCGCTGCGCTCCAGCCGCGCCCTCGGCTACGAGAAATTGGCCTGGCTGGGGGCTCTCGTGCTGGGGGTACTGCTCGGACCGGCAATCTGGTCCGGCAATGTCGGCTTTCGCAGCCTGGACGACTTCTACGTCCTCAGCTACGTGATCGCCCTGAGCTCGCGCGCCCAGTTGCGGGCCCCGGCTCTCCTGGGTGGGCTCACGTGGGCGGCGGTGGCAGTCGAACTGGTGCGCTTCATCTGAGGGCACGGCAGGCGCCCACCCCGGTCAGCGGGTGCCTGCCGCATCCCGGTAGAGGTCGGCCAGGCCCTGGGCGCATGCCTGCCACGTGTAGCCCTGCGCCCGCAGTTTCCCGCGCTCGGCCAGGGCCGTACGGTCCCGCTCGCCGGCGAGGAGGCCGTCGATGGCCTCAGCCAGAGCCCCCACGTCCCCCGGGCGGACCAGGACGGCCGAGTCGCCCAGGACTTCTTCCAGGGCTCCGCAGCTGGTCGCCACCACGGGCGTGCCGGCGGCCATGGCTTCGAGCGGGGGCAGGCCGAAGCCCTCGTAGACGGAGGGGTAGGCGAGCAGGGTGGCTCCGAGCAGCAGGGCGTCGCGGTCGGAGTCGCTGACCCAGCCGAGGCGTACCACCCTCGCGCGCGCCGGGCACGCCTCGATGGCGCCGGCCAGCTCGCCGGCGCCCCACCCGTCGGGGCCGGCGATAACCAGGGCCGTGGACGGGTGGGCACCCGCGACCTTCCCGAAGGCCCGGACCAGCGACGGCAGGCCCTTGCGCGGCTCGACTGTGCCCAGAGCCAGAACATAGGAAGTGGCCCACTCGGGCAGGAGCCGGCGCCACCGCCCGTCCGGCCCCGCAGCGGCCGGGGGCGTTGTCACGCCCAGGTGAACCGCCCTGACCCGTTCGGGCGGGGCCCCCAGCAGTCTGACGACCTCCTCGGCCACGAACTCCGACGGGGTGTGCACCCACGCTCCCCGGTGCACTGCCCGGCGAACGAGCCTGGGGAAGACGAGCGTCGCCGGCTGGCACATCTGGGGGAAGTGCAGTGGCGTCAGGTCGTGCACCGTGACAACCATCGCCGCCCTCCAGGCCGGAGGCACGACGAAGTTGGTGCCGTGCACGACGTCCGTCGTGCCGATGAAGGCCTCCACCGGAGGGAAAGCCCAGGTCGCCCACGAGCGGTGCAGCGGGCGTGCCGGCATGGGCCGCCCCAGCGTCCTCACGCCGGCCGGCAACTGGCCACCCAGGCCGTTCCGCCGCCGCCAGCTGACGGCGAAAGCTCCCACATCGAGGTCGTCGCGCTCGGCCAGGTACTGGAGCGACATGGCGCAGAACTGGCCGACGCCGGTCCTGGTGCCGAGCAGGGGGGTGGCGTCCAGGGCCACGGCCAGCTTGGGGTGGCCCGGCGGCTGAACGGGGCGGTAGGGCACCGGGGGGCAAGTCTGGCACAAGCCGCTTGCCTGTCATGCACCCGCTCCCTCAGCCGGACGTGCGCCCCGGCGGCGCAGCAGCCTCGCGCCCGAACGGGCCACCCAGTACAGCACTCCCAGCAGCAAGGCCACGAAAGCCAGCGGCCCGGTTGCGCGCACCGCAGCCTGGCACCCGGCGACGAACCCGTTGACCGCCGAGGTCCACGCCTTGTCCCAGCTCGATGGCGGCCTTTTGGGCACCGGGGGTGCCGCCCGCTCGGTCACCGTCACGGTGAGGCTCGAATATGTCGTCTCGTGGTCGACCAGCGCCAGTTGGGCCTTGGTCTGCTGGAGCTGGGACTGGAGGCTGTCCAGTTGCTCCTGTACGGCGAGGACCCCACCGATGGTCGTGGCCCTGGTCATGATCGCGAGGTACTGCCGCTGGCTGGCCTGGAGCGCCGCGATCTGCGCCCGGAGGTCCACGTACTGGCCTGTCAGGTCGTCCGCCGAGGTGCTGAGGGAGCTGACCCGGCCCATAGCGTGCACCTGGGCCACGGTGGTGGCGAACTGGGCGTAGGGCACCTCCAGGACCACCGTGCCCTGGGCCGGGGCCCCGGGCGTGGCCGCCTGCGACGTGGCACTGGCCACGAACCCGCCGCCGGCCGTGGCCAGGAGCGAGAGCCGTTGCAGGTCGGCCTGCACCTGCCGGGCGCCGACCACGACCGTCATCGAGCCGGTCTGGCGGATGCGTTGTACCGGGCTTGCGACCAGTGCCTGCCCGGTGGTGCCGTTGGCAGCGGAGCCCCCGGCCCCGCCGGCGGGTGACGCTGCGCGCGCCGCTGGCGCGAGAGGCCGCCCTGACATCGAGGGGGTGCCGGGCGCAGCGTGAAGTGCCGTTGCCGCTCCGGCCACGCCGACCGTGGCGTTGCGCTGCGGCCAGTAGGCCGGGCCTGCCGGAGCCGGGGTGGCGCCGGGCCGTCGTCCGAGGGTTTGCAGTGCACCCTCGGCTCCGCTGACGCCGGCGACGCAGGCCAGGACGACGGCTCCAAGTGCGACCGGTCTGGGTAGCCGGCGAGGCAGCGATCTCTTCATGGGAACTGAGTGCGGCCGCGGTCGCACGTTCAACCGGGGCGCGACCCGTTGGTAGCGTCGCCCTCGTGCCGACTCTCCAGCCGCCCGAGGCTCCCCGCAGCGGACAGACCGATACGTACCACGGCGAGGTCGTCGCCGACCCGTACCGCTGGCTCGAGGACTCCGCCAGTGACGCCACCCGATCGTGGGTGGCAGCCCAGTGCCAGGTGACCGAGGAGGTCCTGTCGGCTCTTGGCGGTCGCGACCACCTGCGCGACCGCCTGCGCCGCGCCTGGGACCACCAGCGCAGGCAAGTGCCCGTCGGCCGTGGCACTCGCTGGTTCCAGGAGCGCAACACCGGTCTCCAGGACCAGGACGTCCTCTACGTCATGGACGCCCCTGGCGACGAGGGCTCGGTCCTGCTGGACCCCAACGCCTTCTCCGACGCCGGGACCGTTTCCGTCCCCTCGTTCGCGCTCAGTCCCCAGGGCAACCTGCTGGCGTACGCCACGAGCGAGTCCGGGTCCGACTGGATGACATGGCACGTGCGCGACGTGGCAGGCGGGCGTGACCGCGACGACATCCTGTCCTGGAGCAAGTTCGGCAACGCCGCCTGGGCCTCCGACGAAAGCGGGTTCTACTACCCGATGGCGCCGCCGCCCCTGGCCGGCCAGGAGCTGACGGCCTCCAATGCCCCCGTCCGCATCGCCTACCACCGCCTCGGCACGCCCCAGCGCGACGACGTCGTCGTCTACGAGCCACCCCGGCCGGATTGGATGGCGGATGCCGAGGTGACAGAGGACGGCCGTTACCTCGTGGTCACCGTGCGGGTAGGGACCGGTACCGAGACACGGGTGGAGGTGCTCGACCTGGAGCAGCCGGACGCTGGGATGTCGGTGCTCGTGGAGGGCTTCACCTGCCGCGCCGAAGTCGTCTGCCGTGCCGGCGGGGCGTTCCTGGTGATGACCGATGCCGGTGCCCCCCGGGGGCGTCTGGTGCGGGTGCAACCGGGGGCGGCCGGTCCCGACGAGTGGGAGGAGGTCGTCGGCGAGAAGCCCGGGTTGCTGCTCGGTGCCCGCAACTGCGGTGGGCGGCTCCTGTGCCACTACCTCGTCGACGCCTGCTCGGCCGTGCATGTGCACGGCATGGACGGGGCTCTCCTCGACGAGCTGGTCCTCCCGGAGCTCTCGTCGCTCTCACAACGGTATTCGGCTGCCGGTGCCGAGGGCCGGGAGGGTAGCGACGTGGCGCACTTCAAGCTCAGCTCCTTCACGTCACCTGGCCAGGTGTGGGCCTATGACGTCTCCACCGGCGTCCTTGTGCCCGCGCAGAGCCCGCAGACCGGTCCTGGGCTGGCACACGCGGTGCCCGGTGGCGGGCCGCCGTCTGCACCGGCTGCCGTGCGGGTAGCGGCAGGGGGACTTGCGGGCGCCAGCCGGGACCTGGTCACCGAGCAGGTCTTCGTCGAGGTGGAGGGGATCGGCCGGGTGCCGGTGTTCCTCGTCCACCGCCGTGACGTGCACCCCGACGGCGACGTGCCCGTACTGCTGTGGGGTTACGGCGGTTTCAACATCCCGGTCACGCCTGCTTACTCCCCCTGGACGGCGGTCTTCGCCGAGCTCGGCGGCCTGCTGGCCGTGGCCGTACTGCCTGGCGGGGGAGAGTACGGCCGGGAGTGGTACGAGGCGGGCCGGCTCGCGAACAAGCAGAACGTCTTTACTTCGTTCTGCGAGTGCGCCCGCTGGCTTGTCAGCTCGGGTTGGTCGAGGCCCTCGCGCATCGCCATGAACGGCGGATCCAACGGGGGCCTGCTCGTTGGGGCCTGCCTCACCCAGCAACCGGAGCTCTTCGGCGCCGCCGTGCCCGAGGTGGGTGTGCTCGACATGCTGCGCTACCACCTCTTCACGATCGGGTGGGCGTGGAAGAGCGACTACGGTGACCCGGCTGACCCCGTCCAGTACCGCTGGTTGCGGGCATACTCGCCCCTGCACAACGTGGACCCGGGTGCCACTCATCCCCACGTCATGGTCGTGACCGCCGACCACGACGACCGGGTCGTCCCCGCCCACTCGTTCAAGTTCGCGGCCGAGATGCAGCACGCGTGCCGGGGCGGGAAGGCGAAGGTGCTGCTGAGAGTGGAGAGGTCGGCCGGTCACGGCCACGGCATCCCGACAGGCAAACTGATCGACGAGCGCGCCGACGTCCTGGCTTTCCTGGACTGGGCGGTAGGCCCGCTGGACCGGGGTGCTCGTCCTTAGTATTTAGTGCTAACTTGGCACCGGTGACAGCCTTAAGGCACCTGGCCGGGTAATGCCGGGCGAGACCCTGAGCCTGGCGGAAGCGGCGCAGCTGCTCGGCGTTCACTACATGACCGTTTACCGCTACGTGCGCACCGGGTTGCTGCCGGCGCAGCGCGAAGGGAGCACGTGGCGCGTGGCCCGGTCCGACCTGACGGCACTGAGCTCCGCTCCGCCCGTCCGGCCCGCGCCCCGGGTGCGCCGGGGCCGCCGCCCGAGCCTCGAAGGCCGGCTCCTGGTGGGTGACGAGGCCGGCGCGTGGGCGGTGGCGGAGGCGGCTCTTGCATCGGGCACCAGCCCGGAGTCCCTGCTCGTGGACCTGCTGGCCCCCACGTTGAAGTCGATAGGCGACCGCTGGGAAAGCGGTGAGCTGACGGTGGCGGACGAGCACCGCGCCAGCGGGGTGGCTTTCCGCCTGGTCGGCCGGCTGGGTGCACGTTTCAACCGTCGGGGCGTCAAGCGGGGCACGGTCGTGCTGGCGGCACCGGCGGGCGAACTGCACGGGCTCCCTGTGGCAATCGGGGCCAACGTCCTGCGGTGGCACGGCTACGAAGTGGTCGAACTGGGTGCGGACACACCCGCCGCGGCACTGGCGGCGGCCGTCGCTTCCGAGTCGTCGGCCCGGGGCCCGGCCCTGCTGGCCGTGGCAGTGGCTTGCACTACCGGGGCCTCGGTGGCGGCGGCCAGGGAGGCCGTCGCCGCATTGCGAGAAGAGGGCTGCCGCGTGCCCGTCGTGATGGGAGGTGCGGCGCTGGCTGACGGGCAGGAGGCGCGGCGCGCCGGTGCGGACATCTACAGCGGCCGGCGGGCGGACGAACTGCTCGCCGCTGTGGACGAGCTGACCCGGGGGCCGCGACCGCCCTAGTGTCGAGCCGTCGGGGCACCGTGCGGCCGGCCCGGGGGTGTCCGCCCGGTCAGGTTGGCGGGATGGGTGCGAGTGGCCCGGGTGGTGCCAGGGCCCGGCGAAGCTGATGCCCTGGTGCGGGCTGCTGCCATGGCCCAGGCCGGCGGGCGCCGGACGCCCCCGGCGATGCGCAGTGCCGACATGGTCCGTATGCCCCACCATGTAGGGTCGATCTCGCGCCTGGCAAGCCCCTGGCGGGCGCTGTTTGGGAAGCGGTGGTGGTTGTTGTGCCAGCCCTCGCCCAGCACGAGCGCCGAGATGAGCCAGTTGTTGCGGCTCTCGTCGCGCGTGTCGAACCGCCTGCTCCCGAAGCGGTGCGCCAGGGAGTTGACGGCGAAAGTCGAGTGGTAGAGCAGCACCGTCGGCAGCACGAACCCCCACACCGCCATGCTCAGCGCGCCGGCGAGCGGGCCCGCCGGGCCGGAGAGCGCGCCGAAGAGAGCGCAGCCGGCCAGCAGGGCCCCCGGGGCGGCGTACTCGAAGCGGTCGAGCAGGTCCAGCTCGGGGAAGCGGGCGAGGTCCCCGACCCGTGAGTACCTGGTGGCGGCATTGTCGGGATCGAATATCCACAGCACGTGGCTGTACCAGAACCCGTCGACGACGGGTGAGTGAGGGTCGCCCGGGCGGTCCGTGTACAGGTGGTGCTCGCGGTGGTGGGCGGCCCACCACAGCGGTCCCCGCTGGGCTGCGGCGGCGCCGAGCAATGCGCCTGCAAACTGGACCGCCCGGGGCACTCGGAACGCTCGGTGGGCAAAGCATCGGTGGTAGAAGGCCGTTATCCCGAACGCCCGCGCCAGGTAGGACACGGCGCCCAGGGCGAGGGCCGACCAGCTCCAGCGGACGAAGATGGCAGCGAGGACGGTTGCATTGAGCAGGACGAAGGGAGTGCCGAGCCGCCAGCGGCTGTGGCGCGAGCGTCCCGCGCTGCCGCCGGCGTCGGCTCGGGACGGGACTCCCGTTGCTGCGCCGGCCACCTCGGCGCCGCCAGCCACGTCCGCCGCTGCAGAGCGGCTCACGCCGGCCTCCGTCACGCCGGCCTCTCCTCGAGCGCGCCGCGCCAGCCCGGTTTCACGAACACCATCTGTACGTCGGAGATATGGCGCTCCAGGAAGGACGCTTCGCAGTAGGCCAGGTAGAGCGACCAGAGGCGCAGGAGGTCCTGCCCGGCGCCCAGGCGGGCAAGCTCGTCGCCTCGGGTGCCTATGTTGTCCGACCAGAGGCGCAGGGTGCGGGCGTAGTGGCGGCCTATGTCCTCCAGGTCCACGAGGCGCAGGTCGGTCGAGCGCGCCGAGCGGACCAGGGACGAAACAGAAGGGATGCAGCCGCCGGGAAAGACCATCTTGCGCACGAAGTCCTGGTGGCGCTTGGCTCTTTCGAAGCTGGCGTCGTCCATGACAATGGCCTGGAACACGGCCTTGCCGGCCGGGTGCAGCAGATCGGAGCACTTACGCAGGAAGTCGTCGTGCAGGCGCCAGTCGACTGCCTCGACCATCTCCACCGAGACCAGCTTGTCGTAGCGGCCCCGCAGTTCGCGCCAGTCGTCACCGATCACAGTGACCAGGTGGGAGAGGCCGGCGGCCTTGACCGCCTCCTCTGCGTAACGGCGCTGTTCGGCCGAGATGGTGGTGGTCGTCACCCTGCAACCGAAGTGGCGGGCGGCGTATAGCGCGAACCCGCCCCACCCGGTGCCGACCTCGAGGACGCTGTCCTCTGGGCGAAGCGAGGCCTTGGCGCACAAGCGCGCGAACTTGGCTTCCTGCGCGGCGTCGAGAGACGTCGTGGGGCCGGCGAAAACGGCGCACGAGTAGGCCATGGAAGCGCCGAGCATCACCTCGAAGAAGCGGTTGGAGAGGTCGTAGTGCGATGCGATGTTGCGCCTGTCGTCCTCCGGGCGGGGCGCGCGCCGGCGAGCCA
>JAJZIY010000065.1 GCA_021828475.1 Actinomycetes bacterium
CAGCACCGTGGGCGCCGGCTCGGGTTACACCCAGGGGCAGATCGAGTACTTCGGCCACCCGCTGTACACCTTCGTGAAGGACTCGCCCGGCACGTTCAATGGCGAGAACTTCGCCGTCTTCGGCGGTATCTTCTGGCTCGTATCGCCTCGCGGCGGCGTGCCTGACGCCGGCACGGCGACGCTCGGCACCGAGCTGACTGCCTCAGGCCCGGCTCTCGACGCGGCCGCAGGCAACGGGCTGCGGTCCTTGTACATGCTGAGCTACGACACGCCCGGCACAAGCCCGACCGAGGAGCCGCCCCCGATGCACCCGATGCACCCGATGCACCCGATGCACCCGATGCACCCGATGCTCGCCCCTGGGACCAGTAGTGACTCCGGCCCGGCCCAGAGCACGTGCTCGGGATCCTGCTCGGCCGTGTGGCCGCCACTGCTCACCACCGGACGGCCCATAACCGGCCCGGGAGTCGACCCACGGCTCGTCGGGCTCATGAGGCGCCCGGACGGCACGCTGCAGGTGACCTACGCCGGCTGGCCCGTCTACATGTACTTCGCCGACCAGGCGCCCGGCGCCGCGCCGGGAGAGACGAACGGCCAAGACCTCCTCGACAACATAGCCCTCGGGGTCTGGTACGAGGTCGCCCCGCAGGGCGGCCCCCAGGCCGGGGCGGCCACGCTCACCGCTGAGACAGCCGACGGTACGCTCCTTGGCGCCGAATCGTCTGCAACACCTCCCCAGAACCCTCAGGCGACGGTGTACACGCTGAGCTCGGACACCTCTGCGTCCAGTACATGCACCGGCACGTGCGCCAAGTACTGGCCACCCGTGCTGACCAGTCTGCCGCCGAGGGGCATCGGCCTGACCGGCGCGATCGGGACCATTCAGCGACCCGACGGCACCTTCCAGGTGACCTACAACGGCAAGCCACTGTACTTCTTCAGCCAGAGCCTCACTTCCGGCGATGCCAGGGGGCCGAGCATAAGCACTCCCTTTGGCACCTTCTCGGTTGTGACGCCCTAGTTCCGCCCTCTCCGTGGGGTCGACAGCCTCTGCCGTCCCAGTCCAGTGCGTCACGCTGACGCTGCCGCCGGTGAAGGACGGCAGACGGTGGACATCGACCGGCCCTGCCGTCGATTGACAGCGGCAGGGCCTTGCCGCGCTGGCAGGCCAAGACTACGCTTCTGATGCCCGAGCTGGAGGGACGCCCCATGCCCAAACTGCCGAGAACGCCCAGTCCGAGAAGGCCTTCCGGTGCTGGCGGACAGGGGTCGCCGCGTGTGCGGCTGCGGGGTTGGAGCGCGGCATGTGCCACCATCGTCCTGCTCGGCGGGCTTGTGGTCGCGGGCACTGCCGCAGCCGCTCCGGCTCCACCTGCCCGGCCCGGGGGTGCTCCCGGACCGGGCTCGGTGCCGCTTGTCCCACCCGTCGCACCTGCATGCGGCACACCGGCGCCTCAGCAAGCCAAGTGCGGCGCTGTTGAGCTTCTCGACCCCTCCCAGAACTGGCACCCCGGTCCCGCGGGCCACAGTCGCGGAGGAGGCGGCGGTGGCGGGGGGAGCACGGTGCCGCCGCCACCGAGCTCCGGCTACTACCCCGGCGACCTGCAAAGCGCCTACGGCGTCGCGAGCGCGGCGGCGAGCTTCAGCCCCGGTCCGAGCGCCCCGACGATCGCCATCGTCGATGCGTACGACGACCCGAACGCCGCCTCTGACCTTGCCGCCTACCGGGCAAGCCTTTCCGGGGCGACAGATCCGAACACCGGGCTTCCCGATGCGGCGATCCCGCCCCTGTGCAGCGGAACCGCTACGAGCGGATGCGTCACCTTCACCAAGGTCAACCAGTCCGGGGGCACGACCTACCCGCGCGGCAACACCGGCTGGGCAGAGGAGATCTCGCTCGACCTCGACATGGCCTCGGCGGTTTGCCCGAGCTGCAACATCACGCTCGTCGAGGCATCCTCGAGCAGCTTCTCCAACCTCGCCGCTGCGGTCTCCTACGCGAAGAGCCTCAATCCCGCGGTGATCACCAACAGCTACGGGGGCGCGGAGTTCTCCTCTGAGACCTCTGACAATGGCATCTACTCGGGAACGGCAACCACCGCGATCACGGCAGCCACCGGCGACAGCGGCTACGGCGCCGAGTACCCGGCCGCCTCGCCCGGGGTGACGGCAGTCGGGGGGACCTCGCTCAGCTACGACCGCACGAGCACGGGTTTCACCTGGAACCCGCAGACCGTCTGGTCAGGTGCGGGAAGCGGCTGCTCGGCCTACGAGCCGATGCCGAGCTGGCAGAACGACCCGGGCGTCTACAGCCTGTCGGGAGACTGCTCGGGACGACAGATCGGTGACGTCTCCGCCGTTGCCGACCCCTCGACCGGGGTCGCGGTCTACGACACCTACAGCGAGGCCGGCTGGCTTGTCTTCGGCGGGACAAGCGCTTCCACTCAGATCATCGGCGCCACCTACGGCCTTGCGGCGGGTTCGGGAACGATCCAGACAGCTCCGGGAGCGCTCTACCCAGACAATCCGTCAGCGGGCACCACCGGGTCGACTCCCGGCCTCGTCCCGGTCATGTCCGGCTCCAATGGGAGCTGTGGCGACTATCTCTGCGACGCCGCGGATTCGTTGTCGAGCGGGTACAACGGACCAACGGGGCTCGGCACGCCCTACGGCGTGGGCGCCTTTGTCACGGGTACCTCGACCAGCCAGGGCTTCGGGCTCTCGGCCACGCCCACGAGTGCCACTGTGACCCAGGGCAGCACCGCCTCCTACACGGTCTCCGTCACGCCCACCGGTGGGTTCAACAGCTCGGTCCTCCTCGGCGTGAACGGATGCCCGAGCGGCGCGACCTGCTCGTTCTCGCCCGCCTCGGCTTCCCCGTCGTCGCCATCGACCCTTGCGGTCACGACCACGAACAGCACCGCCAACGCAAGCTACTCCTTGGTCATCACCGGTACGAGCGGCGGCATTTCGCAGACGACCGATGTCACGCTCAACGTGCAAGCTCCGCAGACCACGGGCTCGATGACCGTGACCGTGAGCGCAGGCAAGCTCACGAAGAAAGGGCCGAGCTACAAGGTGCCGCTGACCGTCGGGGTTACTGACGCGACATCGGGCAGCGCCATCAGCGGTGCCGGCGTGGTGCTCGAGGTCTTCGCGAGCTCGAACTGCTCGGGCACGGTGACGACATCGGGCACCGGTACGACCGGGACCAATGGGCAGGTGAGCTTCACCTTCAGCTCCCGCCAGGCCACTACGTGGTGCGCACTCGCGACGGCGAGCGACACCGGCTACGCCACCGGCACAGGCTCTACCGTATTCAGTACATAGCTGCGCGCTCTGGGCGCTGCAACCGAGTGGCGGCTGCGCCCTCGATCGGCGGCCCGGCTGTGGTGACGGCGCTCGGTTGCTCTACGAACTACGTTGGCCCCGGCCGGTGCTCATCCCGAAGGCTTGGCTGGCCGGAGGGATACCCAGGAGGGCGCGGGGGCGGGCTCGGCTTGCCAGCCAGGCGGGCGCGTAGCACGACGTCGTCGACGTGGTGGGCAGCCGTGGCGGCGCCGGGTGGCCGGGCCCGTCTCTCGTGCAGCTCGACCTCCCAGCCCTCGACGCCCCGGACGGCCGCTACGAAATCCTCGACCCTGACATAGGCGTCCGGGTCAAACGGGCGACCGAGCTCCGGGTCGTCAACGGCCGCCCGCATCGGCTCGATGTCGTGGCTGACTATCAGCAGCGTGCCGCCGGGGGCGACCGCCCCGAGGATGTTGGCGACCCCACGTCCGTCGGGCGTGCGCGGGAGTGACGCGTACTGTGCGCAGACCAGATCGAACGCCTGGCGCTCGAAGGCACCGGGTGCGTTCGCGTCGGCCTGGCGCCATTCCACGAGGAGCCCGCGGCGCTCGGCCTCGGTGCGGCCACGTGCCAGGGCGCGGGCGGATATGTCCGCAGCGGTCACCCTCCAGCCCTGCTCGGCCAGCCAGAGGGCATCAGCCCCCTCTCCGGCACCGACGTCCAGGGCACGGCCCGGGGCCATACCGCCAACCTCGGCTACCAGCGAGCCGTTGGGGTTGCCGCTCCACATCTGCTCGTCCCCGTAGCGGTGCTCCCAGTCCGCCTCGTTCGCCGAGGGACGAGCGGGGCCGAGGCCGTCCTCCCGGACGATGCTGTCAGCGGTGGCAACGGTCTCACCGGAGCCTCCGACGGCGAAGGGGGCAAGCTCCGGTGCTCCGGGCCGGCCTCCCTCCACGACCGTGGCATCCAGCAGGCGGCGCGCCACGACGCTGTGGCCGCTCGCCAGCTCGACCCGCAAGGAGCCACCGTCCAGCCGCGTCACCTTGATCACCCGGCCCACCAGCACCTCCACGCCATGGCTGCGGACCTCCTCGCGCCGCTCTGCAAGCGTCGGCCCAGCACCGGCACTCGCCTCCCCGGGCCCGGTACCTGCCGAGACGGCGCTCGCCGGGTCGACATCGAGGACCAGGGCCCCAAGGCCCAGCCGCGCCAGGTCCAGTGCGGCATCCAGGCCCGCCGACGTAGCACCGACCACCAACACGTCACAGTGGCGCTCGACGTGACGCAACCCGTGGGGACGACTGTCGCTCATAGCCCGATGGTACAGTGGCCCTCAATCACTGCAATTCAGTTTGCAGGATCTGCAAGAGAGGAGGAGCTGACCCGGTGGGCGCCCCTGACGACATCGAGGCCATGGTCCGAGCCCGGCTACGGAGCCTGCGCGCTGCGCAGGGCCTCTCGCTCGGCGAACTGTCCACCCTGGCCAACCTCAGCCCCTCCACCATCAGCCGGGTGGAGACAGGCAAGCGCACGCTCAGCCTGGACGTGCTTGTGCCCCTGGCGCGCGCACTGCAGGTGGACCTCGACGCCCTCCTCGAGGTCGGCGACGACCTGGACGTGGTGATCCGCCCGGTGCCTGCTCACTCCGGTGGGCGGACAACCTGGGCCCTCAGCCGGCCGACCGCAAGCATGGTGGCCGTCAAGGTGCGGCTCGAGCCGCGGCGCGGGGCCGCTGAGTTGCGGGTCCACCCCGGGCGCGACTGGTTCTACGTCTTGACGGGGAGAGTCCGCTTGCACCTCGGCGAACGCCAGTTGGTCGTGCGCAGTGGCGAGGCGGCCGAGTTCGCCACCATGACACCCCATGCTTTCGTGGCCGTCGGGGGGCCGGCGGAGATGATCACCGTCTTCGACCGGGACGGGCAGCGCGCTCACAGCCACAGCGACGGCGGCAACCCCCAGCCGTGACAGCGGGGAGCACCCCGCTCCGCCAGTAGGGCCAGCCCGACGGGACGGGCCAGGATGGGCTCCTGCTCGGGCCCGTCCCGGCGCCCCGACCGGGTGGTCAATGCCCGAAGAAGCCACGAGCCTGGCGGTCCGGCAGCTGGGCCACCGACACGCCGGCGTCGAGCATCGCCTGCAGGACGACCTCGTCTCGCACCGAGCCGCTGGTGCAGAAGACCGCACCGACGCCGGCGTCGACCAGCACCCGGGGGGCGTCGGGGAACGGGAAGAAGCTGTCGCTGTAGGCCACCGCGCCCACGATGTCGTGCCCGGCGTCGCGGGCCCGCTTCACGGCCAGCTCGCAGCCTCCCACCCGGTCCTGCTGGCCGACGCCGTTGCCGAGCAGTTGGCCACCCCGGACCAGGGTGACCGTGTTGGAGTTGCTCGTCGAACCCACCGCCCACGCCAGTAGGAGGTCCCGCTCCTGCTCGTCGCTCAGGGCACCGAAACGTTGCAGGCCCGGGTCGGCCAGGTCGAGGACGAAGGTGTAGTTGGGTTGTTCGAGGGTGCCCCCCCGCACCTGGCGCCGGCGGGGCACCGCGTCGAGGGAACGACGGTCCAGGCCGGCGAGCGCCGGGTTGGCCAGGACCCTGCACTTGCCGTGCTTGCGGGCCAGCAGCTCCAGCGCCTCGTCTGTGAAGGAGGCAGCGGCAACGGTGTCCAGGAGGCGCCTGGTGGCGCCGGCGTGGTTGACCAGTGCGTCGGCCACCTCGGCGTCCACGGTGAAACCGAGCATGACGCAGCCGCCGAATATCGCCCTGGTGTCGCCCGTGACCATCAGCCGCGTCGCTTGCACAGGGGTGGCGGCCGCCGCCGCCCCGCAGGCGTTGCCGTGCTTGGTCCCCACGGCCAGCGCCGGGACCGGGCTACCGGCGACGTCGAAAGCAGCCGCCATGTGGGTGATGGTCTGCAGCTGGCGGTCCAGCTCGACCAGGTTGTTGTAGCTGGGGGCCGAACCTTCCACCAGGCTGAAGCGGCCGATCGCCAGAGGGTCGTCGGTCTCGTCGTGCACCAGGCGGGCCGGCACCTGCCACGCGTTTTCGCCGTACGCGCAGGTCCAGGGAGCGGGGGACGGGGTCATACCGGGGGACGCTACCGCTTCGGGTGCAGGGCCGACCAAGACCACCGATCAGGACACGAGCGCTGTGACCGCCTCCATGTCCAGGTATGAGTCCGCCAGGTCGGCGAGGCCGTCGAGTATGGAGGTGATGGAGCGGGGTGGCTCGGCGCCGACCAGCGCCCGCACGACCCGAGGGTCCTCGCAGAGGCCGTGGACGTAGACGGCCAGGACCGGCCCGCAGACCATCCCCGAGCCGTCCGTGAACACCGGCCCGACGGCCCCGCTCCCCTCCGCCCGCCGGCCCGGGACCGTGGAGCCGTAGTGGACTTCGTACCCGTCCACCTGCAACCCGGACAGCCCGGCCCAGGGTGCCGGCAGGTCCGCCCGGAAGCGCACCCGCGCCCGGTGCACCTGTTTGGTCACCCCGTAGGTGGTCACGGCGCCCAGCAGGCCCAGGCCGGCGTGCCTGCCCCCGGTCTCGGCCCCATGCGGGTCGTCGATCTCCTCGCCGAGCAACTGGGCACCACCGCAAACAGCCAGGATCGGCACCCCCCTGCTGTGGGCGGCGGCCAGGGCGGTGCCCACGCCGGTGGCCCGCAACCAGGCCAGGTCGGCAGCGGGCAGCTTCGAGCCGGGCATGACGATCAGTTGGGCATCGGCGAGATCCGCCGGCGCCGTGGCCCAGCGGCAATCGCTGGAGTCCCGCAGGGCCCACCACTCGTCGAGGTTGGAAGCGGCCGGGCCCCGCACGATGCGGGTACGGCGGCCGGTGCCCGTCCCCGGGCCGGGGTCGGCCCCGTCCTCGTCGGGCAGCCCGTGGTCTGTCATCGGCACCACGCCCAGGGTCGGCGTCCCTGTCAGCTTCTCCAGGATGGCGGGCCCCGGGGCAAGCAGGGCCGGGTCACCTCGGAAGCGGTTGAGCACGAAGCCCCCGACGCGCCTGCGGTCCTCTGCTTCGAGCAGCGACCAGGTCCCGAACAGGTGCGCGAACGCGCCGCCCCGGTCGATGTCGCACACGAGCAGGGCGCGGGCGCCGGCGTGGCGGGCGATCCGCAGGTTGGCCAGGTCGACGTCGGCCAGGTTGACCTCGGCTGGGCTGCCGGCGCCCTCGATCACGACTATGTCGGCGCACCGGGCCAGCCCGTCGTAGGTCCGGCGCACGATGTCCCACAGCTGCGGGGACCGCTCCCGCCAGGGCATCTCCGTCAGTGCCCGGTCCACCCGGCCCAGGACGACCACCTGGCTGCGGGTGGCGGCCTCGGGCTTCAGCAGAACAGGGTTGTGCTCGACAGCCGGCTCCACGCCGGCGGCCAAGGCCTGGAAGTACTGGGCGGCGCCGATCTCGCCGCCCTCGGCGACCCGGGCGTTGTTTGACATGTTCTGGGCCTTGAAGGGGACGACGCGTGCTCCCCTCCTGCGCAACGACGCGCACAGGGCTGTGCTCAGCAGGCTCTTGCCCGCCCAGCTCGACGTCCCCCACACGATGAGCGCCCGTGCCCGGGCAGGGTGAGCGTCCACCCGGGCAACGGTAGGGCAACGACCTCGGCCGCTGCCGGGACTACCTTCGCTCGCATGGACGCGACTCCCCCCTCCCCGACGCCTGCCGACGGGGCAGGCACAGACTTCCCCCAGCTGATCGCCGAGCTCGAGCAGCAGGAGGCCCGCCTGGTCTTCCGCCGGTTCGACAACGACACCGCCCTGAGGCTCGGGGCCCACCTTGTCGACGCGGCTCGGCAGCAGCGGTTGCCCGTCGTGGTCTCGGTCCGGCGCAACGGGCAACGGCTGTTCCACGCCGCGCTGGCCGGGACGAGCGCCGACAACGACGCGTGGATCGACCGCAAGTCAGCCGTGGTGGACCGCTACGGCCACTCTTCGTACCTGGTGGGCACCCGGTTCCGGGCCGGCGGCAGCGACTTCGACGCCTCGTCGCGCCTCGACCTCGACCGCTTCGCCGCCCACGGCGGCGTCTTCCCCGTGATCGTGCAGGGGGTCGGCACCATAGGGACGGTCGGCGTTTCGGGACTGCCGCAGGCGCAGGACCATGCCTTCGTCGTCGAGCAGCTCGAGGTGTTCCTGCGCCAGGACGGGCAGCAGATGTCCGCCGGCCCGCAGGCCTGAGGCCTCACACCTCACCGACCACCCCGGGCCTCGGCCTGCGCGACTGGTGGGCGTGTGGCTCAGGGCCCGGCCTGCATGCCTGTCGGCGGGTGGCTCAGGCCTCGCCCACCAGTTCGACCACCGGGATCACCCGGCTCGTCTTCTGCTGGTACTCGGCGAAGCCCGGGTACCGGCGCGACTGCTCTGCATAGATCCCGTCGCGCTCGGCACCGCTCAGCGGCACGGCCCTGGCGGTGTAGGTGCCGGCACCGAGCTCGACGGTGACGGTGGGGTTGGCAACCAGGTTGAAGTACCAGTCCGGGTGGGTGTCCGCACCCGCCTTCGACGCGAAGACGAAACGCCGCCCGTCCTGCTCCAGGTACATCATCGGGTTGACGCGCTCGGCGCCGCTGCGGGCGCCGGTCGTGTGCAGGAGGAGCACCGGGGCTCCCTCGAAGTTGCCGCCGACGCGTCCCTGGTTGGCCCGGAACTCGTCGATGATCCTCTGGTTCCAGCTGTCTGTGTCGCTCATCCCACCGTCCTACCACGCCGCCGCCCGACTGCCTGCAATCAGAGCCGGGCCGCCGGCGTCTTCAATGGTGGGCAGGGCAGCGTGGAGGACGACGACGATAGAGCTCGACGGGGTCGACCAAAAAGAGAGCACGTTCCTGGAGGCGACCCTCCCGCACCTCGACGCGCTCAACCGCGTCGCCCACCACCTCTGCGCTGACCACCACCGAGCGGAGGACATCGTCCAGGAGACCTACCTGCACGCCTACGCCTCCTTCGGCACCCACAACGGTCCCAGCACCAGGGCCTGGCTCCTGGCGATCTGCGTCAACGTGGCACGCAGCGAGGGCGGGCGCCGGTCCCGGCGGGTCGTCGAGGAGGCTGCTCGCCGCTGCCGGCGCCGGGGGGCTCGTGGCAGAGGGCCGGGCAGACGTCGATGTTCGTGGTAGCAGCCATGCCCGCCGCCCACCTTCCCGAGGTCGCGCACCGCCTGCACCTGGACTGAAAACCGTACCTGGTACGGGTCAGCGGAACAGCCCGATCGATCGGCGCCGACCGGCGTCTGTCAAGAGCATGGAACGCCAACCCGCAACCTCGCCAGGCCGCCCTATCGGGAGGCGGCTGTTCCTCGGGATAATCGGTCCCGGCACCGACGTGCAAGCCACGACGGCCGGCCCTCCCGCGAGCAAGCTCAAACCGCCCCGTTCGCCGCGCAGGCACGTCGAAGCTGGCCGCGGGACGCGACCGTGACGAGGACAGCGGGGGGCCCGGCGCAGGTGGCGAACCAAAGACCCGCGAGGCGCGCGAACGCCTTGGCGAGCTTCCCCGCCCACGGCCAGGCGGCGTCGAGGCGCAAGGGGGTGCGCCTGGCGGTGCGCACCAGGCGCCCGGCGACGTCCAGGGTGCAATTGGTGATGAACAGTGCAATTGGTGATGAACAACTGGTGGCGCCATCGCTCTTTGCATGCGGGTAACAATTGCTCAACGCCAGGATTGAGGCAGCTTTGACAGCGCTGAATCGGTTGACATCCGTAAAGACCAGGGTCTTGCCTCACGAACTAACTGCGGCTAACCTCCCGTCCGTGCCCCGAGCGCCGGCGGTGAGCCGTGCAGCGTGGCTAGGACGTTACCCGTCTGCGCTGTATGACCCGGTTTGACCAGGGAGGCTTCCAAAGATGCTGGGCGAGCGACGTTCACGCGGACAGCGAGCCACTCGCGTCGTTGTGGTGGCTTGTCTCATAGCTGCCATAGGCGGCGCCGGAGCTTACGCCTTGGCGTCGTCCGGCCGACGAGCGATCACAACTGCGAGCGTGCGCCTCGAACACGCGACAAGCACGACGCTTCACACCGGGCGGTCGCAGTTGATAGTCCCTTCGCTCGCATCAGAGCTGGCTCAGGCCCGAACGCTCGGGCCGATGAGCCCGAGCTCCGTCCTCACGGTGACGCTCGGCCTAAGACTGCGAGCGCAGACCCGCTTGGACCGGCTTTTCGCTCAGGGCGTGAAATTGACCCCCTCCGTCTACGACGCCGACTTCGGGCCTGCCCCGATGTTGGTGCGGGCAGCCGAGCGTTGGTTTGACCGCGCCAGGCTCTCTGCCAGTTGGTCCCCCGGCGACGCCCTTCTCGAAGTACGCGGGACCGCGGATCGTCTGGGACGTGCTTTCGGGATCCGCCTCGAGCGTTATAGCCTCGAGCGGTCGGGCTCGGGCGGGGCCATCCATTTCTACGCTCCGCTGGGCCAGCCCACTGTCCCTGCTCCGGTCTCCTCCGTTGCGACCTCTGTGCTCGGCCTCGACGACTACCCGGGCGGTAACGTCAGCTTTTCGAGCCAAGGCGCGGCGCAGTGCCAGGGGCCGTCCAGTCCCAGTCAGATCGGTGGTTTCACTCCCAGTTCGGTGGCCGGCTTCTACAATTTCAAACCCCTGTACACGGGCGGGCTCACAGGGTCGGGGCAGACGGTGGTCTTCATGGAAATTGACGGGTTCCTGAGCTCCGACCTGCAAATGTACGCCAACGGCTTTGGCCTGCCTGCGTTCAACGTGGTGGGGCCCGTGACGAACCCTCAGTGGGGCACCCCGATGCAGTTTGGCAGTGCCTGCGGCAGCGAGACCGAGCTCGATCTCGAGATCGTGCACGCAATGGCGCCGGGCGCCAAGCTGGTGGTGTACGAGTCAGGGATCAACACCTCGGGCCAGGGCGCCGTTCTCGACGACGTTGCCAAGGCCCTTCAGAGCGCCATAGACGCCTACCCGACCGGCATCTTCAACCTGAGCCTTGGCGGTTGCGAGGACACCGCCTCAGCCCAGCAGTTCGACAGCCTCTTCTCTCAGCTCGACGCGCACGGCGGCACGGCATTCGTGTCTGCCGGAGATAGCGGTGCCTACGAAAGGAGTTGTCCAACCCATTCCTTGAGCACTGCCGAGCCTGCTGACAGCCCTCACGTCACCTCTGTTGGCGGCACCACCGCACTGATCGGACAGGGCTCCACATACGGGAGCGAAGCCGTTTGGGGTGAGCCGTTCGAGCAGTGGGGGACCGGCGGGGGCCTGAGCAGGGTCTTTCAGCGGCCAGTGTGGCAGGCGGGCCCCGGGGTGTCCAACCAGTACTCGAACGGGATGCGCCAGCAGCCGGACGTATCGGCCATAGCGGACACCGACACGGGATGGGACACCGTCGGTGGCGGGGCGTGGGGCATGACAGGGGGCACGTCCGCTGCCGCCCCCCTGTGGTGTGCGTTGGCGGCCTTGACCGACCAAACCCTCGCCGAGCGCGGCCTGCCCCCTATCGGTCTCGCCGATCCCGCTCTGTACGATTTCGGCAGCAATCCGGGTCATTTTCCATCCCCTGCCTTCCAGGCTGTCACCCAAGGGTCCAACCTCTACTACCAGGCAACATCCACCGGTTGGAACTACGGCACGGGCTGGGGCACTCCCAATGCGTCGGCTGTCGTTGACGATTTCATCGCATATCAGAAAGGGACACGGTGAGCCTGGCCCCCCAAGGCGGCGTGAGCGACGCACCAAGGTTCTGTCGCCAGTGCGGCGTGCCCCTGCGAGGGGATGCCCGCTTCTGCCGTCACTGCGGTGCTGAGGTACCGAGGCCCTCGGGGCCCAGCCAGGGGACTGCCCAGGCCCCAGGACCGGCACCCCTGACAACTGGGGGGCTGCTAGCGGGCACTATGGCTCGGGGCCGAGAGCGCAGCGGGGCATTGTCTCGGTTGCCGCCCGTGGCCAACCTCGGGGTGCTCTTCCTCGGCTTGGTGCTGATCGGTGGCATCATCCAAGCCACCCAGCGTTCGGTGCCGCCCCCAACGTGCACCTACAACTGCACTACGGTACGCGGGCCGTTGC
>JAJZIY010000018.1 GCA_021828475.1 Actinomycetes bacterium
CGGCTGCCGCCCCGCGGGCCAGCCTGGCCAACGCAGCCGGTGCCACGTGGTCAGCGGCGTCGACCACCAGCACGCTGCCGAGTGCCGGCCCCCGGACGGCCCAGCGCCGCGCCGCGCCGCGCTCGGGCGCCTCCAGGCCGGTCAGGGCCTGCCAGCGGCGGGCACCGAGCTCTGACGGAGTGGCCACGGCCACCGGTACCCCGGCCGCCTGCCATGCGGCGCGGGCGGCGTCGACGCAGGCCGCCTGCGCCATCCAACCCGCCGGGCCGACAACCGAGATGGCATGGCCCGAACAAGCCAGGGCCAGGGCGGCCTCTGCGGTACCGCCGCCGAAGCCCAGGGCGGCCAGCTCGGCCTCGGCTACGACACGGGGGACCTCGGCCAGGTGGGCGACGCGGCCACCGATGGCCGCGTCGAGGACCTCGTCGTCGTAGCGGGCGGCGACGCGGTTGGACGGCCCGCCGCCTGCCGGCCCACCCGCTGCAAGAAGGCCGGGGGCCGCTTGGACCCATGCCTGGGCCTGGGCTGCAGGCAGGCCCGACGGGCAGGTCTCGGCCAGCGCCACCCACACCTCGGGAGGCGCAGAGCCTGAGGAGCGCTCGGCCAGTGCTCCGGCAACGGCCGAGGTGGACGGCGGCGGTGGCGGCAGGCAGGGACGCCGGGCTGCCCGGGCCAGCAGCGAGGCCGCGTCCACCGAGCCTTCTCCCGTCCTTGCGGGGGCCACCGCACCCCGCGCTGGGCGTGAGCTGCCCTGGGCGACGCGACGGGCAGCGGACCCCGGGCTGCCGAACGCGACAACCGCGGCACGCACCGCCCTGGACCGGCTGGCGGAGGCCGTCCTCGCCTGCGCCGGTACCTCCAGTGCCTCGGCCATCCCCCCGGGCATCACCTCCCAGCTGAAGGCCAGCCCCTCGGCATTGAGTGAGGCGCGCAGGGCCAGGTGGAAGGCGGCCGAGACGGCCTCGCGCCACGTCCACAGCGCCGGTCCGGCCAGGCACCCCCACCCGCCGTCGGGCCGCCGGGCCAGGTTCGGGAGGACCACATGGGTGTGAAGGTGCGGCTCACCGGCGGCGTTGGCCGAGTGCTCGAAGCCGGCTGCCACCACGCCCGTCGCGGGGAGCAGGCGGCCACCCTGGCTGACGAGCGCGGCGTTGTCGGCGAGCACGCCGATGGCATCGCTCACGGCGCGCCGGTGCGCTCCCAGCACCTTCTCCGACCCCTGGGCGCCCGAAGACGCAAGCAGCGACAGCGACTTCGGAGCGGCGAACACGAGGTCCCAGCCCTGCCGCCGGCGCAGGCCTGGCCGGGCCGTGAGGGGGGCAGCGCTGACGGGGTGGCGGCCAGCAAGCAGGGCGGACAGATCGTGCCGCCCTTGCCCCTCCCCCGGGCTGGAGCTCAACCCCAGCTCGGCAACGGCGTCGCCTTCCCAGGAAGAACGCACAGCTTCCCGCTGCCAGTAACGCACCTGGCCGGTCGACGCGGAGTTGATCACCAACACCCTTGAAACGGTATCAGAAGCATGGAATACTATGAAGCGCTAGCTCGGCGACCGACGGCCGCCCGATCGCCCCCGAAGGGGCCTCCCGTCGCCGGCACCCAGCGGGGTGCCCAACGTCCTTCAAGGAGCCGCCACAATGAGCGCACTTTCCACACTGGCCCGGAGCACGATTTCCACACTGGCCCGGAGCGTAGATGCAGTGCCCAACCTCTCTGGTGCATCGGGTAACGGGACGGGGATCGACATCCAGCCGGCGCAGTCCGGCAACCTGCCCGGTGATGCCGTTCTCACCAACCTGGCCAGTGGAGTGGGCCACTGGGCGTTGCTGGCGTCGGTCGTCGGCGTCATCGTCGGTGGGGTCATGTGGGCGTTCGGCCACTACTCGCACAATTACCAGCAGTCGTACAACGGGCGCCGCGGTGTCGTCGTCTCCGGGGTGGCCGCCTTGTTGATCGGGGCCTCGCCGGCGATCATCGGGTTCTTCTTCGCCCAGGGCGGCAAGGTACATTGAGCGGCCTCGCGCTCGTACTGGCCGTGCCGGCCCCGGCTTGGCCGCTGCGGGCCGGCTCCCTGTTCGGCCTGGGTGCGGGCGCTCTGGCCAAGGACATAGCAATGGCCTTCTTCTCGACCCTGTTCGGCCTCGAGTCCTCGCTCGTGACCTCGCTCGTGTCCGAGGTGATGGCGCACCTCGTGCCTGCGACGAGCAGGGTGAGCCTTGCACCCGGCAGCTGGTTCGCGTCGGCGGCCAGGGGGCTGGTCCCGCTGGCCCCGATCATGGTGGCCCCGCTACTGTTCGCCGCCACAATCGGAGCGGTGCTGCGCCACGACATGCGCAGGCTCGCCCGCGCTTGGGGCGTGGCGCTGCCGGTCTCGCTGATGTGCTCGGCCGCGTTGGTGCAGCTGTGCCGGCTCGGGCTCCAGGTCACCGATGCGATGAGCTCCTTCATCGAGCAATCTGTCTACCCGGGGTTGGGGCGGGCCTTCGCTGTGGCGGTCGGCGACGGTATCGGAGGAGGCGCCAGCCTGGGCGGCCTGGGCCTGGTCGAGGCCGCCTTCGGGCTGCTGCTCGTCCTGGGCGGGATGGCCGTATGGCTCGAGCTGGCCCTGAGGGCCGCGGCCGTCGAGCTGGCGGTGTTCTTCATGCCGCTGGCGCTGGCCGGCCTGGTCTGGCCGGCCACGGCGCACTGGGCCCGGCGGATGCTAGAGGTGCTGGCCGCCCTGCTCCTGGCAAAGCCCGTCGTCACGGCGGCACTCTGCCTGGGGGCACGGGCTGTCACGGCCGGGGGAGGTGGGCTCGAGAGCCTGGTCACCGGGACGGCCATACTCCTCATGGCGTCCTTCGCGCCGCTGATGCTGCTCAAGCTCGTCCCTGTGGTCGAAGTGGCTGCCATAGCGCACCTACAGGGGGCGTCCCGCCAGCCCTTCCACGCCGCCAGCCGGGTTGCCCGCCAGGTCGTCGGCATGACGGCCGGGGCCGCCGGGGCGGTGGGGGGCGCCGGTGGGGCCGCAGGCGGTGGGGCCGCAGGCGGCGGGACGGGAGCCGGTGCGACGGCCGGCGGTGCCGACCAGCTGCTGAGCCAGGTGGCCCGCGACGAGGGCCTCGGCCCGGCAGGCGCCCCGGTGTCCCGCTCGGGGACGGGCGGTGCAGGTGCCTGACGAGCAGGGGTACAGGTTTGAGCCTCTCCAGCGGCGCAGCGTGGTCCTCGGCCTCGGATGGGCCCAGCTGGTGGCCGCAGCGCTGTGCGTCGTGTCGGCCGTGTCCTTCTTCAGGGCGTGGCCGGGCGTGCCGGGCTTGGCGGCGGCGGCGGCGATCCTGGCCGCCGGCGTGCTCGGTTGCCGGCCCGCCGGCGGCCGCCTGCCTGGTGAGTGGGCATCTCTCGCCGGGCGCTTCGGGCTGCGCCGCCGGCGGCACCCGGGGAGCGTGCCCGCATCGCTGGCCGTTGTCGCAGATGCCGGCAGCGGCCGCAGGAGTGTGGTCCTCGGCCCGCCACGGGCGGCCCCGCCGCTCGCAGGGATCGCCGGCGGCCTGCAGGTGGTCGAGCTCGAGGCCGCCAGGGGCCAGGGCGCAATGGGTGCGGTCCTGGACAAGAGGGAGGGAACGCTTGTCGCAGTCCTCAGTGCCACGGGCCCTACCTTCTGCCTTGCGGACCGGGCAGAGCAGGAGCGGCGCCTGGCTGCGTGGGCGGCTGTGATGGAGTCGGTCGGCACCCACCGCAACGGCCTGTGGCGCCTGCAATGGTGCCAGCGTGCACTTGCGGCGGCGAGGGGACCGATGGTGGAGGCTCTGAGGGCGGCGGCCGGCGCCGGTGCTGGTGACGGCGGTGCTGGCCACGGCGGTGCTGGCGCGGCGCTCGAGGACTACGCGGGGTTCGTGGCCGAGGCCGAGAGCGTCTCGTGGGAGCACGAGACCCTGGTGGCGGTGGCCGTACGCTGCTCGGACCGCCGACAGGAGACTGTCGTCGCGGCGGCCGCCAGGTTGAAATCGGTCGTGAGCGGGCTGCGCTCGCAGCTGCTGGGTGGTGGGTTTGCATGCGACGGGCCGCTCGGGGCCGGTCCCCTGGCACGCGCTCTGTTCGCCCCCCTCGCGGGCGGGCTACAGGAGGCCGAGGTGTATGCGGGAGGTGCCCGACGCTCCAGCATCAGGGAGCACTGGTCGGCGGTGGAGGTCGATGGCTGGTGGCACAGGACCTACTGGGTGGCGCAGTGGCCGCTCAGCCAGGTTGCCCCCGACTTCTTGAGCCCACTGCTCTCAGGCCGCGGCCGTCGCTGCTTCTCGGTGGGGTTCCGCCCCCTCCCGCCGGAGCGTGCGGTCCGCGAGGCCGAGGCGTCCCGCACCGCCCAACTGGCGGACGCGCAGCTGCGGGCACAGGGGGGCTTCATCGAGACGGCACGCCACCGGCGCCGGGCGCAGGCGGTCGAGGGACGCGAGGAGCGCCTGGCGGACGGCCGGGCCGGCTTCGAGTTCGCCGGCTATGTGACCCTGTCGGCTGCATCCCTGCCCGAGCTGGACGACGCCGGCACGGACCTCGAGCACAGCGCCGGGTGCGCCCGGCTCCGTCTGCAGGTCCTCTACGGCCAACAACTCGAAGCGCTGTCCTGGTCTTCACCGCTCGCCCGGGGCATCTGAGGGGGCGCGCGACCGGAAATGTGAGGGGCTTCACAGGGTGATCGACAAGTGCTCACACAAAGATCACATATCGAGGGCGGCGGCGGGAAAAGCTCCAACAGGACAAATAGCACAAGAGGAGATCGACGAATGAGCCAACGACAGCGGCACAGCCCCCACCGCCACTACATGGCGCTGGTGGCACTGATGTCCGGTGCGGTCGCCATAGCGGCGTTCCTGGTGCCGACAGCGTCCGCCGTGCCGGCTGCTGCTGCGGCGCCGGCGCCCACCACCAGTGCGTCCACCACGACGACCGTCCCAGGTGTCAACTGCAATGCCGCGGTGAGTGGCGACGCGCTCGCCCGCAACGGGTGGTCCGCCTCAACCAACGCCCCTTCCAGTTCCGGTGATGCGCCGTGGCACGCACTCGACGGCAACATCTCGACGCGTTTCAGCACCGACGAATCCCAGAGGGCGGGGTTGTACCTTCAAGTCGACCTCCAGTACACCGAGACCTTCAACCAGCTCGGCCTGTACGTGCCCGGGTCGCCGACCGACTACGGGCGGGGTTTCCTGGTGCAGACCTCTGACAACGCCAGCTCCTGGTCCACGGTGGCGTCCTGCAATGGCACCGGGGCCCGCCAGGTCGTCAGCTTCCCCACACAGACCGCCCGCTACCTGCGCATAGTCCTCACGGCCTCCACCAACTACTGGTGGTCGATCGACGAGCTCGACCTGTACGCCCCCGTCGGCTGCTCGGCAGCGGTCGGTGGCCTCGCCCTCCCGCGCAGCGGCTGGAAGGCTGTCACGAACGCCAACCCGTCGAGCTCCGATGTGCCGGCCAAGGCGTTCGACAACAACCTGGCCACCCGCTTCAGCACCGACCAGCCGCAGAAGTCGGGCCTCTACTTCCAGCTCGACCTCGGCTCGGTGCAGAACTTCGACGAGCTGAGCATGCTCAGCCCCGGCTCGCCCAACGACTACGCGCGCTCGTTCGACGTCCAGCTGTCCGACAACGCCACGTCGTGGTGGACCGTGGCCAGTTGCAATGGCACCTCCGATCTGGAGACGGTCTCGTTCCCACCCCAGGACGCGCGCTACATGAGGATCACCTTGACGAGCGCAACGACGTACTGGTGGTCCATCGACGAGCTCTACCTCTACACCAACGAGCCCCTCCCCACCACTACGACCACGACCACGACGGTGCCCCGGTCGGTGACCAACCTCTACTCGTCCGCCGACCCGGTCACCGTCGGCAACCCCGTCACCTACACCGCCAAGATCTCGCCCGCCCCGAGCGGTGGTTACGTGAACTTCATGAGCGACGGAGCGGCCTTGCCCGGCTGCACCAACGTCGCCCTCGCCGCCGGCGGCGAAGCCTCGTGCACGACGACCTACTACGCGAGCGGGCGGTACACCGTACAGGCCTTCTACTCAGGAGCCGTGTCCGTGTCCGGTAGCCCTGGTTCGCAGCCCTCGGCTTCCCCCTCTTACGCCGAGGTGGTCAACCTGCCGCCTGCCGGCTACCTGCTCGCCACCAGTAACGGCGAGGTGTTCGCTGGCGGAGCGGCCCAGGCCATGGGCGGTATGGCGACCAACGCCGCCACCGGTCCGGTTGTGGGCATCGCCTCGACGCCGTCGGCGAAGGGTTACTGGATGGTCACCTCGGACGGCACGGTGTCGACGTTCGGGGACGCCAGGTTCTACGGCGACCTGCCCGCTCTCGGGAAGAAAGTCCACGACATAGTGGCTATCGCTCCCACCAGCGACGGCAGGGGGTACTACCTGGTCGGTGCGGACGGAGGCTTTTTCACCTTCGGCGACGCCACCTTCCACGGCTCCCTGCCCGGCCTGCACATACGGGCCCACGACATCGTCGGCATGGTCGGGTCCCCGGGGGGTAGCGGCTACCTGCTCGTCGGGCGCGATGGCGGCGTCTTCACCTTCGGATCCACCCGGTTCTACGGCTCGCTGCCGGGGATCCACCGCCACGTCCGGGACATCCGGGCGATCCTGCCTGCATCCGCCGGGACTGGCTACGTGCTCGTCGGGGCGGACGGTGGGGCGTTCATATTCGGCACCGGTGTCCAGTTCCACGGCTCGTTGCCCGGTCAGAACGTCCGAGTCCGCAACATCGTCGGGATCGCCCTGACGCCGGACGACGGGGGTTACTGGATGGCCGGCTCCGACGGCCGGGTCTACGGGTTCGGAGATGCGCAGGCCGCGCCCATGCCCGCCGGGCTGAGCAACAACCTGCCCGTGGTGGCTATCGCCGGCACCTGAGGCCGGGAGCCCCCCTCATGGTGGCTATCGCCGGCACCTGAGCCGGCCCAGCGCCCCTAGCCATATCCCGCCCGGCGCCAAAGAGGGCGGGAGGCCGCGAGAAAGGAGCACCGTTGTCTCGCCGTAAAGGCCTCCCGCCCCCTCACCGGGGCACCACGTCGGAGCTACGCGCTCTCTACCCGTTCGCGGTGACGCCACCGCTGGGTGCCCGGTCGTGCTACATGGGCCAGGACTCCTCAGGAGCGGCCTTCGGTTTCGACCCGTGGGAGTGTTACGCCAACGGGTCGGTCACCAATCCCAACATGGTTGTCCTCGGCCAGATCGGCAAGGGCAAGTCCGCGTTCGTCAAGAGCCTCATGTGGCGCCAGTACCTGATGGGCCGCAGTTGCTGGGCGCTCGACCCCAAGGGCGAGTACGGGGCTCTGGCAGCAGCTGCGGGTACCACTCCGCTCAGGCTGGGACCGGGCCTGGGCCTGCGGCTCAACCCTCTCGACGTGGCGCAGGACGAGGCGGTGCGGGTTGGGCAGGGGGGGGTGGGCCGGCTGCCGACCGATCCCTCGGCCGCCCACCGGCGGCGCGCCGAGCTTCTCGGCGCCCTGCTCGAGAGCTCGCTTGGCCGCCCGCTGCAACCTCCCGAGCGCGCCGCTACTGAGGTGGCGCTGGCCTCCGTCGAAGGCGGTGCGCTGCCTCCGACGCTGCCCGAGGTGGTCGCTGCCCTGCTCCAACCGGCTGCCTCAGCGGCCGCCGCCCTCGGGACGGATGTCGCCGGCCTTCGCAACGACGGCCGCAACGTGGCACTGGAGCTGCGGCGCCTGGTGCACGGCGACCTTGCCGGCATGTTCGACGGTCAGAGCTCGCCTGGCGCCGGTCTAGGCACTGGGATGGTCGTGCTCGACCTGTCCAGGGTCTACGCTTCGCCTGCGCTCGGCCTGCTCATGACCTGCGCCCTGTGCTGGTTCCAGAACTCCCTGGACGGCGGGCCCGGAGCCCGGCGGACCAAGCGGCTGGTGGTGCTGGACGAGGCCTGGGCGGTCCTCGCCCACCTCGGGACCGCCCGCTGGCTGCAGGCGATGTTCAAGCTCTCACGTGCCTACGGGGTCTCCAACGTGGCGGTGGTCCACCGCGTCTCAGACCTGCGGGCGGCCGGAGACGGAGGCTCGCGCCAGGAGCGCCTGGCTGAGGGGCTGCTGGCGGATACCGAGACCAGGGTCGTGTTCGCACAGGAGGCCGCCGAGGCGTCCAGGGCGGCGGACCTCCTCGGGCTGTCCGCCACCGAGCAGTCACTGGTGGCGCGACTACCCCGGGGCACCGCGCTCTGGCGGGTCGGCGCCCGTTCCTACCTCGTGCGTCACCGCTTGTCGACCCGGGAACTGCGGCTCGCCGACACCGATGCAGCCATGCGGGCGGAGGCCGCGCCGGTGGTGGACTACCGCGTGCAGAAGGGCCCGGAGATGGGCGAAGGAGCGGTAAGTGCCGCGGAGACAGGGACGGCGGGTGCCGCGGAGATCGGGACGGCGAGCGCCTGGGAGGAGGGGGCGGCGCGTGCCGGGGAGGTCGGGGTGGGGACCGGGGCCACCGGCCAACGGCCGGTGAGAAGCGGCAAGCACTTCCGCCGAGCCCAGTAAATTGGCGTCCCGGGCCATCCGGCCTGCTGGGACGACCGGGCCGCTGCCCGGCGTCGCTGGACGACGATGGGAGACCCACCTGCCCGACACAAGAGCACAGCCCTCGGCGCATACCGCCGGGCCTGTCCCGGCCGGTCTGGCGTGGCGCGCCCGCGTGGCAGTGGCGGCGGGCAACGCCTTGTCGCGCGCCTCGCGGGCCGCCGGCCTCGGGTCGGGATCGGTGGTGGGGGGGCACGCTGTCCTGGCCGTTGACCCGAGGGCCCTCGCCCACCTGGCGCTGGGGCGCCAGGTGATGCTGGTCTCGGGCACCAACGGCAAGACGACGACGACGAAGCTGCTGGCGCGGGCTGCGACAGCGGCCACAGGCACGGAGGTCGTTACCAACCTCCAGGGTGCCAACCTGACCACGGGCCTGGCCGCAGCGCTCGCCTCCGGCCCGCTCGGGGCGCCGGCGGTCCTGGAGGTCGACGAGGCATGGCTCGGCCATGTCCTACCCGAGCTGAGGCCGGCTGTGCTGGTCCTGCTCAACCTCAGCCGTGACCAGCTGGACCGCAACAACGAGGTCCGTCACGTGGCGCAGCGCTGGCGCGACGCCTGCCAGAGGCTCGAAGCGGGGGCGGTCGTGGTCGCCAACGCCGACGACCCGCTGGTGGCTTGGGCGGCGTTGGCCGCGCCCTCGGTGGTCTGGGTCGGCGCCGGCCTGGGGTGGAAGAACGACGCCACCGGTTGCCCAGCCTGTGCAGGGCCCGTGAGCTTCGGCGACGGCGGCGATTGGAAGTGCGATGGCTGCAGCCTCGCCCGTCCGGGCCTGGACATGTGGCTCGAAGGCGAGGGCAGGGAAGCTTGCGCCGTGGCCGGCGACCGGCTCGGCGGCCCGGCCCGTTACACGCTCGGGCTGGCCCTCCCCGGGCGCTGCAACGAGGCCAATGCGGCGACCGTGCTGGCCGCCGTACTGGCCAGCGGCTGGGCAGGTGGCCCCGCCGTGGTGGCGATGCGCCAAGTCGACGAGGTGGCCGGGCGCTACGCCCGGGCCGAGCACGCCGGCACAAGGGCGCGCCTCCTGCTGGCCAAGAACCCGGCCGGTTGGGCCGAGGTGTTCGACATGGTGGGTGCGTCCGGCGGTCCCGTGGTCGTGGCGATAAACGCCCGCACCGCTGACGGCCACGACCCGTCGTGGCTGTGGGACGTCCCGTTCGAGCGCCTGGCGGGTCGCAGAGTGGTGGCCACCGGAGAGCGCTGTCTCGACCTGTCGGTGCGGCTGCACTACGCCGGGGTCGAGCACGCCGTGGAACGTGGCCTCCTCGCTGCGCTGGCCGTCGCCGGCCCCGGAGATGCAGACGTCGTTGCCAACTACACGGCCCTCCACCAGCTGCTCGCCGTCCTGCCCGCTCGGGGACAAGGCACTCGGGGACGCGGACGGGGCACCCGGGGCGCCCGATGACGAGCGTGTCGATAGCTCTGGTGTACCCGGACCTGCTGGGGACCTACGGGGACGGGGGCAACGCCACCGTCCTGGCCCAGCGCCTGCGCTGGCGCGGCCACGACTGCGAGGTTGCCAGCTTCGGGGCTGGCGACGCGGTGCCGTCGAGCTGCGACCTCTACGTCGTGGGAGGGGGCGAGGACCTGCCCCAGAGCCTTGCCGCCCGCAAGCTGGCGGAGAGCCGGGCCCTGCACCGGGCCGTCGACAACGGGGCGGTCGTGCTGGCGATCTGCGCCGGGCTGCAGGTGCTCGGCGAGAGCTTCGTCGGCCCCGACGGGCGCACCAGCGAGGGCCTGGGGCTGCTGGGGTGCACCACCGACCGGGGGCCCGGGCCCAGGGCGGTGGGGGAGACCGTCGTCGAGCCGGGCCCGGTGTGGGCGGCGCTCGGCCTGCAGACCTGCACTGGCTTCGAGAACCATGGAGGGGTGACGCGGCTGTCCGAGGGCACGGTCCCGGTCGGACGGGTGAGCGCCGGCGTCGGCAACTTGGACGGCACGCTCGAGGGAGCGGTCCGGGGCCGGGTCTGGGGCACCTACCTGCACGGCCCGGTGCTGGCCCGCAACCCTACGCTCGCCGACCTGCTCCTGACATGGGTGGTGGGCGAGCTGGCACCTCTCGACGACAGCAGGCCTGAGGCCCTGCACCGAGAACGCCTGCGCAACGGGCCCTCGGAGAGGGCAACCGGTGTGGCGCAGGTGCAGAGGGCGGTCCGGGTGGCTGGTGCCACGCTCGAACGGCTGGCAAGAGCGGGAGCCGCCCGGTGCCGGCCAGAGGCGCCGTAGAGGTGCTGCTCGAACGGCTCGTGACGGTAGGGGGGATTGGGACCGGTAAGTGTTCAGCGCGTTCTCAGTCTGGCGGTGCCCCGTCGGGGGGTAGCCTGACAAGGTGAGGTATTTGCGTAGCAAGCGGGCGCCTTACGCGGTGCCTGCAGTAGCGGTGCTGGCCATCGCCGCCGGCGCGATAGCGCCGAGCGTGACGGGGGCTTCCTCGCCGCCGGACCTGCCAGCGATCAGCCCGGCGCAGCTGCTGGCAGAGGTCGCCTCGGCCAAGGCGCCCCAACTGACCGGCACGCTCAGTTGGACGGCCAACCTGGGCCTCGCGGACCTGGGGACGATCCAGGCCGACCTGGGTGCCGGGGCCGGAGGCGCCAGCAGCACCGGGTTCAACCCGCTCGCCCTTTTGAACGGCACGTACCAGATAAACGTGTGGCTGGACGGCAAGACCGCTGAGCACCTGTCTCTCAGCCCGCAGCCCGGCCAGGAGATCGACCTGGTGCGCAACGGCGGCCAGGCCTGGTACTGGGACAGCAGCACCATGAAGGTCAGCCACCTGGTCGGTCAGGGGACGACGGGTGCAGCGCCCGCCGGCTCATCGGCCGTCGCGGCTCTCACCCCCCAGCAGCTTGTAGACCGGCTCCTGAGCCATGTCGGGCCGACGACGTCGGTGAGCGTCCCCTCGACGGTCTACGTCGGCGGGCAACGGGCGTACGAGCTGCTGATCACCCCCAAGGCCGCCAGCGGCACGACCATCGCCCACATCGAGGTGGACATCGCGGCCGATGCCCCCCTCACCGGGACTCCCCTCCAGGTGGCCGTCTACGCGGCCGGGCAGGCGTCCCCGGCCCTCGAGCTCGGCTACACCTCCGTCCAGCCCGGTCCACCTGCCGCCAGCGAGCTGACCTTCAGCACGCCGCCCGGGGCCACCGAGAAGACCTACCACCTGGGCCGCCCGTCTTCGACGAGCGTGAGTGGTACCGGTAGCGCACCGGGCTCCGCCGGCACCACTGGCGCAAACGGTGCGGCGGTCAAGCGACTGGGCTCGGGATGGACGACGGTGGTCAGCGGGAACACCTCGGTGCTCTCCAACCCCACCTACCAGACCGAGCTCGACGCAGTGACGACCGTGGTCGACGTGGGGGGCCAGCAGGGCCGGTTGTTCACCAGTGAGCTGGTCAACGTGCTGGTAATGTCCGACGGGCACTACTACGCAGGCTTCGTGACCCCGGCGGTGCTAGAGGCGGACGCCAGTTCCCAGCCCTGAGCACCCACCCGTGACGGGCCTGACGGCTGCAACATAGGAATGGCGCCTGACCTGGCGATAGAGACGCACGGGTTGGCCAAGTTGTTCGCGGGCCGGCCGGCGGTCGACGGTGTCGACTTGGCCGTACCCGCCGGTAGCACCTACGGCTTCCTCGGGCCCAACGGTTCGGGCAAGACGACCACGATCCGTATGCTGCTGGGCCTGCTCACCCCGAGCGCCGGCACTTGGAGCATCCTGGGCCGGACGATGCCGGAAGCGGCCATGTCCACACTGCCCCATGTGGGCGCTCTCGTCGAGGGGCCGGCCTTCTACCCCTGGATGAGCGGCCGGGACAACCTGGAGCGCTTCGACGCCATGGGCCCGGGGCGCTCGCCGGCAACCAGGCCGGCCCGTATCGCCGACGCCCTGGCCAGGGTCGGGCTCACGGCGGCGGCGGGCAAGAAGTACAAGGCATACTCGCTGGGCATGCGCCAGCGCCTCGGGCTGGCCTCCGCTCTGCTCGTGCCCCGCCGCCTCCTCGTGCTCGACGAGCCGACCAACGGGATGGACCCCCAGGGGACCAGGGAGATCCGCCACCTGGTGAGGGAGCTGGCTGCCGACGGTGCCACCGTCTTCCTGTCCTCCCACCTACTGTCGGAGATCCAGCAGGTCTGCAGCCATGTCGGTGTCATGCACAGGGGTCGCCTGCTGGCCCAGCAGACGCTTCCCGAGCTGCTTTCCAGTACCGGGCCGCGCCTCAGGGCGGAGGTCGACGACCCTGGCCGGGCTGCGCAGGTGATGGCCGGTCTCGGCATGACGGACGTGAGCGTCAGCGGCACGCAGGTGGCCGGGTCCCTCGGAGAGGTGCTGCCCGAAGAGTGCTGTCGCCGGCTGGTGGGTGCCGGCGTGGCCGTGAGGATGCTCGTGCCGGAGCACGCATCGCTGGAGGATGCCTTCGTGGCCCTCACCGGGGAGGGTTTCGATGTGGCTGGTTGAGGCCCGCACCGTGTTCAGCAGAGCGAGGGTCAGGGCGTTGCTTGCCGTGCTGCTGGCGGTGCCGGTGTTCCTTGCGGTTGCCGTGTACCTGGCGGGCGGCCCTCGAGCCGGTGAAGGCCCGACGTTCCTGGACCGGGCCTCGCACAACGGCGTATTCACGGCACTTGCAGGCCTGGTGGTGACCATGCCCTTTTTCATCCCGCTGTCGATATCGGTCGTGGCGGGCGACGCCGTGGCCGGAGAGGCAAACCTGGGTACGCTGCGCTACCTGCTGATCCGTCCGGCGGGCCGTGCCCGGCTGCTGGCAGCGAAGGGGGTGGTAACGGCACTCTTCTGCCTGGCGGCTGCAGTCGATGTGGTCCTGGCAGGCCTCGTGGCAGGGGTGATCCTGTTCCCGCACGGGCCGGTCGTCACGCTCTCCGGTACGACGGTGCCCTTCCTCGACGGGGTGGGCCGCGCCCTGCTGGCGTCGCTGGTGGTAGGCGTGTCGATGTTCGGCCTGGCGGCGATCGGGCTCTTCGTCTCCACCCTCACCGACGTTCCCATCGCCGCAATGGCGGTGACCATCGGGCTGGTCATCATGTCGGCGATCCTGGACGGCGTGTCGCAGGTGGCCTTCCTGCACCCGTGGCTCTTCACCAACTACTGGACGGCCTTCACCGACCTGGCGCGCGACCCGATGCGCTGGCACCTCATCTGGAAGGACTTCCTCCTTCAGCTCGGCTACGTCGTCGTGTTCGGAGCGGGTGCCTGGGCGCGGATGCTGACCCGGGACGTGCTGGCCTGAGACCGCGGGGCCGGGCGGGTGTGCGGGCGGTGCCCCAGGTCCGGACAGCAGCCGTCCCGCAGTGGGGCTGCTGCTGCTCTAGCTCCTCTCCCAGAGCTTCATGCCGCCGAGTATGCCTGCGGTGTTGTCGGCCAGGGTGACGTCGTCCGGCAGGTCGAAATCGACGTGGCGGGAATTGCCGCCCCCGATGTAGCAGTGGTCGAAGAACATGAGCGCCCTCAGCACCTCGATGGCGCTGCGCACGTGCTTGTTCCACTTCTTGTTGCCGACCTTGCGGCGGGTGGCGTCTCCGAGCACCTCGTTGTAGCTGAGGCCCTTGCGGCTCAGCGGGTGGTGAGCCAGCTCCAGGTGGGGTGCAAGCCGGCCTTGCCAGAACACGGCGGTGCCCACACCGGTGCCCAGGGTGACGACGAGCTCCAGGCCTTTGCCTTCGACCAGGGCGGCCCCCTGCACGTCGGCGTCGTTGGCGACGCGGCACGGCCGGCCGAGGGCTGCGGCCAGGGCCCCCTGCAGGTCGAAGCGCGCCCAGACGTGCAGCAGCTCCTCGGTGGGCTGTCCGCCAGGGCCGTCGGGGGATACGAAGTGGGGGGCGGAGATAACCTGGCCGGCCCGCACCATCCCGGGGAAGCCGGCAGAAACCCGCTGATAGGAGGGCAGGCCCTCTGCGAGGGAGGCGAGAGTGCCCACGAGCTGCTCGGGGCGCAGGGGGTAGGGGGTGGGTACTCTCACCGGCTCGTGCAGGAGCTCGCCGTGGCGGGAGAGCACTGAAGCCTTGAGGCCCGTGCCGCCGATGTCGAAAGAAAGGGTCCGAGGGAGCCCTGCGCCCGGGTGGGAGTGCTCGACCGGCAGCGGCGCCTGGGCGCCCGGCGCGGCCGGCTGCTCCTTGTGCACGACCGCCCGCCTGGACACGCTCGCGACGGTGGCGACCTCGGCAGCGGAGGCCCGGTCGGTGCCTGCGTAGGGACGGGTGCCACCACCCGCGGCCTTGGGCATGGCGTAACCCTACTCGGGCCCGGCGCCGGTTGCGCCGCCGGGGCGGCCAGGACCAGCGCGGGCGAGCGGCCGGCCCGGACCGTATAGGTTGGTGCGATGCCCACGGAAGATCAACAACCGGGCCAGGACGCCAAGGCGGATCTCACCGGGTCACGCGTCGTCGTGACCGGCGGCTCCGGTTTCATCGGCGGCCACGTGGTCGCCGCGCTGTGCCGGCTGGGGGCCGAGGTGGTCTCGGTCGACCGGCGCCCGGCACCTGCGTTCCGCTGCCACCCCGATGGGGGCCACGGGGTGCGCGTGGTCGAGGGCGACCTGCGCGAACGGCCCGTGGTCGAGGACGCAGTCGTCCCGGGCACGGCATCGGTCGTGCACCTGGCGGCGCAGACCCAGGTACTGCGTTCGATCGAGGACCCCCAGGGCACGTTCGAAAACAACATCCTTGTGACGCACCACCTGCTCGAGCGCTGCCGGGAGGTGGGGGCGGGAGGCTTCGTCCTGGCCTCGACCAACGCGGTGGTGGGATCGGGCACCTCGGGGGCCATCACCGAGGACGTCCCGCTGGGGCCGCTCACCCCCTACGGCGCCACCAAGGCTGCCGGTGAGATGCTGCTGTCCTGCTACGGCTCCGTATACGGGGTGAGGGGCGTGGCGCTGCGTTTCACCAACGTGTACGGGCCCGGGATGTCCGAGAAGGACAGCATCGTGCCAAGGTTGATGCGAACGGCGGCTAACGGGGCCGGCTTCGAGGTCTACGGCGACGGCAGGCAGGTGAGGGACTACGTCAACGTCGCCGACGTGGTACGGGCGGTGCTCATGGGCCTGTCGCGTCCCGGTCTGCACGGACCGGTGGTCATAGGTTCGGGCCGGTCCGTCTCGGTGCTCGACATCGTGGCGATCGTGGAGAAGGCCCTGGGCACCAGGCTGGACGTCCGCCACGTCCCGGCCAAGGCGGGCGAGATGCCTGCAGTGATAGTGGACAACTCGCGTGCCCGGGAGTGGGGCTGGGAGCCGGCCGTCACCCTCGAGGAGGGCATCGGCGAAGTGGTGGACGAATGGGGGCCAAAGATTGCCAGCGGCGGCGCTTGACCAGCTAGACCTGGGCCTGGCGGAGGACTTCGACCGGCGGTACGCTGACCGCCCGTTCGCCCCGCTGGCAATCGTGGTCGCCGCTTACAACGAGGAGCCCAGCGTCGGCGCGGTCGTCAAGGCACTGCCCGGGGAGGTGTGCGGCCTTCGGGTGCAGGTCATCGTGGTCAGCGACGGCTCGACGGACCAGACGGCGACGGCGGCCGCTCAGGCGGGCGCGCTGGTGTGCGACGTGCGTGTCAACCGCGGCCAGGGCGCCGCCCTCCGTCTCGGGTACCACCTGGCCAGGCAGCGGGGCGCCAAGTACATCATGACCACCGACGCCGACGGTCAGTACCAGGCGGCGGACATGGAACGGGTGGTGGGACCGCTCGTGTCGGGCGAGGCGGACTTCGTGTCGGGGAGCCGCCGGCTCGGCTCGACCACCAGCAGGGACTCCGTGCGCAACCTCGGCGTCGTGGTATTTGCCACGCTCATCAGCGTCCTGGTCCGCAGGAGGATAACCGACCCGTCCTGTGGCTTGCGGGCGATGAGGGCCGAGGTCACAGGCGACGTGCGCCTGGATCAGCCGCAGTACCAGGCTTCCGAGCTGCTGATCAGCACGGCCATGGCCGGCTACCGGGTGAGAGAGGTCCCCATCGACATGAAGGCTCGCCGTTCAGGCAAGACCAAGAAGGGCGGCAACCTGCTCTACGGCTGGCGGTTTGCCTCGGTCGTGGTGGGCACCTGGGCCCGTGAGCGCCGGTCGACGAAGACGAAACGGTTGTAGGCCAGGTACTTCAGCCCGGTCAGCAGCACGACGGAGAGGACGTAGCTGCCCGTGACGAGCACGTCCCTGACCATGTGCATGGCACGTAGGTCCTCGGCCTCGAGAGCCGTGCCCTTGGTTATGGCGGCGGACACCATGAGGCTCACGACAGACACGATGACGTAGAGCAGCGTCTCGCGGGTGATGCCGTCGCGACCGCGTCTTTCCCAGGCCCAGCGCCGGTTGAGGATCCAGTTGGGTACGGCCCCGGCGAAGAAGGCGATCACCGTGGCGGTGATGGCACCTTCGCCCAGAATGCCTATACACAGGTAGAACACGACCGTCGAGCTCACGAAGGCGACCACCGAGCCGGCTCCGTAGCGCCAGAGCCGCAGGACGCGTGGCGTCCGGAAGCGGCCGAGCCAGTGGCCCTCGACCAGCCAGTGCAGCGGGTGAAGGCCCCCGGTGCGCGAACGCAGGGGCCCGCTTGCCCCGCCAAGTCGGCCGGTCAGGCCGTCACTAGGATCGTCGAGCGTGCTGACCGGGTCGTACTTCAACCGCTCCAGCATATTGTCATCAGGCGCCTCGCCCAGGTTTGCCCGTGGCGGCGCGTCGGTGGACGGTAAAGCATTTGGAGTTATACCGGCGAGGCTAGTCGAACACCTTGGCTGAAGCTGTCCGGGTGGCCGCCGGGAGGACCAAGGTCACAGAGGTCGCGCCCCTCCCGCTGACCACCCGGCGCCGCCAGCCCGGGAGGCCGTGGACGTGGCTTGGCTGGGTGCTCCCTCTCGTCGTGCAGCTCGTGCACGCCGTGGTGGTCGCCCCCCACTACCACGTCGGGTCGTTCGACGACGACGGCAACTACCTGATGATCGCTCACGTTCTCGCCTCTGGCGGCGGCCTGGGCTCGCGTTTGGCGAGCGGCTCGTTCGTGGCGGCCAACTACCTGCCGGGCTACCCGTTGCTGTTGGTGCCCGTGGTGTGGGTCTTCGGGGGCAGCCTCCTGGCGCCCCGGGTGCTCTCCGCTGTCTGCGTCGCCGCCCTCTACCCCCTCACCTGGCTGTGGGCAGGCCGCACGGGGCTGGCGCCCCAGTTGCGGGCCGCCCTGCTGGCGCTGATGGCGCTCAACGAGGTGCTGGCCACGTACTCGACGATGGTCATGGCCGAGGCGCCCTTCCTCGTCGCCCTGGTCCTGGGTCTGCTGGCCGTGGACGCCTGGGAGCGCCGCCCTGGATGGCGCCCGGCAGCCGCCAGCATGGCGGTCCTGGCGTATGCGGTGTGGCTCAAGGAGGCGGGCGCAGGGCTGCTGGTCGGCTTGGGCCTGTACTGGGTGTGGCGGCGGCGATGGGGGAGGCTGCTATGGACGGCGGTGGGCTCGGCGCTGCTGATCGGTCCCGGAGAGGTGGCCCGCCTCATGTCGGGCGGCACCTTGCTCGGCAACCGCTACACCGGGGAGATAACCAACCCCGGGGGCAGCTTCCCGGGAGCGCTGCCGTCCGAGGTCGTGGACAACATCTGGTCGTACGTGGGGGGCGTGCTGCGCTCCTCGGTGCTCCCGGCCGGTAACCCGCTGGCCAGTGGCGGCCCTGTCCACTGGCTCGTCGTAACGGCCGGCGTGTCCGTGCCGCTCCTGTGCGCGCTCGGGGCGGTGGTCCGGTACCGGCGCAGGCCGGCAGCCGAGACCTGGATGGTCGCGGCCTACTTCATCGAAACTCTCGCTTACCCCTACAACAACCAGCGCCGGGTGATCCTCGTCCTGCCGGTGGTCACGCTCTGGTACGTCGTTGGCGTGCACGCCGCGTGGTGCTGGGTCTGGCGGGCTGCCTCCCGTGGGGCGCGCCAGGCAACGCGTCGCGGTGTCGTCGCCGTGGCCGGAGTGGCTGGGGCCCTGGCCGCCACCGTGGGCCCGAGCGTGCCCGGTTTCAGTGCCAACTACCTCTTCGGCGCCCACCTGCAGAGCTCCCGCTTCGTCGGTGCCCCGGCCATCACCATGCTGTCGGCGCTGGGTAGCGCAGCGTCCGTGGTCGAGACCGACTACCGGGGCAGTGTCGCCTATTTCACCGGGCACCGCACGGCATGGTCCGCCTTCACCTCCACGACGGGAGTCGGCCCGACGGCTCCTGAGAACACCGCCAACTGCACGGTGCAGGACGTGGCGCCCCGGCTCAGGGCCGACCGGGCAAGCTTCCTGCTGGTCGGGGACCTCAACTTCCCCGGCTATATCGACAACCCTTGCCTGTTGGGCCTGGCGTCGGAGCGGACCACCGCCACCGCCATTGGTGCCGTGCGCCTCCTGGCGAGCAACGTCGACCAGGACTCCGTGTTCGAGCTGGTGGGGCCGGCGAGCGCGCAGCCCGGTCTGCTCGACAGGACAACGGGCACCAGGCCCACGACGGGTGCGGGCGTGCCGTCGCAGGTGGTACGCCTGCCGGGGAACGGCTCCGGCGACCACGGCTTCGACGCCTACAGCGTGCAGCCGCGAGGGGGTAGGGCCAGTGCGGTGTGGAGGTTCGCCCGGCCGGGTGTGGTGACGCAACTGAGCCTGGGGCTCGCTTCTGCGACGGCGCCCGTGAGCTCCACGGAACTGTCGCTCGAAGTGTCGCCCGGTCGGTGGGTCACGGTCGCCGCGGCCCCGGGGGCGGTGGGCCCGGGCGGTGCGGAGCCCTACCTGCTGGCGCGGCCGGGGCGCAGCGCCCTGGCCGCCCGGGTCAGCGTCTCGACCACGGGACCGGTGACCATCGGCCTGCTGCAGGCCATCGGCCCTCGGGGCTGACCGTGGCCGGGCTCGGGATGACCGGGCTCGAGATGACCGGGCTCGAGATGACCGGGCTCTCAGGAGCCGGGTACCACCACCGGCTTGACCGCCAGCGGGTCCCGCCGACTGGCGTAGAGGGCGTCCTCGACCTGGGCCAGGCCGTAGTGGCCCGTGACCAGTGCGTCCAGGTCGACGTCGCCCGAGGATGCCAGGGCGATGGCGGTCGGGTAGGTGTTGGCGTACCGGAAGGTGCCTGACAGCTCGATCTCGCGTCTCTGCAGGTAGGAAAGTGGGAGCGGCACCTCCGTGCTCGCCGACATGCCGACGACAACGGCGCGACCTCCCTCCCTGAGAGCCCGCAGGCCGGCGTGCAGAGCCGGCGTCGCGCCCGAGCACTCGACAAGCACGTCCGCCCCCAAGCCGGCCAGCGACCGGCCTCCCGCCGAGACGTCCTCGACATGGGTGGCACCCATCCTGCGGGCGAGAGCCAGGCGTGAGGGTTGGGTATCGCTGACCACCACCTGCGCCGCCCCGGCCCGACGGGCGACGGCCGCCACGAGCAGCCCTATGGGGCCTGCTCCGGTGACGAGCACCCGGTCGCCGACCGCCAGGTGGGCTTTCCACGCCGCGTACACGCCCACCGACAAGGGCTCTACGAGCGCGGCGGCGTCGTCCGACATGGTGTCGGGGACGGGGTAGCAGAAGTCCTGGTCGTGGACGACGTAGCGGGCGAAGGTGCCGTCGACCGGGGGTGTGGCGAAGAAACGTACGTCGGGGCAGAGGTTGTACTCGCCGCCACGGCATGCCCGGCATCGACGGCACGGGACCCCGGGCTCCATGGCCACCCGCTGGCCCGGCCGCAGCTGCGAGACGCCGGGGCCCAGCTCGACGACGACACCGGAGGCCTCGTGGCCCAGCACGAGAGGCCCGTCGACGGTCAGCTCACCGATCCGTCCCTCCGTGAACCAGTGCACGTCCGAGCCGCACACACCTACCGCCGACACCTCCACGAGGACCTGGCCCGGCCCAGGCGTCGGCACGGGGCGCTCCTCGATCTCGATCCGGCCGGGTACAACCATGACGGCCACCGGTGCTGTTGTCACACCGCCTACCGTAGTGCCGTGGCCAGGCAACGGGAGCCGGGGTGGTACGCCGAGCCGGACGCGCCGGGCCGCTGGCGCTGGTGGGACGGCAAGGCTTGGACGGAGCACTCGGTCAGCCCCTACGCCCGGCCGGCCCCGGGGGGTGCACGATCCGGCGCCACACCCGGCGGGCCGCCTCCGGGGGGACCACCCCCGGGAGGACCGGGCGCGCAGGGAGTGCCCGGTGGCCCCCCGGACGGCCAGGGCCCCAGGCCGGCGAACGCAGGCCCAGGCCGCCGGGTGGCGGGAGGCGCCCGTGGCGGCGGCGCGGCTGTGTTCGCCAAGCGCTGGGTGGCCGTCCTGGCTGCTGCCGCGCTCCTGGTGCTCGTGCTCGTGCTGGTGCTGGGTGGCGGTGGCCCGACGCTGTACTGGCACGGGCAGCACTTCGTGGGCGGTGACGCCGCCCTCTCCCAGGGCGAGCAGGCGATGAAGCAGGTGGTGGCAGACGACGAGGGAGCCACCACTGCCGGGAGCAGGTGCTACTTCAGCCTGCCGTTGCGCGGGTCCCACGACGTGTCAGCTTTCCTGCGTTGCGGGCCGGTCCTGCTCCCGTGGTCGCTCCAGGACCGACCCTGGCTGACCTTGTCCCTGTCGGCGGCGGCAACCCGGGGCGGGCCACCACGGTTGTCGGTGCAGACGTCGCCGCTGCCATCGGAGACGGTGGCGCTCGACAAGGGCGAGGTGCTCGTGCGCCCCGGCGGCGGGGGCGCTCCCCAGGGCTCGGGCGGAACGAGGGTCCCCGACGTGCCCCGCCAGCCTTCCGGCTGGACGGGCACTCTGGCGGCACCGCCGGTGTCCTTGACGCCCGCTCCGGCAGGGTCGCTGGCGGTGGCCTGGGCGCAGTCGTACCGGCTGTTGGCCTATGGGCAGGCGCGATGGCTCCCCGCCCACCTGAGCCGGAGCGGGCTGAGGGCGGCGGTCATACCCCCTGACAGCGCCTACTCGGTTCCCGGGCGCGCATCTGGCAGTGGCCCGCGAGCGACCCTGCTGCTGGCGCCGCGCGGTGACGTGTTCGTGATGGCGGAGCTGGCGATCGGCGCCGGCGAGTCGGCAGGCGCCGTGCCGGTGCAGGCCGGCGCGGGAGAGGTCGCCGCCGACCGGCCTCTGGTGCAGGTCGTGGCCGGGGGCAGGACCTCGACGGTCGAAACGGGGGGCGGGCCTGCATCGCCCGGAGCTGCGCCGGTGACGACCACAGTCGTGGCGGTGGTCCCGGCCGGGTCGCGACCGGAGCTGGTCGTCACGGACAAGGGCCTGGCGCAGAGCTTCTCGTTGACCAACGGCCAGCTGGGGCGCGGACCGGGGGTGCTCGCCAGGCCGGGGACCGACGACCCGGTACGCGCAACGGGCCGCCTGGGCGGCACCGAGGTGCACGTGCTCGACGCGTCGCTGGTCTGGTTCGCCGGCAGCGACGGGGGTACCGTACCTCCTCGTTACGACCAGGCGTACCTACAGGTGCTCGCCACGACCACTCCGGCCAGCGCGTCGCTCGACATGTCCGCCTCGGACTTCTCGCTCGAGCTGCCGGGCGGTCGCGTCCTCGGCGCGCAGGGCCTGCCCGTCTACAACCGCCGTGACGTCGTGGTGGGCTTCGTCGTACCGGCGTCGTTCAGCACGGGCACGGTCGTGGTGTCCTCGGGGCGCGGTTCGTTCAGGGTGCCGGTGCACTTCGACTGAGGGCGCCCGGAGTGTGCCGCTAATCCCAGCCAGGGAGAGTGCCGCTGCCTCTAGGCTTCTCCCATGACCCTCGAGCGCCGGCTTCCACAAGATATTCGCGTGCTTCTGCTGGAAAACATCCACCCGGACGCGTCGGCCCTGCTCTCCAAGGCGGGCTACCAGGTCGAGACGGCCGACAGGGCTCTGGGCGAGGACGAGCTCGTGGAGCGCCTGGCCACGGTCGACGTGGTCGGCCTGCGCAGCAACACCCACGTGACGGAGCGCGCTTTCGAGGCGGCCCCGCACCTGCTCGCCGTCGGCGCATTCTGTATCGGCACCAACCAGATCGACCTGGCGGCGGCCAGTCGCCGCGGGGTGGCGGTGTTCAACGCGCCCTTCTCCAACACCCGCAGCGTGGTCGAGCTGGTCATAAGCGAGATTGTCGCCCTCCAGCGTGGCCTCACGGACAAGTCCCGCATGATGCACGAGGGCAAGTGGGACAAGTCGGCCAAGGGCAGCCACGAGGTCAGAGGGCGGCGGCTCGGTATCGTCGGCTACGGCAACATCGGTTCGCAGCTGTCCGTGCTGGCCGAGGCCCTCGGCATGTCCGTGTGGTTCTACGACACCGAGGACAAGCTGGCGCTGGGCAACGCACGGCGTTGCTCGTCGCTCGAGGAGCTGCTGGAGGCGGTGGACATCGTCACCCTCCACGTCGACGGGCGCCCGTCCAACAAGGGCCTCTTCGGCGAGGCCGAGCTGGCACGGATGCGCCAGGGCAGCATCTTCCTCAACCTCTCGCGGGGCTTCGTGGTGGACCATGCCGCCCTGCGGGCGCACATCGAGAGCGGCCACATCGCCGGTGCCGCTGTGGACGTCTTCCCCAAGGAGCCCAAGCGCAAGGGCGAGCCCTTCGTGTCCGAACTGCAGGGCCTTCCAAACGTCATCCTGACCCCTCACGTCGGCGGCAGCACGGAGGAGGCCCAGCAGGACATCGGCCGTTTCGTCGCTGGCAAGCTCAACGACTACCTCTCGTCGGGCTCGACTTCGATGTCCGTAAACCTGCCCAACCTCGTGCTCCCCCCCAACGCCGGGGAGTTCCGGGTGACCCACGTGCATGCGAACGTGCCCGGGGTCCTGGCCGCTGTCAACAGCCTCTTCGCCACCCATGGCATGAACATCGAGGGCCAGTACCTGGGTACCCGCGGGGACATCGGCTACGTCATCACGGACACGCCGACGGACTGCCAGGCCGAGGTGCTCGACGCCCTTGCAGAGATGCCGGCCACCATCCGGCTGAGGGCCCTCTGAACCTGCCCCGAAACGGGCCGAACCCGCTCAAGTTGCCGCATGGTCGCGCCGATAAGGGGGTATGGGAAGTTCCATGGGTGTAGTTCGAGCCCGGGCCGACCGGTGGGGCCACGCCCTGTCCAGCGGCGCCCTGGTGGCCGCCGCCCTCCTGCTCAAGCTGGCTCTGCTGGCCGCAACGGCGGTCGTCGGGACGCTGGAGGCCTGGGCGCAGAAGGTCCAGGCACGCCACGCGAGCGCTTCCCTGGCCGCCGCCCGTAACGCCCGGGCCACGGACAGGTGGCGTGCGATGTTCGAGGCGGCCCCGCTGGGGATGGCCAAGGTCAGCACCCAGGGCCGCCTGATCGACGTCAACCCGGCGTTGTGCGTCCTGCTGGGGGAGCCCGAGCGGGCCGTGCTGGGCCGGAGGTTGAGCGCCTTCGTCTACCCCGACGACCTGTCCCGGCTCTCCGGCGGCCAGGACCAGCAGGGTGCGGACGGCCCAGGTGGCAGTGGGGAGGCGTGGCCGGCCGGGCGGGCGGAGGTCAGGCTCGTCTGCTCCGGCGGCCGGCTGAGGTGGTGCGAGCTGGCCACCTCGGCGGTGCACAGCGTCCCCGGCCGGCCGGGCTACCTCCTGGTCTCTGTGGTCGACATAACCCGCCACAAGCGTTCCCAGGCCGCCCTCAGGGACCTGGCAACCAGGGATCCTCTCTCGGGCCTCGCCAACCGGAGGTGGTTCGAGGTCCAACTGGCCCAGCACCTGCGGCTCTGCGCCGACGAGGGCCCCAGGGGCGCCCTGCTCGTGATGGATCTCGACAACTTCAAGATGGTCAACGACAGCCTCGGCCACCAGGCCGGGGACCGCTTGGTGATCGAGGTGGCCGTGACCCTGCGGCGCCACCTGCGCGACCAGGACGTTGTGGCCCGCCTAGGGGGGGACGAGTTCGCAGTCGTCCTGCGTGACGGCGACCGCCGAGCGGCCGAGGCGGTGGCTCGCAAACTGGTTCTGGCGGTGCGCGACGAGGTCTGTGGCGCAGTCGCCGACGGCTCGGCTTCTTTCCCCGCCGTCACCGTGTCCGTCGGGGTGGCGCCGTTCGAACTGTTCGCAGGACGCTACCCAGCCGATGGCCCGGCCGGGACCCGTGAGGTCGTGAAGGCTGCCGACGCCGCGATGTACACCGTCAAGGGGTCGGGCCGCAACGGGTACGCCGTGGCGGGCACGGCAGACGGGCCCCGCCATGCCCGCCAGCGCAGCGGCCGGGTGGCGGACCTGTCCTCAGCAGGCCCGGCCCTGGCAGGTCGGGCCACGGCCGGCCCCGCCCAGCGCTGAAGCAACCGGCGCCGGCCGCCCTCCACGTGGCCCCTGGGGCCCGTCGGGGCGGCTCAGTCCTGCGGCGCCGTAGGCAGGGTGCCGCTGCGCCGCCCGGCCCCGCCCGGGCTGCGGCCCAGAAGGACTGCGGCCAGTTCGGCGGCGACCTCTACGGCGCCAGGGACGCTCACGAGGACGCGGTCCCATTCGCCGCCCTCGATGTCGAGCACGACTGCGGGCCGCCCGGCGTGCACGGCGGCGAACTCCCTCCGGCGGTCACGCCTGCAGGTACCGACGGCGAACGAGCCGGGCCAGCACAGGCCCGGGAAGAGGACCGAAATGCCCCGCAGGGGATCCTCCTCGACGTGGACCATGCGCACATGGGAGACCGGGACCCTGATGGCGCGCCGGCAGGCGAACAGCGACTCGGTCACGCTCAAGTGAACGACCACGTCGTTCATTTCGACTCTGAGGTCGGCCATGCGCTAACTCCGTCCCCCGGTTTCCTCAGCCTCAACCTACTGCGGACGCTCGCCCAGGCCGGTCAGCTTCACGGCATGACCGGCGCGTGCGGACCACCCTTCCTAAACTTCGCCCACACCATGTCGATCAGCACCTCGGGATGAACATGCCGAGCACCTCCTTGTCCACCGCACCGGCGCTCTCCCACGTCCGCCTGGTCGAGCGGGGGCCCGACGGCGAGGTGCGAGCCCTGCCGGGCGTGGCCGCCGGACCGGGCCAGGCCGGTGCCGCGAGCTGGCAGCCCCATCGACGCCGCCCTCGGGAACGGGTCAGGGAGGAGATCGAGGCTGCCGCCGGCGACGACGGGCCTGGCGAGGGAGGGTGGTCCGGTGGTTTCGCGAACCAGGCCCACTGGGACCCGACGAGGGCGCGTGACTGGCGCTGCTGGGCGCAGAGCGGCCCGACGTGGTCGGCCCACTGTGGGGCCGAGGTCGACGCCCGCGACACGCTGGGGCTCTGCCCGCGCCACCGGCGCTCTCTGCTCGAGGGTGCCGAGGTGGACGGCCCCGCCGAGCGGGGAGTGCCGGTGGCGTCCGGTCGTGACCTGACACCTTCCGTGGTGGGCGCACAGGTCAGCTGAAAGGCGCCTTAGGGCAACCTGAGAAGGTGTGCAGGTGGCTCTGGCCAGGGAGTTCGCGCGCCGCGGGCGGCACGGTGGCGCATTAGGCTGTGGGCGTCACCCGATCGGCCGGCATCGGCCACCACAGGCAGGAGCGCGAACGTCCAAATGGCAGGCAAGCAGAGCTCTGGAGGAAATGGGGGCAGGGTCCCGCCGCGTCCGGGTACCCGCGGCTCGGTACCGAACCGGCCCGCCGCCAATCCCGGCGGCGCCGCCAACCGTCCTGGGGCGCGACCCGCACAGCGGCTGTCCGCCCGGCAGGTGATGCAGCACCGCCGCCAGCGCAACCTCTACATGGCGGGCGGCTCCTTCCTGGCGGTCGTCGTCGTCGTCGCAGTGATCGTCGCAGTGAGCCTGACGGGCAACACCAAGGGCAAGAGCGAGACCGGGGCCAAGCACTCCTCCGACAGCTTTGCGCTGACCTCGTCCATCACCCACGCCGTCGAGTCGGTGCCTGTGAGCAAGCTGGTGGCGGCGGCCGAGGCCTGCTACCACTCCAGCTCCTGCATGAACAACCCCACCAACGGTGCCGAGCCGCCCCAGAAGCTGGCCCCGGGCAGCAAGAGCCTCACGTCCGGCGGCCGTCCGGAGATCCTCTACATCGGCGCCGAGTACTGCCCCTTCTGCGCCGGTGAGCGCTGGGCCATGACCATGGCGCTGTCAGAGTTCGGGAAGTTCTCGGGCCTGCGAGGCGTGACTTCCTCGGCCACCGACACCAACCCGGACACGCCGACCTTCACCTATTACGGCTCGACGTACAAGAGCAGGTACCTGACCTTCACGCCGGTAGAGGAAGAGACCAACACCCAGGGCGCCCTGCAGAACCCGACGGCGGCCGAGCAGGCCATCGTCACCAAGTACGACGCTCCCCCGTACGTGCCTGCGAGCGAGTACTCGCCCGGTGCCGGCCCGATCCCATTCGTGTACCTGGCGGGCAAGTACGTCATCACCGGTATCGGCTACGACGCCAGCGCCATCTCGGGTATGCAGATGACGACGGCGGCGCAGTACATGACGTCGGGTACCAACGCCACCTCCAAGCACGTGCTGGCCGTGGCCGGGTTCATCGTCGGTGACCTCTGCTCGCTCACGCACGGCGCGCCGGCGTCGGTCTGCTCGCATGTGCCGGCGGACCTGAAGGGTATAACCACCTCGTCGGCGGTCAGCGCCGGCTCCAGCAAGACCGGCGCCACGACGGGCAAGAAGACCACGACCTCGGCCGCCAAGAAAGGCTAGAAGTGGCCCGGGTCAGCAGCGCCACCGCCCCCCGCAACCTGCCTGCAGCGGGACCGCCGCGTGCCGCCCACGGCGGCCCTGGCCACGGGGGCGACGACGAGGGGGGGTGGCCCTCGGGCGGTGCCGGCATGCGCATGGTCCCTCCCCGCTGGGTGCCCCTCACGACGACCGTCCTGTGCGTCCTGGCGGTGGCCGACGCGGCATACCTCACGTACGCGCATTACACCTCGGCGAGCGTGCTGGCGTGCCCGACCAACGGCTTCGTCAACTGTGGCCTGGTCACCACCAGCGTCTACTCTCACCCGCTCGGGATACCGGTGGCGGACGTCGGCCTGCTTTGGGCGATCGGGATGCTGGTCATCTGCAGCCCGTGGGGTTGGCGCCAGACGTCGCCGTGGTTCGGCCGCCTGCGCATCCTCGGCGTGGTGGGCGGCTTGCTGTCGGTCTTCTACCTACTGTGGGCCGAGCTCATAAAGCTCCACCACCTCTGCGAGTACTGCACGGTGATGCACGTGCTGACGGTGCTGCTCTTCCTGGTCATCGTGTTCGGTACGGCGCTGGCGGTCCCGGCCGACGACAGCTCCGGGGGCGAGCCGGCCGGGGCATGAGCCCTCAGGGCGTCGCCAGGGCCACGAGCACGCCCTGCCAGGGCTGGAGGTCGACGTCCGGGCCGGTCAGCTCTGCCGGCTGGCCGGCGTGGGTCGAGACCAGCACGTGACCGCCGGCGAGCTGCGCCAACCGGCACCTGGCCGGCTCGGCCGAGAGGTTTACCACGGTCGCCGTGCCGCCGACGCGGTAGGCCCACACCTGGTCGTCCTGTGCCAGCTGCTGCCACGCCCCCAGCGCTCCTGCGAGGCCCTGGCGCCGAAGCTCGGCTAGGCGGTGCCAGAAGTTGAGCACGGACGAGGGGTCAGCCTGTTCGGTGCGGACGTTCTTGTGGGTGTAGTCGCCCAGAGGCAGCCATGGCCGTGCCGTGGGCGAGCTGAACCCGGCGTTGGGCTCGCGTGACCAGGGCATCGGGGTGCGGCAGCGGTCGCGGCTCGGGTGCCCGGGCCGGGCGATGCTCATCTCGTCGCGCTGGTCCTGCGCAGCGACGTCGACGTCGGCCATACCGAGCTCGTCGCCGTAGTAGAGCACGAGCGTGCCGGGGAGGCTGGCCAGGACGAGCAGTGCCGCCCTGGTGGCGTCGTCTTCGTCGTCGCACCAGCGGGTGGGGAAACGCCCGACGTCGTGGTTGGACGCCGTCCACACCGGGGTGGCGCCCCGGGGCAGCGCGCCCAGGGTCTCGTTGGCGATCTTGGCCATCTCGGGCGCCCGCAGTTCGCTCAGCACGAACGGGAAGTTGAAGCCCATGTGGAGCTCCGGCCTGTCGTCGACCCCGTAGAAACGGGCGAAGCGCTCGTAGTCGAACTCCCAGGTCTCACCAAGCAGCGCGCGTCCAGGCTCGTAGCCGTCGGCGATCTGGCGCCACCGGGCGTAGACGTCGTGCACCTCCGGACGGTGCGAGCTGTACTCGGGACGGAGCCGTCCGCTGCGGACGGCGGGATGGTCGTCGTCCCTGGGGGGCGGGTTGTCACGCAGCTCGGCGTCCTTGTACAGCCCATGGGCCACGTCGATGCGGAAGCCGGCCACACCCCGGTCGAACCAGAACCTGAGGATGTGCTCGAACTCGGCGTGCACCCTGGTGTCCCACCAGTTGAGGTCGGGCTGCGTCGGCAGGAAGTTGTGGAGGTAGAACTCCCCGCTGGCCTCGTCGAAGGTCCAGGCCGGAGCGCCGGTGGCATCGAGCCAGTTGTTGGGTGGGCCACCGTCTGCCTTCGGAGGTGCCCACACGTAGTAGCTCCGATGGGCGCTGGAGGGGCCGGAGAGAGCATCGACGAACCAGGGGTGCGCATCGGAGGTGTGGTTGGGCACCAGGTCCAGCATCACCTTGATCTGGCGCCGGCCGGCCTCCTCGACCAGGCGGTCCATGTCCTGCAGGGTCCCCAGCTCGGGGTGGACGTCCAGGTAGTCGGACACGTCGTAGCCGAAGTCGGTGTTGGGCGAGGGCATCGTGGGCGACAGCCAGATGGCGTCCATGCCCAGCCAGCGCAGGTAGTCGAGGCCGTCGACGACCCCGGGCAGGTCCCCTACGCCGTCCCCGTTGGAGTCTCTCCAGCTGCGGACGTAGATCTGGTAGACGGTGGCGCCCCTCCACCACGGTGTCCTCGGTGCCATGCGCCCCAGTCTGCCGGGCCCCGGGTGTCGTCCGACCAACTCGTGCCCAGCAGCTGGGCTCGGGCGGCTCCGGCCCAGGGCTCGGGCGCTTGCGCTCCCGTGCCGGGGCGGCTTCAGCTCCCCGGCTGACCTGCTGCCCCGTCGGAGGACGTGCCCGTCAGGTAGTGGCGCAGCTCGGCCGGGTACTCGGGGAAGTAACGGCTGATCACGTCCAGGCTGAAGCGGGGGAGGACCGAACTGGCGGGCTCGCGGTCCAGGAGGAAGGCAAAGGACGCCCGTACCAGCTCCTCCAGCGGCACCCGACCGGCGCCCAGCTCGACGGGGAGGGTGTCGGGCACCGAGACGACGTGGCTCGTCTCGGAGCGCGGTGAGCGGACCTTGACGGTGAAGCTGCCGTCAGCCTGCCTCGACACGAGCACGGTAGGCGGGCGTGGCACCGCACCAACGTACAGCCGCGCCGCCGGTCAAAGGCGGCGCAGGGCCCTGCTCAGTTTCCTCGCCGGTTGAGAGCTGCGGGCGCTCAGGGCCGGAACACGGTGCAGGACCCGGCGGGGAGACCGGGGCTGCAGGTGAAGCTGGGCAAGCCGATGGTGGCGCGGTGGCGTATGAGCATCGAGTACGGCGGGGCCAGGTCGACTCCGTCCGGCCCGCTCAGGTAACCCGGCGCCGTGCCTTCCACGCCGGTGTGGCCGTACTGCCACACGATCTTGTTCGAGCGGGGGTCTATGACGATGACGCGGTCGTTGCCGTCGTCGTTGCACAGGAAATCGCCGTTGGTGGGGATCGGTTCGCACAGCGAGGGCGTGTCCAGCATCCCGGGGCCGCTGCGGGGGCCGTAACGCCAGAGCAGCTGTCCCTGGGCGTTGAACTCGACCACCTGGCCCGGCTTGGAGTAGTCGACCGTCACGAACACTCCCGGTGACACCTCGTTGGTGTCAGAGGGGTAGGCGACCCCGGGCGGGTGGGTCGACCACAGGATCTTGCCTGACAGGGTCATCTCGTCGACCCAGTCGCCGTTGATCTCGGTGATCAGGTAGTTGCCGTCCGTCAGCGGGAAAGCCCCGTTGGGGCTGCCAAACCTGAAGGGCGGAGCATGGTAGCAGTATGTGTCCTGGATGCCGAAGCGCTGCAGCGGCACGTGCAGGCCCACCCTGGTGAGGAGGATGCTGCAGTTCTTTATGTCCGCGATCAGGACGTCGTTGTTGGGCAGCAGCATGGCGTCGTCGGGATTGGAGAGCTGGTTTGGGCCAGAACCAGGCAGCCCGGGGGTGCCGTAGCGCCAGAGGATCCGCTGGGAGCGCAGGTCGATGAGGGAGATGACCTGGTCCGTCTCCTCGGTGGCCAGTATGGCCCGACCGTTGGGGGCGAAGAACCCGTCGTCGGGCCTGAGGAACGTCGTGCCCGCGGGCAGGTGGGTGCTGGCGTTGGGGAACTGCCAGACGATGTTGCCGGCCGGGTTGACGACGAGCAGGCGGCTGTTGTCCTCGTCGGCGATGAGCACGTCACCCGGGAGTGCGGAGGGGTCTGAGCCGGGGGCCAAGTTTGGCCCGGGGGCCATGCCTTTGCCGGAGGGCGAAGGGAACGGGAGCGACGAGCCGCCGGCGGCCGCCGGCGGCTTGTGCAGTTGCGGCCTTGCGGTGTTGCCTCGCACGGCGGCGGACGCCGCGGTCTGCTTGGACGCGGCATGGGCCGTCAGGCGGGTCGCCACCAGGCCGACCGTCGCCAGGGCCACCAAGGCCAGCGCGACCTGCGAACCCCTCCGCGAGCGGGTTGTCCCCTGCGGCCCGGCGGAGTAACGGCGGCGGCGGGGGCCCGGGCCCGCGGCCTGGTCCTTCTGCGCGGGAGAGACCACCGGCGCGCCGGACGGCGGGGTTTCCCAGTCGGCACCGGTCACGGCCTGAACGTCCCGTTGCCTGGCAGCGTGGCGGCGCAAGCGGGCTGTCCCTCGCTCAACCGAACGTCCTTTCTGCGGTGGACCGTATAATCGACTGCATAACTAAACATGGAGTGTCTCCGTACTCTAGACCTGTGGTTGGCTCGACCCGCCGGCCGGAGCGGGCACTTGGCCCGATCGACAGGGGAGGTGCCGGCACGTGGACGTGACGCTGTCCAAGCGCGGCGACTACGTGATGAGGGCGGCCATCTGCCTGGCGCGCGGCTTCGGGGACGGCCGTCCCCGCAAGATCCGGGAGGTCGTCGAGGCCACGGACGTGCCTCGTAGCTTCGCCTCCCAGATCCTTTCCGACCTGGTGAAGGCCGGCATTGCCAACTCCAGGGCCGGTCGCGACGGTGGTTACCGGCTCACCCGGGCACCGGGGGACATCACCGTGCTCGAGGTGGTGGAGGCGGCCGAGGGGCCGCTTCACCTCGACCGCTGCGCCCTGGGCGAAGGCCCGTGCCGCTGGCAGGCGATCTGCCCGCTGCACGAGACCTGGTCGGAAGCGGCCGTCGCCCTGCGCAAGCTCCTCGCTTCTGCGACCCTGGAGGAGGTGGCGGACCGCGACGCCGCCATCGAGGCCGGCACCTACGCCGTGCCGGCGACCTCGCACCGCGCCAACCCGACGGCGGTGGAGCTGGTCGACACGGTCCAGGTCGAGCTGGGGGCTCCGCGGCTGCACGTGGCCCTGGCCAGGGAGTCCAGGCGCCTCGGGACGGTCGCCACCGCCGCTCCGGGCGGGCAGGCCTCTCTGACCCCGGTCGCAGCAGACCTCGCCGGTGACGCGAAAGCTGGGGACGGGCACTACCTGCTCGCCTGGCGTGAGGCAGCCGGCCCGGTGCCGAGCCGGGTCGAAGGGCAGCTCTGGGTCGAGGCGGTCGACGACGAGCGCAGTGAGCTGCACGCCGCCGTCACGTGGCGGGCCGAGCCGGGAGCCGTGGCCCTGGCACGCCCTGGCGGGACCGAGCCGGCACAGTATGCCAGGAGGGAGCTGCGGGCGTTCTTGAGGGAGCTGGCCCGCTCCCTGGAGCGGCCGGTCCCCTGACCGGCACGGCGGCAACCACGAGGGCGCCCTTCCCGGCAGCGGAGGAGATCTCCAGGTCGCCGCCGAGCAGACGTGCCCTCTCCGCCATCCCGGACAGGCCCAGGTGGCCTGTGCTGAGTGCAGCCGCCATCTCCGCCTGCACGTCGAAACCGTTGCCGTCGTCCTGCACCTCGAGCACCAGCCGCCCGGCCTCCTGGCGCAGCGACACGACCAGGCGGTGGGCCGAGGCGTGCCGTACGGCGTTGGTCGTCGCCTCCTGGGCTATGCGGAAAACCCCGAGCTCGAGCTCGGAGGCGTAGCGCAGCGAGCCGGCGTCGACCTGGATCTGGGCTACGAGCCCCGGCTGTGCCTCGTCCAGGTCCCTGACAAGGGTTGCCAGCGCGGCAGCCAGGCCGAGCTGGTCGAGCGTGGGGGGGCGCAGGCCACGCGAGAGCCGGCGCAGGCTGCCTGCAGCGTCCAGGGTGTGGCGGCGGGCCCTGTCCAGGTCCTCGACCATGGGGGCGGGAAGCGCGGGCAGGGAGCCGAGCCGGTCGAGCTGGCGCGCAACCGCGAGAACGATCTGCAGCGGCTCGTCGTGAAGCTCCCTCGCCAGGCGCCGACGCTCGTCCTCCTCGGCCTGCACAACGGTGCCGGCGTACCACTGAGCCCGCCGTAGATCCCCCCGCTCCTCGGTGACATCCTCCAGGACGAGCTGGGCGGCGGCCGGGCCCGTGCCCGGAGGCAACTGTGTCAGCTCCATACGGTAGTCGCGCCCGTCGGGGAACCTGAGCCACCGCCGGTCGCCTTCTACCTGGGAGCGGAACGGGCCCGTCACGTCTGCTGCAGGCTGCCCGGCAACGCCGGGCCCGAGCAGGGCGGTAGCGGCGGGGTTGGCCTCGGTCACCCGACCCTCGCCGTCGAGCACCAGCAGGGGTGAACGGCTCGACTCGAACATGTGGCGGTAACGGGCTTCGGCGCTGAGGCGGGCCTGCGTCGCCTCCTCCGAGCTTCGCCTGGCCAATCTCTCCGCCTCGATGCGCTGCCCCAGGAAGAACGCCACGAAGTCCACCAGGGCCAGCTCGACCAGGTCGCTGCCCACGTGGCCGTGGTCGTGGGGCAGGGTCAGGTCCGGCAGCCACAGGATGGTCGCCCACAGAGCGGTAGCTGCGGAGCCGGCCAGGCCGTAGCGGCTGGCGGCGTAGGCGATGGGTACGACGAGCAGGGCCACCGGCAGGCCACCCGGAAAGGCCCTTGCCTCGAGCGACACGTCCATGTCGGCGAGCAGGTGGACGCTGGCTATCGCCACCACCATCAGCTGCACCAACCAGAACCCCCGCTGCGCCAGGGGCGGGTGCAGCGCACTGGCGAAAGCGCCCAGGCGGCGCCGGGTGCCGACGGCGGTCGGCGGCCGCTGGTCCGCGACGCCCGCCGGCGGGCGTGCCGGAGCCGCGCCGGTCAGCCCGTTCACCAGCTCGCAGCGCGCCAGCTGCGCGGCATGTCGGCCAGATGGTTCTCCAAGGCGTACAACGTGGCCTCCGTGCGCGAGCCTACCCCCAGCTTGGACAGCACCCCCGAGACGTGGCCTTCCACCGTCCGGACGGAGAGGCCCAGCTCGGAGGCTATGGCCTTGTTGGCCAATCCCCTGGCGAGCAGGCGCAGGACGGCGGTCTCGCGAGCTGTCAGGCTGTGGGGGCCCTCTACTGCCTCCCGCCGGCCGTTGCCCCTGGTCACCCTGGTCGACACGGCCCTGTCCAGGACGAAGATCCCGGCGGACACCGCCCGCACCGCGTCCACCAGTTCGCGGGAGGAGGCGGTCTTGAGCAGGTACCCACCCACCCCGATGTCGATCGCCTCCGCTACGTAGGCATAGTCGTCGTAGGCGGTCACGATCAGCACCGCCACTGGGCTGGCTCGCTGGACGAGCTCACGGGCCAGCTCGAGGCCGCTCGCCCCGGGGAGGTTGATGTCGACTATGGCCACGTCGGGGTGCAGGAGCTCGACCTGCTCCAGGGCCTCGGCAGCGGTCCCGGCCCGGCCGACGACCTCGATGCCGTCCCAGGCCTCGAGCACCTGGCACGTGCCCTCGGCCACCAGTGCATGGTCGTCCACCACCAGCACTCTCGTGGCCGGCGCCTCCCCGTAGATCGGCGTCCCGGCGCTGGCCCGCCATTCCGGCGCCCGGCTCGAGGTGGTCCGTTGCTCCGCTGCCTGCATGACCCCTCCTCTCCTGCCTACCACGTGACTCGACAAGTGAAGCACTTTAAGTATAGCTACCTACTTGACGTAGGTAAATATACTGGGGTAGCTTGGCAACCAAGTAGGAACACCTGCCCATAGGTAAGTACGAATACGGAGGTCGGGACCATGTCACTGACGACCGAAGGCCCTGCCGCCACCGACGAAGCCGGCGACCGGCAGCCACAGGGGGGCGAGGAGCAGCCAGCACGGGCGGCGTGCTCGGCACGGCCCCGCCCATCGGCCATGGGGGCCGTCCCCGTCCGGTTGGGCCGCCCGACGAGCGACGGGATGACCCGCCGGTTTGCCTCGTCCGACCCCTCGCCCGGGCTCGACTTGGCCCGCCGTCCGGTGCTGGCCCGTCTCATGCGGGACCGTAGGTTCCAGTTCCTGCTGGTGCTGCCCAATCAGATCGTCTTCTGGACGGTCATCTTCGTGGGCCTGCTCGGCACCGCCGTGCCGGGGTTGAACTTCGGCACGGCCATCACCTGGTACGTGTGGTTCTGCCTGGTGTTCGTGATGATGGTGGTGGTGGGCCGGGCCTGGTGCTCGATGTGCCCGTTCGGCGGCTTCGCCGAATGGGTGCAGCGCAGGGCGCTGTTCCGCCGTACCCAGAAGGCACTGGGCCTCGGGCTCAAGTTCCCCGAGCCGCTGGCCCGCCTCGGGTTCCTGATCCCCGTGGGGAGCTTCGTGCTGCTCACCTGGATCGAGGAGTTCTTCAACATCGCCGGTCCCGGCAACCCGGCCGACACCTCGTTCATGGTGATAGGCATCGTGCTCTCGGCGCTCGTCTTCTTCCTCGTGTTCGAGCGGCGCACCTTCTGCCGTTACGTCTGCCCCCTCACGACGCTGATCGGCACCGTGGGCTCGATGGGCTCCGTCGCGGGCTTCCGCACCAGGGACCGTGAAATCTGCCTTGCATGCACGACAAAGGACTGCATGCGCGGCAGCGAGAACGGCTACGGGTGCCCGTGGTACACCTGGCCCGGCAGTGCCGACTCCAACCTGTACTGCGGCCTGTGCACCGAGTGCTTCAAGTCCTGCCCCGAGGGGAACATCGGGCTGTTCCTACAGAAGCCGCTCACCTCGGTGGTTGCGCCGGCCCGCCGCCGTGCCGACGTGGCATGGGGGGTGGCACTGCTGTGGGGCCTCGTGCTCTACCAGCAGTTCAACGCCACCAACGTCTTCAACACCATCGACACGAAGCTCAATTCGGTGCTGGGCTTCCCCCACTACCCCGACCCGGTTGACTACCTGGGCCTCATCGTCGCCGGCGCCCTGACGCTGGCCGGTGCCGCCTTCGTCGTGGGCCGGCTCTTCGGCACCGGAGCCGTCCCGGCACGGGCAGGCAAGGCGAGCTTCATCGACCGCACCACCCCGTTCAGGTCGTTTTTCGTACCGATGGCCTACGGCCTCATCCCCGTGGTCGGTGCGGACTACTTCGCCAGGCAGTTGCCGAAGTTCTTCCACACCTCGCCGCGCGTCCTGCCTGCCGCTGCCCACATCTTCGGGTTCGCCTCCACCAGGACGGCGCTGTATTCGACCTCGCTGCTCGGCAACAACGGCATCGTCGTGACCCAGGTCATCGTGATCGCCGTCGGCACCCTGGCGGCGCTGTGGTCGATGTGGCGGGTGGCCGGCCGGGACCTGGTGCCCGTCAGCCGCTCGGCCGCCGGCGTGCGCCTGGCCTCGCTCGCCTTCGTCGCCGCCTGCGGGGCCGGCGCCGCCATCCTGTACGTCCTCATGCACGCCGCCAACTAGTCAAGGTCAGGAGAGCCACCATGGCCATAACAGAGCCACAGCTACGCAGGCCCGCCACGGTTGGAGGCAGTTCGACGGCGGGTGGCCTGCCGGGAGCCGGCGGCCATCCACAGGCCCGGATCCTCACGGACCGTTGCGCCGGGTGCCAGGAGTGCGTCGTGCGCTGCCCGACCGGAGCGCTGTCCATGGATCCGGTGCTTTGGGTGGCGCAGGCCGACAACACGGCCTGTGTCGGCTGCCGCCAGTGCATGCGGACCTGCCCCTTCAGCGCCATAACGGTCGACGGCCCGTGCCTGGTCGAGCGTCGTGCCGCAACGCTCGACGGGCACTCTGCCATCGTGCTCGGCGCGGTGGCCGAGACCCGTCAGGGCTTCTCCAGCCTCGAAGAGGCACTGGCCGAGGCGGCCCGGTGCCTGCATTGCCCGGACCCGACGTGCGTCCGCGGGTGCCCGGCTCACAACGACATACCCGGCTTCGTCGCGGCCCTGCGCCGAGGGGACCTGGCCGGGGCGCACGAGGTGCTGCGGGCCACCACCGTCATGCCCGACGTGTGCGCCCGGGTGTGCAACCAGGCAGCGCAGTGCGAGGGGGCTTGCACCTGGTCGCTGGCGGGGGGGGAGCCCGTGTCGATCGGGCGCCTCGAGCGCTTCGTTGCCGACAACGCTCCGGTGCCTCCTCCCGCCGCGACCCGCGAGGGTGGCGGTCCCGGCTCGGGCCTGCGAGTCGCCGTCGTCGGCTCGGGCCCGGCCGGTGCGGGGGCGGCGTGGGTGCTGGTCGAATCCGGCGCGAGGGTCACCGTGTACGAGAAGGACACCACTCCGGGCGGCCTGTGCGACTGGGGCATCCCCGACTTCACCCTGCCCGTCCGGGTGGCGCAGCGGCCCTGGGACCAGTTGGTGCGAGCCGGGGTGGACCTGCGTTGTGGCACCGGCGTCGACGCGGCCCAGCTCGACGAGCTGCTCGAGGCGTACGATGCGGTGGTCCTGGCCCACGGCGCCGGCGAGCCGCTGCGGCTCGCGGTGCCCGGTAGCAACCTCGAAGGGGTGATCGACGCCACCACCTTCCTCAAAGGGGCAAAAGCGGCGCTGCGTCCCGGCGGCGAGGTGGGCGGCTTCCTGTCCTCGCTCGGCTTGCCGTCGCAGGCGGCCGCGCCCGACGGTGCCGGCCGCACGGGGGTCGCGGACGCAGGACCGAGGGTGCTCGTCCTGGGCGCGGGCAACACCGCCATGGACGTTGCCCGCACGGCGCGGCGCCTCGGCTGCCGAGCCGTGTGCGTCGACTGGATGGACGAGCGCTACGCCCTGGTCCGCCCGGACGAGGTGGCCGAAGCCCGGGCCGAGGGAGTGGAGGTGCGCTTCCTGAGGACCGTGAGCACCCTCGAGGGCGACGGCAGCCGTGTACGCGTGGCCCGGCTGGCCCGCACTGAGCAGCGTCAGGCAGGTCAGCGGCCCAAGGTGCTGAGCGGGCCGCCCGAGGAGGTCGAGGTCGACCTCGTGGTCATGGCGATGGGATACCGGCTCGATGCCGCCTTTGCCCAGCGCCTGCCTGGCACCCCGGTGCGCCGTACCGATGCCGGGGTACCCGACCGGCACTGGCTGGCCAGCGGCGTCTTGGCCACCCCTCCAGCGGGGAAGGCGGCTGTGGGCACGTTGTCGCTCGGCCGCGAGGTGGCTCTGGAGGCGGCGATGTTCCCCTTCCGCCCGAGGGTTTGGGTAGCAGGCGATGCCCTCACCGGGCCTTCGACCGTGGTGGAGGCCATGGCGCAGGGGAGGCGGGCCGCGTTCGCGGTGCTGGACGCGCGGCCCCGCCGGCCCGCCGCTGTGCACCCGCGCTCCGACGGGACGGGCAAGTCGGCGGGCGAGCCTGGCGGCGACGGCCGGCACGCCGAGCAACCCTTGCGGGCCTTGGTCTGCTACGAGAGCGCCGGAGGGCGCACTGCCCGCGTGGCGGCGGAGCTGGCTGACCGGCTGCGCAGCGAAGGCATGGAAGCCACGAGCTTGCCGCTGGTCAAGGTCACCGCAGAGGACCTGGCCGCGACCGACCTGCTGGTGGTCGGCGCCTGGACCGAAGGCATGGTGGTGGCCCGGGTGCACCCGGCGCGGGCGGCAGTGGCCTGGTTGCAGAAGTTGCCCAGGCTGGCTGGCAAGTCTGCGGCGGTCTTCTGCACCTACTCAGTAGCACCCAGGGGCACCCTGGCGGAGATGACGAAGCTGCTGGAGGCCAAGGGCGCAAACGTGCTCGCGGCAGAGGCGTTCGGTGGCCACGGTTCGCCAGGCTCCGCCGCAACGGCGTCAGTGCATGCGTTCGCCGGTCGCCTGGCGGAGGCGCGCGGTTCGCTCGCCTACGCCTGAGCGGCCTCAGGCCGGTGGTGAACAGCCCGTCGCTGCGCACGGTGTCGCGGGGCGGGCGGGCTGCCCCGGGCAGGTAGGTCGGCCCGGGTAGGTGACGACCTGCCCGGGAGCCGCCGCTCAGAGGGTGCCGAAGAGACGGTCCCCGAAGTCGCCGAGGCCGGGGACGATGTAGGCGTGCTGGTTGAGGCCCTCGTCGACGGAGGCGGTGACGATGCGCACCGTTGGGTGGCACTCGTGGAGGTGGCGGATGCCCTCGGGTGCCGACACGACAGAGAGAAGCGTGATGTCGTCCGCCCCCGCCGCAACCAGGGAGCCACAGGCGGCCGCCGCCGAAGCGCCGGTGGCGAGCATGGGGTCGAGGAGCAGGACCGCCCGGTCCTCCAGAGGTGGGAGCTTGGAGTAGTAGAGCGACGGCTCGAAAGTGGCGTGGTCGCGCTCGAGGCCGACGTAACCGACCGTCACATCGGGGAAGAGCTCGGTGACCGCCTCCAGCATCCCCAGCCCGGCTCGCAGTACCGGCACCGCCACGAGGGGCTTGGCCAGCCGCTGGCCCGTGGTCATGCCGAGCGGCGTCTCCACCTGGTACGAGGAGGTCGGCACGGACCGGGTGGCCTCCAGGCAGAGCACGAGGGCGAGGCGTTTGGCCAGCAGGCGGAACATGGGCGGAGGAGTCGTGGCGTCGCGCAGCGCGGCCAGCATCGAGGCCGCCAGCGGGTGGTCCACCACCGTGGCCGGCGTCGTGTTCGGTTGTAGCCTGCTCACGACCCCACCGGGTGCCAGACCGTCCCGGCCTTCTCGCCCGGCACCAGCCCACTGACCTGTGCCGTCATGTGCACAGGCCCAATCTAGGTCCTGGCGGCGGGGCGGGGCCTGAAGGCCGCCGGGCCTTCAGGGCTTGGCGATGGCCGTGAGGTCCACCAGGCCGGTCCCGGCGCCCAGCGGCGGCTCCTGGTCGTCGTCACGAGCACCCGGGGCCTCCTGGCCGTCGGGGAGCACCAGGCAGCCCTCGGCCGAGAGGTTGACGCCTACGTTGCCCCGCCGCTCCCATCGCTGCTCGCAGAACACCCTCGTCAGTAGCATGTCGCCTTCGGCGGCAAGGGCGTGCTCGTACCCACGCCCGGCGAAGGCCACGTCGCGTACGGAGGCGTTCAGGTCGCCGTCGCCCGCTGCGACCAGGCGGACGGCGGAGGGGCGGACGAAGAGCCGGGCGCCTGCCGCCTCGGGTACCGAACGCGGCAGCGTGGCGGTGACCACGGTCCCTGAGCCCGGTATGCGGACGTCGACCACCTGGCCGTGGGGGGCGCTGCGGGGTGCGGAGACGACGTGGACGGCGGACTCGGCGCAGATGCCCGTGAAGCGGGCCACGAACGCGCTCGCAGGCTCGAGGTAGAGCTCCTCGGGCGTCCCGATCTGTACGAGGCGGCCGTCCCTCAGGACGCCGACCTTGTCGGCGAGAGAGAACGCCTCGGACTGGTCGTGGGTGATGTAGACGGATGTGGCCCGGCTCTCGCGGGCCAGGGTCGAGATGGCCAGGCGCAGGTGCTCGCGCATGTCTGCGTCGAGGTTGGACAGAGGCTCGTCGAACAGGACCAGCCCAGCGCCTCCCACCAGCGCCCGCGCCAGGGCGACCCGCTGTTGCTCGCCTCCCGAGAGCTCGTTGGGGTAGCGCCCGGCGAGGTGCCCGAGGCCCACCCTCTCCAGCATGGCCTGGGCCCTCGCGCGGGCCTCGGGGCCGGGGATCTTCAACTGGCGCAGGGGGAACAGCGCGTTCTGGAGGGCGGTCATGTGGGGCCAGAGGGCGTAGTCCTGGAAGACCATGGCGAGCTTGCGCTTGTCCGGTGGCAGGTGGAGCCCGGGGCCGGCCACCTGGCGGCCGTCGATGCCTATGGTCCCGTCGGTCAGGCGTTCGATGCCCGCCAGGCAGCGCAGGAGCGTCGTCTTGCCCGAGCCGGACGGCCCGAGCAGGACCAGGAAGGTGCCGGGCTCCACGTGCAGGTGCACCCCCGACAGGGCCGCCTTTGCGCCGAAGTGCTTGGAAGCACCGACGATGTCGAGGCTGGCGCCGGCGGCTGTGGCGGCCGGTTCAGTCATTTGTGCGAACACCTCCTATGTGACGCCAGCCCTTGGGTGCCAGAAGCCGGAAAGCACCCAGGACAGCGCCTATCACGACGAAAACGGCGGCAACCGCTACGACGACCATGGCGGTGCCGATGTCGTAGTGGTAATTGCCGAGGTAGTTGTTGATCGCCACCGAGACCGGTTCGTGGCCCGGCGGGTACAGCAGCTGGGATATGGGCAACTCGAAGAAGGTCTTGGCGAAGGTGAGAAGCCAGGCGAAGAGGAGCACCTTGGAGACGAGGGGGACGTACGCAGAGCGCCATGCGTTGAAGGCCCTCGCCCCGTGTACCCGCGCCGCCTCCATGAGGGACCCGTGGACCTGGGCGACGGGGCCCATCATCAGGCGGGACTGCGTGGGCAGGGAGGTCGCAAGGTAACCCATCACCAGCAACGGCAGCGTCTCGTACATGTCGAGACCGAAGCGGCTCGTTATTGGGAGGTTGAAGGCGAAGATGTAGCCGGCGCCGAGCACGACGCCCGGCAGCGCGATGGAGCCCAACAGGAAGAGGTCGCCGATCCGGGTGAGCCGGCCGGGCCGCCGTGCCGCCAGGAGCCGGGCCACAGCCAGGCCCAGCACCGCCGTCACGGTCGCCGTGATGGCGGCCATCTCCCCCGAGAGCAGGACCGGCGACAGGAGGGTGGTCGCCCCCTCCAGGGTCGCGTGCCCGATCTGGACCGATCCGGAGAACACCTCCCGGTAGGCGAAGAGCGAGATCGACTGGGGTGCGGCAGGCTCTCCGAGGTTGTGCACGAAGCTGCCGACGAACGCGCCGAGCGTCGGGGCGCCCAGCGCCAACAGGAAGTACAGGGCGATCACGCCCGTGAGAAGCCAGCGCGAGCGGGCCCGCATGCGGAGGCGGGTCGCCGCACGGGTGCGACCGTTGAGGATGGCGTACGAGCGGCCCCTCGTCACCCTGGCTTGCAGGGTGAGAGGTACCGCGGCCGACAAGAGCAGCATCGACGACAGGACCGAGGCCACGCCGAACTGGGCCGGGAGGCTGTCGATGGCCTGGTACACGCCGTATGTGGCCATCGGGAAGTTCGACTGGAACGCGAGCGTCGACGAGACGCCGAAGTCGCTCATCGTCTCGGCGAACACGATCGCCACCGTGGCCAGCATGGCGGGGGCGAGCATGGGGACGACGACCCTGATGGTGGCGATGCGGCCCCCGCCGTGGACCCGGACCGCTTCCTCGAACTGGCTACCCAGGCCACCGAGCGCCGGGGAGATGGCCAGGTACGCGAAGGGGGCATTGGTGAGCGACAGGACGTACACAACGCCGGCCGGGCCGAAGAAGAGGTGGTAAGCCCAGGCCGACGGTATGCCGAGCTGGTACAGGACCCCGTGCGGCTCGAGCAGGAACTGCCACCCTTCGGCCATGAGATAGGTGGGCACGAGCAGCAGGCCCCACATGAGCGCCGGCCACAGGCGCCGCCCTACGACATTGGTCCTCGCCACCACCCAGGCCAGACCGCCCCCGACGACCAGGTCTACGGCGCAGACGGCGACGCTCACCCAGAGCGAGTTGACGAGGCCCCGAAGCACGTTGCCCTGGAAGGCGGCGGCGATGTTGGAGAGGGTGAACCACGAGTTGCCCTGGCCGAACAGCCTGGGCATGAACCCGAGCAGGAGGAAGGCGCCGACCGGGACCAGGACGAGAAAGCCCAGGACCAGCCAGACGAGCGTCGTGCCACCGGAGCGGCGCGCAGCGACGGACGCTGCGCGAAGCGAGCGCCCTGGCCTCCCGCGGCGCGCCGGAGCGACGGCGAAGCCGGCCCCTGTGGGACCGGCTTCCGTCGCTACAGACATCCTGCGGCTGCCGGTTGCCCGGCGGCCGGTACTCGTATCATCCGGCCTTGTCTCTCAGCCGACGATGGTGTTGGTGAACCAGGTGTTTATGGTGTTCTCCCGGCTGCCCCACAGGTAGGGGTTGATTGTCTGTGCCGGTACCCTGGACAGGGGCGGGAGGGCCTTGAGCGGGCTGACGCCCTCGAGGACGGGCCAGTAGAGCGAGTCTCCGGTGGGGTCGCCCGATTGCATGACCTTCTGGCCCTGCTGGGAGAGGACGAAGTCGACGAACTTCTCGGCCTCGATCTGCTCGGCCTTGGGTGCCTTGGCGTCGATGCCGATGGCGCTCGGCAGCGACGTGACGGGCTTGATGAACTCCACCTTGATGCCCGGCACCTCGAGGCTGGCACCGATGCCCGCCGAGCTCTGGATCAGGGCCACCTTGATGATCCCTGCCTCCAGGGCGGCCAGGGTGTCGCCGTTCGTGAGGTAGACGTGCATGCCGTTGGCCTGCATGCCCTTGTAGAAGGCCTCGCCCGGGCCGACACCGCCGAGGTAGTTCATCATCCCGGCGACGAAGGGGTAGGTCGGGCCGGACACAGCCGGGTCGTTCATGCCGACCTCGCCGTTCCACTGCTTGCCCAGCAGCTGCTTCCAGGTGGTCGGAGGGTGCTTCACGATCTTGGAGTTGTAGACGAGAGTGCCGGCCATGGTGAGCCCGGTCGGCACGTAGCTCTTGTCCTTGGGGACCGAGGCGGCGCCGAGGGAGTTCCAGGCGACGGAGGGCTCCCAGCCCCTCATGAGGATGCCCTGCTGGTCGAGCGAGGCGAAAGCAGTGGCGCCGTCGACCCAGAGAAGGCCCCACTTGGGGTTGTTCTTCTCGGCTTCGATCTTGGTGAGCAGCGGGCCGGTGCTGTCGTCGTCGAGGCTCACCGTGATGCCCGTGGCCTTGGTGAAGGCGGTGGTCTCGGCGGAGTCGTAACCCTGCGCCGAGTAGACGACCAGGGTGGGTCCAGAGGACGCGGGGCGTGCCTGCGAGGCTGCGGCCACGCTGGCGCTGGCGGAAACGGCGGCTGCGGCGAGGGCGGCTGCGGCGAGGGCAGTGACTGCCGGGCGCTTGGGCCGGCGGCCCGTCGCAGTGGTTTTCGGGTCGTTGGTGGGCTGCATGTGCGGCGAACCTAAACGTGCCGGTTGAACGCCCGATTACGCGGAGGCTGCACTCAGGTGGCAGGCCGGTTAATTCAACCCGAGCGTCCGCGTGATCGGCCCGGCGAAGTCCGGCCTGGCGGGGCACTAACTTGGGCGGCCATGGCGAAGCGCGCCCTTGCCCTCGACCTGGGGTCCTCGTCGGTGCGGGCCATAGTCTTCGAGGCCGACGGGAGCGGAGCTGTCGAGGCAGTCGAGGGGGCCCTGGCCCGCAGGCCGCGCCACCTCTTGGCACAGGAGCCGGGGCAGGCCACTTTCGACGCCGACGACTACCTGGCCGACCTGGTGGCCTGTATCGACGAACTGCAAGGCCGCGGGTGCCTGGATGGCGTGACCGAGGTCGCTGCCGACTCCCAGTGGCACTCGGCTGTAGCCCTCGGCCCCGATGGAGCGCCCGTGTCGGAGCTGCTCACGTGGGCCGACACCAGGTCGCAACCCCGGCATTGGGCGTGCTCGGCCGGCGCGCCTGGCGGCGAGGTCTCCCAGGAGCGCTTGGAGCAGCTACGCCAGCGCACGGGATGTGCCGCCGGGCCCATGTACTGGACCTCGAAGGTGCCGTGGCTGGCGGAGCGGCTCTCCGGCCGGACCCGGCGCTACCTGGGCCTGTCCGAGTACGTGGGCCTGAAGCTGCTCGGCGACCCTTCGATGTCCGTCTCGATGGCATCGGGCACCGGCCTGCTGGCCACCGCCGAGCACCGCTGGGACCCCGAAGCCCTGGAGCTGGCCGGCCTGGAGGAAAGGGGGCTGCCGCCCCTGGCTCCCAGGGAGTGGAGGGGCCGGCTGGCGGGGCAGTGGCGGCGGCGCTGGCCCGAACTGGCAAGCGCGCTGTGGCACCCGGTGATCGGGGACGGAGCCGCCGCCAACCTGGGTGCCGGCTGCGACGGCCCTGGTCGGGCCGCTCTCACTGTCGGGACATCCGCTGCCGTGAGGTCGGTGAGGCACGCCCCCGACCCCGAAGCGCTGCCAGCCGGGTTGTGGCGCTACTGCGTCGACCACGACCGCGTCGTCGTCGGGGCCGCCTACAGCAGCGGTGGCCAGCTCTACTCATGGGCGCTGTCGCTGTGGGAGGGCGTCGGCTCGGCGGCGACCGGGCACCGGAGCGGAGCGGCCAGGGCCGACGTCCCCCCGGCCGTGGACTACGACATCGACGAGCCGGCTCCAGCCGGCAGCCGCGGCGTCATGGTGATGCCCTGGCACGCCGGCACCCGCACCCCCGCCGCGCCGGTGCCCGCCGGCCAGGGTTGCGTGACCGGGCTGGGACTCGGGCACACCGGGGCCGACATCGTCTCCGCCGCGGTGGAGGCGGTGTGCTTCCAGCTGGCCGGAGGCCTGGACGACCTGGAGAGGGGGGCCGGTTCCCGGGCGCGGCTGGCTGTCGTGGCCAACGGTGGGGCGATCGACCGCTCCCGCTGGTGGAGGACCAGGCTCGCGTCGGTGCTCGGTCGCTCGCTGCTCTGCCCGACGGTGCCCGAGACGACGGCCCGGGGGGCCGCGTCGCTGGCCCTGGGCGCTGGGCCGGCAATGACGGGGCGCGTCGGGGGTGACCAGGTTCGCGTCGTGGCCCCGGTCGCAGCGGATGTCGCTGTGCTGGCCGACGCTCGCCGGCGCTGGCAGCAGAGGTACGACGAACTGCGCCCGGTGGTGGCAGGCAGCGGCCCTGCTCGAGTACGGGCTGGGCAGGGCCCGTGACAGGGACGAGCGCCCTGAGGGGCAGAGGCTGCCCCGGTGCGACGGGTGCCCTGGCGTGAGGGCCGGCGCTCCGGGAAGAGAAGCGACACAGTCACAGGGAGGCGTACGGATGAAGACGGGTACGGGGCACGGGTGGGGGGCCGGGAGCCTTGGCGCCGGTGCCGGAGGGCGGAGCCCGCAGGGTGCGCCGGGAGGGGAGCGCAGAGGGCGCTGGCACGCCGCCCGGGCGGCAGCGGCGGTGCCTGCAGCGGCCGCTCTGGTCCTGGCTGGTTGCGGGGGGGCGGGGCACACGGCTGCAGCCGGCTCCCGGGCGCCGGGTACATCCGCCCGGGTGGCCACCAGGGGCGCCAACGCAGGCAAGGGCCCCGCCACCGCCGGCAGCCGCGCCAGGGCTTACAGGAGCGTCGGTCCGGCCACTTTCAACGGGCCCGACGGGGTCGAAGCCCGCTGGGTCGTGGCGGAGAACGCCAAGCCCGGCACGACGGCCTGGCACCTGTCCGGGACCGGGGGAGCCTCCATCAACGGCTTCGCCAACATGGTCGCCGCCAGCGCTGGGCAGAAGGTCACGTTCTACGTGACCACCCATGCCTCCCGCTACCACGTCAGTGCCTACCGGATGGGCTACTACGGTGGCAAGGGCGGGCGTCTGGTGTGGAGCTCCCCCGAGCTGACGGGGACAGTGCAGCCGCAGTGCACCCTTGCGACGGCGACACGGATGGTGGCCTGCGACAACTGGTCGCCGTCGTTCAGCGTGACGATAGGCCGCCAGTTCGTGCAGGGCGACTACCTGTTCAAGCTGGTCGCCGACCCGGGCCAGCAGAGCTACGTGCCGCTCACCGTATGGGACCCGGCCAGCCATTCCACCTACCTCGTGCAGAACAGCGTGCTCACCTGGCAGGGGTGGAACACCTGGGGCGGCTACGACATGTACGGCGGGGCACCTCCCGGGCAGTCGCCCCAGTACAGCCAGCGGGCCTACGTCGAGTCCTTCGACCGGCCCTACGCGAACGGCAACGGGGCCGCCGACTTCATGGCGCTGGAGTACCCGCTTGTGTACTGGGCCGAGCAGCACGGCCTGGACGTCAGCTACTGGACCGACGTGACCTTCTCGGAGCACCCTGGACTGTTGAAGGACCACCGCGCACTGCTCACTCTGGGCCACGACGAGACCTGGACGCTCCAGGAGCGTGACGGCGTGGTGGCGGCCAGGACCGAAGGGGTGAACGTGGTGTACTTCGGAGCCTCTCCGGTCCTGCGCCATGCCCGGCTCCAGCCCAGCCCGATGGGCCCGGACCGGGAGGAGGTCGATTACAGGGACCCGCAGCTGGACCCGGTCTACGCCACGGACCCCCTCAACGCCACCGGGGACACGTGGGCGCAGCCGCCGGCCAACCTGCCACCGAGCGAGGTGGTCGGCGACACCTACGAGGGTTACGGGCTCAACGACCCGATGGTGGTCACCGGCGCGTCGTCGTGGCCGTTCGCCGGGACCGGCCTGACCAACGGCATGCAGCTACCCGGTGTGATCGCCGGCGACTACGACTCGTACAACACCGCCTCGCCCAACCCGCCCAACGTCGAGGTGCTCGCCCACTCGCCCGTGCACCCCCAGGTGGGCAACAGCCCCTACTCCGACATGACCTACTACACGTGGGCCAAGGGGGGCGGGGGCGTCCTGGCCACGGGCACCATCGGCTGGATCCCGGCTCTGGAGTCGTGCAAGGGCCCCCTGCCAGCCTGCCCCTCCAAGGCCGTGCAGGCGGTGACGGGCAACATCCTGGCCCTGTTCGGCAAGGGACCGGCGGGCAGGTACCACCCCTCGGTGGCCAACTGGCAGCGTTACTACGGATGACCCGGCACCCCGGAGCCCTTGGCCGGGCGCCCCGGAGTGCCGGCTCGCCCCCGGGCAGCTGAGCCCGGGCCGAGGAGCCCGATCCCTGTGCTCAGGAGAGGAACAAGGCGGCCTCGACGACCTCGCCGTAGCCGAGACGCGAGAGGTCGTCGTGCTGCTTGCGGGCATTTCGTGCCCGGCGCAGCACGTTGAACGTCGTTGCCGGCTCGGCCTCCCGTAACGAGGTGGCGCGCGAGAGGCAGGCGAGTTGCTCCGCCTGGTCGCTGCACAGGACGGCGACCTTGCGCCCCGCACCCGTGAACAACGCCGGGTCGACCAGGTCGCAGATGCGCTCGAAACCGATCGAGAAGCCGCACATCGGCAGGGCCGGCGCACCGAAGCGGGCCGTCATCCCGTCGTAGCGGCCGCCGCCGGCCAGCGAGTAGCCGACGCCGGGGTGGGCGACCTCGAAGATCTGGCCGGTGTAGTAGCCCATGCCGCGCACCAGGGCGGGGTCGAAGTCGACGGCGTAGCCGGCGGTGCGCAGGGCGCCCACCGTCGACTCGAGCCCGGCGACCACGTCATCGGGGCCGTCTGTCATGTCCCCCGTCTGCAGCCACGCCAGCAGGGCCTCGACCCCCGCACCGTCATAGGCCGACAGCTCCCCGGCCACGTTGGCGGCGCCGATCTTGTCCAGCTTGTCCAGGGCGATGTAGATGGGCGTGGGATCGGCCACGGCGCCCAGATGGCGCTCGACGGCGGCGCGCAGGAGCCGACGGTCGTTGATGCGCACCGAGCAGCCCGGGATGCCGACGGCCCTGAGCGCGTCGAGGGTGGCGCCGCACAGCTCGATCTCGGCGGCCGGCCCTGGCTCGCCCACCATGTCGATGTCGCACTGGACGAACTCGCGGTAGCGTCCCCTCTGGGGCCGCTCGGCCCGCCACACGGGCGCGACATGGGCAACTTTGAACGGCATTGGTAGCTCGTTGAAGTGGTTGGCGACGAAACGGGCCAGCGGCACGGTCAGGTCGAAGCGCAGGCCCAAGTCGGCCAGCTCGCCCCGCCCGGCCAGCGCCTCATCGAGCTTGGCCCCCCGCTGGAGGACCTTGAACACGAGCTTCTCGTTGTCGCCACCCTGGCTCCCGACGAGCACGTCCATGTCCTCGAGCGCGGGCGTCTCTATCACCTCGAAGCCGTAGCGGGCGTAGACGTCCAGCACCCGGTTGGCCACCTGCCGGCGCAGCTCGCCGAGCGGTGGTACGACGTCGCGCATCCCGCGGGCCGGCTGGGCTTTGTGAGCCATCCCCCCAGCCTCGCCGGGACGCCCGTGGAGGCGCAAGCCGGCAACGCGGCGGCAATGGGGCACCCGTCCTGGAACTTCCTGCCGCCGACGGCGGTTGTCGTAGTGGTCGAGAGGCCCGGCCGCTCCCGCCGACCGCCGGTTGGTCGCTCGGGGACGTTCATCTTCGGCGCCAACCAGCCGACATCAACAACCAGAAGGACCAAAAAGCAGGAGATGGAAGGGCCCGGCCACTTGACAGCGAAGGACTCATGGGCCGCCCCCCTGCGCACCCGGTCGTTCCGGCTGCTGCTGGCCAGCGGCATGACCTCCAACATCGGCGTCTGGGTCGAGGCCGTGATGGCCGGCTACGTCATGGCCCAGCTGACCCACGTGCCCTCCCTGGTGGCTGCCCTGCCCATCGCCACCTCCCTGCCCGGCGTCCTGTTCGCCCTGCCTGCGGGAGCGGTGTCCGACTCGGCTGACCGGCGCCTGGTCCTGTTGGCGGCCAAGTCCCTCTTCCTCGTCGGCACCTTGGGCCTGGCCATGATGGCCGTGGCCGGTGGCCTGACCCCGTTCGCCCTGCTGGTCTTCTCCGCTCTGCTCGGGACCGTGGGGACGTTCTCGGCTCCGGCGTGGTGGGCGACGGTCGGCGACCTCGTCCCTGCCCGCCTGCTGTCGCGGGCTCTCAGCCTGGACGGGCTCCAATGGAACATCGGCCAGGTGTCAGGGCCGGTGCTCGGTGGGCTCCTCCTCGCCTGGGCGGGTGCCGGCGGCATGTTCGCCGTCGCCGGAGCTCTCATGTCGGCGGTCGTCGCTTTCCTGGCCGTATGGCGGGGCCGCCACCGCGCCCGGCTCAGCACGCCAGGGCAGGGGGCCCCCGAGAGGATGCTGGGAGCCGTGGGCGGGGGGGTGCGCTACCTGCTCAACGCGCCTGCCCTGCAGGTCATCTGCTGGCGCACGGCACTGTTCGTGACGCCTGCCGGGGCCCTGACGGCGCTGCTGCCCCTCCTGGCCTCACGCGCCTTCGGCGTCGGGGCGCTCGGCTACGGCCTGCTCCTGGCGGCCGTTGGAGCCGGGTCGATGGGGGGTGCGTTGCTCCTGCCCCGGCTGCACGACCGCTACCACCTGGACGTCATGGTGGCCGTGGCCAGCGGGGCCTCGGCCGTGTTCACCCTCGTGCTGGCGCTCTGGTGCGGCAAGGGCGACCTCCCGCTCGCCGCCCTGGCCCTGGCCGGAACGGGGACAGCCTGGCTGGTCGGGGTGACCAGCCTCAACATGGGGGCGAGGCAGGCCGCCCCTGCGTGGGTCGTGTCGCGGGCGCTCGGCGCGTACCTGATGGTGTTCCAGGCGTCCATAGTCTTTGGCGCGCTGGTATGGGGCGGGGTTGCGGACGCCTTCGGGGTTCGGACGACGCTCGTCGTAGCCTCCGCTGCCTTCCTCCCGGGCATCGCAGCGGTCCGTCACCTGCGCCTGCCCGTCGTCGGCGACACCGACATGGACGTCGTCCCACGACCGGTGCCCGAGGTGGCGAGCGAGCCCGAAGCAGAGGATGGCCCGGTGATGGTCCTCGTGGACTACTGCGTGGCCGAGGCGGAGGAGGGTGCCTTCGTCGAGCTGATGGAGGAGCTCAGGGTGGTGCGCCGGCGGCTGGGGGCGGCCAGGTGGAGCCTCTTCGAGGACGCGGCGGAGCCCGGGCACTTCATCGAGTCGTTCGTCGTGCGGTCATGGGGTGAGTACCTGCTCCAGCGCAGCCGGTACACAAGTGCCGACCTGCGGATCTACGACGCGGCCATGGTGCTGGGCACCAGGTGCGGCCCGCCCGTGGCGCGCTATTTCGTCCACCCCGAGTCGGCTTTCGCCTACCGGCGCAAAGCGCGCTGGCAGCGTCTGCGCGGCGTGGACAGGGCCCTGGCAACGGGCAGCCGTTCTCCGAGCCGGCAGCGCCGGCCCGTCGACCTGGCCGAGGACGGCCGCAAGCCGGCACCCGCCGACAGCGCCGTCACGCAGGCCCCCTGACGGCGGTTTCGCTGGCACGCCTCAGGCATCCACCGCGCCACCAGGAGCGGCGCTCGTGGCCCAACCGAGTGCCCACTCGCTCTCGGTGGGCTCCCCTGCGGCCCGAGCGAAGCTTCGCAGGGCGAGGAGCACGTCCCGGCACTCGCTCTCGTCCAGGCGGGACAACACCGCGGCTATCTCGGCCCGGCGTCGCGCTGTGACCTGCTCGACCAGCTCGCGGCCTGCCGGTGCCAGGGAGATCCGGACTCCCCGACGGTCGTCGTTGGTGCGGCGCCTGTGGACCAGGGACTTGCGTACCAGGCGGTCGCACATGCGGGTGGCAGTCGAGGGGTCCACCCCGAGCGCCTGCGCGAGCTCGGCCAGCCTCTGGGGGCCGCGCGTGGCCAGCACGACGAGGGCCCGGAACTGGGGCAGGGTAACGTCCTCCCCCAGGCTGGCCAGCGAACGGGCTGCCACCGCCACCAGCGCCCGGCTGGCCACCAGGACGGCGTCCAGAACGGCCGCAGAGACCGACGCAGGTGCGCCGGCGGTCTCGACAGGTGCCCCGTGATCACCCGGCCCGAGCAGGGCGGCGGAGACGTTGGCCTCGGCCCCGGCTGCCCTGCGCGCTGCGGGCTTCGGTGGCGCCTGCGCCTCCTCGTGCGGTGCGGGAGACCGGCGGTACTCGGAGATGACGTCGCTGTTCAAGCTACTCACAGCACCAAGGTAGCACATCTTGCACAGGACCAATAGTTGTTGGCGCTGCGTGAGCTCGGCTCGGGTGGCCCGCAGCCGGGCGCCCGCAGTGGCACAGCGCGCAGCGGCGGCGCCGCTTAGGCTGCTGGCCGGTATGGCGTCGGCACCCGGCTTCGGCTTGGCCTCGGGCAACCCCAATACAGCCGGCCTGGACGGGGTGAAGGTCCCCGCAGCCTCCTGTGGGATCTGACCTGAGGGCACCGTGAGCTCGACCGGGGAGACAGGGCGACCGACGTCGCGCGCCGAGGCGCTGGCTGCGGACGCCTCGGACCCTCTGGCCGCTCACCGGGACCTCTTCGTCGTCGACGAGGAGGGGCCTGTCTACCTCGACGGCAACTCCCTCGGCCGCCAGCCGAGAGCCGCGGCGGCGGCGGCCCGAAGAGCCCTGGAGGAGTGGGCGGTCGACCTGGTGGGCGGCTGGGAGCGCTGGGTCGACGTGCCTTCGCAGGTAGGGGACCTCGTGGGGCGGCTGGTGGGGGCGGAGCCAGGACAGGTCGTGCTGGCCGACTCGACGACCGTCAACCTCTACAAGCTGGCAGCGGCGGCACTGGACGCCAGGCCCGGCCGCACTGTCGTGGTGGCGGACACCAACGACTTCCCGACCGTGCGTTACGTCTTGCAGGGCCTCGCCGCCCGAGGGGGCCTGGAGGTCCGCTGGCTCGAAGGGGGCCCCTCCGAGGCCGTGGGCGGCGCCGAGGTCGCGGCCGCGCTGGAGGCGGCACGCGCCGACGGCCGGGAGGTCGCGCTGGTCTGCCTGTCCGCGGTCAACTACCG
>JAJZIY010000066.1 GCA_021828475.1 Actinomycetes bacterium
CGTAGCGGGTGCCGACGAAGCCGATGTCGTAGATGTTGAGGCTGATGACCTTGGTCGAGTCCCCGGGCCCGCCGGTGCCGCCGGTCAGTACGTACAGGGTGTCGAACACCTGGAACGAGCCGATGACGTCGGTGACCAGGACGAACAGCATCGTCGGGTTGAGCAGCGGCAAGCTGATGCGCCAGAACTGGCGCCACTTGCTGGCCCCGTCGATCTCGGCCGCCTCGTAGAGGCTGCGCGGGATCGACTGCAGGCCGGCGAAGAAGAAGAGCATGTTGAAGCCGAGGTACTGCCAGATGTTCACGGCCGCCACAACCGGCATGGCCCACAAGCTGCTGTTGAGCCAGTTGGGCCCGGTTATGCCGAGGAGACCGAGGAAGTGGTCGATGGCGCCGTTTTGGGGCTGGAACACCCAGAACCAGATCACCCCCATGGCGACGGGCGTCGACAGGTAGGGGGCCAGGAAGAGGACCCGGTAGAAGCCCATGCCTCGACGCTTACGGTTGAGCATCACCGCCAGCCCGAGTGCCAGGGCGGTCTGGAGCGGGATGTTCAGCAGCACGTAGTACGCCGTGACCCCGAGCGAGTGCGCGGCGCCGTCGTACTTGAAGATGTTGACCCAGTTCTGCAGGCCCGCCCAGCTGAACGGGCCCGACCCGCTCCAGTTGAGGAAGCTGAGCACCAGCACGAAGACCACGGGCAGGACGAGGAACACGGTGACGCCCACGAAGCTGGGGAGCACGAACGGGAACGCCCTGGCGAAGGCCCGAGCACCTCCCTTGGCCCTCGGCGGGCGCCTCGCCGTCCCCGGCATGCCGGCGGCGGGCCCGACTCGTCCGCCGGCGCCCGCTGTTGCTGCCAATGCCACCTGGCCCCCCTTCTGACCATTCGGCGTTCGTAGCGGCACCAGCCGCATCATGTGGACCTAAGGTTTCAGCATCCCACCATGTTCTATCACGAGTCGGTGACCAGGTCTACCACAAGATACCAGGGTGTCCTGGGCGGGTGGGCGCGGCCGGCTGGGTGCCATGGCCGAACCGGGACAGGGCCGCAGCGGGCCCCCGAAGGCTATAACTAAGGCTAAAACTATGCGCGCCACACGAGGCTGGGAATTGCCGCCCGTGGTGCCGCCCCGCCCGGGACAGCCCCGACGTGCCTGTAACAGTGTGTGAGCTGGCCGTCAATACCCCATGGTATCGTGGGAGTTCATGATAGAGGCTGGTGCCGGTTCGGGCGCTCCTGTCTCGGACGGAGCTGCGGCCTCCGCCGATGACGGCTCTGTGCCGCCGGAAGAGATCGCAGCTGGCTTTCGTGTCGACCCCCTGACGGGGACGTGGGTCGTGCTCGTCCAGGAGCGCCAGCACCGGCCCAATCTTCCGACCACCGGTTGCCCATTCTGTCCCGGGGGCTTGGAGGCGCCCGAGCCGTACGACGTGCGTTGGTTCGTCAACCGTTGGCCGGCGCTGCCCGACGGCCGGGCCGAGGTGGTCCTGTTCTCGCCCGAGCACGACCAGAGCCTGGGCTCCCTCGACCTCGCCCAGCTGCGCCGGGTGATCGCTCTGTGGGCCGAGCGGACCAGGGTGCTCGGCGGCCGCCGCGATGTGGAGTACGTGCTGCTGTTCGAAAACCGCGGCGCCGAGGTAGGCGCGACGATCGCCCACCCCCACGGCCAGGTGTACGCCTTCTCGAGGGTCCCCCCGGCGGCCCTGGCCGAGCTCGGGCAGCAGGGGTGCCCGGTCTGTTCCGAGCTGGCCGGCGAGGGCCAGCCCGGTCCCTCACACCAGCGCCGCCTCGTCGCCGAGGCGCCCGGTTGGCAGGCGTGGGCGGCTTGGGCACCCTCTTATCCCTATGAGCTGGTCCTGGCGACCGACCGCCACATCGGCGACCTGGTGTCGGCCGAGGACGTCCACGAAGGACTGGCTCGGGTGCTCAAACAGTCGCTCGGAGCGCTCGACCTGTTGTTCGACGAGCCGATGCCGTACATGCTGTGGTGCCACCAGCGTCCCGCCAAGGGCGGTCCCTGGCCCTCCGCCCACCTCCACTTCCACATCGCTCCCACCCACCGTGCTCCTGGGGTGGCGCGTTACGTGGCCTCGGGGGAGCTGGGATCGGGTGTGATGTTCAACCCTGTCGACCCCGAAGCCGCGGCCACCCGGCTCCGGGCGGCGGCGGCCAGGCTGCCGGAGATCTAGACAGGTCCCGACGCAGTTGGCCCGTCCGGGCCGGCGTGCCGGGGCTGGGTGCGGCCCTGCGGCGCGAGCTCGAGAGGGGCTGACCGGTACGGCGAGCCCTGCCCGTCCGGCGGGCGCCCCCTGCCATTGGGCGGTGCAGCAAACACTCGCGAACTCTCGCACGGACCTACCAGGGGCGGTCGGCCCCCGGTCGGCCGCGGCCTGCGGCGCCCCCGTTCGTGCTCACCTGCCTGCGAAAACCTAGACAGCGCCGCGAGCTTACCCGTGAAGGCGAGGCCAGTGGTGGCGGGCCGGCACTGGGGCTTTGGGCCAGCCGACACAGCGTCAATATGCCGGACTAAATGCAGACTTGCGCAGAGCCTCGCACTCGTGTAGCATGACCCTGCATATGGATGCGGCTTGTTGCCTCGAGATGCCGGTCGAGGTCCTCGCATGACGGCAACATGGTCGTCTGCACCCGACCGGGTCGTGCCGGCTCAAAGGCGGCGCCAGATCATGCGGTACGTCGCCTCCAACGGTCATGCCACCATCGCAGACCTGGCGGACAAGTTCATGGTTTCGCAGGACACCATCCGCCGGGACCTCGACGACCTCAGCCGCCAGGGGGCGGTCCTGCGGACCTACGGGGGAGTGGTCAAGGCCGAGGAGGACGCCAACATCCACCACCTGACGTTCCAGGCCCGGGCCCAGGTCAACCTGGCGGCCAAGCAGGCCATTGGTGCCGCGGCCTCCGGCCTGGTCCGCGACGGCAGCACGCTCCTGGTCAACGGGGGCACGACCGTGCTGGAGTTCGCCCGTGCCCTGTACCGCCTGCAGGGGCTGACGGTGGTCACCAACAACCTGATGCTGCCGCCCGCCCTGTCCGAGAGCTCGGTCCAGGAGGTGCACATCCTCGCGGGCCAGTACGACCCGACGTCACTGGTCACGATCGGGCCGGTGCAACTGCCCAGCCCGTACGGCACGGAGCCGCACCGCCTCTATACGGACTATGCGGTGATCGGGGTGGGCGGCCTGGCCACGGGAGCCGGCTTCTCCGGCACCGACATAAGGGAGTCGTCCATGATCAGGGCCATGATGGAGCAAGCGGCCACGGTCATAGTGCTAGCTGATTCGTCCAAGTTCGCCCGGCAGGCCCTGGTCACCATCGCCGACCTGGGTGCAGCCGACTATGTGGTGACCGACGCCCAGCCGGACAGTGCCATTTCCGCTGCCCTGGCTGAAGCATCGGTGAGCGTCGTGCTCGCCGGGCAGGGCGCAGCGGCACCGCCAGAGCCTGAGCAATAGCCGAGCAGCCCGGCACGTCAGCGGGCTAACAGTAGCGAGCTCGGGGAGCATATATGCCGGGACCATCCCGGCGGGGAGCGCAGGTAAGTCGTCAAGCAAGGGGCCATGTGCCTCGCACTCCAATACCCATTGAGAAAGAAGGGGACAGCGTGCAAGACAACCAGGGGGCCGGTGGGCTCGTGGACGCAGCAAAGAACGGCGTCCAACGTGAAGAATCTCGACGCAACTTTCTGAGGGGCACCGTCTTCGGTGCAGCCGGCCTCGCCGCGGCGGGTCTGGCGAAGGGCGGTGCCCTGGGCTCGCTGCTGAGCCCGCCGAGCAGCGCAGTCAAGCCGTTCAACACGGTCAAGCCCGTGACGTTGACGATGTGGAACCAGCCGACTTGGGCCAACGCAGTCGTGGAACGCCAGTTCTGGACCGACCTGAGCCACGCCTTCACCAAGAAGCACCCCAATGTCACGCTCAACGTGGACTGGATTTCCTGGGACTCCTCGTTCACCAAGGACGTGGCGGCCATACGCTCGGGCAACCCGCCCGACATCGAGCAGACCGGGGCGGAGCAGATGGTCTACATGGCCTCGATCGGCGGCGTCGAGCCTCTCGACGACGTGATCGACATGTTCCCGCTGAGCAAGTGGACGAACCAGATCAAGTACTTCAAGTGGGACGGTCACTACTACGGGGTGCCTTACCTCATCGGGTGCTACATCTTCTTCTACCGCAAGGACCTCCTGGAGCAGAAGGGGATCAAGCAGGCCCCCAAGAACTGGGACGAGTGGCTCGCCGCCTCCAAGGAGATCACCAACCCGTCCAAGGGCATATACGGCGCCGGGTTGGACTACACCCTGGGGGCAGACTCGGACCAGATATTCCAGGGCCTCATCTACGCCGCCGGTGGAGCGATCCTCAACAAGAAGGCCCAGGTGGCCTTCGACTCGCCCCAGACGGCGGCGGCATACCAGTTCGCCTGCGAGACCCTGCCCAAGGCGGGCGTCCTTCCCCCGGGCGTCACCGCCCTGACCTCGCCCACCTCCATGGCGACGCCCCTCGACACCCTCTACACCGACGGCCGCATCGGCACGGCACTGCGCTGGGGGATCGAGGCGCTCACCTACGAGACGTTCCCCGACGTGTGGGACAAGACGGGGGTCGCGCTGCCGCCGGCCGGGCCGTCCGGGCACCCCGGAGCCTTCGCAAACGACAACCCGTTCTGGGTGTTCAAGGGCTCGAGGAACAAGGGCTGGGCCAAGGAGTTCCTGCGGTACTTCTACGACACCTCCAACGTCGAGCGGCTGGTCGAGCAGTCGGGTTGGCTCTCGCCCTATGCCGGCATCCACACCTCCCTCGACGACAAGCCCTGGTTCAAGGCGATGCAGGACACGATGCCCTATGCCGTGCGCTTCGGCTTCGACTACGGGCCCCAAGCCGAGAACGGCAATGCCGAGGACGCCTTCGACCTGGGCCGTTGCGCGCAGGACATCCTGCTCAACCACGTGCCTGTCGACAAGGCACTGGCCAGGTACGCCAAGGATCTCTCGAGTATCTACCACCTCCCGTTGGCGTGACCGCTCTCGGCACATGACGCAGTCACCGGCGGAACTCCTCCCCAACCCCGGCGTCGGCGCCCGGTCACGGCCTCTTGGCAGGACCGGGCGCCCGGCGGGGCCCGACGTGGCCCCTTTGCGGGGTAAGCGGCACCATCGGTCCATGTTCGGGCCGGCAATGGCCATGCCGACGGTCGTGATCATGGTCCTATTGGGCGCCTACCCCGTCCTGCAGGGCATATACGAGACCTTCACGAACGCGTCCCTCGGCGGGAAGTCGCACTTCATAGGGCTGTCGAACTACAGTTCGCTCTTGTCGGACGGCTCGTTCGGCACCGTAGTGTGGAACACCCTGCTGTGGACGGTCGTGGGCACCGCTGCAGCACTGTTGGTCTCCACGGCGCTGGCGCTCCTGTTGGCCCAGCCCCGGCGCAACGCGGCTTTCCAGCTGCTGTGGATAGTGCCATGGGCCATGCCCCAGATGACCCTGGCGATCATCTTCTTGTGGTTGTACACGCCCCTGGTCGGTTTCCTGGCCGGCTGGGCGCAGCACTTCGGCATCGTGTTCCCTGCTCTGCTGGCACAGCCCCACCTGGCATTGTGGGCGGTACTGGTGCCTGCGGTGTGGTCGACGTACTCGTTCGGGATGCTGTTCATCCATGCCGCCCTGCTCGGCGTCGACCCCCAGCTCGTCGAGGCTGCCCGCATCGACGGGTGCTCGGTCTTCCAGCAGTTCCGTCTGGTGAAGCTCCCGCTCATCGGATCGGTGGTCAGGGTCGTCGCGCTGTTGGACTTCCTCTGGCTGTTCAACCAGTTCGCGGTCATCTGGATCATGACCGAGGGCGGGCCGGGCAACTCGACCCAGATACTGGGCTCGTACGCCTACTACGAGGCCTTCATGGTCCGTAACGTCGGCCTGGCCACGACAGTCGGCGCTGTGATGCTCATGCTCCTCCTGGCGTTCGTCGTGGTGTTCTTGTTCCTCGCCCGCAAGACCTATGGCGGCCTGGGGGTGAGCAGGTGAGCGCCCAGGTCCTGAGCGCAGCGCCGGCCGTGGCCGTGGTCCTACCGTCCAAGCGGACCGCTGCGCGTGCGCGCCGTGACATGGTCAGGTCGGCCGGCTACTACACGTTGTGCATGCTGGTGACCCTGGTCGTCCTGTCGCCTGTCATCCTGGTCGTGGGCTCGTCGTTCAAGTCGAGCCACTCGCTGTTCGCTGTGCCACCGGCGGTCTTCCCGAGCTCGCCGACACTGGCCAGTTACCAGGCCCTGTTCGACACCACGCCCTTCTTGCGCAACATCGTCAACTCGCTCGTCGTGGGCATCGTGGTGTCGGCCGTGGCGGTGCTGGTCGGGACAGCGGGCGGGTACGCCATCGCCCGTGAGAAGTTCCGCGGCCGCGCCATCATCCGCATCGGCTCGCTGGTGTGGTACATGTTCCCGCCGATGTTGATAATGATCCCGCTCTACCTGGAGTTCTCCCAGGTCGGCCTGGTCAACAACGACCTCGGCGTGGGAGTGGCCTTCCTGACCTTCACCATCCCGTTCTCGGTGTGGATGATGACGGCCTTCTTCCAGCAGGTGCCCTACGAGCTCGACGAGGCGGCGTGGTTGGACGGCGCCTCCAAGTGGGCGACCCTGTGGCGCATCGCCCTACCCATCGCCCGGCCAGGGATGGCCGCCTGTTTCGTGACGGCCTTCATGATGACCTGGGGCGACTACCTCTATTCGGTGACGCTGCTCAGCAGTGGCAGCACCTACACCGTGGGTGCCGGGCTCAACTCGCTGATAGGCACGGTGGGCATCGCCTACGGGCAACTGCTGGCAGGCACGGTCATCGTGCTGGTGGTGCCCATCGGGATCCTGGCGGTGGGGCGCAAGTGGTTCACCCGGGGCCTGGTCTCCGGCGCACTGAAGTGACGGGCACCGGCACGACCGGCAGACCGTCCGGGACAACGACAACGACAACGTCTAAGGAGGACAAAGTGGTAGCTCGTTTGACAGAGGCGATGAGCGGCGGGAGGCGGCTGGTGATACTCCCGGTTGACCATGGCCTGGCCCTGGGAGAGGTGGACGGGTTGGAGGACCCGGTCGGAGTGGCGCTCAAGTTCGCCAGGGAGACCGAGATCGACGGCACGCTCTGCAGCCTGCCGGTGTCGAGACGCCTGGGCGCGGCAGGTTTCCCCGACAGGGCCTTCAGGATCATCACCCTGGACAGCGCCCTGCAGGGCAACGACGGCAGCATCCTGCAGGTGCCGGTGTGCGGCGTGGAGGAAGCCAAGGTGGCAGGTTGTGACGGCGTCAAGGTCCTCATGGCGTGGGAAGAGGGCCTGGCGGAGCGTGCCCACGTCCTGGGGGTGGTCGCCGACGCGGTGGCGGCCGGCAACAAGGCCGGTCTGCCCGTGATCGCCGAGCCGGTCGCCGCCGGCGGCATCCAGAGGGTCGAGGCCGTCGAGTTGGAGAGGCGCGAGCTCGAAGCCGCCCGCATCGCCATCGAGGTGGGCGCCGACGTGATCAAGATCCGGATCTGGGACACCGAGCGCTTCCGCAAGTTCGTGTCCCACTGCCCCGTCCCGGTTGTGGCGCTCGGGGGTGGCCTGAGCGGGGGCAGCAGCGGCGTGCTGGGTTCCGTCAAGCGGGGCCTGGACATGGGCCTGTCCGGCGTGTTCGTGGGACGTAACGTCTGGCAACGGCCTGAGGAAGAAGCGCTGGCGCTCATGAACGAGATCTGCGCCGTCGTCCACAGCGCGGCGTGACGGGGGCACGGATGAGCAAACCTGGTGGCAAGCAGCGGTTGCACCTGAGCGGGGTGGTGCCCCCCGTCGTCACGCCTCTCAGTGCCGACGGGGCCCTGGACATCGCCTCGCTCGAGCGACTTGTTGAGTTCGAGCTCGCTGCGGGCGTCTCGGCGCTTTTCGTGCTCGGTACGGGCGGCGAGGGCCCGTACCTGGACCTTCCCGAGCGCGAGGAGGTGGTGGCCAGGGTCGTGAAGCAAGCGGCAGGCAGGGCACCGGTGGTCGTCGGGATCAGCGACATCGGGACGGCCCGGGCCCTGCACAACCTGCACCTGGCGGCCGCGGCCGGAGCGGACGGGCTGGTGTGCACCGCTCCTTTCTACGGCGAGGTGAGCGACATCGAGGTGGAGGCCCACTTCGAGGCACTGGCCGGCGCAGCCGGCGGTCTGCCGCTCTACGCGTACGACATCCCGAGCAAGGTCGGCAGCAAGCTCTCCACCGCCAGCGTGGTGAGGATGGCCCGCCGCGGCCTGATCGCCGGCGTCAAGGACTCCAGCGGTGACATCGACGGGTTCCGCCGCCTGCGCCTCGAGCTCGGCGGCTTGGAGGGCTTCAGCCTTCTGACGGGGTCGGACTCGTTCGCCGACATGGCCCTGCTCGGCTTGGCGGACGGCATGATCGCCGGCATGGCCAACGTGGACCCTGCCGGTTACGTCCGCCTGTACGCTGCGGCCCGCCAGGGCCGGTGGGAAGAGGCACGTGCCGAGCAGGACAGGCTCTTCCTGCTGCGCGACATCGTGCTGGCAGGCCTGCCCAGGGTCAGCAGCTTCAGTGCCACGATCGGGTCGTTCAAGACCGCGCTCGTGCAACTCGGCGTGATCGACAGCGACGCCCTGCAGCCGCCGCTGCGCCGGCTCAACGACGCGGAGCGCGAGAGGGTCCGCGAAGTCCTCCTGGCGGGGGGCCTGTCCCCGGTTGCCGACGGCAAGTGACCCGGGAAGAACCGATGCGCATAGCCGGTATCGAAGCCATGGCCAGCCGGCTCCAGATCCGTACCGGTCAGTGGCAGGACCAGGTCCATACCGTCGATTACATCGATCTCGTCGTGGTCGACGTGCGCACGGAGGACGGCCTGGTCGGCACCGGCATCAGCCACACGTCCGGCGTCGGGGCCTGGGGGATCCTCGGCCTTTTGAAGGAGCTGGCGCCCAAGTTGGTCGGCAGGCCGGCAGTACCCGGGCCGCTGTGGGACTGGTCGTGGCGCTACCTGCACGACTGCGGAGGCGGGGGTGTGACGACGCTCGCCCTGGCCGCCGTGGACATGGCTGCCTGGGATCTCGCCGCCAGGCGGTCGCACCTGCCCCTGGTCGACCTCCTCGGACGGCGCCGCGACAGCGTGCCTCTTTACGCCAGCGGGATCAACCTCAACCTGAGCGAGGATGCGCTGGTCGAGCAGGTCCGGGGCTGGCGGGCCAGGGGCTACCGGGCGGCGAAGATCAAGGTCGGCAAGCCGGACCTGGCCGAGGACGTAGCGCGGGTCGCAGCCGTCCGGCGGGCCGTGCCGGACATGAGCATCATGGTGGACGCCAACCAGGGATGGTCCTACGCAGAGGCGATGCGGCGGGTGCGCAGCCTGGAGCCGTTCGGGCTCGTCTGGGTGGAGGAGCCGATGCTGGTGGACGACGTACTCGCCCACGAACGCCTGGCTGCCGGCTCGCCGTGCGCCATCGCCCTCGGCGAGAACGTCTACACGGTGGCGCAGTTCAAGGAGTTCATCTGCAGGGGCGCGCTCGACTACGTCCAGGCCGACGTGGCCCGGGTCGGAGGGGTGACGCCCTACCTGCGCGTCGCCGAACTGGCGGCCGCCCACCAGCTCCCGATGGCTCCTCACTTCATCATGGAGGTGAGCGCCGAGGTTGTCGGGGCGGTGCCCAACCTGTACATGGTCGAGGACACCGAGGGAGGGACGCTTCGCGAGCTCGGGGCGGTGAGACAGCCCGGCGGTCCCGATGGCGGCTCGTACCGTGTCGGCCTGCGCGAGGGCCTGGGCGTCGACTGGGACCGTGACTTCCTCTCGGCCCGGTGCCTCGAGGGATCCCGGGCGTCGTATGGATGACCCGGATGCTGCCGGGGAAGCAAGCTTGGGCCTCATGACCGTACCCGCTCCCTGGCACACCCGTTACCAGTCGCTGGCTGGTGAGTTGTCCGCGCTGGCCCCAGGCGCTCCGCCCGTGCTCGTCTGCTCGACGGTCAACCTCGACGAGATCTTCGTCATGGACGCCGACCGCTTGGACCGGCTGGTGGCCGCGGGCGAGGCTGCCGGTGGTTACGCCGCCCAGCTCGTCGCCGGTGTGCGCCGGGAAGTGGCAACCGGTAGCGATGCAGAGCTGTCCTGGGACTGGCCGGAAGGGCCGGCCTGGGTCGGCGGCGTCCTTGGCGCACCGGACCGTGCGCAGGTGGGAGGGACCGGGCCCCAGGCGGCCTGGGCCCTGGGCGTACTGGGGGCGCGCACGGTCATGGCACTGCAGTGCCGGGAGCGTGAGCAGGTCGACGTGTTACCCGACGGCGTGCTCGTGTGCCGCGCCGGCTCGCTGGTGCCGGTGCGTGACCTGGTCACAACGGACGGTCCGGCACGCGCCCGGCACCAGGTACTGGAGATCCCTCGCGGCACGGTTCGCGGAGGGGTGCCGCTGGCCCGCTCTCACCGCTTGATACTGCGTTTTGCCCCCATAGCGCTGGAAGTGGACCCGGACTTCCTGTCCATGCAGCCGGCATTGGCCCGCCAGGCCGGCGGCGGCCTGCTGTCCGGGCTCAACGGGTTGTCGGCCTCCGACACCTCGAGCCTGCGCTGGACGGCGGACGTGGCACGGTGCTGGCGCGACGCCGGGACGGAGCCGCGCCACCTCGAGCTCGGGGACACGCTGCACCCGGACGAGCTGAGGGAGCGCGTGCTCTCCCTTCGGGGGCTCTTCTCCAGCCTGGGGCTCAGCCTCTTCGAGCTGCAGCGGATCTGGGGCGGGCCCGGCGACCCGGCCCGGGCTGCCCTGGAACTGGCCGTCGGCCTCGGTTGCCAGTGTGTGGTGGTGCACGCGGACCGCTGGTCCATGGCGGTGCACCGCAGCGCTCCGGCGTTGATGGTCAGGCGGCTCATGGCCGGCAACCTGCTCGCCTCGGCGCGCGCCGGCGCCACTGCGCCCCAGGTGGGCCTCGGTCCGTCGCCCGCCGCCACCTACGCCGAGGACATACCGGCGTCCGAGGAGCTCGTGGGGGGTTGGCGCGCCGACTGTTGCCCGGGACCGTACCTCGCGCACCCGGCCGCCACCATCGGCCTCGGAGACACGTTCGCAGCCGGGCTCCTGCTCGCCGGTGCCCTGGAGGGCCGGGCCGGCTCCGGCACCGTTTGAACCGACCACCAACAAGACAGGAGGAACAATGCCAATGAGTGCTAGTGCCGACCTTACGGGCAAGGTGGCCGTGGTGACGGGGGCCAGCTCCGGCATCGGAGCGGCCATAGCCCGGCGCCTCGCAGGTCACGGGGCAAGGCTCGGGCTCGGGTCGCGCCGGGGCGCTGCGCCCGATATCGAGGGGGCCTACGTCGCCAAGTGCGACGTGCGCGACTACGGGCACGTGGAGGAGCTGGTGCGCGGCACCGTCGAGCAGTTCGGCCGCCTGGACATCCTGGTGGCCAATGCCGGGATCGGCTCTTACCACCCGTTCCTGGAGACTCCGCTCGAGGACATCGACGAGATGCTGGACACCAACGTCAAGGGCACCGTCTACCTGCTGCGAGCCGGCCTCGGCCATCTGGTTTCCGGCGGCGGTGGAGACGTGGTCGTCATCAGTTCCGAAGCGGGCCGCCGTGGCCTGCCCGGGGAGGCCGTCTACAGCGCGTCGAAGTTTGCCCAGGTGGGCTTGACGCGGGCGCTGGACAACGAGATGCGAGAACACGGGGTGCGCTGCTCGGTCGTATGCCCCGGTGGGGTTGCAACCAACTTCGCCATGGACCACGACCGGGGACGCACGCCCGAGTCAGTGGCCCGGGCAGGCATGATGACGGCCGAGGACATCGCGGACGTCGTCGAGTTCGTGCTCGGCCGACCTCGCCACATGAGGCTCATGACGGCGGCACTGCGTCCGATGACCGAGGCGTCCTGGGGCTGACCCGGCGGAGGGCCAGACGCTCTCGCCCAGGGGCCGCCTGGCCCCAAGGGCGTGGCGCCGGCTGAACGGGAGCGGCGGGCTCGGCGCGACAGACCCCGGGCTCTCCGGGCCAAGAGGTCTCGGGGGATCTACGAGGTGGCGCCGGGCGTGGCACCGGCGCCGGCTTGCTCGCCGGCAGCGGGGGAGCAGTCGGGCGTGCCCTGGGACGCCATGCGGGCCGCGACCCGCTCCAAGCGGG
>JAJZIY010000067.1 GCA_021828475.1 Actinomycetes bacterium
CCCCCGTCGCGGCCGCCCCCGTCGCGGTTGCCCCCGTCGCGGCCGGCGAGGCTGGGCACGGCCCGCTGGCGGGACCGGGCCGCCGTGCCCGCAACGACCGGCATGGCCCCCTCCGCCGGAGGGTCGGTGAACGCGGCGTCCAGGCCCAGCCGCTTTTGCAGCTTGCGGGCGGCGCTCTCCTGGTCCGAGCTCACAAGGGAGATCACCAGGCCCTCGGCTCCCGCACGCCCGGTCCGCCCGGAGCGGTGCACGTAGGTGTCGTCGTCCTCGGGCGGGTCGTAGTGCAGCACGCAGTCGACGCCTACGATGTGCAGCCCGCGGGAGGCGACATCGGTGCCCACCAGTACCTGGGCCCGTCCACTGCGGAAGGCGGCCAGTGCCCGCTCGCGCTGAGCCTGGCTCCTGTCGCCATGGATGGCGACGGCCTCGACACCCGCCCGGGCCAGGTGGCGGGCCAGCCGGTCGACGCCATGCCGGGTGCGGCAGAAGACGATGGAGGAGTACTGAGAGGCGACGAGAGTGGCGGTGACGCTTGCCCGCTGGTCGCGCGCCGTCCTCCAGAACTCGTGGCGGTGGAGCCCGCTGCTGGCGGCGGTGCCGGCCACGGTCGCCCTCAGCGGGTTGCTCTGGTAGCGGGTCACGAGCTTTTCGACCTCGGGCGACATGGTCGCGGTGAAGAGCAGGGTCTGGCGCTCGGGCCGCACCCGGTCCAGGATCCGCTTGACGTCGGGGAGGAAGCCCATGTCCGCCATGCGGTCGGCCTCGTCGACGACCACCGCCTCGACAGCTCCGAGGTCGATGTTGCCCCGGTTGAGCAGGTCGATGAGGCGACCTGGGCAGGCCACCGCGATGTCCACGCCCGAGCGCAGGGCGGCAAGCTGCGGACCGAAGCCGGCGCCTCCGTAGAACACGGCGACGCGCAGCGATCGGGTTGTGCCGACCTCCGCCAGGGAGGCGGCGATCTGGGCCGCGAGCTCACGCGTCGGTGCCAGCACCAGGGCCCGCGGGGAGCGGGGCTTGCTCTTGGTGGTGCGCACTACGAGCGGCAGGCCGAAGGCGAGGGTCTTGCCGCTCCCGGTGGGTGACTGGGCGCAGATGTCGCGGCCCGCCAGGCTGTCGGCGAGCGTGGCCGCCTGGACGGGGAAGGGTGAAGCCATGCCGAGGCGCTCCAGATGGGCGCACAGGTCCGGCGGCAGGCCGAGTGAAGCGAATGTGGTGGGCAAGGTCAGGGTCTCTCCAGGGTCAGTCGTGGCGCAGCACGTCCGCGGGCCGCGACGGGTACCCGAACAGACCTCCGTTGACCGGTGCACGCCGGCCCTGTGCCGCTGCAGGGAGGTGAGCCGTAGCTCAGCGAGCCGGCTCCGCCCCCACGATACCAGGCGCGGGCCCACGGCCTGCGGCAACGCCCCTCCGGCGAGGTACTTTGCAGCGTCACGGCCGGGCGAAGGGCCCGAGCGAGGAGCACTCCATGGACAATGCCGCCTGCCGGCGCATCCTCGGCACCCCCGCCGGCCACGGCCCGGACGGTACCGGCGCCACCTGGGTGCCGGCGTGCTGAGCGCGCCCGCCAGCACCCACGACGCTGTCGTCGTCGGTTCCGGGCCCAACGGCTTGGTCGCCGCCAACCTGCTTGCCGACGCCGGCTGGGACGTGGTGGTGCTCGAAGCCCAGCCCGAGCCCGGCGGGGCGGTGCGCAGTGCGGGTTACCTGGGCCCGGGTTTCGTGGCGGACGTCTGCAGCGCCTTCTACCCACTGGCAGTGGCCTCACCGGCCATCGCCTCGCTCGGCTTGGAGGACCACGGGTTGCGCTGGGCCCACGCGCCGGCTGTGCTGGCTCACCCGTTGCCCGACGGCGGCTGCGCCCTGCTCACCAGGGACGTGGCGGAGACGTCCTCGGCACTGGAGCGCTTGGGCCGGGGGGACGGGGCGGCGTGGGAACGGCTGTGGGAGCTCTGGGGCCGGATCGGTCCGGCTCTGCTCGAAGCCCTGTTCACACCGTTCCCGCCGGTGCGCGCCGGCGCGCGCCTGCTGGCCCGGGCCGGGCCGGCCGGGACGCCCCGGTTGGCCAGGTTCGCGGCGCTCCCGGTGCGCCGCCTGGCGGAGGAGGAGTTCTCGGGGCCGGCGGCCCTCCTGCTCGCCGGGTGCACGATGCACACGGACCTGACCCCCGAGTCGGCCGGTGGGGCGCTGTACGGCTGGATCCTGTCCATGCTCGGCCACCAGTACGGCTGGCCGGTACCCGAGGGCGGCGCCGGGAGGCTGGCGCAGGCCATGGTGGGGCGGCTGCACAGCCGGGGCGGCGAGGTGCGCTGCTCCACGCCGGCCGAGGAGGTGCTCGTGCGTAACGGCAGGGCCACCGGGGTGCGGGCGGCGTCGGGCGAGACCTTTGGCGCCAGGCGGGCGGTCATCGCCGACGTGGCCGCACCTCTGCTCTATGGCGGGCTCGTCGGCTGGGAGCACCTGCCGGCGCGCCTGCGCGACGACATGAGGCGGTTCCAATGGGACTACGCCACCGTCAAGGTCGACTGGGCGCTGTCCGGGCGTGTGCCGTGGTCCGCAGAGGCCGCTGGGCGGGCGGGGACCGTCCACCTGTCCGGTGGGATCGACGAGATGACCATGTACTGCGCCCAACTGGCCACCGGAGTGGTGCCCGATGTGCCCTTCGTGCTCATGGGCCAGATGACGACGGCCGACCCCAGCCGGTCGCCTGAGGGCACGCAGTCGCTCTGGGGCTACACCCACGTGCCCAGATCCGTCAAGGGTGACGCAGCCGGGCGGGGGCTGTCGGGCCGCTGGGACGGCACCGAGCTCGAGATGATGGCCGACCGTGTCGAGCAGCAGGTGGAGCGCTTTGCTCCGGGCTTTCGCGCCCTGGTGTCCAGGCGCCACGTGCTCGGCCCGCGCCAGTTGCAGGAGCACAATGCCAACGCGGTCGGGGGAGCCGTCAACGGGGGCACGGCCGCGGCGCACCAGCAACTCTTCCTGCGCCCCGTGCCTGGCCTGGGACGGCCGCGTACCCCCGTCGAGGGTCTCTACCTCGCCTCCTCGTCGGCTCATCCGGGAGGCGGTGTCCACGGAGCGTGCGGGGCCAACGCGGCCAGGGCGGCGCTGCGGGCGCAGAGCCCGGTGCGGCGGTGGCTCTCCGGCGGTCCTGTGACGCTGGCGTAGGCGACCGCCCCGAGAGTTCATCGTCTCGGAGCCACGCGTTCGACTGGCGTTCACCGAGAGTTAAATCGACGTGCGTAGGTTCTGTGGCGGTTCGAACACGACTGCGCAGTCGGCCAACCCTCGGGCACCGGGGCGGGACAAGACGTCCGGCCGCGGCTCGCCCTCCCGCAAAGAGAGGAAACCGACACTCAATGTTCTCCAAGAAGCCCACGAACTCCCGGGCTGCACGGCGCGCACTCTGCAGCCTGCTGGCCGTCGCCGCAGGCGCCGGCGCCAGCTTCAGTGCCGCTCCCTCCGCTCTGGCCGCCTCCAAGGCGAGCGCCAACGAGGCCCCTCCGAGCGGCCACGTCGCCATCTCCGAGACCGGCAGCACGCTTCTCTACCCGCTCTTCCAGCTGTGGTCGACCGCCTACCACCAGCGCTACAAGAACGTGACCGTGACGCCACAGGGCACGGGCTCGGGCGTGGGCATATCGAGCGCCGCCGGCGGTACCGCCGACATCGGGGCCTCCGACGCCTACCTGTCGAACACCCAGGTTGCCCAGTACAAGGGCCTGAAGAACATCGCCCTCGCCATTTCGGCCCAGCAGGTCAACTACAACGTGTCAGGGGTACCTGCGAGCACGCACCTCAGGCTCAACGGCAAGGTGCTCTCTCTCATCTACCAGGGCAAGATCACCGCCTGGAACGACCAGCAGATCAAGGCGCTCAACCCCGGCGTCAACCTGCCGAACGAGAAGATCGTCGCCCTGCACCGTTCGGACTCGAGCGGCGACACCTTCCTCTTCACGTCCTATCTCTCGGACCAGGACCCGAGCGGCTGGGGCGCATCGATCGGCTACAGCACGAGCGTCTCCTTCCCCGCCATCCCCAACGCCCTTGCCGAAGAGGGCAACGGGGGCATGGTGAGCGGCTGCAAGGCCACCCCGGGCTGCGTGGCCTACATCGGCATCAGCTACCTGACCGCCACGCAGCAGGCCCACCTCGGAGAGGCTTTCCTGCAGAACCATGCGGGCAAGTTCGTCCAGCCCACCAGCAAGACGATCGTTGCCGAGGCGGCCGCTCTGGAGAAGAAGACCCCAGCAAACGAGGCGCTCTCCATGATCGACGACGCCGCCCCCAACGGCTACCCGATCATCAACTACGAGTACGCCATCCTGCCCGGCCGCGAGGCCAACCCGAGGCAGGCCGCAGCCGTGCGGGCCTTCCTCTACTGGGCCATCGACCGCAACGGTGGCTCCACGCCGCGCTTCCTCGACGCAGTGCGCTTCCAGCCCCTGCCCCCGGCGGTCGCCGAGCTCTCGGCCCGCCAGATAGCAAAAATCCGCTAGGCGACCTGCGGGGCACGCCGTCCCGCATGTCCAAGCCGTACCGTTTGCATTGGGCAGAGGGCGCCCGGGTCGTCGGCAGCAGCCGGCCCCGGGTGCCCTCTGCGGTGTCTTCGCCTCACCGCCCTGTCGTGGCGCTAGCGGGGCCGGGGGGCCGTGCGGTAGGTGCCGTCGGCGCTGAGCCAGCGCACGGCGAGGGGCTCGAGGAGGAGCAGGTCCGTCGCCCCCGGGTCGAGGAGGTCGACGACCGGTGCCAGGTCGAGGGCGCCCAAGACCGACGGCGACGCGTAGACGGCGCTCTCGGTGACGTTGGCAAGCCCCAGCACCGAGCCGTACCTCGGGTGCTGTCGCGCCCAGCCGAACACGGCCGGGTCGCCGGTGTCGACGACGCGTACCGAGCCGGCGCCGTGCAGGGCTCTGCAGTGGCTGCGGGCCTGCACCAGGCGGGCGAAACCCGACCATACCGCTCCGGCCACGGTGGCGCGGTCGTGGCGCTGCGACATCTGCTCGGATGACATGGGCGGGCGGTGCCGCCAGCGGCTGTCACCCGCCCGGGTGGGGTCTAGGTGATAGTCCTCGTCGTCGCCCAGCCCCAGCTCGTCGCCCATCCAGATCACGGGTACGCCGCCGAAACCGAAGGCGATGGCGTAGAGGAGCAGGAGGCGGGCGACGCCGGGTGAGCCCGGCCCGCGCCGGTCGTCGGCCAGGCCGGCGAGGCTGGAAGCCATCCCGCAGGTGCGCTCGTCGCCGGTGGCCGGGTTGGTCGAGAAGGGCACCCCGCGCGCGAAGGAGCCGGGGTAGTCCCCGCGGTAGAACCGGGCCAGGAACCGCCGGTGCGCCGCCCCGTCCAGGCCCACCGCCGCGGCGTCCTGGTCCGACACCGCCCAACCGATGTCGTCGTGGCAGCGCACGTAGGTCAGCCAGGTCGTCCCCTGCGGGGCGTGGGGCAGCCGTCGTAGCGCAGCTGCGGCCAGCCGGGTGTCCCTGCTCGCCAGCATCGACCATGTCTGGACCATGAGCTGGTTGTGGTAGGCCAGCTGGCACTCGCGGCGCTGGCGCTCGTGGTGCCCCAGGTAGGGGACCAGGTCGTCAGGCCCGACGATGGCCTCGGCCAGGAGGATGGAGGCGGGGGCGGCCATCCCGAGGGCGGCTCTCAGGGCCTGGGCCACCAGGTGCGCCCCGGCCTGGTTCTGGCAGTTGGTGCCCATGCGCTTCCACGTGAAGGCCACGGCGTCCAGTCGCACGACCTCGACGCCGAGGTTGGCCAGGTGCAGGAGCACGTCCACCATCTCGACGAGGACGTCGGGGTTGGCCCAGTTCAGATCCCACTGGAACTCCCGGAAGGTCGTCCAGGCCCAGGCCTGCATCTCCGGTACCCAGGTGAAGTTGCCGGGCGACATGGTGGGGAAGACCTCGGGCAGCGTGGCCTCGTAGGCATCGGGGACACGGCGGTCCGGGAACGTCAGGTAGAGACCGCGGTGGTAGGCGGAGCCTTGCCTGGCCCGGACGGCCCATTCGTGGTCGGCGCTGGTGTGGTTCATCACCAGGTCGAGGCAGGTGCTGATGCCCGCCTCGCGCAGGGTGTCCACGAGGTGCTCGAGGTCGCCGAGCGTGCCGAGGTGCGGGTCGGGTCGCCTGTAGTCGTCGATGGCGAAGCCTCCGTCGCTGTCACCCGCCCGTGACCGCAGCACCGACATCAGGTGCACGACGTTCACGCCGAGCTCTCGGAGGTAGCCCACCCGGGCCTCGACGCCTCGCAGGTCGCCGCCGAAGCGGTCGGCGTAGCAGGCATAGCCGATGCGGTCGGGCTCCAGGAACCAGTCGTGACGGCGCTCCCTCTGCCGGTCGAGCGCCACGAGAGCGGCCTTACGGGACCCGGCGGCGGCGGCCACGCGTCCCACCACGGCGGCATGGACCTCGTCCACCCGGTCGGGGTAGAGCCCCTCGACGGCGGAGCGCAGGTCGTCGTGCCACTCCTGCACCCTGCGGCCGAGGTCGGCCTGGGCGCTCACCGTCACGGGCCGAGCGTAGTGCGCAGGCCTAACCCGTGGGCCCGCTACCCAGGGTCACGGTCGCCCTGTGCGCGACGCCAAAGCCGTCGAGCCAGCCGACGGTGACCCGCTGGCCGGGGTGCAGCAGGTCCATGACCGTGCGCAGGCTGGTCGAGGAGCTGACATTGTGGCCGGCGACGGAGGTGATCGTGTCGCCCTGGCCGAGACCGGCCGAGGCGGCGGGGGTGCCGCTGATCACGCCGGCGACACCGGCGCCGGAGGCGGTCGCGCCGAAGGGCGAGTAGCTCGATGTCGGGACCACCTCGACGCCGAGAAAGGCCGAGGGACCTATGTGGACCGACGCCGACGCCCTGCCTGCTTGGATCTGCCCGACGATCGACATCGCCCGGTTGACCGGTATCGCGTAACCCTGAGTGAGCTGCTGGTTGCCCGCGTACTGCAACTGGAAGGTCGACGAACCGGCGGTGTCCATGGCGACGACCTGGCCCTGCATGTCGACGAGGGGCCCGCCGGAGTCGCCCGGCTGGATGGCGGCATTTGTCTGTACCAGGTGGGACAGTTGCTCGGCCGAACCAGTCAGCTCGTCGGCGGCGCTGATCGACTGGTCGAGCGCCGTGATCGTGCCGGTGGCGGCGCTGGGGGTACCGCCAACGCCTCCGGCGTTGCCCAGGGCCACGACCGCCTGGCCGACGGCCAGCGAGGCCGAACTGCCCAGCGCCGCGGTTGCCAGACCGGATGCTCCCTGGAGGCGCAGCACCGCGACATCGGCTTGCGCGTCGTAGCCCACCACCGTGGCCTTGTAGGTCTTGGCGTTGCCCACGTCGGTGACCGTGATGCTGGTGGCGCCCTCCACGACGTGGTTGTTGGTCAGGATCTCGCCTGCGGACGTCAGGACGATCCCGGTGCCGGCGGCCTGGGCTTGCCCGTAGTCGATGTTGGACACGACGTCCACCAGGGCGGGGTCCACCTTGGCTTCGACCTGGGCCGCCGACAGCGTGACGTCCGCGGCGTTCGCCGAGCCCACCGTGGCGCTGCCCAGGACGGCCTGGCTCACGCCGGCACCGGCGACCATGGCGCCGACGACCACGGCAGCGCCGGCGGCTCTGCGCTGCCGGCGCCGGCGGCGCAGCGAGCGGGCCATGGCGGCCTCGCTGCCAGCCGCAGGAGGGAAGGAGGGCCAGTCCTGGGCGCCGGGCCACAGCCCGTCGCCGCCTGAGGACGGAGCGCCTGGGGTACCGGTCGTGTCGTTGCCTGGGAGTGTTGCGCTCATCGAGGGCTCCTTTCGGGTCTCTACGTCCACCAGAGTCCCCGCCGGTGCTTAAGCCGTCCTGTGAGGCGGCCTAAAAAGCACCAACAACGGCTTACAACGGCTCGTGCCGGTCCGCCGGCGCCGGTTTCCTCCACCGCAACTGCACCCGGAATGCACGGGGACGCCAGTGCCCGGGGGTTGGGTGGGGCCATGCAGGGGAGCAACAGCGTGCCTTCGGCCGGAGCGGAGCCGACCGGGCCCGAGCGAGTTGTGCAGCCAGCGGCCAGCCGGCGGCGGGGAGGGGGCAGGCGCCACAGCGGCCCCGGTCTCGGCCCCGGTCTCGGCTCGGTCCTGGCGCTGCTTGGCGTCTCTGCCGTCGCTCTGGCCACGGGCGGCGTGCTCCGTGCCGTCGGCGCGGGGCCGGCCGCCAATGCCGCCTGGACGGCTGTCGGTGCCGCCGGCGCGGCACTGGCGCTCTGGGAAACGGTGCAGGCGCTGAGGCAGGGCCGCTTCGGCGTCGACGTGATAGCCGTGCTCGCCCTGGTCGGCGCCATCCTGGCGGGCGAGAGCCTGGCGTCGGCAGTGATCGCCATCATGGTGATGACCGGCCGCGTGCTGGAGGCCTGGGCCTCCGACCGGGCGCGCCGCAACCTGCGACTGCTGCTCGAGCGGGCCCCGACCTCCGTGCGCCGCTACACGCAGGGGGCTCTCGAGACCGTCGAGGTGACGGCGGTGGTGCCGGGCGACCTCGTCATGGTGACCACCGGGGAGGTCGTACCCGTCGACGGGCGCCTCGTCAGCGCCGCCCTGCTCGACGAGTCGGCCCTGACGGGCGAGCCACTGCCCGTCGAGCGCGCGGTCGGCGAGCCGGTGCAGAGCGGGGTGGCCAATGCCGGGGCCCCGTTCGACCTACGGGCCACGGCCCGGGCCGACGACAGCGCCTACTCCGCACTGGTCCGGCTGGTGCGCTCCGCCGAGGCCTCCCGCGCTCCCTCGGTGCGCCTGGCGGACCGGTACGCCCTGTGGTTCCTGCTGTTCACGCTGGCTCTCGCCGGCGGTGGTTGGGTGCTCGGCGGGGTAGGGCGGGCTGTAGCCATCCTCGTGGTCGCCACCCCCTGCCCGTTGATACTCGGCGTGCCGGTGGCCCTGGTGGCCGGGTTGTCCCGCGCCGCCCGCCAGGGCGTGGTGGTGAAGAGCGGGGCGGCGCTGGAGAGGCTGGCCGCCTGCACGACGGTCCTGCTCGACAAGACCGGCACGGTGACGTCGGGCCAGCCGACAGTCACCCAGGTGGCCTCCTCGGGCGCCTTCTCGCCCGAAGAGGTCCTTCGCCTGGCGGGCTGCCTGGAGCAGGCGTCCGCCCACGTCCTGGCCGGCGCGGTGGTGAGAGCGGCGGTCGCCCGGGGCCTGGTGCTGTCGCTGCCCCAGTCGTTCGAGGAGGTGCACGGCAGCGGCGCACGCGGCTCGGTGGACGGCCGTTCGGTGAGCGTGGGCAACCGGGAATGGGTGGGCCTACGACCCGGACCGGTCCCTGCGTGGGCGGCGGCGGCCCACAGGCGTTCGCGCGTCGAGCGGGCGCTGCTGGTGTACGTGGCCGTGGACGGCGGGGCTCAGGGGGTCATGGTGCTCGAGGACCCGGTCCGGGTGGATGCAGCAAGGACGGTGCGTTCGCTGCGCTCGAGGGGCATCAAGCGCGTCGTCATGGTCACAGGCGACCGCGACGAGGTAGCGCAGACGGTCGGGGAGGCCATCGGGGTCGACCAGGTGTACGCGCAGTGCACACCGGGCATGAAGCTCCAGGTCGTGGAGGCGGAGAAAAAGCTTGCACCGACGATGATGGTGGGCGACGGCATCAACGACGCACCCGCACTGGCACTGGCCGACGTCGGGGTGGCGATGGCCTCGCGTGGAGCAACGGTGTCGTCCGAGGGGGCAGACGTCGTGCTCACCGTCGACCGCTTCTCGCGGATGGGGGAGGCCCGCTCGATCGCGAACCGCGCCAGGGGGGTCGCGGCCCAGAGCGCCGCAGCCGGCATGGCCCTGTCCCTGGTCGCCATGGTTGTCGCCAGCTGGGGGGTGCTGCCGGCACTGTGGGGCGCCCTCCTCCAAGAAGTCATAGACGTGGCGGCCATCTCCAACGCGCTGCGGGCGCTGCGCCCGGCGCGCGACGAGCTACGCCTCTCGAGCTCGGAGAAGTCGCTCACTTCGCGTTTCCGCACCGAGCACCAAGCCATCGAAGCCGCGACGGACCGCCTGCGGGTGGTGGCCGACCGGTTGGCGGGAGACCGGTTGACGGCGGGCGCCGGGCCCGCCATGGACGACGTGAGCCAGGTCTACTCGCTGCTGGTCACCAAGGTCGTTCCCCACGAAGAGGCCGAGGAGCAACTCCTCTACCCCGTCATCGACCAACTGCTGGGGGGCACCGACCCCACCGGGCCGATGAGCCGTGCGCACGTGGAGATCTCGACGCAGGTGCGCCGCCTCGGTGACATCCTGGGCACGATGGCGGACGCTCCGCCGGACGAGGCGGACCTGGCCGAGCTTCGGCGCGCCCTCTACGGGCTCGAAGCAGTCCTGAGGCTCCACACGGCCCAGGAGGAGGAGCACTACCTCTCGCTCGGCCAGGACTGAAGGGCCCCTCAGCCCGACCGGGCGGCCCTCCACAGGCTCAGAGGCAGCAGGACCGCTACGGCCGCAGGAAGGATCCACCATGCGGGGACCGAGGTCGTGGCGACGGCCGCCGTGACGGCCAGTGCCAGCACTACGCCGACTGCCACCCGCCAGTCGTCACCGACCACGAAGTCGTACCAGAAGGCGCCGAAAGCCTTCAGCCGTGCCTTTGCCCTCATCGCAGTGCCTCCTCACCCAGTGGCCGGCGTGGTCCCTGCGGCGCCGGCACCGGGCCTGGCGCCGCTGCGGCGCGCTCGCTGCGCAGCCGCAGCACGCGCATGGCCTGGACCAGTGCCAGGCCGAACAGCAGAGTTGCCGGCGCCAGGACCAGGAGGGCGCCGTCCGAGCGTGGCCAGTGCGCTCCCGCGCCTTCGGCCCCCCAGAACATGCCGAACGAGGTGAGCATCACCCCGACGACGAACTTGAGCGTGTTCTCGGGGACCCGGGCCAGGGGAGCCCTCACCAGCGCGCCGACGGCCACCACCACGACGATGGCCGCTACGGCGGCGAGCGCCGCCAGGGGGACGTCGTGCTGGTTGCTGCCGAAAGTGAGGGCGATGAAAGCCACTTCCAGGCCCTCGAGGACCGTCCCCTTGAACGAGAGCGTGAAGGCGTACCAGTCGCTGACGCCACCGCGCCTCACAGTCTGCGCCGAACGGGCCGCCTCGACCTGTTTCAGGTATATGGCCGCCTCGTCGTGCAACGCCTTGTGCCCGCTCGCCCGCAACACGGCTTTGCGTAGCCACTGGAGGCCGAACACGAGCAGCAGCCCGCCGACCATCAGGCGCAGAGGGCTCAGGGGGACCGCCGTCAGCGCCGGTCCGAGGCCGGCAACGACGACCGCCAGGACCAGCAGCCCGGCGGCCACCCCTTTGAGGGCCGATCTCCAGTCGCGGGTGGTACCGGCGGCCAGGACGATGGTCGTGGCTTCCACCGCCTCGACGGCGCAAGCGAGGAACACGGACGCGAACAACGCCCAACCGGCGCCGCTCACCTGCTCCACCTCGCGCCGCCGCAGTGCAGTTCCGTCATGTCTGCGGTCATGCCGGCAGTGTAACAGCTGTTAGGCAGATCCAATAACGTGCCTTCTCCGACGGGCGTCACCTTCGTGATGCTGCCGCTACGCCCTCTTCTGCCAGGATGGTGCAGTGACAAGGAAAGGGGCTCCCCGCGCCGGCTCGGCGCCCAGCGCCGATATGGCAGTTGGCGCAACGGACGGCCGGACGGCGGGAGCGGTGAGCAGCGAGGTGGGTGCGGCACCCGCCACGGCCACCACGGCTCCGGCCGTGACGGAGCGCCCCAGCCGGGGGGCGGCGGAGCGGGCCGG
>JAJZIY010000068.1 GCA_021828475.1 Actinomycetes bacterium
CGGTGAGGGAGCCTCCAGCGGCGTTGGTGACCTCGACGACCTGGCCCGCCGTGAGGCTGACCGTGCCGCCCACCGTGAGGCTGGCGTTGGTGATGTTCGCGTCAACGCTGCCGCTCACGGGCAGGTTGGCGTTGGTGATGTTGGCGTCGATGGTCCCCGAGATCGTGCCCACGTCCACCGTGCCGTTGACCGTGACCTGGTTAGGCACGATCACGGAGCCCTGAGGCGGGCTCGGACTGCCGGGGTACACCGAAACATTGACCGATGACGGACTGCCGCTCTGCCCCGGCGTCACCCGTGCCCACACCGGCGAACCGGCAGGAAAGATCGTGCTTTGGTGGGCCTGTAGCGTCTGCGTTTGGTTCGCCGGGAAGGCGGCATAAATCGACACGTCCACCGAGTAGGTCGGGTCGTCGTTGGTGACCGTGACGCCGCCATTGCCGGGCAGGTTGGGAAGTTGGGTCGGTTGGACGGTCGGCACCTCGACGGTGCTCGGGTACTGGACGGCAGTCATTCAGGCCCTCCCTGCTGGGGCGCCTGGCTCATCTGCCACGCGGTCACTGCGGCCGTGAGGGCGGCTGTGAGCTGGGCGTTCATGATGTCACTCTGGCGGCGCACCTCGGCCAGCACGTCCTCACCGCTTTGGGCCACCTTGCGCGGCACAATGCGGGTCGCCACCGTGTAGGCGATCACCAGGTCAATGATGCCGACGAGCGGCACCGCGAAGACCATCCAAGGCATTAGGCGCTCGGCGGGGCTTGGTGCTCGGCGGCTTGGGCTTGGGCTTCGGCCTGGCGTTTCATTTGTGCCACGGCCGCGTTCAACTGGTCCTTGAAGGCCGTCACGGCGGGGCTTTTCGCGAGTTGGCGAAGTGTCGCGAGGTGTTTGAAGGCGACGACGGCGCAGGCCAGCGCCACGACAGGAGGCGCCACGGTCATCAGGTGCGTTTCGAGCCACGCAGAGAGAGTGGTGTCCTCGGAGAAGGCCCAGCCGGCGGCTAGGACCATGACCTCCCGGTCGTCGAGCATGACCGCCCGCCCGAACTCCGTCGGCCGGTCCCACATGGGTAGCGGCATCCCTGTCTGCGGGTCGGAGCGGAACTCGACCAGCAGCATGGGTGGGAACCACCCGAGGGCGATGGTGCCCTGAAGGAGCATCGTGTTACCCGCGGAGGCAAGCTTGGGCTGCACCTCGGCCATGCGTTGCAGGCGCTTGGCGAACTCCGACGCCGGCTTGACGGGCCGGCTCGTCGGAGCCTTCGGGCTCGCTGGCGGCCGCCGCACGGTGCCCTCGGGCTTGGGCTTGGCCAATGCGGGCTTCTTGCCGCGCAGCTCGTCCACCTGCTCGGCGGTCCAGCCGTGCTCGGCCCGCAGGTGTGAGTACAGGCTGCGGCGCTCACGTGAGAAGGGCAGCGGCTCCCAGGTTTGCGAGCAGACGGGACATACCGCGGGCTCCCTGGTCGGCAGGGTGGGTTCGGCTTGGTTGCCGTTGTCCTCGGCGCTCACAGCCACCTCCCCAGCTTCTGCCAGAAGCTCCCGTTCTGGCCAGTCTCCGCCTCGGCTAGCGCCTCTTCCTGCGCCGGGGTCAAATCTGGCTGCGGGACCGCTTGGACCACCTCGGTCGCCTCCGGGCGCTCCGTCAACGCCAGCTCGACTGCTTCTAGGCGTGACTCGACCAGGGCTACCCGCTCTTCGTGGGCGGCCAATCTCATCTCGTGCTCGGCGTGCGCGGCCTGCCATGCGTGCTCCTCTCCGTCGTCATCGTTGGCCACGGCCTCGACAGCCTCGGCGACGGCCTCTACCGCCTCGGCGACAGCCTCTGCAGCCTCCGCTGCAGCCTCCGCAGCCTCCGCTGCAGCCTCGGTCGCCTCGGCTATCTCGCTCGGCTCAGGGCCCGGCTCGGGCTCGGGCTCGGGCCCGGGGGTTACGAGGACTACCTCGCTCACGAGGGTGTCACCGTCATCACGTCGTCCGCGCGGCGCCCGGTGGCGACAGCAGCCGGGGTGACCTCGACGGTCGGGGCCTCCGGCTGGTGCTCGACGGTCGGGGATGCTGGGGGAGGAGGGGGCTGCTGCCCATAAGTCTCGGTGTAGGTCATGGTCGTGTCCTTTCGAGGGTTGACCCGAGAGGGGTGTGGGACTTCACCCCCCCCGGGTCTGTCAGAAGGGAGCTGACCAGGCGAGCCTATAGCATTGCCCGTGTGATCGTCTATGAGCCCTCCATGCGATATGCCCTGCTCGGTAAGACCGGCTCGGGCAAGACTCTCTTTTCTCTCGTCCTGGTGTCGCTGCTCATCCCGATGGACTCGGTGGGCTGGGAGTGCTGGTGGTGTGACACCAAGGACTACGCACCGGACCTCGACGAGCTGCACCGCTGGGGTTTCCGCGAGCGGGGCACCAAGGCGGCGTCCCTCACGCCCCGGAAGCTCATCCTGCTGCGCGGCACGGACGCCGAGGTGGTCGAGGCGGCCCAGGCCGTGGCCCGCGAGGCAATGGAGCGCACGGCCGTGCTGCTGGTCTTCGACGAGTGGGCCCACGTCGTGGTTTCGACCCAGCGGGCCGGCCAGGGCATTGAGCGGGCCCAGAAGTCGGGCCGGGGAAAGATCGGCCTGCTCGGCGGCGTGCAGGAGCCGGTCCTGACCCCTCGGGTGCTTTTCTCCCAGGCCTCCGTGCTCGCTCTTTTCAACCTCACGCACCGGGGTGACATTGAAATAGCGCAGAAACTCTGCCCGTATTACGCCCCGAACTGGCCGAAAGAGGACGAAGACCCTTTGCCGGACCCTCACGGCTTTTGGCTGAAATGGCTCGACGGCCACAGCGGGGACGGCCGCTGGGCGTACTGGCCGAGCGTCCAGGAATGGCGAGCATCGGTGCGGACCTGAACTCGTGCTATTCTGACCCGCGGGGGCTGGCAGACCGAAACGGAGGTATCAGAAATCGAACGGATCGGAGCGACGGTCGGCAACTTCGTGGTAATCGGGCTCGTTGCGCTCGCCGGGGCGATCACTGGCCTTGCTGTGATACAGCTCTGGTCAACATCGACCATCCCGGGTAACGGGCTGGCGCACGACATACTCGTAGCCGTAGGTGCCGCCTTCAATTACTCATCGAAAGGCTTGTGATACATGGCCCGCACGCCCACAGACGCAAATACCGAACAGGCGATACTCAACCTGTTCTTGACCTACGCACGTAGGCAGTTCCATATAAGCCAGAGCGGCTCGATACCGTCTGGTTCGTCCGGTGGCACATCGGCTGCACAGGCCACCTTCACCCCCTCGACAATCGAGCAGGACGCCGTATATGCCGACTCCATCGACATGTTCGTGACACTGCCGATAACCCTCACAGTCCCCGCGGGCGGGTCGTGCATTGTGTCGCCCTATGCGCCCTATAGCTCGCTGCAGACAAAGTTTGTCGTAGGTGGCGCCAGCCGCTTCGACTACCTGGCCGGCACTGTGCATTACCTGGACGAGATCACCTCATACTCCTTCTACGACCCGGCCATGAGCTATCCGAACTCCTACGGCGCCATATCCGGCGGGTGGGACAATGGCAGCTCGCAGGCGTCGCCTGGTTGGTACCCCAACAACGACGGCTCGGGTGCCTTCCAGCCCGGGGCCACTATCTCCAACACGGGCACCGCGTCGACCAATATCAGCGGCACGATCCAGTTCCGCGTGAGGGTGCGCCTCCGTCGGCGTCGGCCCAACCTGTGGGGCTGCGTCCCCCTGGGCGACCCACAGAACGTCCCTCAGTTGTTCGTGCAGCTCGGCGCCCTGGTCGGTACCGACCCGGTGAACAACCTGTTCACCAAGGCCAGCGCCGGGGTCAGCGCCTCTCTGTCTGTGGAGGCCTCCGTGCTTGCCGTGTTCCCCAACCTCGGCATTGATGTGCTGCCGGCCGGCGTGCCCGTGCCCGAGCCGCTCATGCAAATGGCATACGCGGTGAACTACAACGGGAGCACTCCGATCACGACCGCGGGAACGATCATCCCCGTGTCGTTCAAGACCGACATGCTCTACGACAAGATATTCCTCTGCCTGCAGAACAACCAGCAGGCGCAGGCCGCGGACTACTTCGGGCTCTGGCTTACGAACAAACAGGGCTCGGCCCGTTGGGCCTTTGATGCGGCCAACAACTCCTACCAGAACCTCTTCAGCAACTATCACGAGGTTTACAAGCGGTACTTCCCGGTGGGCTGCCTGATCAACGACATGTACTCCGGTCGTGACCCTGAGTTCCCCGGGACCACCCCGACGAAGGCGGCGCTGTCGCCGAACAGCGAGTATGCCGCGATCGAGGGCGTGCCCCCGGCGCCTCTGATGACGGAGGCGTTCCGCATCCCGTCCGGCACGACCCTCACCAGCCCCAAGCTCGGCATATTCGAGCTTGGCGTCCAGTCGGCCGCCTACTGAGCTAGGGAGGCATAATGGGCACCAATTCCACCGCACTGTCAGCCGCACTGGGGATAGGCGTGTTGTTCCTGCTCGCCATCGTCGCCATGTGGGCCAACGCGCAACTGGGGGGGGCATGACCTCGCTCACCTCTCTGCTCGTGTTCGGGCTCGTCGCATTCATCGTCGGCGTTGGGTTCTTCGCCGGCCGTAACCTGGGAGTGAAAATATGAACACCACAGCGCTCGTCCTGGCCCTCGTCGTCGGCTACGTCGTCTACCGCGAGCTGCACAGCAACCTGCTCTACGGCGGCGTAGGCGCCGTGGCGGCCTACCTGCTGGTCAAGGGGGTGAGCTGATGCAGGCGATCACCTCGGTCGTCGGGGTCATTTTTGGGGCCGTCGTCGTCTACCTGCTGGTCAAGAACATCGGCAGCAGCTCCCAGCCCGTGTCGGCCTTCGGTGAGGGTGTCGCGGGCCTGAGCGGCATCGTGTCAAGCCTCACAAACAACAAGTAAGCGAGGGGGCGCCAATGAAGCCGCGCCAGAACGTCAACGCAACTGCGCCCTATCCCACCTCGACACCGTGGAAAGAAGCTGGCCCGCCCGTGTCCACGGTCGTTATCGCCGCGAACAACTACCGGCCCAACGCGATGAACGTCGGGCCGGTGACCATCCAGCCGACGAACTGGGGCGGCACCGGCACCGGGCTACCCTCGGGTGGCGAACGTACCTTCGCCGACCAACTCAACGGCCTCACCTACGGTGCAGCGGAGGGCCTGCCCGTCGCGCACGTGCCCAGGTGGACGCCGCTTCCCTACGGCAAACCCACGCCCCAGGGCGGCAACCGTGCCCCGGCGAACGACATGCGCCCGGCCAAGGCTGGCATATCGACGGCCGGCCCGGCCGCCCCGGTCACCTCGGCACCGCCCGGGCCCAGCTACCTCAGGCCCACGAGGACCACACCCTGATGTGGGAGTGGGTGAAGGCTCACAAGTGGCTGGCGCTCGGCATCGGCGGGGCGACCATCTTGGCCATCTGGTATTACGAGCACCGGTCGTCATCGTCCTCGACTCCGAGCACCTCGACAACGCCAACGGTGCCCCCGGTGCCCAGCCTTCCGGCCGTACCGGGAGGCACGGGCACGCTGCCGCCCAGCACGGGCACGCTGCCGCCCAGCACGGGCACGCTGCCGCCAGTCCTCGTCCCGACCCCCGTCACCACACCTCCGCCCAGCACGGGCACGCTGCCGCCAGTCCTCGTCCCGACCCCCGTCACCACACCTCCGCCCAGCGCTACCCAGGTGCCGGTCACAGCTACGGCGGCCACGGTGAGCGGGCTCCCCAACGCCGCGGTGCAGGGGGCCGTCGGCAACACTGCCACGCTCACAAATATCGCCTACCAGGCAAAGGGCATCGAGGGCCAGGGCTACTCGGCGCCATCGCCCACCACGGGTGCCAACCTTGGCCCGGGCTCGGGCAATGCCGCGGCCAATGCAGCCGGGACGGCGGCGGTCAAGGCGGCCGTGCAGAAGGCCCTGCAGGCCCAGGTAAGCAAGCCGAGCACCTCGTCACTGGCTGCGGCCGGGTGGCGGGGATCACCAGTCGCTGCCGCGACGCAGGCCCGCTCGTCCTCGGTCCGCCCCGTCACGCACGTGACGGCGAGTACCCCGACCTCGACCGGGACGGCCTCCGTCGTCAGCGCATCCTCGGGGGCAACATACCTCAGCCAGGTGCACGCGTACAGCCCTCCGGTGACCACCCCCGTCTACACGCCACCGGTCTACACGCCGCCCGCGCCGGTCTACACGCCGCCGACGCCAAATGTAAGCCCTGTCCCGAGCTACTCTCCCACCCCGAAGTCGAACAAGCAGGCCAACCAATGGGCGGCCGCAGGATGGCGAGGCTGACATGGACGTGATGACCGCCGGCGCTGCCGGGCTGTTCCTCCTGGCCGTAGGCGAGGTGCCCAACTACCTGTCGGGCGTCCTGCCCTCGTGGATGACCATTCGGCGGTTCTCGGCCGACGAACGGGACACCGTGACCTTGCGCGCGGGCGAGGCGTTCGGCGCCGGCTTCGCCGTCCTCGTCGGCGCCGGCGCATCACTTATCGCCTCCTCATGGTGGCCTCTGATCGGCACGCTCGTCGCCGCGGGGCTCCTCATCTGCGGCTATGAATGGGCCATCCGCCATCCGCACGACGATGCCCGCCCGATCAATGACCAGGGCGGCTGGCAGATAGGCAACGCCAAGTGACGGCCAAGCCGAGCCCGGCCAGTGGCAGTACTCTTACCTGGCTGCTCAACGGCTGGGGCCGATATGTCCTCGGCGTGGTCCTGATCCTCGCCGCCGCCAGTTCCTCGGCGTGGCGGGGGCCCGCTCTATTGCTGCTCGGCGCCCTGCTCATCTACGAACTGGAGGCGCCCAAGCCGTGAGCATCGTCGTTTCCGCTCTATTGCTGCTCGGCGGAGCGGCGTGGGTGTGGGGTGCGATGACGGGCCGCCTCGCTCCCATGCTCGCGGCCCTCGTCAAGCCGTCATGGCTGCTCAAGGCAAAGGTGGCCTCGGCCACGTGAGCACCGCCCTGGTCCTCATGGCTGCGATCTATGCGATCTTCGCGTGGCGCACGGGACGGCTGTCTGCCTTCTGGCAGGCCACCACGGGCGCCCTGGTCCTCCCCGGGCGGGCGACGTGAGCCAGGTAGCGCCGTCCTACGGCACCGACCTCAACGCGGGCCCGGGCTACGGAGCGCAGAGCTACAACGTTTCGCCCAACGTACTGCCGCTGACAAACAAGCAGCTTGCGGCGGTCGGCTATGCGGGTGGTTTTACGAACTCGACGGACCTGGCCGAGTGGATACACGTGGTCCACGCCGAGTCCGGTGGGTCGCCGGGCGCCCTGGGCATCGGTGGCGCCCCCGGAGGCGTCGGCACGGACAGCGAATACTCGGTCGGTCTGTCAATGATCAACGTCGCCGCTAGCCCGGACCTGGCGCCGGGCCTGCTCGAACCGACGACCAATGCCCTTGCCGCTCACAAGCTGTTCACCGCCCGCGGGTGGGAGCCGTGGGCGCCGACGGACTTTGCCGCGCCACCGTCGCAGGCGGACGAAACGGCCGCCGCGGAGGTGACGGCCATGTCACCTACGGCCGTAGACACGTTGGCGAACCAGGCGGACCGGGAGGCCAATAGCGGCATTACCTACGTCCCGCCTCCCTATCCGGGCACCAACAAATATCCCCAGGCGCTTCAGGGGTCTTTCTGGCCCGGGTCCAAGATCACGGGGAGCGCTGCCGACCAGGCGTTCCGCATCCTCACGCTTGGGACGCAGAACGTGCCAGGCGGGCTCGCTGCCGGCACGACCCTACCGAGCGCACCGCCGGCCTCGCCCGGTGTGGCGACAAACACCAACCTCGGCGGCTTTGGCGCACTGCTACAGCAGCTCGACGCATGGCTCAACATCAAGCCGTCGAGCACGGGCGTGCTCAATCTGTCATCGGTCGAGTTGTTCGGTGTGCGCCTGCTCGTCGCCCTTCCCGGATTGCTCGCCCTGCTCATGGCGGCTGCCGCCGGGTTGCTGGGTGCCCTGGGCAAGAACGGGGCGACTCAGGTGCTACAGGTAGTCCCCGGCGGTCCGGTCTTGGCCAAGGCCGCAAAGGTACGCTAGGGACATGTCCAGCACGCAGCACATCTACCCTCCGGTGGAGCACGGGGAGGCATCGCAGGAGCCGCCGTCGCCGATGGGCGCCCGGCTACATGCCACCGCCGAACGGTTTCGCGCGATGACTGAGGCGGCCATCGCCGAATCGCACGCGACCTCGGCGCCTGCGACCTCTACCGGGCCGCCCCCGAAGGTGACGCGGGTCAACTGGGACGAGCAGGTCGACCGCGAGGCGCTCGTGATGCGCCGGCGCCAGCCGACGGACTGGCTGGCGAACCAGGTAGTGGTCGGCGCAGCGGCCGTCCAGGTCGTCCCGTACCGCCTCAACCGCAAGTCATTGACAGTGACCAATACCGGGGCCAACCCTGCCACCATCTCGGCGACGGAGAGCGCCGCCAACAATGACACGAGCAGCACCATGGTGCTCGCCGCCGCCGCGTCGATCACCATGGAAACCGAGGCGGCCGTTTGGGGCATCTCCTCGAGCGGGACGACCCTTACCGTCGTCGAGACTTACTACGGGCGCCAGCAGCTCAACTCCGCTGTGGCGGCGCTCATGGAAATGGCAAGGCTGCGAGCCGGAGCACCGCACCTCGCCGACGTGCCGACCGAACCGGAGCGCAAGGGCGAGGCGGGCCTGAAATGAGCGAGTGGGATTACGAGCTCGTCGAGGAAGAGGTCATCGTGCGCCACCCGTGCGGGCACACCGTGCGCTGGCAACTGTGGCCAGGGCGCTCGGCGAGCGATGTTGGGTTCGTGCGGACCGAGAACTGCCCATGCTGCGGTGCGGGCTGGGGCGACCCCGCAGAGTGGGCACGGCGCAACGGCCGGCCCTGCCCGGAGTGGCCCGATCATGTCGGCTTCGGCGGCTTGGGCGTGGCGCACTGCCATAGCCCGCTCCAGGCCTGCGGGGACGTAAGGCGCAGGCACCATCTCGGCCTCGCCACGAAGGGGGGGCCGCATGGCTAATGCCAAGTTCAACCGTCTGAAGAACCGTGTGGCCGCCGAGTACCGCCGCAAGGGCTTCTCGGCCAAGCGGGCCGCGTACATCGGCCGTGCCACGGCGGGCAAGGTGGCACGAGAGAAGAGAGCCAAGCGATGACCTCGGTAGCCAACGACGCTGGAACGGGGCCACGGCATTACGCGGAGGGCATCCACGCGTACCACGTCCGGCATTGGCCCTGGTTCTGGCGCCGCCAATGGCTCTGGCACGCCTCGTGCGGCTGCGGCTGGTCCGACGACTTTCTCGATGCCCACACAGCGGGGCGGGCCCTTGCCCAGCATGCCCAGTGGGATGCCCTAACGCGCGTCAGGCGAGCGAACGGCGCTCTGTGAGCTATCGAAAGCACTGAAACGATGATCACCGAATTAGCTAACAACCTGGACGAGAATGGCAACCCGGCAGGCGGTGTTGTTGTCGGTACCGGTTTCCGGATCGACTGGCAGAACGGTCCACTACTTGTACCACTCGAAGGGATAGCCCCCGAAAAGTGCCCGGAACCGGGTTACCACCATACACATCGGTACTGTCCGTGCTGCACATGGACAGAAAAAGGGCCAGCGATGGTGCGCAAAGAGCCTAACGGTGCCTTCGTGGAGGATGTCCTCACTGCCTGCTTGCGCCGGCTTGAACATTACAATGACACCAAGTTCCGGTGCCGGGAAAACTCATTGGCCATAACGCACATCGAAGAAGCACTACACTGGCTGCATGCTCGCACGGCTAACCGCGAAGGCCGCGGTGTAGAAGGGACATTGCAGGTATGAGCGAAAGTTACGCGCGCGGCACCGGGTGCTGATAATCCATCCTTACATCGCGGGCCACCGTGAGGACGATCAAGCCGCTACGTGGCGGCTGATAGCCGAGGTGGCCCGGCGCTGGCCGGTCCATGACGTGGACCTGTCCTGGGACCCCCTCCACGGCTACGGGAGCACCCTGCGTGCCCTGTGGGACAGCGACCGTGACTGGCTCATCATCGAGCACGACGTCGAGGCGACGGTCGGTGACGTGGAGGCGATGGACCGATGCCCCGAGATCATGTGCGTGGCGCCGTACCCGCACTCGGGCCACCCGGCCGAGGACCTCACGGGCAGGCAGGTGGTCGCGTGCAGCCTGGGGTTTACGCGCATCACGGCCCGGGCCCGGCGCTTGTGCGGAGGATGGCCGGTCCCAGACGGGGTGACCTATCACCTGCTCGACACGTACCTCAGCAGCGCCCTCGTAACGCGCACCGGCACGACCTGGCATCCCCACCGTCCCGTGGCCCATCACCACGGCTAAGCTGCGCTTATGAAGCAACTCGCCACTTGGCTGTTTTCGATCTCCCCCGCTCACCTGCTCGTGATGGTGGCACTCGGGGTGCTGCTCGGGCTGCAGATCGGCCCGCAGGAAACCGAGCTGGTCGTCCTGGTCGGCGCAGCCGGCCTCGCCATCCCTACGGGGCCCGTAAGCACCACCGCTCAGACAGCGGCAGCGGCAGCGCCCTGGCCCGCGACCACGAGCCCTACGGCTACGGGGACCGCCCCGCAGTGATCGTCCGCATGCTCGACTCCGTATCGCCGGGCGCCATCCCTCTCGACGCCCAGGCCGTGGCAGGCTACATCGACGGCAAGGTGAGCCGCTGGCCGGCGCAGGCATGGTCCCACTGGCCGGCGAGCACGCCCCGGGTGCGCATATCCGTCATGGCCGACCCTCTGGCCGACGTGATGGACGTGGAGCGGGGCAACGCCTCAGTTTCCCAGGTCGCCTCGGCGATCACGCACAGGGCAGGTGCCGGGCTCCCTACGGTCGTCTACTGCTCGCTCGGTCGGCTCGTCCTGCTCCGCAAGCAGCTGCCGAACGCCGCCGGCTGGTGGGTCGCGGATCCTACCGGCATTCCTCCCGCAACGCTCCCCCCCGGTACGTGTGCCGTCCAGTTTACCGGCCCGCCCAAGTCCGGGGGCCAATGGGACGCCAGCGTCGTCGATACGGCGCTGTGGCCCGGCTGGCCGAGCACGCCCGACGTGGTGGGGCGCCTCACCCTGGCAAACCGGACATATGGGCTGATCGAGGAAATCTCCGCAACCCCTTGACAGGGCCGGGTACGCCCCGTACGCTGTGTGATGTGAGGCGCCAAGGGGGCGCCGACCGAAAGGGGACACCATGACACAGGACATTGACTCCAGGCTCCTAGAGATGGCCAGGGTCGAGCACCCCCAGTGCTTCCGCTGGTACGGGGTCCGCGGCGGCGGGACGGCCAAGAGGGTGCAGTGCTATGTCTGCGACCGGGTGATCGACACGTTCGCGGCGAAGTTCGGCCGGCCCAAGCACGTTGATGCGGCCATCGCGGCGCACCGCGCGGAGCACGAGAGGGCGCTCGATGCCTGAGATCAACTCGCTCCGGGGCTGGTCCGCCAGGTGCCCGGAGTGCCACATGAGCACCCGCTCTACAAGCCGAGAGGCAGTCGAGCGCTGGGCCCGGGCCCACAGCCTCGCCCACGCCACCGTCGCCCATTCTGTCACCATGACGCCGGCCCGCACGCTGGGCTGGGACGTGATGTGCACTTGCGGCGCAAGCGCCCGTCGGTCGTGCCAGGCTGACGCCATCGACTGGCGAGAGGACCACATCCGAGCCGTGGGAGAGCGGGCCTCCGCTCTGCCCCCTGCCCTGCGCAGGGTCCCCGCGGTCGGGCAGGCCGGGTAA
>JAJZIY010000019.1 GCA_021828475.1 Actinomycetes bacterium
GACGGCGTCGGCGTCGCGCCGGGCGAAGGTTCGCGCCCTCCGGCACCGCCGCCCCGGGCCAGCGCCGGCGCGCCCAGCAGAGCGCCTGACGCCCGGCGGGGTGCGCCCGTCCGTGCCACCCTCGCCATAGCCGCTAGGCGCCCGTTGCGCCGCGCGCGTCTGCAGCCTCGGAAGGTCAACGGCTAGGTTGCCTGCGTGCGGATGCTGACCAGCCTGGCCCTGCTCGGCGCCCTGCTCGGCGCCGTGCTCCCTCCGGGCGTCCCGGCCCCGCCGGGGCGGTGGTCACCAGCGGCTCCACCGGGGCCGGCACGCCTGCACTGGGCCCCGTGCCCCGGTGTGGCAGCCGGCCTGGACTGCGCTGCCCTGCGTGTCCCGCTCGACTATGCCAGGCCAGGGGGGCGCCACATCACCATCGCCCTGTCGGAGGTCCCGGCCAGCGCGCCTTCGGGCCTGCGCCAGGGCGTGCTCGTCGTCAACCCGGGTGGCCCGGGAGGCTCGGGCCGCGCCCTGGCGGCAACGGTGGCCGGGGAGCTGCCGCCCTCGATCGCCTCCGAGTACACGATCGTCGGTTTCGACCCGCGCGGTGTCGGCGCCTCCGTCCCTTCGATGCACTGCGACCCCTCGTACTTCCGCCCCGTACAGCCGAGCTACACGCCGGCGACCAGGACCGCTGAGCTCGCCCTCGAGGCCAAGGCGCGCGGCTACGCCCAGGCTTGCGAGCGCAGGTACGGCTGGCTGCTCCCCTACATGAGCACGGTCGACACGGCACGCGACGTGGAGTCGATCGCCACCGCCATGGGGCAGGCCAGGATCAGCTACTTCGGCTTCTCCTACGGGACCTACATCGGCCAGGTCTACGCCACCCTCTACCCGGCCTCCGTCAGGCGCATGGTCCTCGACAGCACCGTCGACCCGACTGGGGTGTGGTACGCGGACAACCTGGCCCAGGACGTCGCCGCCCAGCGCCGCCTCGGCACGATGTTCGCCTGGGCGGCGCGCTACGACGGCACCTACCACCTGGGCAGCACCGGTGGCGAGGTGGCTGCCTCCTTCGCAACGGCCAAGGCCCGCCTGACGCTGCACCCGGTCGCCGGCCGGCTCGGCCCGGACGAGCTCGACGACGACTTCGTCGCCGGCCTCTACACCACCTCGGTGTGGCCCGACCTGGCGGCTGCGCTCTCGTCCTACCTGCGGCGTGGCTCCAGCTCGAGCCTCGTGGCCTTGTACCGGACCGTGGGAGCCCAGGACGAGAACGAGTTCGCCGTCTACAACGCGGTCGAGTGCTCCGACGTGGCGTGGCCACGCAACTGGGCCCGCTGGGACTCGGACACCCGCAAGCTGGCCCGAGTCGCTCCCCTGGTCACCTGGGACAACACCTGGTTCAACGCAGCCTGCGCGTTCTGGCCCGTCAAGGGCCCGGCCAAACCCTTCGAGGTCGGGGCCCCGGGCCTGCCCGGCATCCTCATGGTCCAGGGCAGCGCCGACGCCGCCACCCCCTACGCCGGCGCGCAGAGGGCGCACGCGCTCCTGCCGAGCGCCCGCATGGTGGTCGTGGAGGGCGACGGCAACCACGGCGAGTTCCTCAGCGCCCCGCCGGGAGGCTGCGTGGCCGGCTACGTCTACCGCTACCTGGCGAGCGGTCGCCTCCCTACCGGGACCGGCACGGTGAACGCCAGGTGCCCGGCGGACCGCCCGCCGGTACCGTTCGGCTGACCACCAGGGTCATGGCTGCGCCACCGCGTGCACGAGCAGCCGCCGTGAGTGCAGGCACCCGTCTATTGTCGGTCGTGCTTGACCCCCCACAACGACTCCGAGGTGAGCCCCTACGAGGCTGCCGACCTACTGCTGGACGGCTTTGCCTGGGCTGAGCTGCTTCCCGCACTAGCGGGCGCTCCTGTGGCCACGCTGGTTTTCGTCGGGCCGGAGCTGCTCGTCGCCTTCCAGAGCCAGGAGGCTGTCCGCATGCTGGGTCGCCGGCCGGCGGGGAGCCCGGCACGCGAGGCGCTGGCCGACCTTGCCGACTACGTGACAGTGGTGGGCCGCTGCATGGCGTCCGGCGACCCGATCGCCCTGGAACGCTCGCCGGTGACCCTCCCCGACCCGGACGACGACCACCCGGCCGGTGTCCTGCTCGACGCCTACTTCTATCCCCTGCGAGGCCGGGACGGCTCGGTGCAGGCGGTACTGGCGCAGGCGGTGGACGTCACGACCAGGTACGCGGACGACGAGCGCCTTCGCCTGGCCCTGGCTCTCAACCGCATCGGCCTCGACCTCTCCCGCTCGCTCGAGGTCGAACAGGTCACCGCGACCGTGACCCGCCTGGCCGCCAACTTCTTCTCGGGGTGGGGCCTGCTCGACCTGTGGCAGTCCAACGGGGCCCTGGCCCGGGTGGCCGTGACACACCACGACCCCGCCCTCCAGCCGACGCTCGAGAAGCTGAAGCGCCTACCGCGGGTCTCCGGCAGGGCCCACGGCGAACCGGAGCCCTACTCGACGCGCACCGCCCGCACGGGTCAGTCCTTCATGGTGGATCTCTCCCCTTCGGGGTTGGTGGAGGTCGGCACCAACGAGGAGCACCGCGACGTGCTGCGCAAGTTGCGGCCGCGCTGGTTCATCACCGTGCCGGTCCAGGTCGGCCCCCGCCGGCTGGGGGCGCTGTCCGTCGTCCGTCCCGATGGTGAACGGCCTTTCGCTCCCGCTGACCGCTTCGTCCTGGAACAGTTCGCCGAGAGAGCGGCCATCGCGCTCGCCCATGCCCACGACTACGGCGAGCAGCGCCAGTCCGCCCTGGCCCTCCAGCGCAGCCTCCTGCCGCCTGTGCCCACCTCCACGGCGCACGTGCAACTGGCGGCGCGTTACCAGAGCGGTGGGGCGGGAGCCGAGGTCGGCGGCGACTGGTACGACACCATCCCGCTGCAGGGCGGCTCGCTCGGAGTCGTAGTAGGCGACGTGGAGGGCCACGACCTCAACGCCGCCGGCCTCATGGGCCAGGTGCGCGCCGTGGTCCACTCCCATGCCCACCTCGGGCTGCCCCCCGGCCGGATCGCCGAGGAAGCCAACGCCTTCGTCCTCAGCACCTCCAGCGAGCAGCTCGTGACCATGACGTACATGCAGCTGTACCCACAGGAACGCCTACTCGTGTGGGTGCGGGCCGGGCACATGCCCGCCATCGCAGTGGCTCCTGGTGGCGACGTGACGCTGATGCACGGGCGGGGCGGCCTCCCCCTCGGGGTCGAGGCCACGGCCAGCTGGGGCGAGGACACCATGCACCTGCCGTCGGGAACGTTGCTGGCCGTCTTCACCGATGGCCTCGTCGAGACAACCGAGCAGAGCTTCGACGAGGGAGTGGCGGCGCTGGCGGCCCTTCTCGCCGCCCACCGCACCGAGGACGTGGAGGTGCTCGCCGACCTGGCCCTGGCCACCCTGCGCGAGGAGGCCGGGCACCGCGACGACGTCGCCCTGGTGCTCGTCAGGTTGCCGGCGGCCGAGGCGCCGGCAGTGCGGTCGATCAGCCGCCGCCTCCCTGCGGCAGCATCGTCTGCACCGATCGCCAGGCTCTTCCTACGGGACCTGCTGACGCAGTGGCAGCTCCCGGAGGCCACGGTCGACACCGCTGCCCTCCTTGCCACCGAGCTGGTGTCCAATGCCACCAGGCACAGCGACACCGGCGTCGAGCTGCGCGTCAAGATGGCGGCGGACCGGCTCAGGGTGGCCGTGTTCGACGAGTCCCACCGGATGCCCCACACCGTCTCCGGGGACGCTGAGGCGACGGGTGGCAGGGGCCTGCAGCTTGTCGAAAGGCTGGCCTCGTCGTGGGGCGTGCAGACCGAGGACGGAGGCAAGGCGGTCTGGTTCGAGCTGGCAGCCGACGCGACCTCCGGGCACTGAGAGGGCCGGGAGCGGCGGAGCCCGCGCCGGGCCGTGGGCAACCACGCAGGGGGCCCTGCTACGGAGCGATGGTGGGCAGGTCCGATGTCGTGGCCCCGGACGTGCCGTTGGAGGTGGCCTGGTGGGCGAGCAGGTCGCGGATCTCGGTCAACAGAGCGATGTCGTCGGGCACGACCGTGTCTGCCGGCGCCTGCCCCCGGGCACGCCGCTCGGCCAGCTTGTTGAGCGGGTACACCACGGCAGCGTAGACGGCCAGAGCGATGCAGAGAAAACTGATGATCGCGTTCACGACGAGGCCGTAGTGGAACTGGCTCTTGTTGATGGTGAACATCAGGTTGTCGAAGTTGGGCTTGCCCACGATGGCCGCGATGAACGGCGTGAGGATGTCGGAGACCAGTGCGGTCACCACCGCGCCGAAGGCCGCGCCGAGGACGACGGCAATTGCGAGATCCAGGACATTGCCTCGCATGACGAAAGTCTTGAAACCCTGCAGCATCGTCGTTGCTCCTTTGCCTACGGCGGGGCCCGGCACCCTGACGGGCACGGCTCCAACAGTAGGTTGCCCGTGGCGACGGTGCCAGGGTCTGCAACCTGCGGCTAGGCGCCACCGAGGGGCGCCGGCTCGAAGGCTCGGCGGGTACCCGCCTGCCACCGGCCTGTCAGCCTGCCCATGCCTTTTGCCATTTGGCGAAGTGGCGGGGCGCGACGACATGCGCCCGGCGGCCCCAGTTCGCGAAGTCCAGGTGCTCGTCGATGCCGTCGACCGACGTGACCAGTTGTACCGGGAGGGGTCGCCCGCTCGCCCGTACGAACAGGGTCTGCACGAGGCTGAGGCCCAGCGCGGCACGCTTCCCCCTGATGCCGAGCACCCTGTGGCCGGCAACGGTGCGCTCGGGCAACAGCTGCAATGAACCAACCATGTCGAAGGCCGCTGTCGCTGACAAAACCGTGAGGCCTGCGCCAAGGGCCTGGTAAACGGTCCCGGCAGTCGGCGCCAACAGGACCCACTTACCGGCTTCCTGCTTGGCGACGGCCGGTTTGAGGTTGAGCACGTTCTGCAGGGCCGCCTCGTCGCCCATCACGAACAGCTTCGCCCCGGCAAGGACAACACTCAGCTCGAAGGGCCCTCCCGCTCCCGTCACCGAGATCGTCTGCGTCCCGTACGCCCGGCCCGACTGCCCCGAGGCGGTCTCGGACTGCCTGGCGGCGTGCACCGTGGCCCGCCAGGTGAACCCCTGTTCAGAGTTGGCGGCGCTGATCGCCGACGCCAGCAGGCGCTGGGCCCGGGCACCGGGCAAGGTGGTCGTGGTGGTGGGCGCCGGGACCGTGGTCGTGGTCGTCCCGGGCGGGACGGTCGTCGTGGTGGTGGTAGCGGGCAGCGGCGACGTGGTCGAAGTCGGCCCGGGAGTGCTCGTGGTGGACGTCGTCGAGGAGGCCGAACTGGACGTTGGGCTCGAGGGTGCAGCCCACGAGGGCTGAGCCGAGTACCAGGCCGCCGGGAGAAGGACCGAGAGGGACGCCGCCAACGGGCCCACCATCCGCCGTGTCTTCATGCAGCGATCCTCATTAACGGGTGCCCCGATGTCAAGTCTGGGGCACCCCGGGCGGGCCCGGAGCCCTCTAGGGCATCCAGGTGGCCCTGAGAGGGACCGACTTGCGCGGCGGCACCGCCCTGGGGGGCCGGCCCCAGTTGGTGTACACGATCGTGGCCGGGAAGCCCCCGATGGACAGGAGCGCCTCCACTGGGAGCGGGGCCCCCTTGGCCCGGATGTAGACGGTCTCCACCAGGCTGACGCCATTTGTCTTGCCCGTCTCGCGTACGGCGTTGACCGCCAACCCGCGCACCCTCGTCGGGGCCAGGGACTCGAGCGACCGGCCGAGTGCCAGGTACTGCACGGCAGTGCCCATGGTGAGGCGGAACGAGAGTGCCTGGTAGTACTTCGAGGCGCGAGGCACCGAAACCCACTTGCCCACCGCCGCCGATGCTCCAGCCTTGGAGAACCCGAAGAACTGGTTGAAGCCCGCAGCGTTACCCGTGAGGTAGACCTTGCCGTCGAGCACCGCCCCGCCACGGGCGACGGTACCACCGAGGTTGGAGACCCCCGAGAAGGTCCCGTCCTTGACCCCGTCGTGTATGACCTCGCTGGACTTGGTGCCGAGGATGTCGAACTCGTAGCTCCACGTGACAGCGCGCTGGTCGACGAAGGCGTTCATGGCGTCCGACAGCTCCTGCAGGGCGCTGAGCTTGGGCACCGTGGTCGAAGTGGTCGGCGCCACGGTGGTGGTCGTCGGGCCCGTCGTCGTTGTCGTCCCAGCCGTGGTAGTGGTCGTGGTGGAGACCGTGGTCGTACCCGGGCCTGGCGTCGTCGTTGTCGTCGAGGTGGTGCCGGCTGACGCCGCCACCGGGAAGATGGCCCCCGTCGCCAAGACGACGGGCACCGAGAGCGCAGCTGCGGTGGCAGCGACGCGGCGCAGGTGCATGCCCTCAATCATGGTCGTGGCCGGGAGTCGTGTCAAACACCGGTTCGCTGCACGGGCACAGCGGGGCTGCTTGCGGAGCAGGCGGTCTTTGGGATTTCCCGAGGTGGCCCCGGTGCGTTGTCGGAGCCCCGTCGCCAGGCGCGCCGCGTCGCAACAGTTGGTGACGCTGCTGTTGCCTGCCGGGGACGGCCCCGGGGTAGCGGAACTTGCGCTCAGCGCGCCCGCAACGGGGCCAGGTCGACGTTGCGGTGCATGGGCGAGCTGAAGAGCTCACCGAGGACGACGCATGCAGCTCCGCGCGCCCAGGCGATGTCGTCGACCGAATCGACGAAGAAATCGACGTTGCGGTCGATGCCGGCGAAAGAACGCTCGCGCATGGCGCTCATGGCTGCGTCCCAGCGCAGGGGCCCCGCTTTGGTGCCCTCGCCGGTCACTATCACCAGGCGGGGGTTCAGCAGGTTGACAAGCGCGGCTATCCCGAGGCCGAGCATCCGGCCCGCTCTCTCCAGGGCCGCCCTGGCCACCTCGTCGCCCGCCTCGGCCGCCAGGCGCACAGCGTGGACGGTGAGGCCCGTTGCCGCGGCACCGCTCAGGCGCGTCGGGCGGCCCGCTGCAACGGCCTCGCTCACGTAGCCCGTGATGGCATGGTCGTTGCTGACTGCTTCGAGGCACCCTGTCCGCCCGCAGCGGCACGCCACCGTCTCGCCCGCCACCGGGAGATGGCCTATCTCTCCGGCCGCTCCTTCGGCCCCGCGGTAGATGTTGCCTCCCACGACCAGGCCGGCGCCCACGCCCTCGCCGACCGTCACGACGACGAAATCGTCGACTCCGTGGCCACGCCCGAACCACTGCTCTGCCACCGTCAGGGCGTTGACGTCGTTGTCCACGAGCACCGGGCGGTCGAGGCGTTTGGATATGGGCCCGGCTACCGGTACGTCGTGCCAGTCGAAAGTGGGCGAGTACCGGCATATACCCGTCGTCGTCTCGACGATGCCCGCCAAGCCGATACCGACCCCGACCACCTTGGCCATCCCGACACCGGCCCTGTCGGCAGCCACCTCGATCGCGAGGCAAATCCGGTCCAGCACCGATGACGGGTCGCCCGAACGGGCGCGGGCGCTCAAGGTACTGTCACCGCTCACAGGGGCCCAGTCGAACTCGACCATTTCCGCGTACAGCACCTCGGCCCGGATATCGGTCACTACCACGAAGGCCCCGCGGGTCATGAGCTTGAGACCGATGGCGTAATTGCGCTCGTCGTTTATCTGCAGCACCAGCGGCGGGCGGCCGCCACGGGACTTGCCGTGCCCGATCTCGTTCACGAACCCGCTCTCGATCAGGTCCGAGACGATCGCGGACACCGTCGCCGGGCTGAGGCCGGTCGTACGCACTACGTCAGCGCGCGAGACCGCACCGGTACGCAGGACGTTGAAAACGAGGTTGCGGTTCATGTCGGCCATGAGGCGGCGGTCCCCGCGGCGTATCCCCTGCTTGGAAAGCTCCTGGTCGCGAGACAATTACCGGTACCTCCGTCGAGCCGCGGTCGTCCTAATTGCCCTGTCTTGTTACGGTCTCCAAACTAAGGCCGGGCAGCGGCCCTTGTCAACGCACTACGTGGGCGGACGAGCCACCAGGGTGGTGGAAGGCCCTTTCAACCCGTCCAGGGTCGCACCGGCCCGGCCCTGAGGCCGCTCAGACCTCGATGTCGCCCGGGTGGCGGTGAGGCATGGTCTGCGCCGGCACGCGGCCCAGGCGGCCCTCCCGGTAATCGGACATCGCCTGGAGGATCTCCTCGCGGGTGTTCATCACGAAGGGGCCGTAGTGGACGACCGGTTCGCGGATGGGCCGGCCACCGAGCAGCAGCAGCTCGAGTTGAGGAGAACGGCCGTCCTGCGCTGCCGCCGCCCTCAGCTCGAGGTGGTCGCCGGTGCCGAAGAGGGCGAGCTGGCCCGTGTGCACGGGCCGGCGGTCAGGACCGACCTCTCCGTGGCCGGACAGCACGTAGACGAGCGCATTGAAGTCCGCACGCCATGCCAGTTCGAGCAGGGCCCCGGCCGAGAGGGTGGCGTGCGCCATGGTTATCGGGGTGTAGGTCGATCCGGGGCCGTCGTGACCGCCGACTTCGCCCGCGATGACCCGCAGGAGGGCGCCACCGTCGTCGCTCGAGAGCAGGGCCGCCTCAGCGCCCCTGATGTCCTGGTAGCGGGGTGGTGCCCACTTCTGTGCCCGGGGCAGGTTCACCCAGAGCTGGATGCCGTGGAAGAGGCCGCCCGAGGCGACCAGGGCCTCCGGTGGTGCCTCGATGTGCAGTACCCCGGCCCCGGCCGTCATCCACTGCGTATCGCCGTCGGTTATCCGGCCACCGCCCCCGTTGGAGTCCTGGTGCACGAAAGTGCCGTCGATCATGTAGGTCACCGTCTCGAAGCCCCGGTGCGGGTGCCAGGGTGTGCCTTTGGGCTCGCCGGGCGCGTACTCCACCTCGCCCATCTGGTCCATGTGGACGAACGGGTCCAGGTCGGACATCGCCACGCCGGCGAACGCCCTACGGACGGGGAAGCCCTCCCCTTCGTACCCCGATGGGGCGGTGGTGACCGAGCGTACGGGCCGGGCCACGGAGGCGGCGGCATCGGGACGGGTGATGCGCGGCAGCACGAGTATGTCGTCGACGGTTACAGCAGGCATTTGGCGGTCCTTCTTGGCCTTGTCAGGCGCGTTCGAAGCTCTACGCCCTAGCAAACAGCCCGCCGCACGGGCCTATTCCATCGTCGGTGCCGCGCCGGGCCCGACGCGGCTGCGCCGGGTAACGGGGCCGGCTGGTGGCGGGCAGGGTCTCATGGCCCGGGGACCTTGACCAACATCGCTCCGGGGTGGAGCTCCACCGACAGCACAGTGGTGCTGCCCAGGTAGTCACCGTCGAGCTGCAGGGGGGCCGCCGAAGGGGTGACGACCTCGACCAGCGCCGCACGGAAGTGCTCGAGCTCGGGGCGCTGCCGGCCCCTGGGCTCGTGCCCGGTCACCACCCTGCGGGCCAGGCGCGCCCACCCGGGTACGCCCGCCGGGCTGAGTATCCCCACCTCGAGCAGCCCGTCGTCCAGCGCTGCCCCGGGCAGGAGCTCGAAACCTCCTGGCAGCATCCCCACGTTGCCCACGACCACCGAGTGGGCGCGCCGCTCGATCACCTCCCCGCCATCGAGGCGGACCGACACCTCCCGCGGCGGGGCCAGGATGTGGGGCAGTGCCGTGACGGCATAGCCCAACCAGCCCAGCCCGGACTTGAGAAACTCCGGAGTGGCGCCCACCACCAGGGCGTCGAGCCCCATCCCGGCCATGGCCACGAACGGCAGGTCACCGGCGAAGGGGAGGTCGAGGGCCCTCTCGAACGGCCCGAAGCCGACCTCGAGGGCGCGGTCCACGGCCACCGGGAGGTGCAGCGCTCCGGCGAAGAGGTTTGCGGTGCCCCGGGGCACGACAGCCAGGCGTGCCTGCGTGCCTGCGATGTCGTGGGCGCAGGCCCTGACCGTACCATCGCCGCCCACGGCGAACACCAGCTTCTCGCCGTCACCCTCGAGGTAGCCACGCAACTGGTCGTGCAGCATCGCGCTGGCGTCGCCCCCCTGGGTCACGACCAGCTCGGGTTGCCAGCCATGCGCGCGTGCCGCGTCCTCGCAGTGGCGGCGCAGGACGCCTGCGTGGCGCACCCCCGTCGGGTTCACCACGAACAGCGCCTGCCTCAACGCGGGCCGCCTGGCTTCACCGGGAGATGGGACCCCAGCATGCTCCCGTAGCGCGCGTCGTGGAACAGCTTCGCCGTCAGGGTCGCCCGCGGCGCCGCCGCCCACACGGCCGCCACGACCGCCGCCCCCGACAGAGGGCCGGCGACGTAGACCCAGAAGTACGACCAGTCCCCGGTGACCACCGCCGGGCCGAAGCTGCGGGCAGGGTTGAGGCTCGTACCGGTGTACCCGGCACCGCGCCACACCAGCAGGGCGACCACCACCCAGACGGCCAAGGGTGCCCATCTCGCGGTGCGCGAGGACGAGACGAAGGCGAAGATCGTGGCGATCAGCAGCCCGGTCATGAGTGCCTCTATGCCCGCCGCGCCCCAACCACCCACGCCGTGGCCCGGCAGCGTCACGCCGTAGCCGACCGGAGCAGCCCGTGTGCCCCAGAGCCACTTGACGGCGTACGCACCTGCGAGCGCCCCGCAGCACTGAGCTGCGATGTAGCCCGCCAGGTCGTGGGGGTGCACGTGGCCGCGCATCCAGAAGGCGAGCGTCACGGCCGGGTTGAGGTGGGCCCCGCTGCGCCGGCCCAGTGGGGACACGGCCACAAGCGAGCCACATGCGGCGAACAGCGCTCCGGTGAGCAGCAGGCGCAACGAATGTGAGTGGACGACCGAGACGGTGGGCGACCCGCGACCGAAGTCCATGAAGACAGCCGAGAGCCCCCCGAGGACCAGCAGCGCCGTGCCGACGAGCTCACAGGCCCAGTCGACCACGTGCACCCCCGAGCGGGGAGCATGCCTGAACGGCTGGCTCGCCGGTACGGAGCGGGGCGAGCTCGGGCTGACCCCCGGGTCGGCTGTCTCAGGCACCGGGCGCCGAGTATGGCAGGGTGGCGCCCTCACCGGCCAAGTCGCAGCCTCGCCGGGCGCTGCAGCAAGCCATGTTGGTACTGAGACTGGTTCTCAGGTACTATGAGCTCGTGGCACAGCGGGTACGGCAAGGGGGCAGCAGGGGTTTCCCGGCCTGCCCCGTCCACCCGAGCCTTCCCGCCAGGCGGCCGGCGCTGGCGCTCGGCGTTGGCACGTGCCTGCTGGTCACGGCCGCGGCCGTGGCAGGTTGCGGCCGGGTGGCGACGGGCGCTGCGGGTGCCAGGGTGAGGGCCATCGGGGCGGAGAACGAGTACGCCAATGTCATATCCCAGGTGGGTGGGCGCTATGTGCAGGTCTCGGCTGTCATGGGCAACCCGGACGTGGACCCCCACGATTTCGAGGCCAGTGCCCGGCTGGCTTCCGAGGTCAGCCAGGCTCAGCTCGTCGTGCAGAACGGGCTCGGTTACGACGGCTTCATGAACAAGCTGGAGGCGGCGGCCTCGCCCCCCGGGCAGCGTGTAGTCGTCGTGGCCGACCTGGTGCACCCTCGCCCCGGGACGTTCAATCCCCACCTGTGGTACTCGCCCGCCACGATGCCGCTCGTTGCCGGCGCCGTGGCCCGCGAGCTGACCAGGCTCCAGCCGTCCCACGGGGCGTACTTCGAGGAGCGCGCCCGGGCCTTCGACGCTTCGCTGGCGCCCTGGCACAAGGCCCTGGCCGCCTTCGCCAAGGCCTATCCGGGCACGCCGGTGGCGGTGACAGAACCCGTCGCCGACTTCATGCTCGCGGCGGCGCGGGCGCGGGTCCTGACGCCGCGCCCGCTGCAGACGGCGGTCATGGACGGGATCGACCCTTCCCCCCAGGACGTGGCGGCCCAGGACTCTCTGCTGGCTCACCACCGGGTCAAAGTGCTGCTCTACAACGTCCAGGTCACAGACCCGGTGACGGCGGGCTTCCTGGCCACGGCCCGCAGGGCCGGGGTACCGGTGGTCGGTGTGTACGAGACAATGCCGGCACCCGGTTACGACTACCAGTCCTGGATGATGGCCGAAGTCCGCGCCCTCAGCCGGGCCGTTGCCCACGGTCGATCGACAGTGGGCTTCTGACACATGAGGTCCCCGATGCCCAAACCACCCACACCCCTCCCGGCCACGTCGTCCGGGACCGCCTCGTCCGGGACCGCCTCGTCCGGGACCGGCTCCCCGGAGGACGCCTCGTCCGGGGTCGGCGCCGGTACGCGCCCGACACAGCCGGCGCAGCGTCCGCGCGTCCTGTCGGTCGAGGATCTCGGAGTACGCCTGGGCGGTCGGCAGGTGCTGAGCGACGTCTCCTTCCACCTGTGCGAGGGCGAGGTCGCCGGGCTCATCGGGAGCAACGGAGCGGGCAAGACGACCCTGCTGAGAGCGGTGCTGGGGCTCACACCCGTCTCCTCGGGGCGTGTCAGCGTCGCCGGAGGCAGGGGCCGTCACCAGGCGGTGGGCTACGTGCCTCAAAAGGTCGTGCTCGACGCCGACCTGCCTGTCCGGGCTCGCGACCTGGTGCAGCTCGGCCAGGACGGGCACCGGTGGGGGCTGCCATTGCCGTCGGCGGCAAAGCGGGCTGCGACCGAGGAGCTCCTGGCCGGCGTGGGAGCTCTACACCTGGCGGACGCCCGGGTCGGCCAGCTGTCCGGAGGCGAGCTGCAGCGCGTGCTCGTCGCCCACGCGCTGGCCGGCAGGCCCCGCCTACTGCTGCTCGACGAGCCCCTGGCCAACCTCGACCTCCACAGCGCCAGGGACACAGTGGCCCTGCTCGACTGCATCGCCAGGCAGCAGGGCATCGCCGTGCTGATGTCGACCCACGACGTCAACCCGCTGCTCGGGGTGATGGACCGGGTGGTGTACCTGGCCGGTGGGAGGGCCGCCACGGGCTCCACGGACGACGTCGTCCGTAGCGACGTCCTCAGCTCCCTCTACGGCCACCACGTGGACGTGCTGCACGCGCACGGCCGGGTCATAGTCTCCGTCGGCGACGACTCTCACAGCGACGACGGTTGCGACGCCGTACCAGCCAGCGCAGGCGTCCTCGTCGGCGGGCCCGTCCACAGGGGCGCCGGCGCGCGATGAGCATCGTGCACGCCGTGTTCGCTCCCGGGTTCTTCTCGAACGGCCCGGTCCAAGCGGCCCTGGTGATGGGCGCCGTGGTCGCCGCCGTCTGTGCCCCGGTCGGGGTCCTGGCCGTGCTGCGGGGCCAGTCCTTCGCCGGGCACGCCTTCGCCGACATCACCTCCACGGGGGGCTCCGCTGCCGTCCTGCTCGGCATCAGCCCCGTCCTTGGGTTCGCCGCCTCGGCGGCCGCAGGGGCTGCCTCCATGGAGGGCCTCGGGGCGCGCCAGCACGGAGACCGGGACCTGGTCACAGGCACCGTGCTCGGGGGTGCCCTCGGGCTCTCGGCGTTGCTGCTCTACCTGAGCACCACCAGGCAGGGCACCAGCGGCGCCACCGTGTCGGTGCTGTTCGGCTCCGTCTTCGCCGTCAGCTCTGCCAACTGGCCCTGGGTGGCGGCACTCGGCCTCCCCGCCCTGGCGCTTGTCGCCGCCGCATATCGTCCCCTGCTGCTCAGCTCGGTCAGCCCCGAACTGGCCGCCGCCAGGGGCGTCCGGTCCCACCTTGTCGGCGCAATGTACCTGGCTGCCCTCGCCGCTTCGGTGGCGCTGGCGGCGCTGACCATCGGCGCTGTCCTGTCGACAGCACTCCTCGTAGGCCCGGCGGCGGCCGCACTGGGGCTCTCCAGCCGGCCGGGCCGGGCCATGGCCTGGGCCGGGGCCATCGGTGTGACCTCGGTCTGGGCCGGCATCGTGCTCGCCTACGACAGCTACTCCTGGCCACCGGCAGGCCGGGGCTGGCCTGTCAGCTTTTTCGTCGTGGCCCTGGTGATGGCCTTCTACGCCGCTTCCCGGGCCGGTGCGCACCGGCACGGCCGGTCGCCGGCCGGTAAGGCGGCCTGAGTGCTGTCCGGCCTCTTCTCACCGTTCATGCTCCACAGCTGGGAGGCAACCAGCCTGGTCGCGGTGGCCGCAGGCGCCGTGGGCTTCTTCGTGGTGCTGAGGGGGAGCACGTTCGCTGCCCACGCGATACCCCAGGGTGCCTTCACGGGCGCAGCGGGCGCCGCCCTTGTCGGCACGAGCACGCTGCTCGGAGCGGGGGTGTTCTCGCTCGTGGCGGTGGGCGCCCTGGCCCGCTGGGGCCGGCGCGGACGCCACGACGTCGTCACCGCGCTGGTCCTGGTCGGCATGCTGGCCACCGGGTCGCTCTTCTTGAGCCTCGGTTCCCAGTACGCGCAACAGACCTTCTCGCTTCTCTTCGGCGAGCCGCTCGCCGTAAGCTCGGGTTACCTGTTGCCCACCGTCGGCCTGGCCGCCGCCTGCACCGGGCTGGTGCTGGCCTCCTACCGGCGCCTGCTCCTCAGCTCGGCCGCACCCGAACTGGCCCTCGCCCGGGGCGTGAGCCCTGCCACGGCCAACTTCTTGTTCCTGCTCGCCGTCGGTGCTGCGACGACCCTCGCCCTGCCGGTCGTCGGGGCCCTGCTCGTGTTCAGCCTCATGATCGGCCCTCCGGCGGCGGCTCGGTCCCTCACCGCCCGGCCGGGGATGGCTCTGTGGCTGTCCGTCCTGCTGGCGCTGGTCACGGCCTGGTCGGCGCTGGTGGGTGCCTACTGGAGCAACTGGCCCGTGGGCTTCTTCGTGGGTGCGGCGGCGGTGTTCTGGTACGTGTTGGGGCGGGCAGCCAAGGCGTGGGGGCACCGGCCCCGCAACGCACCGGCGGTAGGGTCGAGCCGGTGAGCCGGGGAGCCGACGAGACGATGACCAGGGAGGGCCTGCACGGCTTGGTGGCGAACCGCCTTCGCAACGTGTCCCAGCGCTACACGAGCGGCCGGCGGGTGCTGGTCGAGCTCCTGGCCAGCGCCGGGCACCCCGTGAGCATCGAGGACATAGCCGAGCAGGCGCCCGGGCTGCCCCGCAGCTCGGCGTACCGCCACCTCGTGGACCTGCAGCAGGCAGGCGTCGTGCGCAGGGTGGCTGCCAACGACGAGTACTTCCGCTTCGAACTGGCCGAGGACATCACCGAGCACCATCACCACCTGGTCTGCCGCCACTGCGCGAAGGTCGTCGACGTGACACCGACGCCGGCCTTCGAGCAGGCGATGTCCGCCTACCTCACGGCTCTGCAGGAAGCGAGCGGCTTCGTCAGCGACGACCACCGCCTCGACGTCCTCGGAGCCTGCTCCGCCTGCGCCCGCGCGCTCGCCCACCCCCCCGGTGGTGCACTGCGTGGGCTGCACGCAACGGCTGTTGGCGCCGGTGGGCCGTGACGAGGGAGCACGGCTGGTGACCGCCACGCGGGGCGAGGGCCGGCTCGGCACCTGGGGGCACGCAGGGCGGCCGGCGCGGACGCCCCGTGCCCCCGGCGGGCCCGGGCGCCCGCACGATCCCCGTATCGACCCGCCCACCAAGGCCGACAGGCGCCGGTTCTTCGGCTGGGTCGCCTTCCTGTCCGTTGCACCGCTGTGCGTGGGCGTCGTGATCTACGCAGCCGTACGCATGAACGGCAGCTACCCCACGGTCAAGCCTCCCGTCCCCGCCGGTTGGCAAGCCGTCCCCGGCATCTACGCCAGCTTCTCGGCACCGAGGTCGTGGTCCCTCCAGCAGGATCTGAGCGACTCGGCGGGTGACGTCTACTTCGGTGGCCGTGGCGGCGGCGTAGGTGAGTCGGTCGTCGAGGCCAAGGTGGCACCGGCCCCGGGTGCCGCCCTGCCCCCCATCGTCAGGACCTTCCTCGGGGGGCACTACGTGCAACTGTCCCGTCGGAGCGTCGGCGTCGCCAATGCCCAGAAGGCGTGGGACTACCGTTTCGCGCTCCCGGCCGGGCGCCGTGCTGAGGGTGTAGAGGCCTGGGTCAGAGGGACGGAGTCGCTGGTATGGCTGGTGGCCGTCCCCTCCTCGCCGACAGGCACGAGGGTGCTGTCGACGCTCACGCTCGCCCCGTGAGCGAGCGGGGCCAGGCAGGGTGCGTGCCGACACGAAGGCGCCCAAGCCTGTAGCGTCCACGTGCAAAGGTCCCAAGGAGGCTGCGCAGTGGCTAACCAGCTGGCGGATTACGACATCGTCGGCACTGTCGTAGACGACGGCGTGCTGCCGTGCCTGACGGCGCGCCGACCTCCCAGGCTGGGAGGCGGCGAAGGCACCGTCTCCATCTGGGTACTTGGCCCCCTGGCCCGGGCGCCCTTGGCTGCAGCCCGTGGCCGGCTCCTGGCCGCAGCGGCGGTGCGGTCCCCTCACCTCCCCCAGTGGCTCGAGGCCGGTGCGGGCGAGTGGGCCCAGCGGCCGGTCGTGTTCGTGAGCGCCGCCACGGCGGTGACCGGCACACTGGCGGCAGCCAACCTCAGCCCCCGCGACAAGGTCGTCGCCCTGGCCGCAGCCGCCCGGGGCGCCCACGCCCTCCACGAGGCCGGCGTGCTGCACGGGGGGATCTGCCCCCAGGCAGTGGCCCTCGCCGGTCCGGCCCCCGACGGCGCCGTCCTCGCGCCGCCTGCCCTGGCGGACGGGAAGCGGCCGCTCGTCCAGGTGGGCTACCCGCCCCTCGCCTTCGTCGACCCGCAGCTGCTGCGCGGCAATGGGGGTCGCTGGTCGGACATATGGGCCATCGGTGCAACACTGCGCTACCTCGTGAGCGGCTCAGCGCCGTTCCCCGGAAAGGACGAGGTACCGGTCGTGCAGGCGCTGGCACAGCTGCTCACGGCCCCGGCACCGGCTCCGGCGGACATGCCGGCCCCCGCGTCCGAGCTGGCACAGCAATGCCTGTCCACGGACCCGGCGGCCAGGCCGCTGACGGCTCTGGAAGTCGCCGACCGCCTCGATCAGATAGGCCGGCAGTGGTAACGGGCCGTCAAGGCGGCACCGCCACGGCCTGGCGGCGGCAACGGGGTGTGAGCCGCCCGTACCGCCCCGCAGGAGATCCGTACCGCCCCGCAGGCGCCCACGCCGAGCCGGCAACCCGAAGGAGCAGGAGGTAAACCACGGTGCCAGACAAACTCGAAGTCCTCGCCGGTCCGGGGCTGGTCGCCCGCTTCGGCGAGCTCACCGTGTGGGCGGGCACACAGGCCAGCCCCGCCCTGCAGGCGCACCTGGTCAACGAGGCCAGGCGGCTCAGCCAGTCGCCCCAGCCGGGGGACCAGTTGGCCAACTCGTTCATAGCCGTGCTCCAGCGCGGCGACCCCGAACCACAGGCCCCCTTCGCCGTGGTCGGGCCCGGAGCCAACGGCCTGACCCTCTTCCTGCACGGACCGGTGCAGGCTTGGGACAGCGGGCGATGGCTGGCGCCCCAGCCCGTACCGGGCTGGATGGTCACCTCCATCGGTAGGCCGTGGCCGCTGATCGTGCTGCCCTACGGGGCGGCACCTCCTCCCCAGAGCCCCCCCAACAACCCCTTCGACCTGCTCCAGGGCACAGTTCCGGGGACTGGCTTCGTCATGCTGCGGCCGGCAGGACAGCCGGCGGCCAACCAGGCCGTCGTCGGTGCCCAGCAAACCGGTGCACCGGGGATGGGCGGCCCGCCCGCTGGCTATGGTCAGGGTTACGCGCCCGGCGGCCCCGGACAGCAGTTCCCAGGCGCCGCTCCGGCTCCGGGCGGGGTAGCGCTAGGCCCTTCAGGCCCACCGACAGGCCCAGGCCCCAACCCCGCCTTCGGTGGCGGCCTTGCGGGCGGCGGCCCGGCTGCACCCTACGTACCACCCGGCCAGATCGGTCCCGCCGTGCCGGACGGGGCTCGCCTGCCCACGGCCCAACCCGAGACCGGCGCGCAGACGGCGCCGGGCACGCTGTCGCAGGCGCCGGCCGGGCTGTCAGCCCCCCCGGCGGCTCCGGCCACGGCCCAGCCGGCAACTCCCGCCGACCTGGTGGACCTGCAGGTACCGCCGGCCACCCCCTTGGCGCCACTGCCGGTCGGCACCGGCACCACCACTGGTCCCGACGCCCAGCAGGTCGTCGGCCTGCGCTGCGAGCAGGGCCACCTCAACCACCCGCGCGCCAGCTCCTGCGCACATTGTGGCCGCCCGCTCGGGACCGGGCAGGCTCCCGCCAGCGGCCCGCGACCGGCGCTCGGCGTCCTGCTGGCGGACGACGGCTCGGTCTGGTCGCTCGACCGGCCGTGCCTGATCGGCACCAGTCCCCAGGACGCACCGGAGGTTGTCTCAGGGGCTGCACAGGCCATCGCCATGAGGGCAGGCAACAACCACGTCATGGCGCCTGTGCACGCCGAGGTCCAGCTACGGGACTGGAACGTCTACCTGGTCGACCGGGGGGCCGAGGGCGGCACGTGCGTCCAGGGGCCGGGAGCGCAGGGCTGGGCAGTGCTCAACCGCCACGAGCAGCGTGAGCTGTCGAGCGGCTCGCACCTGTCCTGCGGCGGCCGGGTCCTCACGTTCCTGTCGGCCTGGCCCGCCTGAGCCAGGCCCGCCTGAGCCCGGGCCGTCGGGCCGGTCATCCCAGCAGTTTGCGGTACTGCGGGCAGAAGGTCGTGACGGCCGACGACATCACCACCCCCAGGTCACCTGGGGGGAGCGCCACCGAGCCCTCCATCAGGCTCAGCCGGTCGGCCAGTTGTTGGACGGTCGCACCGGCCCGCAGGTCGTCGCACACGGCCACGCCCAAGCCGATCAGCTGCGTCCCGGTGCGGTAGGTGCCTATGTCGGGCGCCTGGCTGTAGACAGCGTTGAGGAAGGTCTGGGACTGCTGGTGCCCCGGCGCCGAGGTGCCCCCGCAGGCCGAGAGCGCCAGCCCGGCGAGCAGCACAGCGCAGCCGGTGAGCCACCGGCCGGGTCGGCACTCCTCCCGGACCTTTGCCCAGCAGGGCCCGGGGAAGGGGCCGCCCACAGTGCGGCGTAGGCCACCAGGATGCGACGGTGCTGCCTCGGAGACGACGGCGGGCGCGGCCACGCCAGGATCCTAGTGAAGGCATGTACCCCGTTCCCCGGTGGAGCAGGGCGGCCACCGACCAGGGCACGCCGCTCGGTAGGTTGTCGGCAGGCACAGGCCGCACGATGGCGGCCGATGGGCGAGGACGGGACGGAGCGAGACGACCGGTGGCAGCGACCAGGACCATGTACGACCGCGTCGGAGGTATGCCGTTCTTCGAGACCCTGACCGGGCGCTTCTACGAAGGGGTCGAGCACGACGGGGTACTGCGCCCCCTCTACCCCCAAGACCTGGGCCCGCCACGCCGGCACCTGTGCCTGTTCCTGGCCCAGTACTTCGGCGGCCCACGTTCCTACGACGAGGAGCGCGGCAACCCCATGCTCCGAGCGCGCCATCTACCCTTCCGGATCGGTTCGGAGGAAAGAGACCATTGGATGGAGCACATGGCGGCAGCCGTGAAGGCAGCCGGCCTGAGCCCGCTCGACCAGGCCCAGGTCATGACCTACTTCGAAGCCGCGGCTAGTCACCTCGTCAACGCCGAGCCCTGAGATGGGCGGCCGGCGGCCCGACTGGTTAGCCTGGCCTGCGTTGCCGCCGCTACCGTCTCCCAACGGCTCCGGACGCCGCCGGTGACCCCACGGTCCCCCACCAAGGGCCGCCGTGCGACGGGCCCGTGGCGGTCCCGGAGCAGCCCGCCGCTGGTTGCGGACGTTGCCGGCAGCGGCCCGGCGGTCGTGCTCCTGCACGGCCAGCCCGGGAGCGCCTCGGATTGGGCTGCGGTCGCCCGGCTACTGTCCGGCCGGCACACGGTCGTGGTGCCGGACCGTAGCGGGTACGGTCGCACGGGTGGTCTGGCCAGCGGTTTCGGGGCCAACGCCGGCCAGGTGGTGAGGCTGCTCGACCGGCTCCAGGTAGGGTCGGCCACCGTGGTGGGCCACAGTTGGGGCGGCGGCGTCGCCTTGGCCATGGCCCGCCTGTTCCCCGAGCGGGTGGGCGGCCTGGTGCTGGTGTCCTCCGTGTCCCCCCTCGAACCGGTCGGGCTCCTCGACCGCCTGCTGGCCCGCCCGGTCGTCGGCAAGGCGGTCGTCGTCGTCACCCTCAGCACGGCCGGGAGGCTGCTCTCGTGGGGCCCCGGCCGTGCGTTCGCCGGCCGGCGGCTGCGAGGGCACCCTCGCCAGCAGATCGAGGAGCTGGCCCGCTCGTGGCGCAAGCACGCCACGTGGCACAGCTTCGCCATCGAGCAGCGGGCCCTGGTGACCGAACTGCCCTCGATGGCCGCCGGGCTCGACGAGCTCGGAGCCCCTGTCCTCGTCGTCACGGGTACGGCAGACCGGGTAGTGCCGGCACCTACGGCCCGCCACCTGGCCGATGCCATACCTGGTGCCCGCCTCGAGACCGTGGAAGGGGCCGGCCACCTGCTGCCCCAGCTCTATCCCGAGACGGTCGCCGAACTGGTGCACCGGGCCTCGGGGCCCCGGGAGGTCTGACCCGGTCCAAGCGGGCCCGTCGGAGGCTGGCCCGGTACGGGTGCGGCTCAGCCGGCGGCGGCTACGGCGGCAGCCAGGTGGCGTGCGGCGTTTATGAAGGCCACATGCGTGAAGGCCTGGGGGAAGTTGCCGACCAGGCGCCCACGGCGGGTGTCGTACTCCTCCGCGAAAAGCCCGAGGTCGTTGGCCACGCCCACGACCCTCTCCATCAACTCGCGCGCCTCGTCGACCCTGCCCATCAGCGCGAGGCATGACACCAGCCACAGGCTGCATGGCAGGAAGGTGCCCTCGTCTCCCGCCAGGCCGTCGACACCGGAGCTGTTGCGGTAGCGCAGTACGAAGCCGTCCGAGAGCAACTCGCGCTGCACCGCCTCGACCGTGCCCACCACCCGGGGGTCCTGGATGGGCAGGAAGCCCACGAGGGGCAGCATGAGCAGGCTGGCGTCGAGCTCCTCCGACCCGTACGCCTGGGTGAACGTCCCCAGGCGCCGGTTGAAGCCCCGCTCGCAGACCTGCTCGTGGATGGCGTCGCGCACGGACCGCCAGCGCTCGAGGGGCCCCTCCAACCCGTGCTTCTCGATTGCCTTGACACCACGGTCCATGGCCACCCACGCCATGACCCGGGAGTACACGAGGGCCTGTGGCGGCCCCCGCAGCTCCCATATGCCCTGGTCCGGCCGGTCCCAGTGGGCCTCGACGAACTCGAGCACAGCCACCTGGAGGTCCCATATGGCGCCGTCAGCGTCGATGCCGTGAGTGCGGGCCAGGTCGATGGCCTCCATGAGCTCGCCGTACACGTCCAGCTGGAACTGCAGCGCTGCCGCGTTGCCGAGGCGCACCGGCTTGGACCCCTCGTAGCCGTCGAGCCAGTCCATCTCCAGCTCCGGCAGGCGCCGCTCGCCGGCGACGCCGTACATGATCTGCAATTGAGCCGGGTTGCCCGCCGCCGCTCTGACCAACCACCAGAGCCAGTCCTTGGCCTCCTCCCGGCACCCGGCCTGCACCAGGTCGTCTATGGTCAGGGTCGCGTCGCGCACCCAGCAGTAGCGGTAGTCCCAGTTGCGCGGCCCGCCGATGGCCTCGGGCAACGAGGTGGTGGGGGCGGCGACGATCCCGCCCGTCGGGGCGTAGGTGAGTGCCTTGAGCACCAGGAGCGAGCGCTGCACCATCGACTCCCACTCCCCGTGGACCTCGTTGAGGCGACTGGACCAATTGGCCCAGTAGGAGAGGGTCTCCTCGAGCGCCCGGTCGGCGTCGAGGTCCCCGACCCCGTCCTGGAACGAGGGCTCCCACTGGAGCCTGAAGCTCAGCGACTCACCCTGGCGCACCTCGAAGTCGGCGCGGTGGCGCATGTGCTCGCCCTCCAGGGGCACGGGGCTCTCCAGGACGAGCGCGTCGGGGCCGGCGACGGCCCGGATGCCCTCGGCGGTCTGGACGACCCAGGGGATCTGCGAGCCGTACTCGAAGCGGACGAGCAGCTCCGTCTGCATGCGGACATGGCCGGAGAGACCCTCGACCATGCGGAACACCCGCGGCCGGTTGTGCCGTAGAGGCATGAAGTCGGTGACGCGGACCGAGCCCTCGGGCGTGTCCCATTCCTGCACCAGGACAAGGCTGGCCTCGCTGTAGTACCGGCGGGTGGCCGCCCCGCCCGAAGCCGGGGCCAGGAGCCACCGCCCGTTTTCGGGCGTACCGAGCAGTGCGGCGAAGCACGCCCCCGAATCGAACCTTGGTACGCACAGCCAGTCCAGGGAACCGTCGCGGCCGACGAGGCCGGCGGTGTGGGTGTCGCCGATGAGGGCGTAGTCTTCGATCCGCTGGCTCACGAGCGATCAGCCTACGCCTGCGCGCCGTCAGTAAGGCCGGCTGAGCTTCAGACGGAGAGAAACCGCCTTACGGCGAAGCCGGACCCGAGCGCCCCCACCAGCGCACCTACCACTACGACGAAGATCCCGGTCAGCAGGGCGGCGTGGGGGCTCACGTAGAGGGGCAGGCTTGGCACGAACGGGTTGCTGCCTGTGAACGACGCCAGCGTGTTGCGGGCGAAGAACGTCACGGCGAATGCGATGATGGCGCCGACAAGGCCCTCTGTCAGTCCCTCGAGCATGAACGGGACACGGATGAACCAGTTGGTGGCGCCGACCAGCTTCATGACCGCCACCTCGCGGCGGCGGGCGAAGATGGCGAGCTGGATCGTGTTGACCACCAGGGCTATGGCCCCTAGCATCACGCCCCCGGCGACTACGAGGGCAACGTTGCGCAGGGTGGCGAAGCGCGCCAATTCCTCCCTGATCGCCTGGCCCGGGTACTTGACGTCCAGGACGCCCGGTTGCTTCTGGAACTGGTTGGCCAGCACGCTCACGTTCTGCGCCTTCGCCGGCACGCAACGGAACGACGGGGGCATCTTCTGCAGGTCCATGACCTTGACCATGTCCGGTTCGCCGCTGAAGATCTGCTTGAACTCGGTCCAGGCGTGCGCCTTGTCGACGTAGTAGCAGCGCTGGATCTGCCCCGGGACCATGGACGCCAGCTCCTGGTGCATGCCCGAGATCTCCTGGCTGCTGGCGGTCGCCTCCATGAAGATGATCATCTCGACGCCATGCTGGTACTGCACGGTGGCCTGGTTGACGGCCTGGCGCATTATGAGCACCCCGCCGAGGGCCGTGAGCGACACGGCCATGGTCACGACTGCGGCCACGGTCATGACGATGTTGCGGACCAGGTTGCTCCCCGTCTCGCGCAGCACGTAGGGGCTCGGTATCGCCACTGTTCTCCTGCCTGTCGGGACGCCCGCCTGGGGCGCCTAGGCGTCCACCATTCCGTAGATGCCTCGGGCCTGGTCCCTGACCACGGTCCCGTGGTCGAGCTCGATCACCCGCTTGCGCATGGCGTCGACCACGTCGTGCTGGTGGGTCGCCATCACGACGGTGGTGCCGTACTGGTTGATCCGCTCGAGCAGGCGCATGATGCCCGCAGTAGTAGCCGGGTCCAGGTTGCCGGTGGGCTCGTCGGCCAGCAGGATGAGCGGCCGGTTGACGAAGGCCCGGGCCACCGCCACCCTCTGCTGCTCGCCACCCGACAGCTCGTTGGGCCGGCGGTCCATCTTCTTGCCCAAGCCGACGAGCTCGAGGATCTGGGGCACCTGCGACTTGACGAAGTGCCTGGACCGCCCGATCACCTCGAGGGCGAAGGCCACGTTTTCGTACACGGTGCGTTCGGGGAGCAGGCGGTAGTCCTGGAAGACGCAGCCGATGTTGCGGCGCAGGTAGGGCACCTTCCAGGGCGGAAGGGCGCCGACCTCCTTGCCTGCCACCCAGATCTCCCCGCCGTCGGAGGGCTCCTCCTTGGTTATGAGCCTGAGGAACGTCGTCTTGCCCGAGCCCGAAGGCCCGACGATGAAGACGAACTCTCCGCGCTGGATGTCGACGGTCACGTCCTGCAGCGCCGGGACGGAGCCCTTGTAGGTCTTGCTGACGTGGTCGAAACGGATCATGGGTCTGCGGCCGCGTCCGGACGGACGGAGGGCACCTACCGATTGTAGCTGCGGTACGGCGCGCCCACACGCTCCCGGCTCAGCTGGGCTCCGCATGCGCTGCCGAGGCGCCCCCGCCCAGGAGCCTGCGGTAGGCGTCGGCGGTCCGGGCCGCCACGGCCGACCACGTGAACTCGTCCAGCGCCCGTTGACGGCCGGCGGCGCCCATGCGGCTTCGCGCCGCCGGTGAGCGCAGCAGCTCGTTCACCCGCTCGGCGATGTCCCCGGCGAAAGCGCCCGGGTCGGACGGGGTGCCGAAGGCGTCACCGCTGGGGCGCAGGGGCACCAGGTACCCGGTCGCACCCTCGACGACTATCTCGGGTATGCCGCCGACGGCGCTGGCGACGACCGGCACCCCACAGGACATGGCCTCGATGTTGATGAGCCCGAACGGCTCGTAGACCGAGGGGCACACGAAGACGGCGGCGTGGCTCATCAGCTGTACGAGCTCGTGGCGCGCCAGCATCTCCTCGAGCCAGAACACGCCCGGGCGGGTGACCTGGAGGGCATCGACGCGCGCCCGCACCTCCGCTCCGATCTCGGGAGTGTCCGGAGCCCCGGCGCACAGGACCACCTGGGCACCCTGGTCGAACTGTTGAGCGGCCTCGAGCAGGTAGGTGATGCCCTTCTGGCGGGTCACCCTGCCCACGAAGAGCACGTAGGGCAGCGTCTGGTCGATGCCGTGGCGAACCAGGGCGTCGCTGGCCGGGTCGGGGAAGTACTCGTCGGTGTCGATACCGTTGTAGATCACCTGGACCCGGCCGGGGTCGACCCCGGGGTAGACCCGGAGCACGTCCTCGGCCATGGCGCCGGACACCGCTATGACCGCGTCGGCGGCCTCGAGGGCAGTGCGCTCGACCCACGACGACAGGTTGTAGCCCGGCCCCAGCTGTTCCGATTTCCAGGGCCGGAGGGGCTCGAGGCTGTGGCAGGTGGCGACGTGGGGGGCGCCGTAGAGCACGTTGGCCAGGTAGCCGGCGAAGTTGGCGTACCAGGTGTGACTGTGCACGATGTCGGCGTCCGCCACGGCCTCGGCCATGCACAGGTCCGCCGACAGGTAGCTGAGGGCGGCGCCCTTGCCGTCGGCGCCCAGGGCGTCCCACGTCCGGAAAGCCCCCGCTACCAGGGGGTCCTCACGAGGCCCACCGAAACAGTAGACCCCGACGTCCACCAGCTTGGCCAGCTCGCGCGCCAGGTACTCCACGTGGACTCCGGCGCCGCCGTAGACGTCGGGGGGGTACTCCCTGGTGAGGAGGGCGACCCGCGGCGCCTTGGGCTCCCCGGGTACAACGACGTCCCCGTGGCTCACCCGACCACCTTCTCGCCTTTGCCGATGACCACGACGCCTCTGGCGGAGACGGTGAAGCGGCCGGCGTCCAGCTCCGGGTCGGCGCCGACAAGGGCTCCGGCCTCGACGACCACGTTCTTGTCGACGATGGCGTTGCGCACGACGGCCCGCTCGCCGATGTGGACGTTGTCCATGATGACCGAGTTCTCCACCAGGGCCCCCTGCTCGACCAGGACGCCGGGCGAGAGCACCGACCGCCGGACAGTCCCCCCGGAGATGATGCAACCTCCCGAGATGACCGAGTTGAACGCCAGCCCGGCGCGGCCCGGCTCCTCGAAGACGAACTTCGCCGGGGGGAGCTGCGGGGAGCTCGTGTAGATCGGCCAGTCCTGGTTGTACAGGTTGAAGGCGGGCTGGACCTCCACCAGGTCCATGCTGGCGTCGTAGTAGGCGTCGAGGGTGCCAACGTCTCGCCAGTAGCCCTTTTCCAGGTCCGTCACCCCCGGGACCGTGTTGCCGAAGAAATCGTAGAAGTGGGCCTCGCCCCGCTCCACGAACCGGGGGACGATGTCGCCGCCCATGTCGTGGCGGCTGTTGGAGTCCTGGGCGTCCTCGCGCAGGGCGTCGACGAGGGCCTCGGCGGTGAATATGTAGTTGCCCATGGACGCGAACAGGTGCTCGCGGCCGCCGGCGAGCGCCACGGGGTCGGACGGCTTCTCTACGAAGCGGTCGATCAGGGTGCCCTCCCCCGGCTCGAGGATGCCGAAGCCCTTGGCTTGGGGAGCGGGCACCCTGATGGCGGCGACGGTGGCCGCCGCACCCGAGTTGACGTGCTGGGCAAGCATCTGGCGCGGGTCCATGCGGTAGATGTGGTCGGCCCCGAAGACCAGGATGTAGTCGGGGCGCTCGTCTCCGACGATGTTGAGGTTTTGGTAGATGGCGTCGGCCGAGCCGGCAAACCACCACGGGCCTCGGCGCATCTGCGCCGGCACGGGGGTCACGTAGTTGCCGAGGAAGGTCGACAGCCGCCAGGTCCGGGTGACGTGCAGGTCCAGGCTGTGGCTCTTGTACTGGGTGAGGACGACCACCCGCAGGAAGCCGCCGTTGGCCAGGTTGGACAAGGCGAAATCGATCAGGCGGTAGTGGCCGCCGAAGGGGACCGCGGGTTTGGCGCGGTCGAGAGTGAGCGGCAGCAGGCGCTTGCCCTCGCCTCCGGCCAGCACTATCGAGAGCACTCGTGCCACGCCAGTCACGCTACCTGCGCCCGGCCCGGCGCGCCCGGCCTAAGCGCCTCGACGGGGACAAAATCCCCCGCCGGGCGCTCTCAGCCCTGGCGGTGGTGACCGCCCTGGTCGCCTTGCTCGTCCACCGCCGGCTCGGCGCCGCCCGACTGGCGCTCCTCCTGCACCGGCTCGGCACCGTGGCCCGGCCCGGTCCGGACGGCTCTGTCGGCCTCGGCCTCCTCACGGTCTGCGCCCACCCGCTCGAGGACGGCTTCTTCGGCGTTGGAGTGGCCGTTGTCCGCTCCGTGACCGCCCGGGGCGTGCTCCTCGTGGGCCGCACCCAGCGTGTGATAGGCCCCGTGCGCGTCCCTCACGATGATGCCCCCCACGGGCCGCTGTATGGGGTGAGCACCCCCGCGCTGCAGGAGGAGGCAGGCACGGTAGGTGACAATGCCTCCGACGGCCGGCCCGATGAACGAGCCGTACTGGAGGATCTCGATGAGCAGCTCGAACGACACCTGCAGCCCGTTGCCGATCAGGTCGGTTGCACTGGCCAGCGTGCAGTCGACGAAGAAGATCAGGGCCGCCACACCCAGCGCGGTACGCAGCGGCTTGTCCCGCGGCCGGTCGAGCAGGTTGTGCCCGCCGTAGTCGGAGAAGAGCCGCTTGTCGATCCAGGGCCAGGCGTAGATCGCCGTGAAGACGAGGCCCGGCAGGAGGATGCCGGGGAAGAAGGGGTTGGCGATCTCGTGGCCGAAGCTGCGGAACTCCCAGTGGGGCCATAGCCGCATGGCGCCGTCCAGCCAGCCCACGTACCAGTCCGGCTGCGTGCCGGCGCTGGAGCGCGCCGCCTCGAAGGGCCCGTAGATCCAGATGGGGTTGATCTGCACCAGGCCGCCGAGACCGAACACGACCATGGCCACGAACATGAGCAGGGCCTGTGACTTGATGGCGTACTGCGGCCATAGACGGCTGCCCACGATGTTCTTCTCGGTCTTGCCCGGCCCCGGGAAGTCGGTGTGCTTCTGGTGCCAGAGGATCGCCAGGTGCGCACCGAGCAAACCGGCGAGCAGGAGGGGGAAGATGAACTCGTGGATCACGAACAGCCGTTCGAGGAACGCGCTACTGCCCGGGAAGGGCCCGCCCCAGACCGTGAAGGCCAACCACGGCCCGATCAAGGGGATGGACTGGACGATCGAGAACACGACGCGCAGGCCCGAGCCGGAGAGCAGGTCGTCGGGCAGCGAGTAGCCCGAGAACCCCTCGAGCATGGAGATGAGCAGCAGCGTGATACCGATGATCCAATTGACTTCGCGTGGGCGCCGGAATGCGCCTGTGAAGAACACGCGGCACATGTGGAAAGCAATGGCGGCGAGGAAGATGTTGGCCGCCCAGTGGTGCGCCTGGCGCATGAGCAGCCCGAAGCGCACGTTGAAGGACAGGTTGATCACGGACTCGTAGGCCTGCGTCATCTTCTGGCCGTCGAGCGGCGCGTACGAACCGTGGTAGGTGACCACGGCGCTCGACGGGCTGTAGAACAGGGCCAGGTAGACCCCGGTCACGAGCAACAGGACGAAGCAGTACATGGCCACTTCGCCGACCATGAAGGACCAGTGGTCCGGGAAGATCTTGTCGAGCGCCGACCGGATCCACCTGGAGGACCCCAACCGGTCGTCCACGAAGTCGAGGACCTGCTCCTGGCGCTCTGCCCTCTTGCGGGAGGCGGAACGCTCGGCCGCCGTGCTCATGAGCTCACCTTCGGGAAGTACTGGTTGTCGCCGCCGCGGTTCCAGAAGCCCGGGCCGATCGGCTGGTAGAAGTCGTGCTTGGCATAGAGGTAACCGTCGGCCCGGACGCCAAGCGGGAGCTGGGGCAGGGGCCTCGGGGCGGGCCCGAAGACGGGCTTGCAGCCCTGCAGGACGTCGAACGTCGACTGGTGGCAGGGGCAGATCAGCTGCATCGACAGCACGTTGAACAGGCTGACGGCACACCCGGCGTGGGTGCAGATCTTGGAGAAGCAGACCAGGCCGTTGGCCCCGGACTCCACCTCGAAGCCCTGCTCGCCGTAAGGCTCCTGCACTGCCGCCCCGCCTATGTTGAGAAGCACGGCCGGGGAAGCAGCGTCGCCGATGTAGCCCTCGGGGAAGACGGTCAGCAGCCCGTCCACCATGACGTCCGAGACGTGCACCGCGCGGTTGTCCTCGGTGACGAGGCGGGCGCCCGGGTACCACTTGGTGTGGTAGAGGTACCGGCCCGGGCGGGGCCCGAGCGAGGCGAGCGGCCACAGGGCAGCGATGCCGAAGATGCCGCCAACGGGCACAAGGACCTTCTTCACCAGGAAGCCGCGCCGCGACATCATGGCGTCCGTGCCCCGGGAGAGCGATTCGACCACAGCCGCCCGCTCCTGCGAACTGGACACGTGGTGCCCGCGGCTGGCGGTGACGTCGTGGCCTGGCAGGAGGAACCGCGCCCACAGCACCAGGCCGGTGCCGAGCGCGCCGGTGGCTCCCACGAGGAGCCCACCCTCGATCTGGGTCTGGCCGCCCGTCCAGTAGACGACCATCAGGGCCACGCCGCAGACGGCCGTGATACCCCACAGGCCGGCGATCAGGTACTCCATGCGCCGCGCCCTCCATGGGTCGTCGCGCAGTGGGTACCAGGTGTCGTCCTGGTCGGGGGGCACGTCGTCCGGCCACGGGGTGCCGGCGCCGGCGCCCTCCTCGGGGCCGTGGGTGCCGGTGACGATACGGGGGTACTTGGTTGCTGTCACTTGCCTAGCCTCGGTTGCCTATCAGTCGGGACACCACGAGCAGGATGCCCAAGCCGAAGATGATGGCCACGAACCCCTCGGGGACGGGCCCGAAGTGAGCGATGCCGAGCCCGCCCCGGTCCGGGGCCGTGCTCAGCCAGTGGACGTAGTCGGCGATGGCGGCGACCTGCTGGTCCGTGAACTGCCCGGGGCCGAAGTTGGGCATGGGCCGCGGGCCGACGCGTACGGCCTCAGCGATCTGTGTGGCGGTCGCCGCCCGCAGGCTCGGGATGACGTAACCGTTGCTCAGCATCCCACCTGAGCCCGAAGCGTCGTGGCACTGTGCGCAGTTGAGCAGGAACAGCTGGTCGCCCTCCGACAGCGTCGGGCACTCCGGGCCCTGCTTCTTGCAGGCGGCAACCACGGCGGGGATGCCCGGCCCGGGCGTGCCGTGGGCTACGTCGACGGCGTTGACGTAGGCGACTATCTGGGCGATCTGCTTGGGGCTGAAGTAGGGCCTGTGCCGAACGGGCTGCGCCTTGGGCGAGTTCAGGGGCATGCGGCCGGTCGACACGAAGAAGTCGACGGCAGCCGGGCCCACGCTCAGCAGGGCCGGAGCGCTTGCGCCGACGGCGCCCATCCCGTGGCAGGACGAGCAGTGGAGGTCGAACAGGACGTTGCCCGCCTTGATGTCAGCGGGCTTGGTGGACACAGGCACCGTCCAGCGCACGGGGGTACCCGCCTGGGCCGGCCCGGCCCAGGACAGCACCGCGAAGAGCGCGACAGCCACCCCGATCAGTGCGAGGGGCCCGCCCAGGGCCCGGCGACGGATGGCCTCGAAGGGGCGCCGCCACCTTGCGACGGGCACGGGAGCTTGGCTCATCTGGTCCCCGGGAGGAGGAAGATCATGGCGTACAGGGCGATCCAGACCACGTCGACGAAGTGCCAGTAGTACGAGAGCATCTCCACGTGCGGAGCGCTGCGGTGGCCCCCGAAGCGTATGCGGCGGTTGGTCGAGCGCAGGTACATGAACACCATCGCCGCCAGGCCGCCCAGCACGTGGAGGAAGTGGATACCGGTCAGGACGTAGAAGGCGCCGCTGTAGGCGCTCTGCTGCAGGGAGAAGTTGCGGGTCATGTAGTCCACCACCTGCATGCCCTCGAACACCGCTCCCAGGGCCCACGTGAAGGCCAGCCAGGCCCGGAACGCTGCCAGGTTGCCGCGGTGGACCTCGCGCACCGCCAGCTGCATGGTGCCCGAGGACGCCACCAGCACGATGGTGGCGACACCCACGGTCGGGATGTCGACCTTGTCGTGGAACGGCGGCCAGACAGGGGTGGCAGCCCGAAGGGTGAGGAAGGCGGCGAACAGACCACTGAAGAACATCAGCTCCGACGCGAGCCAGACGATGGTCCCGACGTTTACCAGCGCCGGCCGGTAGTCGCCGGGCTGCAGCGGCTTTGCAGGGTGCGCAGGAGGAGACGTCGTTGCGCTGATTGCAGTCATGACCCTTACTTTCTACACAACAGGAGGCTGCGTAGCCCAATCAGCCTAAGAGAGATCGTTCGGGGGCCCTGTACGTGTCCCGACGGGGGCCCTGTGCCGCCGCCGACGGGAGGCCGCAACGCCGTCGGCCAGGCCCTGAGGCCGCTTGCCCTACGCTGTGCGCGTGCCCCTACAGCCACCCTCCGGCCATCGCGACGGCCACAGCGGCACCGAGGCGCTCAGCGCCCTGGGCCATGCGACGCCCTACGCGTACGAGGATCCCGATGCCGGGGTGCTCGAGGCCTTTCCCAACCCGTCGCCAGGCAGGACCTGGGCGGTGTCGCTGCTCTGCGAGGAGTTCACGACCCTCTGCCCGGTAACGGGCCAGCCGGACTACGGTCGCCTCCGCATCGACTACGTGCCCCGGGACCGCTGCGTCGAGAGCAAGAGCCTCAAGCTGTACCTGGTGCGCTTCCGCAACCACGGCACCTTCCACGAGGCGTGCGTCAACCGCGTAGCCGACGACCTGTGCGACCTTCTGGCACCCTTCTACCTGCGGGTCTACGGCGACTTCGCCCCGAGGGGCGGCATAGCCATAAAGCCGCTGGCGGTGCGGGAGGCCGACGGCCTGGACGACGAGGGCCGCGCACGGTGCCTGTCGCTGCTCGACCAGGCCCTCGGTACCGCCGGGGCGTCGCGTGGTGCCTGAGCTCACCGGCCCGCGCCGCCCGACGCGAGGACGGCCAGGGCTGGTAGTGCCGGACAGGCACCGCATGGCGCTGGCCGTGGGGATGTTCGTGCTGTACGTGGCCTCGATCGCCGGCGCCAACTGGATGATATCCCACGTCGGGCGACCTGTCTCGGGTGCCCACGTGCTACCGGTGTGGCCCGGCCTGTACGCCCCGTCGGGCGTGTACCTGGCCGCCAGCACCTTCGTGGCCAGGGACCTGCTGCAGCGCCTCGCCGGCGCCCGTGCCGGGCTCGTGGCCATCCTCCTCGGGGCGGCGGTGTCGTGGGCGGTCTCGTCGAGCACGTTGGCCCTGGCCTCGGGCGCCACGTTCCTGCTCTCCGAGAGCTGTGACTTCCTCGTCTACACCCCCCTGCAGGCACGGCATTTCCCGTTCGCCGTTGCCGGGTCCGGCCTCGTCAGCGACCTCGTCGACTCCACAGTGTTCCTCACGCTCGCCGGGATCCCACTGGCGGAAGCGCTCCCCGGGCAGCTCGTGGGCAAGGCATGGGTGGTGCTGGGCGGCGGTCTTGTCGCCGGGGCGCTCAGGCGCGTTGGGCCGTTCCGGTCGTCTCCTCAGCGGCCCCTGCTGGCGGCTGCTCCGGGTAGCTGACACGCCATAGGCACAGACCGTGCGGCGGGGCGATCCCACCCGCCGCGGCGCGGTTGGCCGCGCGCAGGATGGCGAGCATCTCCCCTGCCCGGCGCCGGCCCTCCCCCACCTCCACCAGGGTGCCGACCAGAGAACGGACCATCTGGTGACAGAAGGACCGCGCCTCGATGTCGAACCTGAGCCCGCTGTCGCCGAGCTCGTGCCACTCCGCCCGGAGCACACGCCGGACGATGGGCCCCGGAAGACCCTTGACGGCATGGCAGAACGAGCTGAAGTCGTGCTCGCCGAGCAGGGCGTCGGACGCCGCCTGCATTGCCCGTAGGTCGAGCCGCCTTCCCACGTGCCACGAGATGCCGGCGGTGAAGGGGCTCGGCCAGGCCGAGCAGTCGAGGGTGTAGCGGTAGGCCCTCGACAACGCCCAGCGCCTGGCGTCGAAACCGGCGGGCGCCCATACCGCCTCCCGCAGCACGACCCGGGGAGCCAGCATCCGGTTGACCGCCCGCTGCAGGCGTGCCAGGTCCGTACCGGCGGGCAGGTCGAGGCTCACGACCTGGCCCCAGGCGTGCACGCCGGCGTCAGTGCGCCCGGCGCAGGTCAGCTCGACAGCCTGGCGAGCAACTCTCGCCACGCTGTCGCCGAGGGTGCCGGCCACCGTCTGCACCCCGGGCTGGGACGCGAAACCGTGGAAGGCCCGCCCGTCGTACGCGACCAGCAGACGGGCCCGGGCAGTGTCCCGGCATTGGGGCGCGACCACCCCCGTGCCGGTGTCGGTCAGTGGGCCGGAGCGGCCCCGCCCCTGTGGCCCTGGGCTCAGACGAGCTCGATCCGAGCCATCGGCGCGTTGTCGCCGTGGCGCGGGCCCAGCTTGAGGATGCGCGTGTAGCCGCCGTTGCGATCGACGTAGCGGGGCGCTATCTCGGCGAAGAGCTTGTGCGCCATGTCCTTGTCACGGATGAAGGCCACCACCTGGCGGTGATGGTCCACTCCGCCCTTCTTGGCTTTGGTCAGTGTCTTCTCGAAGACCGGACGCAGAGCCTTGGCCTTGGCCTCGGTGGTGACCAGGCCCTCCGCCGCTATGAGCGAGGCAACGAGGTTGCCCATCATGGCCTTCTGGTGGGCGGCGTCGCCGCCGAAGCGACGGCCCTTCTTGGGACGACCGGGTACTCCAGACATTTATTTACTGCCCCTGCTTGCCGCGAAGCGAGAGCCCTCGCTCGTCGAGTTTTTGTAGGACTTCGTCGAGGGACTTCTGGCCGAAGTTGGTGATGGCCAGCAGGTCGTCCTCGTTCTTGGAAACCAGCTCCCCGACCGTGTTTATCTGCGCCCGCTTGAGGCAGTTGCGGGGACGCTCCGACAGGTCGAGGTCTTCGATCGGCAGGTCGAGGTCCGGCGAGCCGGTACCGGCCCCCGCCACCTCGCCCAGCACCAGGCCCTGGGGTGCCTCGCTCATGTCGGCAACCAGGCCGAAGAGCGATCGCAAGGTGCTGCCGGCGGATGCCAGAGCCTCGCGGGCGGTTATCGACCCGTCGGTGGTTATGTCGACCACCAGGCGGTCGTAGTTGGTCGACTGCTCGACGCGGGTCGGCTCCACCGAGAACGACACCAGCCGGATCGGCGAGAAGATCGAGTCGACGGGGATCACTCCGATCGTCGACGACTTCTTGTTGCGGTCGGCGGGCACGTAGCCACGTCCCCGCTCGACGGTGATGTCACAGGCCAGCCTGCCCTTGGCGTTGAGGGTGGCCAGCGGGAGATCCTGGTTGAGCACCTCGACATCGGCCGTCGTCTGGATGTCCCCGGCCGTGACGGTGGCGGGACCGCGCTGGTCGAGGCGCAGGGTGACGGGCTCGTCCGACTCGACCCGCAGGACGATGTCCTTCAGGTTGAGGATGATGTCGGTGACGTCCTCCTTGACCCCGGGCAGGGTGGTGAACTCGTGCAGGGCGTCGTCGAAGCGCACCTGGGTGACTGCGGCACCGGGGATTGACGACAGCAGCGTACGGCGCAGCGACACGCCGAGGGTGTGGCCGAAGCCCGGCTCCAATGGGCCGATGGCGAACCGCTGGCGGTTGTTTTCTTCTTCGCCGAGGGGCTCGACTGAAGGGCGTTGGATGATCAGCATGGCGGCGGCCTCCTGGCGGGCGTTACTTGGAGAAGAGCTCGACGATCAGCGACTCGCGCACAGGCACGTCGATGTGCTCGCGCAGCGGCAGGTCGCGGACCGTGACCTCGAAGCCCTCGGCCCCCGTGTCCAGCCACTGGGGCACCTGGCGGCCCAGGGTGTCGAGGTTGTGACGGACGACGATCAGGTTACGGGTCTTGTCCTTCAGCGCGACGACCTCGCCGCGGCGCGCACGGTACGAGGGGATCGTGACCCGCCGGCCGTTGACGAGGATGTGGCCGTGGCGCACCAACTGGCGGGCCTGCGAGCGGCTGGAGGCCCAGTTGGCTCGGTAGACGATGTTGTCGAGGCGCAGCTCGAGCATGCGCAGCAGGTTTTCGCCGGTGATGCCCTGCTGGCGGTTGGCCTCTTCGTAGTAGTTGCGGAACTGCTTCTCGAGGACGCCGTAGATGCGGCGAGCCTTCTGCTTCTCACGCAACTGGGTCAGGTACTCCGAGCCCTGGCGCACCCGGTCACGGCCGTGCTCGCCCGGGGGGTACGGACGCCGCTCGACGGGGCACTTCTGCGTGTCGCACTTGGGGCCCTTGAGGAACAGCTTCATCTTTTCGCGCCGGCACAGCCGGCATACGGGGCCGATATAGCGCGCCATCGATCAGACCCTCCGCCGCTTTTTGGGGCGGCACCCGTTGTGGGGGATGGGCGTCACGTCCTTGATGCCGGCCACCTCGATCCCCGTGTTCATGATGGAACGCACGGCGGTCTCACGACCCGAGCCCGGGCCCTTGACCAGCACGTCGACCTTACGTACCCCGTGCTCCATGGCCCGCTTGGCACACGCCTCGGCAGCGAGCTGCGCCGCGAAGGGGGTGGACTTGCGGGAGCCCTTGAAGCCCACGTTGCCGGCAGACGCCCACGCCAGGACGTTGCCGTCGAGGTCGCTGATGGACACGATGGTGTTGTTGAAAGAGCTCTTGATGTGCGCCACGCCATAGGCGACGTTCTTGCGCTCGCGGCGGCGCGGTCGCCGCCCGCCTGGTTTCGGCTTGGGCATGTCCTAGTGCTTCCTTAGCTTCTTCTTGCCCGCGACGGTCTTCTTCGGGCCTTTCCTGGTCCTGGCGTTGGTGTGGGTGCGCTGGCCGCGGACGGGGAGGCCCCGGCGGTGGCGCAGGCCCTGGTACGAGCCGATCTCCATCTTGCGCTTGATGTCCTGCGCCACGTCGCGGCGCAGGTCACCCTCGACCTTGAGGTTGGAGTCGATCCAGGCGCGCAGCTTGGCGACTTCCTCGTCGGTCAGATCGCGGACCCGCGTGTCACGGTTGACACCGGTCGCTTCGCAGACCTGGTTGGAAGTGGTGCGGCCTATGCCGTAGATGTAGGTGAGGGATATCTCGAGCCGCTTCTCACGCGGGATGTCGACGCCGGCTATACGGGCCATCGTTACGTCCTAACCCTGCCGCTGCTTGTGGCGGGGGTTGGTGCAGATAACGATGACCTGTCCGTGGCGGCGTATGACCTTGCAGTTCTCGCAGATCGGTTTGACGCTGGGGCGTACTTTCACAGGGTCTACCTCGGCTAATAGGGCTCCTTGCAGGAAGCCCTCGAGATCGGCTTGCCCGGGGCAGGGCCGGAACGAGGCGCCTGCGGGCGCACGCTCCTAGCCCCGTCGGGGACGGGGTTACATGCTAGCGCACAGCGAGCGGATCGTCCAAGCGCAGCCGCCGGCTTGCCGCCGCCGCCTCGCAACCTGCAGCGCTCGCCATGAAGGCGGCGGCATCGGCCGACGCTGCGGCAGGGGCGGCGACACGGCGGCTCAGGGGAGCGTGAGCACCTCCGGTCCGTTGTCCGTGATGGCGATGGTGTGCTCGAAGTGGGCCGAAAGGCTCCCGTCGGCCGTGACGACCGTCCAGCCGTCCTCCATCTGGATGGTCTCGGGCCCGCCGAGGTTGACCATCGGCTCGACAGCGAACACCATCCCTGTGCGCAGGGCAGGCCCGGGCTTGCCGGGCCAGTAGTTGGGCACGCTGGGCTCCTCGTGCATGCGAGTGCCGATGGCGTGGCCGGTGTAGCCCCGCACCACCGAGAACCCGGCACCCTCGGCCACGGTCTGGACGGCGTAGCCGACGTCGTGGAGGCGGTTGCCCTCGACCAGTTGGCCGATGCCGGCGGAAAGGCTCTCCTCGGTAACCCGGAGCAGCTTCTCCGTCAGGGGTGGGATGTCACCCACTGGCACCGTGACCGCCGCGTCGCCGTGGTAGCCCTCGATGACGGCCCCGCAGTCGATCGAGACGATGTCGCCTTCGGCGAGGATGTAGTCGCCCGGTATGCCGTGGACTATGACGTTGTTGGGCGAGGTACATATCACTGCCGGATAGCCGTGGTAGTTGAGGAAGTTGGACGTGGCCCCACGGCGCTCGATCACCTCACGGGCAACCCGGTCGAGCTGCGCCGTCCTCACTCCCGGCCGCACCGCAGCGCTGGTGGTGGCCAGCATCTCGGCGACCACACGGCCCGCTTTGCGCATCTTGGCTATCTCGTCGGGACGGCGCCTCATGGCAACCAAGTTACAGCGCCCCCGCCGCCACCGGGCCCGGAGCAGGCTGTTCAGCGCCTGTCTCTGGCCGCCTCGACGGCGTCGAGTGCCCGCGAGCCGACTTCCTCGGGTGAGCCCATGGCGTCGACGTTGGCGAGGAGCCCTCGCTGGCGGTACCAGTCGATCAGCGGGGCCGTGACCGCCTCGTAGAGCTCGAGCCGGCGGCTCACCGCCTCCTCGGTGTCGTCGTCGCGCTGGTGGAGGGCCGACCCACAGGCGTCGCAGACCCCCGCGCTCCTCGGGGGGTGGTCCACGACGTTGTAGTTGGCGCCGCAGGCGGAGCAGACCCGGCGCCCGGCGATCCTGCGCAGGACCTCGTCCTTGCTGGCCTCCAGGTTGAGCACCACGTCCAGGCCCCTCGGCCCGGCCATGAGCTCCAGCGCCTCGGCCTGTGCGACGTTGCGGGGGAACCCGTCGAGCACGAAACCCGCCGGCGCCCGGGGGCCGAAGAGGTGCGCCTTGATGACCGCCTCCACCACCTCGTCCGGCACCAGGTCACCCCTGTCCATGTAGCCCTGAACGGTCCTTCCCAGCTCTGTCCCCTCCTTGACGGCGGCGCGGAAGGCCTCGCCGGTGGAGACGTGCGGCACCGCGTACTTCGAGGCCAGGCGGGTGGCCTGGGTACCCTTCCCCGAGCCCTGCCGGCCCAGGACCACGATGCGCGGCCCGAACGCACGATCGGCCACGGCTATCGGAGGAAGCCCTCGTAGTTACGCAACATGAGCTGGCTGTCGACCTGTTTCATGGTCTCGAGCGCCACGCCCACGGCGATGAGCAGCGTCGTCCCAGCGAAGGGATAGTTCTGGATCTGCCACAGGGCCAGGAACAAGGAGGGCAGCAGGGCGATGAGGGCCAGGAACAGTGCCCCGGGCAGTGTGATCCTGTAGAGGATGTTCTGAAGGTGCCGCTCGGTCGGGTACCCCGGACGGATACCGGGGATGTAGCCGCCCTGCTTTCGGATCACGTCCGCCTGCTGGTGGGGATCGAAGGTGATCCCGGCGTAGAAGTAGGCGAACACCAGGATCAGGCCGCCGTAAAGGAGCACGTAGATGAGGTTGCTGGGCTGGGCCAGGTGGTTGCTGATCCACGTCTGCACACCCCTGCCCCACCCGGTGCTCGGGAACACATTGGACACCAGGATCGGGAAGTACAGGACCGATGCGGCGAAGATGATGGGCACGACACCACCGGTGTTGAGCTTCATCGGGATGTAGGTGCTCTGCCCGCCGTACATCCGCCGGCCCACCACCCGCTTCGCGAAGGTGACGGGGATGCGGCGCTGGCACTGCTCCACGAAGACGATGGCGACCAGGAAGGCCAGGGCCAGGGCGACCAGGAAGGAGAACTTCGCCACCCCGGCCGATTGGAGCAGGCCGTCCCCCTGGGTCGGCAGGCCCGAGATGACGTTGGTGAAGATCAGCACCGACATGCCCTGACCGATGCCCCGCTGGGTGATGAGCTCGGCCAGCCACATGACCACGACAGTCCCAGCCGTCATGGTTATGACGATCAGCAGGACCCTGGGGACCGTGAAGTTGGGGATCAGGTCGACGTTGAGGGTGCCGCCCCCGAGGAGGCCGCCCCCACCGTTGTGGAAGGCGTACGCCAGGCCGGTGGACTGCATGATCGCCAGCGCGATCGTCATGTACCGGGTGACCTGGGTCAGCTTGCGCTGGCCGCTCGGGCCCTCGTCGCGCCACTGCTCGAACTTGGGTATGACGACCATGAGCAGCTGGATGATGATCGAGCTGGTGATGTACGGCATGATCCCCAGGCCGAACACCGCCATCTTGGTCAGTGCACCACCGGAGAACAGGTTGAGGTAGGCGATTACGCCGCCCTTGCTTGCAGCGGCCGCCAGGGACTGGACAGCGTTGAAGTCGATGCCCGGGCAGATGATGTTGTCGCCCAGCCTGTACACCGCGATGATGAACAGCGTGAACAGGATCTTGTTGCGCAGATCCCCGATCTGGAACGCTGCTTTCAGGTTGCGGATGCTGGTCATCGGCATGGCAAGGGCCTAACTACTCCTCTGTCCTTGTTCGCAGGGCTGAGCGAACGACTTCCCAGTCCTAGCAGTTGAGGCTAGCGGGCGGTGAGCGCGTTGCCCTTGGCGGGCGGGCGGCCGTGACCGAAGGGCGGCGGCAGCACCGTGGCCGTCCCACCTGCCGCCTCGATGGCGGCGCGGGCGGAGGCGGAGAACGCGTGGGCAGACACGTCGAGCTTGCGGGTGAGCGAGCCCTCCCCCAGGATCTTGACCAGGCCGCGCTTGTGGACCAGGCCCACCCCGCGCAGCACCTCGGGGTCGACCCGGGAGGCGTCCATGCCCTCGAGGGCGTCCAGGTTGACGATGGCGTACTCCACCCGGAAGGGGTTCTTGAAGCCCTTCAGCTTGGGGATGCGCTGGGTCAGGGGCAGCTGACCACCCTCGAAGCCGGGCTTGGTGTTGTCTCGGGCGCCGGCACCCTTGGTGCCCCGGCCGGCGGTCTTGCCGCCCTTGCCGGCGATGCCTCGCCCGACGCGTCTGCGTGGGCGCTTGGAGCCGGGGGCGGGTGCGAGATCGTGGAGCTTCACTTGGTGGCCCCTTCCGTTGCGTCGTGGGGTCGGACTTCTACCAGGTGGCTGACCCTGGCGACCATACCCCTGATCTCGGGGCGGTCAGGCAGGACGGACGTGCGCCCGATGCGGCCCAGGCCCAGGGCCCGCAGGGTACCGCGGTGCTTGGGCTTGGTGCCGATGGCCGAACGGACCTGCTTGATGACGAGCTGCGCCTCTGTCATCAAGCCACCTCGGTCGGGACGTGGGGAGCCCGCTGGGCTTCCTGGTAGGCACGCAGCACACCACTGGGGGTCACCTCTTCGGCCGACAGGCCACGCTTGCGGGCGACCTCGTCGGGGCGCATGAGGGCGCGCAGGCCGGCCATCGTGGCCTGGGCGACGTTGATGCTGTTTGACGAGCCGAGCGACTTGGCCACGACGTCGTGGACACCGGCCAGTTCGAGGATGGGCCGCGCTGCGCCGCCTGCGATCACCCCGGTACCGGGGGCGGCCGGCTTGAGCAGGACGCGCCCGGCCCCCGCCTCTCCGATCACAGGGTGCGTGATCGTCGTGCCGGCCAGGGGCACCTTGTAGAGGCCCTTCTTGGCCTCCTCGATGCCCTTTTGGACGGCCAGGCCGGCCTCCTTGGCCTTGCCGTAGCCGAGGCCGACGGTACCGGCACCGTCGCCGATGACCATGAGAGCGGCGAACGAGAAGCGCCGGCCGCCCTTGACGACCTTGGCCACGCGGTTGACCTTGATGGTCCGGTCTTGGTACTGCTGCTGTTCAGCCATTGCTCAGAACTCCAGTCCTGCTTCGCGGGCGGCATCGGCCAGCGCCGCCACCCGCCCGTGGTAGAGGAACCCGCCACGGTCGAAGGCGACTCTAGTGACGCCGGCAGCCTTGGCCCGCTCGGCCACCATGCGTCCGACGGCAGCGGCCGCGGCGCGGTTGCCGGTGGCACCGGCGCTGCGGACCGGGCCCTCCAGGGAGGAAGCCGCCGCCAGCGTACGCCCGGAGAGGTCGTCTATGACCTGGGCGACGACGTGGCGATTGGAGCGGAACACCGCCAGGCGGGGCCGCTCCAGCGTCCCGCTCACGTTCTTGCGGACGCGGTGATGGCGCCGCTCGCGTGCGCTGCGCTTGTCGCTGACGTTGCTCATATCGTCCTCACTTCGCAGCCTTGCCGGCCTTGCGCCGGACGATCTCGCCCGCATAGCGGACACCCTTGCCCTTGTACGGTTCGGGCGGACGAAGCTTGCGGATCTTGGCCGCCACCTCGCCGACCGCCTGCTTGTCGCTGCCCCTGATGCTGATCCGGGTGGGCGCCGGCACCTCGAAGGTGATGCCGTCGGGAGCCTGGACCGTGACCGAGTGGCTGAAACCGAGGGCCAGCTCTATGGTGCTCGGGCCCTTCGGCGTGGCGCGGTAACCGACCCCGATGATCTCGAGATCCTTGTTGAAGCCGGCGGTGACACCGACGACCATGTTGTTGACCAGCGTCCTGGTGAGGCCATGCAGGGCGCGGTTGCGCCGCTCGTCGTCGGGACGCTCCACCAAGAGGACCTGGCCGTCCTGGCGGACGGTTATGTCCCCGGCCACCTCATGGCGGAGGGTGCCGCGCGGGCCGGTGACCGTCACCGAGCGGCCGTCGAGCGTTACGTTCACCCCCGAAGGCACGAGGACCGGAGCCCTACCTATGCGTGACATTCAATGCTCCTAGATAAATCCCGAAGGCCGACGAGGGTCACCAGACGTAACAGAGGACTTCGCCGCCGACCCGGCGCTTGCGGGCCTCGCGGTCGGTCATGAGCCCGTGGCTGGTGGACAGCACGGCAACACCGAGGCCGCCAAGGACACGGGGCAGCTTGTCGGCACCCGTGTATACACGCAGGCCGGGCTTGGACACGCGGCGGATGCCGGAGATGGTGCGGGTACGGTCCGGCGCGTACTTCATGGTCACCTCTAGGACGCGCCCCGGCCGGTTGTCGTCGCTCGACACGTCGAACCCGGCGATGTAGCCCTCCTTGAGCAGGATGGCCGCCAGAGCTTCCTTGAGCTTGGACGACGGCATCCGCACCGAGTCGTGGTGCGCCACGTTGGCGTTGCGCAAGCGCGTGAGCATGTCCGCGATGGGATCGGTCATCGTCATGTGCCTGCCCTCCTACCAGCTCGACTTGGTGACACCGGGTATCTCGCCGGCGTGGACGAGCTCACGCAGGCAGATACGGCACAGCCCGAACTTGCGCAAGACCGAATGCGGGCGACCGCAACGGCGGCAACGGGTGTAAGCCCGCACCTTGTACTTGGGCTTGCGCTGTGCCTTGATGATTAGAGCCTTTTTGGCCATGTGGTCGTTGCTCCTAGAATCCGCTCGGGACTTGTCCGCATGTCGGCATCAGGCTGCACCCTCCCGGCGGAAGGGGAAGCCGAACGCTTCGAGGAGGGCGCGGCCCTCGTCGTCGGTCCTGGCCGTCGTCACGATGGACACGTCCATGCCCCTGGGCGCGTCGATCTTGTCGTAGTCGATCTCCGGGAAGATCAGCTGCTCGGTGACCCCGAAGGTGTAGTTGCCCCGGCCGTCGAAGCCCTTCGAGGGCAGGCCGCGGAAGTCCCGGATGCGGGGTATCGCCAGCGAGATCAACCGGTCGAAGAACTCCCACATGCGGTCGCCACGCAGCGTCACCTTGGCACCGATGGGGTTGCCCTGGCGCAACTTGAAGGCGGCGATGGACTTCTTGGCCTTGGTAACGATGGGCTTCTGGCCGCTGATGAGGGTCAGGTCGCGCACGGCCCCCTCCAGCAGCGACGGTTGGGCAACGGCCCGGCCGACGCCCATGTTTATGACGATCTTCTCCATGCGGGGTACGAGCATCGGGTTGTCGAGGCCCAGGTCGGCCAGCAGGGCCTGCTTGAGCTCGCTGTTGTAACGGGTGCGCAGGCGCGGCGCCTCCTTGGGGGGCCCCGGACGGCCGGCTGCTGCCTTGACGGCAGGGGCGGACCGTCCCGAACTGCCGCGTGCCTGGGCCGCGCCGGACGCTGCCGGACGCTTCGCTGCCGACGCCTTGCTGTCCGCCGCCTTCCCGGTCTTGCCGGCCGAGCCCTTGGCGCCTTTGGAAGAACCCTTAGCTGCTGCCATCACAGACCCTCACCACAGCGTGCACAAACCCTCTTCTTCGTCCCGTCCTCGGACACCTGGTAGCCGACCCGCGCCGGCGCGTGCTCCTTGGGGCACTCGAGAGCCACGATCGACACGGGCACCGGCAGGTCCTTCTCGATGATCCCGGCCCGCTTGCGGGTCTGAGTCGTGCGCTGGTGGCGCTTCACCCGGTTGACGCCCTCGACGACGACCCGGTCCTCCTTGGGCAGGGCACGGACGACCTCGCCGCGCATGCCTTTGTGCTTGCCTGACAGGACCATCACATGGTCACCCCTACGGATCTTCATCACAGCACCTCCGGGGCCAGTGAAATGATGCGCATGAAACGCTTGTCGCGCAGCTCCCGGCCCACCGGGCCGAAGATGCGCGTCCCGCGCGGCTGCATCTGGTCGTTGATGAGCACGGCCGCGTTCTCGTCGAAACGGATGTAGCTGCCGTCGGGCCGACGCTTCTCCTTGCGGGCCCGCACGACGACGCACTTGACCACGTCGCCCTTCTTGACGTTGGCACCGGGGATGGCGTCCTTCACCGTCGCGACGAAGATGTCGCCGATCGAGGCGTAACGGCGCCGCGACCCCCCGAGCACCTTGATGCACAGCACCTCGCGCGCACCGGAATTGTCGGCCACTCGCAGCCGGCTCTCCTGCTGGATCATCCCTATCCCCTATCGCGCCCGCTCGAGCACCTGCTCGACGCGCCAACGCTTGAGCTTGGACAGCGGCCTGGTCTCGACCAGGCGGACGCGGTCGCCGACGCGGACGTCGTTGGCCTCGTCGTGGGCGTACAGGCGCTTGGTCCGCTGCACGGTCTTGGCGTAACGAGCATGGCGGACGCGCTCGATCACTTCCACCACAGCGGTCTTGTCCATCGCGTTGGAAGCCACGATGCCCTCGCGGACCTTGCGACGGCCCCGGGACGGCGCGGCTTCGGTGCCGGCAGTGTTGTCGGCCATCAGCGGGCCACCTTCCTCTTGTCGACCGTGGTCACGCCACCGGAGGCGGCGGCGCGCTCGGTCTGCAGCGTCAGCACCCGGGCCACCTCGCGGCGCACGTGGGCCAGGCGGGCCGAGTTGTCCTGCTTGCCCAGCGCCAGCTGGAAACGCAGGTGGAACACTTCCTCGCGGACCTCGGCCAGGTGCCGGGCCAACTCGTCGTCGTTGAGCTCTCGCAGCTCGGCCGCACGGGTCATTGAGCCTCCACCTCCACCTCTTCCTGGTGGGCCCTGGCGACGAAACGGGCCTTGATCGGCAGCTTCTGGATCGCCCTCTCCATGGCCGAACGGGCCAGGGGCTCGGCTACACCGCCGAGCTCGAACATGACGCGGCCGGGACGCACCACGGCCACCCAGAACTCCGGGTTGCCCTTGCCCGAGCCCATACGGGTCTCGGCCGGCTTGGCCGTGACCGGCTTGTCCGGGAAGACCCGGATCCAGACCTTTCCACCGCGGCGCACGTGGCGGGTCATCGCGATACGGGCGGCCTCGATCTGGCGGGCCGTTATCCAACCCGGCTCGAGAGCCTGTATCCCGTAGTCGCCGAAAGTCACCTCGGTGCCGCCCTTGGACATCCCGTCCATGCGGCCGCGCTGTTGCTTGCGGTGTTTTACTTTGCGGGGCATCAACATGGCAATCAGTCCCTCGGGAAGTGGGGCGTCTCGTGGTGCTCGCCCCGCGTCCGGCGTTCGATCTCTTCCTCTTCCTGGAGCAGGCGCTCCAGCTCGGGGTCGACCTGGACGATGTCCCGGTCCGGTGCAGCCGGAGCCTGCTCGGGCTGCTCGGGCACCTCACGCTCGACCACGACCGGCGGCGCCGGCACGGCGCCGGGCTCACCCATCTCGGGGCGCCTGCGGCCGCCGCCGGCGCTGACGACGCGCCTGGGGGTGCCCAGGCCTGATGTCTCGCCCACGGCCATGGCGGCCTCGCGGGTGATCTTTTCCTCGGTCGAGGTCTTGTAGGGCAGGATGTCGCCCTTGTAGATCCAGACCTTGACCCCGATCCGCCCGTACGTCGTCTTGGCCTCGCGAAAGCCGTAGTCGATGTCCGCCCGCAGGGTGTGCAGGGGGACCCGGCCCTCGCGGTAGGACTCCCGGCGCGACATCTCGGCCCCGCCGAGACGGCCGGAGCACTGGACGCGGACGCCGAGGGCGCCGGCCTTCTGCACCGTCTGCACCGTCCGCTTCATCGCCCGGCGGAAGCTCACCCTGCCGGCCAGCTGGTCGGCGATGCCCTGAGCCATCAGGGCCGCGTCGAGCTCCGGCTGCTTGATCTCCTGGATGTTGAGCTGGACCTTGGGGTTCTTGGTTATCTCGGCAAGACGGGTACGCAGGCGGTCGGCCTCGGCGCCACGCCGACCGATCACGATGCCCGGCCGAGCGGTATGGACGTCTATGCGCAGCCGGTCCCGGGTGCGCTCGATCTCCACCCGGCTCACAGCGGCCCGCTCCAGCTCGCGGTTGAGGTAGTCCCGGATGTGGATGTCCTCGATCAGATAGTCCTGGTACTGCCGGTCTGTGAACCAGCGCGACTTCCAGTCGGTGGTGTTACCGAGGCGGAACCCGTACGGGTTTACCTTCTGGCCCATTAGCTGTCCCTCTCCTGGTCTGCGCCCTCGCCTGCGGCCCCGCCCCCGGTGCCTGCCTCGGCTTCGGTGCCTGCCTCGGCTTCGGTGCCTGCCTCGGCTTCGGTGCCTGCCTCGGCTTCGGTGCCGGTGGCTCCGGCGCTGCCGGCCGCTTCGGGTGCTACCGCCTCGGCGGCCTGGGCCCCCTCAGCCGGTACCTCTTCGGTCTGCTGCCCGGCTTCGGTCTGCTGCTCGGCGACGCCCTCCTCGGCGGTCTCCTCCTCGGGAGCGGAGAACGCCTCTGGGTGCCTGCGAGCACGGCGGCTGGCACCGTCGGCCTGCTCGGAGCGGGCCCGGCGGGTGGCCTCCACCCGCCTGGCGCGCATGGCCAGGTTCTCGGCCCGGCGGCGTGCCTGCAGGCGCGCCAGCTGGGTTGCGGGCATTCGGCTCACGATGACCGTGATGTGGCAGGACCGCTTGCGGATCCGGGTGGCACGCCCACGCGCCCGAGGGCGCCAGCGCTTGGCGGTCGGGCCCTCGTCGGCGAAGCAGGCTGAGACGAAGAGCTCATCGGGGTCGAGGCTGTCGTTGTTGGCCGCATTGGCCACCGCAGACTGGAGCACCTTGGCGACCACCTCGGCAGCGACGCGCTCGGTGAAGCGCAGGATGTCGGCGGCCTCGTGGACGGGCTTGCCCCTGATGGCGTCGAGCACCTGGCGCACCTTGAACGCGCTCAACCCCGAGTAGCGCAGGACGGCGCGGGTGCCTTCCCTCTCGTTTGTCTTGGGCCCCGGCATCAGCGCTTGCCCTGGCGTTCCTGGCCGGCGTGGTAGCGGAAGGTCCGCGTGGGTGCGAACTCGCCCAGCTTGTGCCCGACCATCGACTCGGTCACGTACACGGGGACATGCTTGCGCCCGTCGTGGACGGCGATCGTGTGGCCCACCATGTCGGGGATGATGGTGGAGCGGCGCGACCACGTCTTGATCACTCGCTTCTCGTTGCGGCTGTTCAGGTCGTCCACCTTGCGGAGCAGGTGGCCGTCGACGAACGGGCCCTTCTTGAGGCTTCGGGGCATTCGGTTACCTCCTGGCGCCGCGTCCCCGGCGGCGACGGATGATCAGGCTGTCGGATGGCCGGTGCGAGCGCCGGGTGCGGCCCTCTGGACGGCCCCACGGGGAAACGGGGTGGCGGCCACCGGATGTCTTGCCCTCGCCACCACCGAGGGGGTGGTCGACCGGGTTCATGGCCACGCCGCGGGTCTGGGGGCGGACACCCTTCCAACGGTTGCGCCCGGCCTTGCCGATCTTGACCAGCTCGGCCTCCGCGTTGCCCACCTCGCCCAGGGTCGCCCGGCAGTCGATCGGGACACGGCGCATCTCGGTGGAGGGGAGCCGGAGCGTGGCGAAATCGCCCTCCTTGGCCACGAGCTGGACGCTGGAGCCGGCGCTGCGGGCCAGCTTGCCGCCGCCGCCGGGCTTGAGCTCGACGTTGTGCACGACGGAGCCGACGGGGATGTAGCGCATGGGCAGCGCGTTGCCGGGCCGGATCTCGGCGCCCTGGCCGTTGCGAAGCACGTCACCGACCGCAACCCGGTTGGGGGCGAGGATGTAGCGCTTCTCGCCGTCGTGGTAGTGCAGGAGGGCGATGCGGCAGTTACGGTTGGGGTCGTACTCGATGCTGGCAACAGTGGCCGGGACACCGTCCTTGGCCCGCTTGAAGTCCACGATCCGGTACTGGCGCTTGTGACCCGCGCCGCGGTGGCGCGCCGTCTTGCGACCGTAGGCGTTACGACCACCCGAGCTGGGCTTGGGTACGGTCAGCGAGCGCTCGGGACGGTCCTTGGTGATCTCGGTGAACGCCGAGACGGTCTGGAAACGACGGCCGGCGCTGGTTGGTTTACGGGAACGGAGCATCGGTACCCTTAGCTGGTCTCGAACAACGGGATCGACTGGCCGGCGGCGAGGGTCACGAACGCCCGTTTGGTGTCCGGTCGCTTGCCGTACGTGGGTTGCTTACGGTTGCGCTTGCGCTTGCCCGGTCGGTTGAGGGTGTTGACCTTGACGACCCTGACATTGAAGACCTTCTCGACCGACCGCCGTATCTCCACCTTGTTGACCTGGGTCGGCACCACGAACATGTAGACGCCCCGCTCGCTCAGCGCGTAGGACTTCTCCGAGACGATCGGGCGGACGATGACGTCGCGCGGATCTTCCATCAGGCTTCCTCCTCCGTTGCGGCGCCGTCAGCGGCGCCCGCCCCTTGGCCCTCGGCGGCGGCGGAGCCCGCGGCGGCGTCCTGCGACGGGGACGAAGAGGCCCCAGCCGGTCCCTCGGGCCAGGTCACCTCGCCGGGCAGCGTGCGGCGGGTGAACACCACGGCGTCGGAGCAGAGCACGTCGTAGGCCGCCAGCTCCCCGACGAGGACCAGGTCGACGTTGCCCAGGTTGCGGAAGCACTTGAAGACCTGCTCGTCGTCGCGTGAGAGCACCACGAGGGCTCTGCCCTGTACGCCGAGCGCCTCGAGAGCGGCGACTGCCGACTTCGTCTTGGGCGTGTCGAAGTCCCAACTGTCCACCACCAGCACCTTGCCGGACGAGGCCCGGTCGGACAGTGCGCAGCGCAGGGCCAGCTGGACCATCTTGCGGGGTGTGCGCTGGCGGTAGCTGCGGGGCTTGGGGCCGAGCGCTACGCCGCCGCCTGCATAGTGGGGGGCGCGCGTGCTGCCCTGGCGGGCCCGTCCCGTGCCCTTCTGCTTGAACGGCTTGGCACCGCCCCCGGAGGCCTCGGCCCGGGTCTTGGTGCTCTGGGTCCCTGCCCGGGCGGCGGCCAGCTGGGCCGTCACCACCTGGTGCATCAGAGGGACGTTGGGCTGCACCTCGAAGTAGTGCGCGTCGAGCTCGACGGAGCCCTTGACTCCACCGTCGACCGACCTCACGTCAACGCGGGTCATTTGCCTCCCTTCACGGCGTCCCGGATGAGCACCACGCCGCCTCGGGGCCCGGGGACGGCACCCTTGAGCAGGAGCAGGTTGCGCTCCGGGTCAGCCGAGACGACTTCGAGGTTGAGCGTCGTCACCCGCTCGTTGCCGAGACGACCGGCCATGCGCGTGCCCTTGAACACACGGGCGGGCGTGGCGCAGGCGCCGATCGAGCCGGGAGCCCTGTGGTGCTTGTGGTTGCCGTGGCTGGCTCCCTGGCCCTTGAAGTTGTGGCGCTCGATGCCGCCGGCGAAGCCGCGGCCCTTGCTCGAAGCGGTGACATCCACCTTGTCGCCGGAGCTGTAGACGTCGACGCCGATCTCCTGGCCCACCTCGTAGGACCCCGAGTCCTCCACCCTCAGCTCGACCAGCTTGCGACCGGGAGCCACCTGGGCTTTCGCGAAGTGCCCACCGAGGGGCTTGTTGACAGTGCTGGGCCGCCGGGACCCATAGGTCACTTGGAGCGCAGAGTACTTGTCCCGCTCCGGGGTCTTTACCTGGACGACGCGCACCGGCGTGACCCTCACGACGGTCACGGCTATCTGGCGCTGGCTCTCGTCCCAGATCTGGGTCATGCCGACTTTCTCGCCGACAAGCGCTCTTTTAGGGGCCTTAGCGGGCATTTGGTCCTCTTACACGCAGACGCTCCGCTCGGGGGTCCCGGGCGGAGCTCGTTTCACGTTTGTGCCACGGGGTCCCTGCCGGCTCGAAAGGGGCAGGCGGCCATGGACGTCGGTTACACGGCTCGGCCAGTATAGCCACCCCCGGCGGGAGTGCAAACCGCCCTGGTAGCAGAGCTGCCCTAACCGGCAGGGCGCCCCCCGTCCACGTAACGGTCCCACCACGGGCGCAGGTCGGTACCGCACCAGGTACTGAGGTGCCGGCAGAGGTCGTCGCTGGTTGCCGCCCGGCCACCGTACCTGCTGTGCCAGTCGGCGAGGGCCGCCCGCAGACGGCCGGCGCCACCGGCCATCTCGGCGACCCCCGACAGCAGGCGCGCCCCACCGGCGTACGCCTCCCTCGGGGTGTGCCGCGCCCAGGGGTGCGCCGGCCGCAGCTCGACCGGGGCCTCGTCCAGGCCCAGCTCCGCTGACGCGAAGCGGGCCCCGGTGGCCCGGGACGACGCCGTGGCCCAGGTTGCCATGGCCTCGTCCATCCAGCCGTCCCGGGCCCCCGCAGGCTTGACCCCGCGGCCGAACCAGCTGTGGAAGATCTCGTGCTCCAGGGCTGCCTCGCTTGCGGTGGTGGCGCCGTCGTACTCCATGCCCCTCCCGGGCCCCCACAGCACGGCCAGGAAGCGGTCCCCGTGCGCCCAGTCCCCGTAGCGGGACCCGAAGTACGAGAGCCACGCGCTGGTGTCGGCGGCCGCGGCAGGCACGTCCGCTGCGGCCTCGGGCAGTGCGGCGACGACGACCTCCAGGGTGCGGCCGGCGCAGCGGGCCTCCGAGCGGGCCGTCTCGACCTCGTCGACCGGAGCCAGGACGAGCATGGGAGATAAAGAGGTATAGCTGGCGGGGTAGCGCACGGCCCAGGAGCGACGGGTGCCTCCCTCCTCGACCTCGCCGTTGGCCAGTAGGAGGTGGGGACGGTCCGTGCCCACCACCTCGACGGCCAGCTCCAGTGAGAAGCGGTCGTGGCAGAGGTTGGCAGGCAGCCACATCTCCAGGTAACGCCCCGGCTCGAGGTCGGACATCCACAGGTCGAAGCGCACGCCGTCACCGGCGGGGGCCCAGTCGACCGGGTTGGCACCGGTGGCCGCCGGCTCGCCCAGTCGGTAGCGCAGCCGGAGCAGGTGGCTGCTGCGAGCCTCGCATTCGATGTCCACCGCTCTCATGCGGGCGTCAGCGCCGGCCCCGGTCGAGCGGTGCCTCACGGCCTCCGCCGGCAGGCGCGCCCCGTCGAATGACACTTCGTCGACCTCCTGGCGCAGGTCGAACAGGGGACGTCCTGGCACGTCTCCCACGCGCAGCTCGACGGTGGCCTCGACATCGGCCTGGCGGGTGGAGGTGTCGAAGCGCACCCGTGCCTGGGCCCGGGCTATGTCGACAGGGACCAGGAGGCCTTCGTCGGTAGGCACCGGGGGCGGGGCGCCCTCCGCCGCTGCGCCCGCCTCGCTCGCTCCACCCCGGCGGCGCCGCCTCGAGCCCCGAGCTGCAGACGTCTCGGCCTCGGTGCGGCTGGCCGTGGGGCCGGGGGGCACGGGGCCGGGGGGCACGGGGCCGGTGGGTTTGGGGCCGGTAGCTGCGGGCATTGCCTGCACGGTACCGTTGGCATCTGGAGGCACCGGGCAAAAGTGCCGATAGGGACAGTGAGCAGCCGCCGCCGGAGCGGTTGCGCTCCGGGGGCAGCTATGTCTGAGAGAGCCGAGAGCACCGGGCACCGTGACCGGAGGCGCTGGGCCCTGGCCACCATCACCCTGGCCGTCAACCTCGGCAGCTTCGTGTTCCTCGCCCTGGTGGCCCGCTCGTCGGGGCCATCGGTGTTCGGAGGCCTGGCCGCCCTGGCCGGCCTCGCCCTGCTCTTCGAGGTGCCGGCCAACGCCCTGCAGGTGGCGGTCGGCAACAGGGCGGGCGGTACCCCTCTCGCCGTCGGGCCACTGCTCGTCGACGCCTCGGCGCTCGGTGCCGGAGCGTGCGCAGTCCTCCTGGCCCTGTCCCCTCTGGTCGAAGGCTTCCTCCACCTGCCAACGCTCACGGCCGCTCTGCTGCTCGGGGCCTACGCGCTGCCGATAGGCGTGAGCGTGGTCCCAAAGGGTCTCCTGGCTGCAGCCGGCCGCCTCTCGGCCCTGGCCGCCGGGCTGCTTTCCGGGACCGTGGTGCGGATCGTGCTCGGCGTAGTGCTCGTCCGTCGGGGAGGCGGCATAGAAGGGGCCTTCCAGGCCATGGTCTGGGGAGAGGCGGTGACGGCCTGCGTCGTGCTGGTCGGGCTGCGCCGGCTTGCCCGCTCGGGTGCAAGAGGCACTGACAGCACCGGGGGGCCGGCCGCGGTGCCAGCGGTGCCAGCGGTGCCAGCGGTGCCAGCCGGGGCGGCCGGGGCGGCCGGGGCGGCCGGGGCG
>JAJZIY010000020.1 GCA_021828475.1 Actinomycetes bacterium
GGGCGGCGGCGAGCTCGTCGATGGTGTCGACCTGCCAGGCCAGGTGGTAGAGCCCGATCGCCCCGCGGCGCTTGGGCCCTCCGGCAGTACCGACGCCGAACAGGCCGAGGTCGTGGTGGTTGCCCGATTGGGGCAGCCGCAAGAAGGCGGCATTGGCACGCGGCTCTCTCACGACAACCGTCATGTCGAACAGCTCGGTGTAAAAGTGCACCGAGCGCTCCAGGTCGGCGACGAAGAGGACGGCGTGGTTGAGGCGGACAGGGGAGAATGCCATGGGGGTTCCTTTCTTTTCTTGGCCGCCAGGGCTGCCACGGTCGCGTGGCTTCCTGGCCGGCGGGACCGGCAACTGGTCGGGGTCAGGCCGCCGCGGCGTCCTTGATGGCGGAGATGTCGAGCTCCAGGGTGACTTCTCCGCTCACGAGCACCCCGCCGGCCTCGAGCGCGAGGGCTCTTCGACGTCGAAGGTGCCGGTGCTGGTGGTCACGTGTTTCCTCCCAAGTTCAGTGACATGTCATCTAACCTGGGTGACAGGTCACCTATTCCCGGTACGGTCGACGGCATGGGACCGACGAGGTGGCTGGACCAGCGGGAGGAGCGGGCACGGCGGGCGCTGAGGGCGCGAAGCTGGTCAGGTTCGCCGCCACAACGAGGAGGACGTCTAGGATGAAGGTCACGATCGTCGGGGCGGGAAACATGGGCCGGGGGATCGGCAGGCGGGTCGTGGCAGGCGGCCACGAGGTGGAGCTGGTCGACCGTAACCCCGCCATCTCACTGCGATGGTGAGCGGATCGGGCAGCGTACGGTCAGTGGCTGAGCGTGGGAGCTGCTCATGCCGGCAGTGACGGTCGATGATCTCCTGGTCCTTCCCAAGGTCGACCCGCCCGGTCCGGGCGCAGTCGAACGGCTCGTCGTGTCTGTTACCACCGCCCCGTCAGGGGTGGAAGGCGATGGCTTCCCGGTCTACCGGGCCTTCGCCGGGACGGCGGTGACGGCGATCGACCCGTTCGTGCACATGGACCAGATGGGTGAGGTGGACTACGCGCCTGGCGAGGCGAAAGGCACCCCGTGGCATCCCCACCGCGGTTTCGAGACGGTCACCTACATCATTGACGGCGTGTTCGACCACCAGGACTCCAACGGCGGCGGCGGGCGGATCACCAACGGCGACACCCAGTGGATGACCGCCGGCGCCGGCATCCTCCACATCGAGGCGCCCCCGGAGCTCCTGGTCGCCTCGGGCGGCCTGTTCCACGGGATCCAGCTGTGGGTCAACCTCCCGGCTGCCGACAAATGGAACCCGCCGCGCTACCAGGACCTGCGCGCGAGTACCGCCGCGCTGCTCTCCTCACCCGACGGCGGGGCGCTGGTGCGGGTTATCGCTGGTGAGGTTGCCGGCCACAAGGGCCCCGGCGCGACCTACACGCCGATCACCCTGGTGCATGCCACCCTCAGCCCCGGCGCAGAGCTGGTCCTGCCGTGGCGAGCTGACTTCAACGCGCTGGTGTACGTGCTGGCTGGGCGCTCGGTCGCGGGCCTGGAGCGCCGCCCTGCAGCCGAGCACCAGCTGGTGGTGTTCGGGCCCGGAGACACGCTGCGGATCGGCGCCGACCCCCGCCAGGAGAGCCGGCACCCCAACCTCGAGGTCCTGGTGCTCGGCGGCCGGCCGATCGGCGAGCCGGTCGTCCACTACGGCCCGTTCGTAATGAACACCCGGGACGAGATCGCCCAGGCACTCGAGGACTACCAGGCGGGCAGGCTCGGACGGGTCCCAGCCACCGGTGTTCCGCACCACCACCCCGGCGACATCGACCTGGACCACCATGAAGAAGACGGAGGCGAACATGGTTGAGACCTGCGAGCATCTCGAAACGCTGCAGATGGCGGACTTCCCTCCGCCACGCACTGATGGTTGCGAGGAATGCCTGGCCGAAGGGACCCGCTGGGTGGCGCTACGCGAATGCCTCGAATGCGGCCACGTCGGTTGCTGCGACTCCTCGCCAGGTACGCACGCCACCAAGCACTTCCATCAGACCACCCACCCCGTGATGCGTTCGGTCATGCCCGGCGACAGCTGGAGCTGGTGCTACCTTCACGAGCTGACCGGCGATCTCACGTGACCGCTCGCGACGGTGCCGGCCGCCGGGCATAGCTGGCCCGTGGCCACTACGGCAATCGCCAGGGCGATGAGCTCCCTGGTCTTGGCGTCGAGCGCGGCGTCAGTGAGCGCCGCGGCGCCGATCGCTCTGTAGCCCTCGAAGACGCCCGGGATCTGCTCACGAAGCATCAGGGCGGGCTCATGCCGCTCGTGGAGGATTTGCTCTGCGTCCTCCATTGGAAACCTGTCGCCGCAACCAGTCCAGCAACGCCGGGGAGGGTGGGCCCATGGCCGACCAGCGAAGTGGCACGCTCGCCGAGGCGGTTGCGGTCGTCGGCGGGCCCGAGGAAGTGCTTACTATTTCGTCCGGGGAGCCTGCCCGAGAAGGAACTGGCCCGCTATGGGCCAACTGCCGCGTCCCATAAAAACCAAAGTCCCAAATCGGACCTTTGGCAGCCGACCGGCCGCCGGACCGGCCCCGTATGGAGGGGACGGTAAGCCAGGCTGGTGCGAGCCGCGAGGGGGCGCGGGGGGTACCGGCAGGCCCTTGTCAGGGCTGTCTGCGTCGGGTACTCTATGTAGAGTCCCCGAGAACGAGGAGATGCGGTGCCTCCTGGTAAGCGTGCGAACTCGTTGGCCTTGGCCGTGCTGGTGTGCCTGGCCGAGCACCCGATGCACCCGTACGAGGTCGCCCAGACGCTTCGCACCCGCCACCAGGACGACAGCGTCCGGCTGAACTACGGGTCGCTCTACGCTGTGGCCGACACGCTGGTGCGCCGGGGGCTGATCGAGGTGGCAGAGACCGAGCGGGCCGGGCGGCTGCCCGAGCGGACGATCTACCGCATTACCCACGCCGGGCTGACCGAGATGCACGACTGGCTGGCAGAGTTGTTGGCGGTGCCGGCCAAGGAGTACCCGGCCCTCGAGGCTGCCTTGTCGTTCCTCCCCGCGCTCGCCCCCGACGAGGCCGTCTCGTTGCTTTCTGAGCGCGTCGAGCGCTTGGAGGCCGAGATCGCGGGCGCGGGTGCGTTGCGTGAGCTGGTGGAAAAGGCCGAGCTTCCCCGCCTGTTTTGGGTGGAGGCCGAGTTCGCTATGGCGCTTCGTGCCACCGAGCTCGACTTCGTCCGCCGCCTGCTCGCAGACATCGAGGCGGGCACCTTGGACGGCGTGTCGTGGTGGCGGCGTGTCCACGAGCACCCCGACATGCCGGTCCCTCTGCCCCCGACGTGGGGGCCCGACCCGAACGAGGTCCAACCGTGATCACCGATGCCATCCCCACCTCGCTCGCCGCCGACGGCACCGGCGTGATGATCGACGTCCAGGATCTCGAGAAGACGTTCGCCGCTCGAGCCAGGCGCGTCCATGCCGTCGCCGGTGTGTCGTTCCGGGTGTTCAAGGGTGAGGTCTTCGGTCTGCTCGGCCCGAACGGGGCAGGCAAGACCACCACGATGCGCATGCTCACCACGCTGCTTCCGATCGACGCGGGCAGGGCGGTCGTAGCGGGGGTGGACGTCGCCGCCCGCCCAGGTGAGGTCCGACGCCACATCGGCTACGTGAGCCAGACCGGCGGGGCCGACACCTTGGCCACCGGCCAGGAGAACCTCGCTCTCCAAGGCGCCCTGTACGGCATGGGGCGAGCCCAGCTTTCGAGACGCATACCCGAGGTCACGGCGCTGCTCGACCTCGGCGAGCTCGCGGAGCGCCGTGTGAAGACCTACTCGGGCGGCCAGCGCCGGCGCCTCGACGTCGCGCTCGGCATTATCCACAGCCCAGAGGTGCTGTTCTTGGACGAGCCATCCACCGGCCTCGACCCCCAGAACCGGGCGAACCTCTGGGCCCACGTCAGCGCGCTCGCCTCGCAGGGGACTACGGTCGTGCTCACCACCCACTACCTCGAAGAGGCCGATCAGCTCTGCGACCGGGTGGTGATCGTCGACGAGGGACGCATCGTCGCCGGGGGCACCCCCGCCGAGCTCAAGGCCAAGGTCGCCGGGGCGACGGTCACCTTGAGCGTCGCAGACCCAGCCGAGCGCTCCCGGGCCGCCGAGACGCTGGCGCAGCTTGCAGGGCTGGCCGATGTCGCCATCGAGGACGAGACCCTGCGCGTGCACGCCCCCAAAGGAGCCGCCGCAGTACCGGGCGTGCTCCACGCTCTCGACGCGGCGGGCATCGGGGTGGCCTCGCTCAGCCTCACCGAGGCAAGCCTCGACGACGTGTTCCTCGCGGCAACCGGCCGGTCGCTTCGCGACGCGGCGGCAGGTAGCCAGACAACGGAAAGGGCCCGGCGATGAAGCTCGCCCGTGACACGGCTCTTCTTGCCCAGCGCTACAGCCTGCAGCTACTGCGTAACCCCGCATGGCTGTTCGTCGGGCTGTCCACCCCGCTGCTCTACCTGGCCCTGTTCACCCCGCTGCTCCGGGGCCTGCCGGGCGTGGCAGGACGCTCGACCGGCGCGGTGCTCGACGAGTTCTTGCCCGGGATCCTGGCCCTGCTCGCCTTCTCCACTGGCATCGGCCCGGGCTTCAGCGTGCTCTTCGAGCTCCAGTCCGGGCTCGTCGAACGCCTCCGGGTTACCCCGACCGCCCGGGTGGCGCTCTTGGCGGGGCCGATCCTCGCCAACGTTGCCGCCATGTTCGTCTTCGACGCGCTGCTCGTCGGCGTCGGTGTCGCCTTCGGCTTCCGTCTACACCTTGGCCTGCTCGTCGTGGCCGTCCTCGCAGGAGTGCTGGCGGCGACCGTCTCTGCGTTCTCTATGGCGCTCGCCTTGAGAAGTGGTGGGGAGATCCAGGGGTTCGCGGCGGTGATCAACGGCATGAACCTTCCGGTGCTGCTCCTCGGCGGCGTGCTGCTGCCCCTTGCCATCGGCCCGCTGTGGCTGCGCGTCCTCGGCCACTTCGACCCGCTCTACTACCTCGTCGGCGCCGCGCGCACCCTCTCCCAGGGCCACCTCGCCACCAGTGCCACCTGGCAGGCCTTCGCCGTCCTGGTCCCTTTGTGCGCGCTGACCGTCGCATGGGCGACGCGCACCTACCGGACGGCTGTCGCATGAGAGCCATGGCGCCGGGGGCTCGGGTCGCGACTGACTTCCGCCTCGCGAGCCCCATCATGAGTACCGCCTCTCCGAGGAGGACACCATGAGGAAACCCCGTTCGGGGCGGGGTCCAACCCGAAGGGCCAGCGTCGGCGTTCACGTGGGAGGCGAGCCTGCAGTCGCCTCGCTGAAACAGGTCGAGAAGTCGGTCTGCTCCGGAGGATCGCTCCAGCGCTCGAACGCCGCCTGGAAGATGGTGACACCGACGCTGGCGAGGAGCCGTGCTTGTCCACCAGGGACTCCTCGCCCCCTCGAGACCGGCCAACCCCAGCGGCCTTGGCATTGCAGCGTTTGTGCTTGAAGCCGTGGCCCGCCGCCCTTCCCACCGACGATCGCCACCTGCGTCCGATCGATCTCGCCGAAGCCCAGCACGTCTTCGCCCATCTCATCACGCTCCCTCGAGACCCCTACGGGACTCTTTGGTTCCTACCATCCATGGTGTGGACGCTTGCGGTGCCCACCGGTGGCGACCATTGTCAGCACGTCATAGGCCCTTGTGGGAAGCCCCCCTCTCTGCGATATTCCGGCCACGGCGGGAAGGATCTGTGTCGTCCGAGGCCTTGGTGATGGTGTCGCCGGCGCTCGGCGTGCAGGATGTGCCAGGTGCGGGCCCATTCGAGCACGGCCTGGAGGAGGTCGGCAGCGGCGGCCTCGGCTGCCGCATGGCGCAGGGCAGCAAGCAGCTCCAAGCGGCGGGCGGCCGTGCCGCCGAGAGCGCTGCGGGCGCGCCGGGGCTCAGCCGCCAACTGCTCGCCGTGGAGCCGGTGCTCGGTGCCAGACAGCGCCGGACGCGAGCGGGAGGATGGCACCCGCCGCTCCTCGTACTGCCGGGTCGCCGCCGCAGCGGCGACCGAAGCGCTGGTGGGCCCCCGGGTCGCCGCATCGGCGCCCTCGCTGTCCGCGGCGGCCCGGGCCGACTGGCTCGAGTCCGCTACCGGGTCGTCCCCGTGGCCTCAGGCACCGGGCTCGGGCTTGCGCGCCCGGACGATCGCCGCCGAGGCGTGGGTGTGGACCCGATGAGTCTCTCGGATCTCGACGTCGCTCAGTCCCGCCTCGCTCAGTGCTCGCACGAACTGCTCTCGGGTGAGGGCGCCGGCGATGCAACCCGTCCACGCCGCCATGTCCTCTCGGGTGGCCTCGTCCATGTCCGGATCGGCCAGCACATCGGAGATGGCGAGCCGGCCGCCGGGGCGCAGCACCCGGGCAGCTTCGGCGAGCGCAGCGGCCTTGTCGGCGGCCAGGTTGACAACGCAGTTGGAGATGACGACATCGACGCTGGCGTCAGGCAACGGGATGTCCTCCAGGTAGCCCTGTAGGAGCTCGACGTTGGTCGCACCGGCTTCCGCGCAGTTGCGGCGGGCGAGCTCGAGCATCTCGGTGGTCATGTCCAAACCGATCACCCGACCGGCAGGGCCCACCCGCCGCGCCGAGATCAACATGTCGGTGCCGGCCCCCGACCCGAGGTCCAGCACCGTCTCCCCAGTGTGGAGCTCGGCCACCGCTGTGGGCACCCCACAGCCGAGTGAGGCGGCGAGCGCGCCCTGCGGCACGCCTGCTGCGGCGTCGACATCGTAGAGCCCGCTGCCGAAGGCCAGATCCGGTACCAGCGGGGAGCGCGCCGTAGGCGCGGGGCAGCACTGGCCCTCCAACTCCCGAGCTTCGGCGCTCTGTCCTTGTAAGGCAAGGGCAGCGGCCGCCGCATAGCGGTTTCGGACTGCCTCGCGGATGGCACTCGGACCGGTCATGGTTGTCCCTCGGTTTTCTCGGTCGTGGGCGGGCTCGCACGCCACCGGGTGCCCCGGCGGGCGCCGTCCCATGACGACGTCGGCGGCGCTCGGGAAGCACTCCAAGCAGCTCTGGTTCACCGCGTAGAGCGAGCTGGTGCCCTGTTGACGCACAGTGACGAACCCCACCGACGCTAAGGCAGCGAGGTGGTGGCTCACAGTGGACTGGCCGACCGGCAGCACAGCGGTCAACTCCCCGACCGACACCGCCTCCGGCTGGGCGGCCAGCCAGGCGACGAGCTGCACCCGGGTGGGATCGGCCAGGGCGCGGAACCACTCTGCGTACTGCTGAGCCGTCTCACGGACCAGAAGCCTGCCTGCGGCGGAATTAGTCATCGATAAGCGACGATAATCGATGATCTGTCCTTGGTCAAGCGCCATCAGCAGACGGCCGTCCCTGAGCGGAGCCAGTTGGCTGCTCAGGCCCGGCGCTAAGGGTGGTAGCCAGCGACCGACAAACCAAGGGGGCACTACCATGACAGTCATGAACGCCGAGGAACGGGAGCGGTTCCTTGCCACGCTGCGCAGGGACGAGGACTTCCGCGCCGAAGTCCGCCGAGAGATCCTGACCGAAGAGCTCTTGGACCTGCCCCATAGCATCGCCGCGCTCGTCGACGCCGTCGCCCGGCAACGCCAAGACTTCACGGCCTTGGCGCAAAGCGTCGCCAACTACATGGAACGCACGATCTCGGCCATCGGCCAAGGGTTCACCGCCGTCCAGGCCGAGGTGGGCACCATGCACGCGGAGGTGGGCACCATGCACGCGGAGCTGGGCACCATGCACGCGGAGCTGGGCACCATGCGGGCGCAGATGGACGCGGGCTTCACCTCCGTGCAAGCCAAGTTCGACCAAGTCGATGCCGACCTGCAAGACATCAGGGGCCAACTGGCCTCCTGAGAGTTAGGGCCGTCTCTTTGACGCCTCGCCTTCGTGCGGGGCGTCAATTCATTCAACCGGCACAAACTTTGCCAGTTAGAATAGGGCACACCCAGTTAGGGTTGGAGAAAGCCCTCGGACGTCCTCTAGCGAACGCTGCTTCTCGACGCCTCGCTCAGTGAGCCGACTTGTGCCGAGCAGGCCGCGTGGCGTAGGAGAAGAGCATGGTAAATGGCCCAGGAGAGGTGACCCTCGAGCGAGGGACCCTCCTCGGCCGGGGACCGCACGAGGCGGAGCCGCCCTGGGTGCGCGACCCGCGCTCCAGGCGCCACGAGTGGCGGCGCCTCTTCTCCGAGGTGCTCGGCACCTTCCTGCTCGTTGTGGTGGCCGCCGGTGCCCCGGTCGTCGATGCCGTCTCCCACGGCCAGGTCCCCCTCGACGCCCAGGTCGTCGCGCCGGGCCTCATGGTGATGGCGATCATCTACTTCATGGGCATGGTGAGCGGCGCCCACCTGAACCCGGCGGTGACCCTGTCCTTCGCCGCCCGGGGCAACTTCCCGTGGAGCCGGGTGCCGGGCTACATCCTCGCCCAGCTGATCGGAGCCACCGCTGCCTCGCTCCTCCTGCGGGCGCTGTTCGGCACCGTCGGCCATCTCGGGGCGACGCTGCCCGGACCGGGGATCTCCTCGGGCACGGCGCTCGTCGTCGAGACGCTCCTCACCCTCGGCCTCGTGAGCGTCATCCTCGGAACCGCTTCCGGGGCGCGCAACGTGGGCGCCAACGCCGCGCTCGCGGTCGGCGGCTACATCGCCCTCGCAGGGCTGTGGGCGGCCCCCATCAGCGGGGCGTCGATGAACCCGGCCCGCTCCTTCGGCCCAGAGCTCCTCGCCGGCGACTGGACGAGCTGGTGGGCCTACGTCGCCGGCCCGATCGCCGGTGGCCTGCTCGCGGTCGGCATCGCCTGGATCCTTCGCGGACCTCCGAGCCTGGCGGCCAACGTCGCGGCCCAGGGGGAGACCCCCGACGACAACCTCCCCGAGACCCGGGTACCAGGAACAGGAGGGAGCAGCCATGACCAGTGAGCACTGGAAGGACAAGCCCGAGAAGCAGGACTACCCCGCAGCCCGCAGCTACCTGTCCCTCCTGGTCGAGCCCAACGAGGCGAAGAAGACCGCCAAGGCGCTCGCGGACGAGCCTGGCGCTGCGCTCTACAAGGCCAAGGACATCCTCCGGGCAGCCAGCCTCCCTCTCCTGCCGCTCGACGACCCCGAGGTGGCAAAGGACCTGGCGAAGGTGAGGGCCGGCACGAAGCTCTCCCCGGTCCTGCTCGTGCGGGGCGACCCGCTGTGGGTAGCCGACGGCTATCACCGGATCTGCGCCAGCTACCACCTCGATGAGGACGCCGAGATCCCTTGTCGCATCGTCGCGAGGCCACGTGTGAACACCGGGCCAAAACGCACGCGGGGAGGTCCTCTGTGACCGCGTCCGCCTCGGCAGCGGGGCGGTCCCGAGGGTTCTCTCGAAGCCCGCTGTAGTCGGCTCAGGGCCCGGCGTCGAAGGGCATCGTCGAGCACCAGGGCGGCCTGGGGCATGGAGCCGCCGTGCGCCCTTCGCGTGCGAGAGGCAGGGGCCTACCCCCCCTTGGTGGGCCCGGCGCTGACGGTGCGCCCTTCGCGTGCGAGAGGCAGGGGCCGACCCGTGCCGGCTCGGCATGGCGCCGGCGAAGCCGGTGTGCTCCCAGGTTGCGCCGGCCCAGGCCAGCCGCAGGGTGTTCAGATTTGACAACGCATAAAATCATCGATTGATATTTCTGTCAATCATGCGACTGCTGCCCCCACCTCGTCGATGGCGCGCGCACCCGGCTGCCGTCGCCCGTCGCGAGGTCTGCTCGCCGGCGGTACAGGAGGCGGCAAAGCGCCATCGGGGCTCGCTTCAGCTTCGCCATGTCGATGCCGGGTCGTGCAACGGCTGCGAGGTCGAGATCGCCTCGATGTCCTCTCCGGTCTACGACGCCGAGCGCTTCGGGATCCGCCTCGAGGCCTCTCCTCGCCATGTAGACGGGCTGCTGGTCACGGGACCGGTCACGCGTAACATGGCCGACCCTCTCCGCAAGACCTTCGAAGCCGTGCCGCGGCCCCGGGTTGTGGTCGCCGTCGGTGACTGTGCCCGCGACTGCGGCGTGTTCGCCGGGGCCTACGGCGTCGAAGGCCCGGTCGCGGATATCGTGCCCGTCGACCTCGAAATCCCCGGCTGCCCGCCCAGCCCGGCAACGATCGTCTCGGCGCTGCGGGGCCTGGCCGGCAGGTGACAGCGGACCTGCTCGTCGCCACCACGCTGGTCGGTTTGGTTGCCGCGGCAGCCGGGGCGGCCGCACCCGAGCGCTTCCGGGCCCGGGTCGTCTCGGCGCTGACCGCCGCCGCCTGCGCATGCGGGTTGGCGGTGGCGCTCGACGTGCTCCGCAGCGGCCGAGCCGCCGTGGTCCACACCGGCCGGCTGTTGCCGCTCGGCGGGCTCTCGCTCGCCCTCGACCGCTTCGGCGCCCTGTTCGTGGCCATCTCGGCCGTGGTCGCGATCTGCGCCATGGTCTTCCGGCTCGGCTACGACGGCCATGGGTTCTCGAGCCGGACGGCCTCATGCGTCCTGCCCCTGTTCGTCACCGCCCTCCTTCTCGTCCCCGCCGCCGCCAGCGTCACCACGTTCCTGTTCGTCTGGGAGCTGATGGCCGTCACCTCGCTGCTGCTGGTGCTCGTCGACCACCGGCGCCGGCCCGAGGTGGCCGTGGCCGCCCAGTGGTACGCGGTGATGACCCAGTTCGGCGCCGCAGCGCTCCTCGCCGGGTTGGTCCTCTTGGCTACCCACGCCGGTGGCCAATCCTTCGCCGCCATCGCCTCAGGGTCCTCCGGCATGCCGGCCTGGGTGCGCGGGACCGCCTTCGTGCTGGTCGCGGTCGGCTTCGGCTCGAAGGCCGGGATGGTGCCGCTGCACGTCTGGCTACCCCGAGCCCACCCCGAAGCCCCCGGTCCGGTGTCCGCCCTGATGTCGGCGGCGATGGTCAACCTCGGCGTCTACGGCATCGTCAGGGTGGGTGACGGGCTGCTCGGGGGCGGTCCGGCATGGTGGTGGCTGCTGGTCATGGGCCTCGGAGCGCTGTCGGCGTTGTTCGGCTCGCTGCACGCTGCCACCAGCACCGACCTGAAGCGCCTCTTGGCCTACTCGACGACCGACAACATGGGGCTCGTGCTCCTCGGAGTGGGCGCTGCGGGCCTGTTCGCGTCGACCGGCCACCGGTCGCTGGCGCTCGTGGCGCTCGTGGCTGCTCTTCTTCACGTGGTCTTCCACGCGATGTTCAAAGGGTCCCTGTTCTTGTCGGCAAGCTCCTTCCAACAAGCGACCGGCACGAGGGACCTCGACCGGCTCGGCGGGTTGCTCCGGCGCATGCCGGTGACGGGCTCGCTCTTCCTGGTTGGCGCTGGTGCGATCGCCGCCCTGCCGCCACTGTGCGGGTTCGTGAGCGAGTGGCTGCTGCTCCAAGCCCTGCTGCACGGACTCCCCTCGTCCGACCCGTCGCTGGCGATCGCGCTCCCTGTCGGGGTCGGGGTGCTCGCCCTCACCGGTGGTTTGACTGCTTTGACCTTCGTCAAGGCGGCCGGGATCGGGCTGTTGGGCCGGCCCCGTGGCACACAAGCCGCCGAGGCGGGTGAGGTCCCCCGGTCGATGTGGGCCGGAGCTGGGGTCCTGGCCACGCTGTGCCTCGTGTTCGGGGTAGCCCCCTCGCTCGTCGTCCCAGCCGTGCTCGACGCGGCCCGGGCCGTCACCGCCAGCCGGGTCCCGGGCCCGCTGGTCCGCGGTTGGGACGTCGGGCTCCTCGGTGCGCGCGGCGTCCTCGCCCCCGGCCTGCTTGCCCTCGGGCTTCTCGTGGCGGTGGTGCTGGTGGCGGGGGTGCGGTCGGCCCTGCAGCGGGCGGCGGTGCGGCGGACCGAGGCGTGGGGATGCGGCAGGGAGATGCAGACCGCCAGGATGCAGTACACCGCTACGTCGTTCGGGGAGCCGCTCACCCGGGTGTTCGAGGACGTCTTGACCCCGGCCCACGACCTCGACGTCAGCCATGTCGCCGAGTCCAGGTACTACGTCGAGGCGGCCACGTTCCACACCTCGCTCGACGACGCCTTCGAGCGGCACGGCTACCGCCACGCGGCGTCGGGCCTGGCTTGGTGGGGACGCCTCGCCCGCCGTGTCCCAAACGGCAGTGTGCACCGCTACCTGGCCTTCGGTCTGGCCGCCCTCGTGGTGGTGCTGGTGGTTCTCGGATGACGGGCGCCTGGCCGCTGCCGGCGGTGGCGGCGATCTCGGTCCTCCAGGTGCTCGGCGTGGTGGCAGGCGGGCCGCTCCTTGTCGGCTTGATGCGCAAGGTGCGCTGCCGCTTGGAGGGCCGGGTCGGGCCCCCCGTCCACCAGCCGCTGCTCGACCTGCGCAAGCTGGCCCGCCGGGAACGCACCCGACCCGACCAGGCGAGCTGGATCTTCTCTGCCGCACCCGTCGTCCTGGTCGCCACGACGCTCGTGATCGCCCTCGTCGCCCCGCTGCTAGCCACCGACCCCGCATTCGGGTGGTCGGCCGACCTCTTCGCGCTCGTCTACCTCCTCTTGGTCGGCTCGGTTGCCCTCGCCCTCGGCGCCCTCGACACCGGCACCGCCTTCGGAGGCATGGGTGCCAGCCGGGCGATGACCATCGGAGCGTTGTCCGAGCCGGCACTGCTCGTCGCCGTGCTCGCCCTCTCGGTCCCCGCTCGCTCCTCCAACGTGCCCACCATCGTCGCCCGCTCGCTCGCCCACCCCGCCTGGCTGGCCACCCCCCAACGCCTGCTGTCCCTGGTGGCGTTCCTGATCGTGATCGTGGCCGAGAGCGGCCGGCTCCCGGTCGACAACCCGAGCACCCATCTCGAGCTGACGATGGTCCACGAGGCGATGGTCCTCGAGTACTCCGGCGCGGACCTGGCCCTGGTCAAGCTGGGCGAGTCCATGCGCCTGGTGGTCCTCCTCGCCCTTTTCGCCGACCTGTTCGTCCCCTGGGGGGTTGCCACAGCACCCGGCGTCGGGCACGTGGCGGTGGCCGTCGTCGCCATCGCTGCGAAGGTGACGGCCCTGGGTATCGCGTTGGCCGTCTTCGAGGTCGCCGTAGCCAAGCTGCGCCTCTTCCGGGTGCCTGAGCTGACGGCCGGAGCGTTCGTGCTGGCCGTGCTGGCCGTGGTGTCGGCCTTGGTGGTCCCGTGACGAGCGCGTACTCCTCCACCCTGACCCTGGCGGCAGGCGCGGTGCTCATCTGCGCTGTCGTGGTGCTGTGGGTGACCTCGGTGCGCTCGGTGCTGAGGGTGGTGGCCACCCAGGGTTTCGCCCTCGGCTGCGTCGCCATGACCGTCGGCGTCCATATGGGAGACGCCGGCTTGATGGCCACCGCAGCGGTGGTGCTCGGCGTCAAGGGACTGGCCGTTCCGGTGCTCATCGGCAGAGCAGCCGGGGGCGCACCCGACCGCGAGCGCCGGCCGCTGGTCAATGTGCCAGCGTCTCTCGTCGCCTCCGCTGCGCTCATCGTGGTGGCGTTTGCGGCCGCTCGCGGTGTGGCCACCTTCGTGGGCGCGACGAACGGCGCCCTCGTCCCTGTGGGCATCGCCACCCTGCTCGTCGGTTTCCTGGTCCTCGTGTCGCGGCGGCGCCCCATCTTCCAGATGGTCGGCCTGCTTCTCGTCGACAACGGCGTCGCCCTGGTCGCGTTCCTCTGCACCGCCGGTGTCCCGTTCCTGATCGAGCTCGGCGTCTCCCTCGACGTGCTCCTCGGTGTCGTCGTCCTCATGGTGCTGGCGCAGCGCCTCCGGTCGGAGTTCGGCGATCTCGACCTCGACGAGCTCCGGGAGTTGCACGACTGATGGTCCTCGAGTTGATCCTCGCCCTTCCGCTGCTCGGTGGCGCCGCCGTCGCGGGTTGGCGGGACCATGCCGCGCGCTGGTTGGCCGTGGCGACCAACGGCGCCACGCTGGCCCTCGGGGTGTGGGTCGCCGTCCGCGTGGTGCGCAACGGTCCGTTGACCGGAGCCGAAGGGGTGCTGAGAGCCGACGCGCTGAGCGCGTTCATGGTGGTGGTCATCGGGGCGATCAGCCTCTTGGCGTCGTGGCTCGGGGTGCGGACCATGGCGCTCGAGGTGGCCGGCGGACGGTGTAGCCCGCGCCGAGCCACCGCCTACGGGGTGCTCGTCCAGGCCTTCGTGGCCGCCATGCTGCTCGCCGTCCTGGCTGCCAACGTCGGCGTGCTGTGGGTGGCGGTCGAGGCGACGACAGTCGTCACCGTCTTCCTCGTCGGGCACCGCCGGACCAGAGGTGCCCTGGAGGCCTCGTGGAAGTACCTGGTGATCTGCTCGGTCGGGATCGCTTTGGCGTTCTTCGGCACCGTGCTCGTCTACCTCTGCGCGTTGCGCGCCGGAGGCCACTCGGCGAGCGCCCTCGACTGGACCTCGCTGGTGGCCGGCGCGCGGCACCTCGACCCCTCGGTCCTTCGGCTCGGCTTCGCCCTGGTCGTGCTCGGCTACGGCACCAAGGTCGGCCTGGTGCCTCTGCACAGCTGGCTGCCCGACGCCCACAGCCAAGCCCCTGCTCCGGTCTCCGCCCTCATGTCCGGTGTGCTGCTCACCGTGGCCTTCTATGCCATCCTGCGCTTCAAGGCGGTGACCGACGCCGCCCTCGGCCCCGGCTTCTCCCGCACCCTGCTCGTCGTGGTCGCCCTCTCGTCCCTGGCCGTCGCCGCCTCACTCCTGCTCACCCAGCGCGACTACAAGCGCATGCTCGCCTACCACAGCATCGAGCACATGGGCCTCGTCGCCCTCGGCGCTGCGGCGGGCATCCCGCTCGCCATCGCAGCCGTCCTGCTCCACATCCTGGGCCATGGTCTGGCCAAGAGCGTCCTGTTCCTCACCTCCGGTGAGATCATGGCCGCAGAGGGCACCAGCCGGATCGACGGCGTCCACGCCCTCCTCGCCCGACGACCCACCCTCGGCGGCGTGTTCGGGACCGGTCTGGTCGCCCTACTGGGGCTCCCGCCGTTCAGCCTCTTCTCCAGCGAACTGCTGATGGCCCGCGCCGAGTTCCAAGTCGGCCTCGGCTGGGCTGCCGTCGCCGCCCTGGCCGCCATGGTGGTCATCTTCGTCGCCGTCGTCGGGCACGCCCGCCACATGCTCCTCGGCGCGCCTGGCCCCACCGAGGTGCTGGCGCCGCCCCCAGCATGGGTGGCAGCGCCGCTCGTCGCTGGCCTGGTTGCCTGTGGGCTGATCGGTGTGTTCGCGTGGCCACTGTCCGGGCTCCTCCATGCGGCAGCCCACGTGGTGGCGCCGTGACCGGCGCGCTGGGGCACGCCCGGCCCGGGAGGTCGTCGCTTGCCAGCATCGTCGCCCCTCACGACCTCGCCACCGCCGCCCAGGCCCTCTTGTCCGATGGGATGCGCCTCGCGCTCGTGTCGGGCCACGACGACGGCGGGTCGCTGCGCGCCACCTACCTGTTCACCTCAGGTCCCCCCGACACCCGCGTCGAGCTGCACGTCCCTCTCGACAGCTCCCGGCCACAGGTGCCGACGCTGGCTGCGCTGTCGTTCCCGGCGAGCCGGTTCGAACGCGAGATGGCCGACCTGTTCGGCATCGAGCCGGTGGGCCACCCCCAGCCCCGTCGCCTGGTGCTGCACCAGCACTGGCCTGCCGGCTGGTACCCGATGCGCCACGGGTCGGGCGGTCCCCCTGAGATGGTCACGGACGGCGGGTCGTTCCCCTTCGTGCCGGTCGAAGGTCCCGGCGTCTACGAGATCCCCGTCGGACCGGTGCACGCCGGGCTCATCGAGCCCGGCCACTTCCGCTTCTGGGTCGTCGGCGAGACGATCCTTCGCATGAAGGCGCGGCTGTGGTTCGTCCACAAAGGCATCGAGCGGCTCTTCGAGGGCAAGGACATAGTCGCCGGCCTCGAGATCGCCGAGAGGATCTCGGGCGACACGGCCGTCGGCCACGCCCTCGCGTACTGCCAGGCGGTCGAGGACGCCTGCGGCATCGTGGTGCCCGGCGACGCCCACATCTTGCGGGCGGCGCTCTTGGAGCTCGAACGGCTCCACAACCACGTGGCCGACATCGGCGCGCTCTGCAACGACGTCGGGTTCGGCATAGCCAACGCCTGGGCTCTCTCGCTTCGCGAACGGCTCCTGCAGCTCAACGGCGAGGTCACCGGCCACCGGCTGCTGCGCGGAGGTGTCGTGCCCGGCGGCGCCCGGGTCGACCGCCTTCCCCGCCCGGCCGAGCTCGCCGAGGTGGCTCACCGCTTCGACGAACTTGTCGAGCTGGCCAGTTCCAACGCGCTCGTCATGGAGCGCTTCGCCGGGACGGCCGTCCTCGACGATGCCCACGCCCGTGACATCGGGGTCGTCGGTGTCGTCGCCCGAGCAGCCGGTGTGGCCTTCGATGGCCGCCTCTCCCATCCCTTCGTCGACCTGGGCGAACATTTCTCGCCGGCACGCCACACAACCGGGGACGTCCTGGCCCGCTACCTGGTGCGCATCGACGAGGTCCGCTCCTCCCTCTCCGTCCTCGCCGACCTCGCCACCCGCGCCGGGGACCTCGATGCCGTCGCGTCGCGCGAGGGCACTGCCACCAACGGGGTGGGTAGCGGGGTCGGCATCTGCGAAGGGTGGCGAGGGGTCGTCGTCCACCGCGTCGAGGTCGGCGAGGCGCGCCGACTGCGCCGGGTCAAGGTAGTGGACCCCTCGTTCCTCAACTGGCCTGCCTTGTCCGTCGCCCTGTCCGACACCATCGTCCCGGACTTCCCTCTGGCAAACAAGAGCTTCAACCTCTCCTACGCCGGCAACGACCTGTGAGCACTTCCAGCAGTTACCAGATTCATCAGTTCATGTAAAGTCGACAAACGCAGGTCAGCCCTCTGCCGAACGGGCGCGGAGCCTGTACCCGATTTCGCAACGGCAACGACGATCTTTCCCGAGGAACTGCCGAGCATGACGATGCCGATCCACCAAGTCAAGGCCGAGTTCTTCAAGGCCCTCGGGCACCCGGCCCGCATCCGGATCCTCGAGGTCCTTCGCGACGGCGAGCGACCCGTCGGCGAGCTGATCCCCGAAGTCGGCATCGAACCCTCGCACCTCTCCCAACAGCTCGGACTCATGCGTCGGGCCAACCTCATCCAATCTCGCAAGGTCGGCTCCAACGTCTACTACTCCGTCGGCGAGCCCATGCTCTTCGAGCTCCTCGAGGTGGCCAAGCGCATAATCACCGCCTCCCTCGCAGAAACCCAAGAGCTGCTCGAACAGATGCAGGCGTCAAGCCCCGGCGGACGGTAGAGGGAGGCCCCTTTGGTCCGGCACGACTGCAGCCGCTGGTCGATCGCTCAGGGGGCGCTGGTCCGCCCGGGTGGCCACCGGTGGCCCAGGGCAGCAGCGAAGGCACGGGTTTGCCTGGCCCTTCGGCAGTTGCCGGGCCACCGGGCTCCAGGCCTCCTCGCCGCTCTCGTCGAAGCGACGGGCCAGGTAGGCGGCCACCACGGCAGGCGTGCGCCGCTCGGCTCGCGCGCAGTGCACAGCCGCCCGCTCGCCCTCGTCGCGCCAGGAAGCGATGGCCGCAGCGAGGTCCTCGCCGTACCCTTCACGGGCCCTCCCGGTCGGGCCCGGCGTCCTGGCGGGCCCGGGCGTCCGGGGTGGAGCGGGGGTGTGAAGCGGGGACGTTCAGGTTGAAGCGGACGCCGAGCATGCGGATCGAGAAGCAGACAGCGGCAGCGGCGACGGCGGCAGCACCTCCGTAGAAGTGGAACTCGAGGGCCAGGGCGGTGAGCGTGGCGCCGCAGGCGGCAGGGATGGCGTACAGGCCGCTCGACAGCACCGTCGGTACGCGCCTGATCACCACGTCGCGGACCGTGCCGCCGCCGACGCCGGTGATCGTCCCGAGCACGACCGACTGGAACGGGCCGAGATGGGCGGCGAAGGCCGTGGTGGTCCCCGTCACGCAGAACAGCGCCAGGCCGGCGGCGTCCAATGCGGTGATCGACCGCTGGGCTCGTACCCAGATGTGCCGGGCGACGAAGGCGGCGACCCCGGCTCCGCCGCCCACGACCAGGTAGCGCCAGTCCCGGAACGCAGCCGGGGGCAACGAACCGATCAGCACGTCCCGGATGATCCCACCACCGAGCGCGGTGATCACGGCCAGGACCACTACGCCTACGATGTCGAGGTTTTCGGCTTCCATGGCCGTGAGGGCCCCGTTGAGCCCGAACACGAACGTGCCCGAGAGGGCGAGTGAGAGCTCGAGCGTGGAGCCGGTGCTCAAGCGCGCTCCCACCTGCCGCCCGCCGGGGGCTCACGGCGCCACGAGAGCGCGGCGGCGGGCCAGGTCGGCGCTACGGTGCCCATCCCTCGATTGTGCCCGCCTCCCGAGCCGCGTGCGAGAAGTGCCGGCCACCGGCCCATGAGCCCGGGACTTCCCGACGTGGGGGTACCCTCCACCTCGGCGCGCAGGAGGGGTGAAGTAGCGTCACGTGCCTGCGAGGCGGCTGTCGGTGGAGTCGGGCCGCGGGATTATCGTCAGGGTCATGGAGCAAGCCCTGGAAGCTGCCGTGCTCGGGCGCCTCGAGCGCGTGGGCCTCGCCGAGCCGGCAGCCGACCTGCTGCTGGCCTCGCTCGACGGAGACAAGGAGCTGCGCAAGGCCGTGGGCGGTCAGCTCACGCACCGGCCGAAGCAGGCTGTGGCCGCTGACAACGGGACGCACGCCCAAGCGGTGCGAGCGTACCTGCGCTCGGTGACTGTCGAGGGTTTCCGGGGTATCGGGCCTGCCGCAACGCTGGATCTCCAGCCCGGGCCCGGGCTCACGGTGGTGTGCGGCCGCAACGGCTCTGGCAAGTCCTCGTTCGCCGAGGGCCTGGAGGTGCTGCTTACCGGCAAGTTGCGCCGCTGGGAAAACCGTTCAGCGGTTTGGCGCGACGGGTGGCGGTGCCTGCACGCGCCGCAGGCCCGGCTGCGGGCGGAGCTGTTGGTGGAGGGTACCAGCGGAGTGACGGTCGTTGAGCGGTCCTGGTCCGAGGACGCCATGGCGTTGACGGCGTCCACCGCCTGGGCGCAGGAGCCGGCGCGCCAGCGAGGCACGGTCGAGGACCTGGGTTGGGCCCAGGCGTTGAGCTCTTACAGGCCGTTCCTGTCCCACTCCGAGCTCGAGAGCCTGCTGGCGGAGCCAAAGAACCTCCACGACCAGCTCAACGCCCTGCTGGGGCTGGACGCGCTCGAAGCCGCCGCCAAGTTGCTGGCCGGGGCCCGCCGGGACTGCGACAGCCAGGTCAGGGCGGCCAAGGACCTGCGTGCCGAGCTGGAGGCCGCGCTGGGGGCGAGCGAGGACGAGCGGGCGGTGAGCGCGCTGGCGTTGCTGCGGGCCGGCACGGCGGACGTCGAGGCGCTGGCGCACTTGTCGGAGGGGACGGGCACGGCTGCCGGCGCGCGTGGAGTGCTCACCCAGCTCGGCGCGTTGACCGTCCCGGACGGCGCCGACGTGGACGGGGCGGCGGCAGGTCTGCGCACGGCTGCCGACATCCTGGAGGCAGCGACCTCGGCTGCTGCCGAGCACGCCGGCTCGGTGGCGGAGATGTTGGAGTTGGCCCTGGCCCATTACGGTCGCCACGGCCCGGGGGACTGCCCTGTGTGCCAGGCGCCCGGGGCTCTCGACGGGGCCTGGGAGGCTTCCGCCTCCTCACGCCTCGAGGGCTACAAGGAGCTGGGCCAGGAGGTGGCGACGGCACGCCGGAGCGCCGCCGCTGCGGTTGCGGCGGCGCGGGCCCTGCTCGTAGCGGTGCCTCCGAGCCTGGTTCGCGCCGGCGAGACGGGGCTCGACGCCGGCCCCGCCCTGGAGGCGTGGCGGGCCTGGTCGGCGCTGGTCGTTGGCGACGGCAAGCCGGGAGCCATGAGGGCACTGGCGGACGCCATGGGCACGGCCTACCCGGTCCTCGCTGAGGCGGTCGCCCGCCTGGCGGGTGCCGCGGGCGACGAGGTGCGTTCCCGGGAGGGTCGTTGGGCACCTCTGGCCGAGCGCCTGGCCCAGTACTGCCGCGCCACCGCCGGGACGGACAAGGCCAAGGCGCTGGCGTCGTCGCTGAAGGACGCAGAGAAGTGGCTGAAGGGCGCCAACGACGAGCTGCGCGACGAGCAGGTGCGTCCCTTCGCCGACCGGACGGTGGCGCTGTGGGCCGAGCTGCGACAGGAGAGCAACGTGGAGCTGTTGCGCATGCGCCTGGCGGGGGCCGGCAACCACAGCCACGTCGAGTTCGAGGTGGCGGTGGACGGCAAGGACGCTGCAGGGCTCGGGGTGATGAGCCAGGGCGAGGTGAACGCTCTGGCCCTGTCCGTGTTCCTGCCCCGCGCCACCTCCGAGCGTTCCCCGCTGCGTTTCGTCGTCATCGACGACCCTGTGCAGGCGATGGACCCTGCGAAGGTGGCCGGACTGGCCCGGGTACTGGCCGAGGCGGGCAAGACCCGTCAGGTCGTGGTGTTCACCCACGACGACCGCCTGCCGGCAGCTGTGCGCGACCTGCAGCTCCCGGCCCGCATATTACAGGTCCAACGCAGGGCTGGGTCGGTAGTCGAAGTCGTCGCCGTCTCCGATCCGGTCTCGCTGCTCTTGGCTGACGCCGCCCGTCTGGTTGCTGCCGACCATCTGTCGAGGGCTGTCACCTCGCGGGTGGTACCGGGGATCTGCCGTACCGCCCTCGAGACGGCTTGCAACGAGGTGACCCGGCGACGCCGACTGGCCAACGGCTCGGGCCACGGCCAACTGGAGGAGGAGCTTCTCGCGGCCAGGCGCCTGCTGCCCCGCCTGGCCCTGGCGCTGTTCGACGACCCGTCGAAGGGCGGCGAGGTCTACTCGTGGCTCAATGCCAGGGTCGGTCCCTGGGCCGCCGATGCCGTGAGGGCCTGCAACGAGGGCGCGCACGCCGGCGGTGCCAACCCGGCCAACTTGGTCGGCGACGTCAAGCGCCTGGTCGAGCGCGTGAGGGCCCTCGCTACGTGACGGGCCAGGACGCTACGCCCCTCGACCTCCTGGCGGCCGCCAGGGAGGTGCTGGAGGACAGCTCGGCCCTATGGGGGACGAGTTGGGGACGGGCAGCAGCGTTCCTGGCCCGCCAGGCTCTCGAACAGGCTGTTGCCGGTGCATGGGCCCCCGAGCTGGCCGAGCTGGCCAGTGCCAGCTTCGCCGACCAGTTCGCCTGCCTGAGGGCCCTGGTCGGCGAGCAGCAAGCGCTGGGCGCACGCCAGGCCTGGTCGGCGCTCTGCGTTGCCTGCCACGCCCACCCCTACGAGCTGGCACCGGCACTGGCCGAGGTGACCGACCTGCTGGAAGCGGCCCGAAATGCCGTCACGGCTCTGCAGGTCGCACGCGTCCCGGGGGCATCTTCGAGCGGGGGGTGAGCACCTCGCCCGGCTACGCCCGCTGCCGCGCCCCCCGGGGAGGTGCCGTGGTGCCACGCACCACGAGCTGCGTCGGCACCGTCACCGACTTCTGCGCTGCCTGCCCGCTCAGCAGGTCGACGACGATACGGCCCGCTATCTCGCCCTGCACCTCGACGGGTTGGCGGACGGTTGTGAGGTCCACGAGCTCGGCCACGGGATGGTCGTCGATCCCGATCACCGACACGTCCTCCGGCACGGACAGCCCGGCCCGCCTGAGGCTCCTGATGGCCCCGAGCGCCACCTCGTCGGAGTGGGCATAGACCGCCGTGGGCGGGTTGCGCAGGCTCAAGAGCCGGTCCATCGCCGTGGCGCCCTCGGCGCCACCCCAGTCGACGGTGACGACCAGTTGCCCGTCGACCGGCAGGCCTGCATCGCCGAGCGCTGCGTAGTAGGCATCCGACCGGCCCTGTTGGAGTGCGGCCGGTTGGTCCGGGTCGACGGCAGCGATCATGGCGATGCGCTCGTGACCGAGGAAGAGCAGGTGGTCCATGGCCTGGCGGCCCGCTTGCTCGTCGTCGATGCAGACGTACGGATAAGTGGCATGCTGACCGCCGGCGGCGACGATGTCGACGCCCATCAGCTGGAAACGGCGCTGCTCGTGCTCGTCGACCGGGAAGGCCAGGACGACCACGGCGTCGACCTTGCGCCGCGCCGGGAGGCGGTCGAAGAAGTCCCGGCGGTCCTCGCAGTCGCCCACGTGGTAGAGGAGCACGTCGAGCCCGGCCTCGCGCAGCACCCCCTCGACTCCTTCGAGCATCGCGGCGAAGAACCATCGAGAGATGTGGGGCACCACGACGGCCACTCGCCGGGTCGTCCCCCGAGCCAGTCGTGAAGCCTCGGGGGACACGACGTAGGCCAGTTCCTGGGCCGCCAGGAAGACACGCTCCCGGGTCGTCTCGGCGACACCGGGCGACCCGTTGAGCGCCCTGGATGCGGTGGCCATGGACACACCGGCCCTCTGGGCGACGTCGGCCATGCTCGATTGGCGCCCGTTGCTCATCGCCGCAATGGTAACACGAACGGAAACGTTTCCATCCCTACCGCTGCTGGACCTGAGCCTGAGGATTCGCCCTTGGGCTCTCGGGTGGCCTGCTGGCCCGGGCGACCTCCGCTGATCACGGAGAGTTGTCCTTGACCTGGGAGGACTATCTCACGAGTGAATTCTGTCCCAGAACCCCTTGACAGAGCGGGCGTGCGATGACATGATGAAAACGCTTCCACTAGGACCCAGGTCCGGGTCCTATGTCGATGATCTGGAAGGGGAAGGCAATGCCTTATCACCAGCCCGCCCGGGTGCGGGCGGCGCGACCGGTCCGCCTTGGGAAGGCGCTCGGACCAGCCGCTGCCACGCTCGTCTCGACCTCGTTGGCCTTGACAGGACTCGGTGCCGCAGGCGCGCCGGCGTTCGCGTCCGGCCCCGTGGTAATCAAGCTGTTCTCCGGCTCGGGGACGGCCACCTTGAACCAAGCACTCGCAAACGCCTTCAACAAGTCCCAAAAGGGCGTGAAGGTCGTGCTCATGACTGTCCCGGACACGGACTACAACACGGCACTGCCCCGTGACCTTCGCACGAGCTCCGGGCCCGACGTGTTCGCCCCCTCGGCCCTCGTCCAAGAGGTGGCGGACGGTGAGGTGCTGAACCTCGACGGGTACGCTCGCCACTACGGCTGGACCAAGAAGTTCTCGCCCCAGGCCCTGGCTCCGGGCCGGGTCAGTTCCAAGGGGGTGATCGGCCGAGGTCCGCTCTACGAGGCCGGCGGGCAGGCCGGGGTCGTCACGGGCATCTTCTACAACCGGGCTCTCATGGCCAAGCTCCGCCTCCATGTGCCGAAGACGATCTCCCAGTTCGCAGCGGAGCTGGCCACGGCCAAGGCGCACGGGGTGACCCCGATCATCTGCTCCAACGAGGACGGGCTCACGGGGCACCTCTTCGACATGCTCCTCGGCGACTACATGGGGGCAAAGGGCATCGACAACGTAATAGACAACGTCCCGGGGTCGAGCCTCGACACCCCTGATGCCGTAGCGGCCGCCAACCTTCTCGGAAGCTGGATGTCCAAGGGCTATTTCAACTCTGACGCCAACGCCATCCAGCAGACCCAGTCCTACCAGGAGTTCGGTGCCGGCGACGGCCTGTTCTTCATCAGCGGCTCGTGGATAGAGTTCGGTGGCAACTTCCCCAAGACCTTCAGCTACGGCATGATGCCGTTCCCGCCCGTCACTGTCGGTGGCCCCTACGTAGGTATGGAGAGCAACGACCTCGCCTTCTCGGTGGCGGCCAAGTCAGCGCACAAGGACCAGGCTGCGCAGTTCGTCAACTGGCTGAGCACTCCCGCCGCGGCAAGGGTCGTTGTCAAGGTGGGCGGTGGCAACGCATACGGACTGGCGCGCATCGTGCCTCCGGCGCTCGCAGGATCACTTCAAGCCCAGACCGAGAACGTCTACCAGCTGGTCCAAAGGGACAACGGCGTGCTCAACTGGCTGCAAAACCAGGGGCCGATAGTCAACTCCGACTTCCCGCCCCAGCTCCAGCTCCTCATGGCCGGCAAGACCACTGGGGCAGCGATGATCCAGAAGTTCCAGTCCGACGTGGTGGCCGACCGCCAGGCGACATCGTCCTGAGGCGTCGGTCAGCCTGCTTGGCAGGGTGAGGGGTGGGCCTGTGTGCTCGCTGTCGGAGCCATCGGCCCGCCCCAGCCCGTGAGGGGGATCGAAAAAGTGAACGTGGTGACAACGACGTCCATTGGTGAAAAGGGCGCGCAACGGGCCCTGCTGGCAGCAGACGCGGCCACACTCGGGCCCGGCCGGCGCCGGAGCAAGCGCTGGCGGCGTTACGCCGGTTGGCTTTTCGCCCTTCCGGCTCTGCTCTTCTACGGCATCTTCGAGCTGCACCCGATCATCTCAGCCGTCAACTACTCGTTCTACAAGTGGGACGGCATATCGGCGGTGAAGAAGTGGGTCGGGCTCTCCAACTACGTGGCCGCTCTCACGCAGCCCCAGCAGCTCAGCTCGCTCGTGCACGCCTTCGTGTTCATAATCTTCTTCACCGTCCTGCCGGTCACGTTCGGCCTCATCGTCGCGTCCGTGATGCGTACCGTGAAACCGGGACCGTACGGCACCGTCACCCGCACCCTGGTCTTCCTGCCCCAGATCCTCCCCGGCGCTGCAGCAGGGGTCGCATGGAACTGGATGTACTCGAAGGACGGTTTCGTGAACACAGTGCTGCACTGGGTCGGGCTGGGCAGCCTGGCCCGTGGATGGGTCGGCTCCTTCACCTTTGCTCTGCCGGCGGTGGGCTTCGTGGGCACATGGTTGTCAACAGGCCTCTGCTCGGTGCTGCTCATGGCTGGGATCGGGAGCATCAACCCGTCGCTTTACGAGGCGGCCAAGGTCGACGGTGCCGGGATCTGGCACCAGTTCCGCCAGGTGACTCTGCCTGGCCTGCGCCAGCAGATAGGGGTGTGCGTGACCATAACAGTCATAGCGGCGCTGTCCAGCTTCGACGTCGTCTACCTCATGACCCAGGGCGGCCCCGGCTACTCGACCGTCGTGCCCGGCGTGGAGGTCTACAACCTGGCCTTCAACGACTACCAGATCGGCTCGGCTTGCGCCCTGGCTGTGGTGCTGGCCGTCATCGTCATCGCGGTCGTCGCCCCGCTGCAACGCTTCTTCAGGGGAACGGACAATGGGTAGGCAGTTTCGCACCAAGGGACCGAGGTACGCACTGCTCGGTGGCATCGCCCTGTACTCGGTGATCCCGGTGCTCAGCATGTTCTCGGCCGCGCTCATGCCGCAGAACGTCATCCCCGAGGGGCTCAACTTCCCGCTGCACCCGCAGTGGCACAACTTCGTCGCCGCTTGGAGCCTCGCCAACATGACGACGCTTCTCAAGTCGAGCGTCCTGCTGGTGCTGGGTGTAGTGCCCATAGCCGTGCTCGTGTCCACCCTGGCCGCGTACGCCATTGTCGTGCTCGACATCCCCCTCGGCAGGCTGTTCTACTTCGTGCTGCTGCTCACGCTGGCGTTGCCGTTCGAGATCGTGGTGATCCCTCTCTACTTCCAGGACCAGTCGATGGGCCTGCTCAATTCGAGGTGGGGCCTGATCCTTCCGCTCATCGGGCTGAACATGCCCTTTGCGGTCTTCTGGATGCGCTCCTACTTCGTCAACATGCCACCGGAGCTGCACGAGGCCGGGTCGGTCGACGGTGCATCGTCGTTGCAGATGTTCCGCCGCATCCACCTGCCCCTGGCCCAACCGGCCATCGCCTCCCTGGCCTTGTTGATGTTCCTCTCGACCTGGAACCAGTTCCTGCTCCCTCTGGTCCTGATGGCCAACCCGAACGAGTGGACGCTGGCCGGGGCGCTGCAGACCTTCCAGAACAAGTACGGGACCAACGAGGTGCTGTTGTGCGCCGGAGCGGTGGAGCTGATGGCTCCCACCATCCTGGTTTACCTCGTGCTGCAACGCCATTTCGTCAAGGCCCTCATCCAGGGCGCGGTCAAGGGCTGAAGGCGGTGGGGGACCGGTGGTGGGAAGACGCCGTGATATACCAGGTGTACCTGCGCAGTTTTGCCGACGGTAACGGTGACGGCTACGGGGACATCCCCGGCCTGCGTTCACGGCTCGGCTACTTACGCAGCCTCGGTGTGGACGCCGTCTGGGTGAGCCCGTGGTACCCCTCCCCGATGCGTGACGGGGGCTACGACGTTGCTGACTACCAGGACATAGACCCGTTGTTCGGGTCGCTGGAGGACGCAGCGGCCCTCTTCGAGGACGCACACCGCATTGGCCTGCGGGTGCTGATCGACGTGGTGCCAAACCACACGTCAGACCAGCACCCCTGGTTCCTCGCCGCTTTGAGCTCGGCGGAGGGGGCACCGGCCCGTGAGCGCTACTACTTCCGTGATGGCAGGGGGCCGGACGGTTCCCTGCCTCCCAACGACTGGCCGAGCGCCTTCGGTGGCCCGGCATGGTCCCGTACCACCCGTCCCGACGGCAGCCCGGGCCAGTGGTACCTGCACCTGTTCGCACCCGAGCAGCCGGACCTCAACTGGGGCTGCGGGGAAGTCCAGCACGACTTCGAAAAGGTGATGCGCTTCTGGTACGACCTCGGGGCGGACGGCTGCCGCGTCGACGCCGTCCCGGCCATGGGCAAGGACTCCACGCTGCCCGACGCAGGCATCGCAGCCAGCGACGTCTTCTCGCCGAGCGGTTGGCCGGAGACGCCGCTGTGGGACGGTGAGAGCGTCCACGGGGTCCTGCGGTCGTGGCGGGCGGTGGCGGCATCGTACAGTCCTGAGAAGTTCCTGGTAGGGGAGGTGATCGTCAACGGCCCGGCCCGCCTGGCACGCTACCTGCGAGACGACGAGCTGCACTCCGTCCTCGGCTTCGAGCTGTCGCGCGCCCCGTGGTCCGCCGAGGCCTTCCGGGCCTGCATAGGGCCCACGCTCGACGGCCCCTGGCCGGGGCGGGCACGGCCCACGTGGTTCCTTTCCAGCCACGACGAGGTCCGCGCCGTGACCCGCTACGCCCAGGCCCGGGCCCAGGCCCAGGCCCAGGCCCAGGCCCAGGCCCAGGCCCAGGCCCGTGACCGTCGGCCCGGGGGGACGGGGCAAGCGCAGCTGGCAGCCGGCACGGCGCGCGCCAGGGCCGCCCTGCTGGTCATGCTGGCGCTGCCTGGGGCCGCTTGCATCTACCAGGGCGAGGAGCTCGGGTTGTGGCAGGTCGAGGATCTGCCGTTGGAGCTCCTCGAAGACCCGATCGTTGCCCGCACTGGCGACCCTTCGAAGGGTAGGGACGGCTGCAGGGTGCCTGTCCCCTGGGCGGGCGGTGCTCCACCCTTCGCCTTCACCCCGGGCCCCTCGTCTTGGCTGCCTCAGCCCCGGTCATGGGCCGACCTGACGGTCGACCACCAGCAACGCTCCGCCGGCTCGACTCTGCGACTGGTGACGAGGGCCCTCGAGTTGCGGCGCGAGACAGCGGGGCTCCTGACCGACCGGTTCGAGTGGCGCGAGCCGGGGGACGGGGCCCTGGCGTTCGAGCGGGGCGCCGGCTTCAGCTGCGTGGCCAATTTCGATGGCGGCCCGCTCGACCTGCCGCCCGGTACGGATGTCGTCCTCGCCAGCGGGCCGCTCGCCGGTGACGGGCGGCTCCCCGCCGGTACCGCCGCCTGGTTGACGGTCTCCGTGCCCCTCCGAGGCCGGAGGCCCGGGTCCTGAAGGTCCTGTAACGCCGGCACGGTGCCCCGGGGAAGCCACTTGGCTGTCAGCGGCCAGGCAGTGCTCTTCGGCGGGTGGGCCTGACCAAGCCACGTCTGGGAGGTCGACTGGGCCACCGCCTTGCGCCCCTGGGCCACGGTGCTACGGTCTGGCCGTGCCCGGCGTCGATGCCCGCTTGCGCCGGGAAGCGCTCGTCGACCTGAGGAGGGCGAGGCGCCGCCGTCGCACCGCCGACATGGACGTCATGGAAGCCTTGTACCGGGCCTACGTCTCAGCGCTGGTGGGAGGTGCGGCGCTGTGGTGGCTGGTGGGCGAGCTCGGTGGCGGGAGGTTGGCTGCCGCTGAGCTGGCGAGAGTTGCCGCAAACGGGCCGCAGGTGGTGGGTGCGGTCTTCGCTCTGGCATTGGCGATCGGGCTGCGTTCGGGGGGTCGCGGAGGCCCCCTGGTCGTGGAGGCGGCCGACGTGCGGCACGTGCTCCTCGCGCCCGTGGCCCGAGGGACGGCCCTGCGAGGGCCGGCGCTGCGGATGCTTCGCTTCGGCGGCGCCTGCGGTGCCCTGGTCGGTGCGGTGGCGTCCGTCCTCGCCTATCGGCGCCTGGGCGGCCAGTGGCCCGCCTGGGCCGCCACCGGCGCGGTGGCGGGTGCTCTTGTCGTCACCGGCGCCCTGGGGGCGGCCATGATCGCCTCCGGCGCCCGCCTCGGGCGGGTGGTCTCCGGGGCGCTCGCCCTCGCCTGCCTGGCCTGGGCCGGTACCGACCTGGCCACAGCCAGGGCCACCTCACCGTTCAGCCTGCTCGGGGAGCTCGCTCTCTGGCCGTTGCACTGGAGGCCGGCTGGCCTTGTGGGTGGTGCTGTGGCTCTCGGTCTGGCGGTGGCCGGGCCTGCGCTCGTCGGGCGCACTTCGGTGGAGGCGTCGGAGAGGCGCGCCAGCTTGGCGGGCCAGCTCCGTTTCGCGGCCACGGTGCGGGACATGCGGACGGTCGTCGTGCTGCGCAGGCAGCTCTCCCAGGACAGGCCCCGCTCGCGCCCATGGGCCGGTCTCCGCGCTCCGATGGCGCGCCGTCCAGGTGGGGGAGGCCTCCAGGGCCACCGCCCGGGCCGCCCCGCCCTCGTGCAGGCCTCGAGCCAGGCCGGCGCGCCCTGGAGGCGGGGCTGGCACGGCTATCTACGCTTCCCGGCCGTGCGCCTGGGCCGTCTCGTGCTGCTGGGTGCCGGAGCGGGAGCAGCCGCCTTCGGGGCCTGGAGGGGGACAACGGCGCTCGTGTTCGTCGCCGGCCTGGCGCTCTACGTCGCCGGGCTGGACGTGGCGGAGCCCATGGCGCAGGCTGTCGACCACCCCACCCTCATGGAGGGGTACCCCCGGCCCCGTGGAGCGGTGCTCGCAGGCCTCTTCTGGCCGGCGGCGGTAGCGATGCTGCCGGTAACGGCGGCGGGGGCTGTGACGGCGGCGGCTTTGGCCGGCGGGGGCGCCGGAGCGGTGGCCACCGCCGCCGTCGTCTGGGTGCCGGCCTCGCTTGCCGGCCTTGCCGGGGCTGTCGTCAGCACCGTTCAGGGTCCGCCGCCGCTGCTGGCCGAGAGCAACATGCTGATGCCGCCGGAAGCCGTGGGGGCGCGGGTGGCGGTGAGGACGCTCTGGCCGCCCCTTGTCTCGACCGTCGGCGTGCTGCCCGTCTTCGCTGCCCGCGGGGACAGGGGCGCGGCCGGGGCAGCCGGTGCCGGGGTGGGCGTCCTGGTGCTGGTGGCGCTGGTCGTCGTGTGGGCTCGCTACCACGACCCCATCCACGAGGCACTGAAACAGGCTCTCAGCTCTCCTGGTGCCGGCGCGCGGGGCGCAGCCGGCTCCGCCGCCGGCACGGGCCGCGGCGCCGGCACGTAAGGTCGGTGCGGATGACGGCTCCAGACAACGCCCCGGCCCTGAGGACCGAGGGGCTCACCAAGTCCTACGGCGAGCTGGTCGCCCTGGAGCCGCTCGACTTCGAGATGCCTGCCGGGCAGTGCCTGGCCCTGGTCGGGCACAACGGTTCGGGCAAGAGCACCTTGCTCAAGATGGTGGCCGGTTTGCTGGAGCCGAGCGGCGGCACGGTGGAGGTCGGCGGCGAGCCGGCGGGCTCGCTCTGGGCCCGGGCGCAGCTCTCCTACCTTCCCGACGAGCCTGTCCTCTACGACGATCTTTCAGTCAACGAGCACATCGAGTACACCTGCCGGCTTCACAGCGCCGAGGACTGGGAGGACCGCGCCGCGTACCTCGTCGACTGCTTCGGGCTCTCCGCCCGTGCCGACGAGCTGCCGGCCCGGTTCTCGCGGGGGCTGCGCCAGAAGACGGCGATCGTGCTGGCCCTGGTGCGGCCCTTGGCGGTGCTGGTCGTCGACGAGCCGTTCATCGGGCTGGACCCTCCGGGCCGGGAAGCCTTCGAGACCCTGTTGGAGGAGACGGCGACCGACGGCGTGAGCATCGTCGTGGCCACGCACCAGCTTGACTACGCGGCCAGGACGGACCGCTGTGTGGCCCTGCGGGACGGAGCGGTGGTCTACGACGGGCCGCCAGGGGAGGTCGCGCTGCCCTCACTGGTCGGTTGAGGCAGGGAGCAGGTCGCTTCAGTGCGACTCGCGCCTGACTGCCGAGCCGCTGCCGCCGACAAGGAAGTCCAGGTCGGCACCGGTGTCGGCGCCCTGGACATGGTCCACGTAGAGCCGCTCCCAGCCTCGGAGCGGTTTGGCGAAACCGTCGAGGGCCGCCTGGCTCGGCCGGCGTGCGGCGAGCTCGTCGGGTGGCACTTCCAGGTCGATCCTGCGGGCCTGCACGTCCAGGGAGATCCAGTCGCCCGTCCGCACCAGGGCGAGTGGCCCTCCGCTGGCTGCCTCCGGGGTCACGTGGAGGACGACGGTGCCGTAAGCGGTCCCGCTCATCCTGCCGTCGCAGATGCGCACCATGTCCCGGGCGCCTTTTTCGAGGACCTTCTTGGGCAGGGGCATGTTGGACACCTCCGGCATCCCGGGGTAGCCCTTGGGGCCGCAGCCGCGCAGCACCATGACGCTGTCCTCGTCTATGTCGAGGTCGGGGTCGTCGACCCGGGCGTGGAAGTCCTCGATGGAGTCGAACACCACTGCCCGCCCCCGGTGCTTCAAGAGGTGCGGTGAAGCCGCCGCGGGCTTGATGATGGCGCCACCGGGTGCCAGGCTGCCTCGGAGCACCTTGATACCTGCGTGCGGCTGTAACGGTTCGCCGATCGGGTGGATGACGTCGCTGTCCCAGATGCGGGCCCCGTCCAGGTGCTCGACGAGGGGTCGGCCGGTGACGGTGAGCGCCTCGGGGTCGAGCAGGTGCCGCACCTCACGCAGAACGGCGAGAAACCCGCCGGCCCGCTGGAAGTCGTCCATCAGGTACCGCCCTGCCGGGCGGAGGTTGACCAGCAGCGGGACCTCGGCCCCTATGCGGTCGAAGTCATCGAGGGTGACTTCGATGCCGAGCCTCCCTGCGATGGCCAGGAGGTGCACCACGGCGTTGGTAGACCCGCCGATGGCGGAGAGGGCGACGATCGCGTTGTGGAACGACCCGCGGGCGAGGAACGTGCTCGGGCGGCGGTCCTCGGCTACCAGTTGCACCGCCAGCCGACCGGAGGCGTGCGCGGCTTTGAGGAGGCGGCTGTCGGGTGCAGGAGTGCCGGCGAGGCCGGGGATGACCGTCCCGAGCGCCTCGGCGACCAGGGCCATGGTCGAAGCGGTGCCCATGGTGTTGCAGTGCCCGTGGGAGCGTATGGTCGCCTGCTCCGACTCGAGGAACTGCTGCTGGGCCAGAGTGCCTGCCCTCACCTCCTCGCTGAGCCTCCAGACGTCCGTACCACAGCCGAGCGCTTCGCCCTGGAAGTGCCCGGTGAGCATCGGCCCGCCGGGCACGACGACGGCCGGCAGGTCGACGCTGCACGCGGCCATGAGCAGCGACGGGATCGTCTTGTCGCAGCCGCCGAGGAGCACCAGCCCGTCGATCGGGTTGGCCCGGAACATCTCCTCCATTGCCATGGCCGCCATGTTGCGCCAGAGCATGGCGGTCGGGCGGACCTGGGTCTCGCCGAGGGAGACCACGGGCAGCTCGAGCGGTGTGCCGCCGGCCTCGTGCACGCCGTCCCTGACGGACCGGGCGACCTCGCTCAGGTGGGAGTTGCACGGAGTGAGGTCCGAGGCGGTGTTGGCGATGGCGATCTGGGGTCGCCCGGCGAAGGTGCTGTCCGGCGCGCCCCGGCGCATGAACGAACGGTGGATGTAGGCGTTGCGGTCGTCGCCGGCGTACCACCCGGCGCTGCGGAGCTCCTGGGCCATTGCTCTCCGATCTTCGCCTAGCGTCATGTTGCTGAAGACGTGGTCACCATAGACGACGCCGGTCCCCACGACCAGGTCCCGGTGGCTACGCAAAGGGTGTCGAACGTCGAGCGCAGCGTCGGGGAGCCCCGGAGCCGCACGGGCGGAGAGCCGAGCCGCTGCAGCTCGCCCGCAACCTCCGGGCTGGTGTCGGAGTGGCATGACCGCGCCCGGGCACGGTCCGTCAGCCCGTAGCCAATGCCCGCCCCTGTCTCACGCGTTCTCGAGCCTGTTGTCGGCCACCGGGCGGCCCCGGGCCAACCACAGCCGGTGCCCGACGTTGCGCTCCGGTACCACTTTCACCTCGGCTGAGAGGTAGCGCATGGTGTAGCCGAGGCGGCGCCGGTCGCTGCGGTTCGCCTCGGCGCCGTGCTTTATGCGGCCGTCGTGGAGCGAGCACTCGCCCCGCCTGAGCTCGAAGGCCACGGCCTCCGAGCGGTCCAGGTCCCGGATCTCGGACTCGAAGGTGTTCTGTTCCCCGTCCACCCCCTGGTAGTCGGAGAAACCTCCCTCCAGGTGGGATCCCGGGATCACCTCCATGCAACCGTTGCCGCGGTCGACGTCGTCCAGCGCGAGCCAGACGGTCACGAGCCGGTCGTAGCGGTCCAGCCGTCCCATCCAGTACGCGGAGTCTTCGTGCCACGGCGTGGCCCTCCCGACCTGGGGGTCCTTGCAGATGAAGTGACTGGACCACAGGACGATGTTGGGCCCGACGATGCGTTCGACGACGTCGAGGAGCGAGGGCGCCAGCAGGTAGTCGAAGAGGCGACGGTCCTCGAAGTGGGGGGTGTCGAACTCGTCGCCCTTCCTCTGCACCTGCGCCGCGCGGTGCTCGGCGAAGATACCGTCCAGCGCATCGAGCTGAGCCGGCTCGAACAGTTGTCGCTTCAGCAGCAGGTAGCCCTTGCGCCGGAACTGCCCCACCTCGTCGTCGTTGAGGGCCCCGCCGACTGTCGTAGTGCTCACATTTCCTCCGGATGTTGTTGAGAGTGCCTGTTGGCTCGCTTGCAGGGTGAGGGCTCTCAGTGCGTGCCCAGTGGGAACGACGTCAACCACGCCCGTGTGTTGCTCTCCCGGTCCGTCGCCAGCGTGTCGGGGTTGCACCCCCGCCGGACGCCCATGAAGTAGCCGAGCAGCTGGAAGGGCAGAGTGAGCAGGACCGGGGCGACCTCCTCCTCCAGATCGCCTTCGAGGTGCCACGTCTCGTCGGCGAAGGCCTCCAGGCCGCCCACCCGTCCGTACTCGACGGCCAGGGTCGGCGCACCGCCGGCCCTCGCTGCCCGCAGCACGTCGACCGTTCTCTCGTTGGCGGCGCCGTCGGCGGCCACCACGATCACGAGCCTGGAGGGGCGGACCAATGAAAGGGCGTCGTGGTGGAAGTCGCCCGGCCGGTAAGCCTTGCCCACCATGAGGCTCTGCTCTTCGATCTTCAGCGTGCCCTCGCGGGCGGTGAAGTAGTTGGCCCCGGCCCCTACCACGAAGAACCCGTCCACGTCCGCCGTCGCGTGAGCGAACCGCCTCGCGCTGTCGACGAAAGTGTCGAGGAAGGCCCGGCCGGCGGCGGGAAGTGAGCTCACGGACGCGCCCACGTCGGTGCTGCCGCCTGCGGTGCGGACGCTGCGGGCCAGCATGGTCTGCAGCAGGACGCGCGTACTGACAACGGATATGCACGGCCCGCAGCCCTGGTGGGTGAGATAGACGACGGACTCGTCCGCCACGTCCAGCACGGGGCTGCGGTCGGTGTTCGTGAGCGCCAGCGTGAGCACGCCCTCGCCCTTGGCCCGCTGCAGCGCCTGGACCGTCTCTATCGTCCCCCCCGTGCCGGAGTGGGCAACCACCATCGTCTCCTCGGGCACCACGCTCGGGAAGTAGTTGGACAGCTCGTACGACTCGATGGCGACGGCGCCGAGCCCGGTCCAGCGCTCGAAGAGGTGGGCGCCGTGCATGGCGGTGAAGAAGGCCGAGCCGCACCCGGTGAAGATCACGCGCCGGATGCCACGGTCGGCGATCAGCTTTGTGACACGGGCGATGTCGGGCCCGTACCTGCTGAGGATGTCGGCCCATTGCTCGGGTTCTTTTTGGATTTCGTCGTAGACGAGGTACGGGTGCGCGTCGCGGGGGCCGGTGGCCTCGCGCATGATGTACCACAACGGGACCCGCCGCGATTCTTCCAGGAGCCATGCCGGCACCGGGTCGTCGGCTGTCGGCGCGGCCGCCCCGGGGTGGCGCGACAGCAGGTCCTCGGCCCAGCGGGGAAGAGTGGTCATGGTCATACCTCCTGTACCTGTTCGATTTCGTTGCCGACGTGGGCCAGCATCTCCGGGATGTCCCCGGCGTCCACAGGGTGCCCGGCCAGCACCCTGCGGCAGACCCGGTTCCCGAGCACTGCGGCTTCGGCCAGGCCGAGGCCGCCGAGGAGCCCGTAGGCCAGGCCGGCATTGAACACGTCCCCGGCGCCGACCGTACTGGTGCCCCCCAGATCCAGGCCTTCGGTGCTGGCCAGCACAGCAGGGCCGGTTGGCCCGTCCAGTACTGCCGCGCCGTGGGCCCCCAGCTTGATGACGGCGTTGGCAAAGCCGTGCGCCCGTAGGGCAGCCAGCCCGGCCCACACCGACGCCGTGCCCGTGAGCTGGGCCAGTTCAGCCTCGTTCATGGTCAGGCACGAGCCGGTGGCGGCGAGCCCACAGAGCTCCCCCGGCCGCCGCTCGCCGCCGATCGGTGGACCGATGTCCACGAGGGTGCATGCCCCGTGTGCCGCGGCGTAGGCCAGCCAGCCGTCGAAGGCCCCCCCGCGTGGGAACGGGCAAGTGGCCAGAGCGACCAGGCCGGGACGGCCGCCCTCGGGCGGCGTCATGGGCGGCGCCGCTCCCGGGAAGAACATCGACAGCCGCCCGCCGCCCACATTGGTGGCCACGACGTTGGTCGCTGTCTGGCCGCTCCGCCTGGCGTGGAGGTCGACACCCGCCTCCGCCAGCTCGCCCGTCAGCCACTTGCCCAGCTGGTCGTCTCCCAGGCTGGTGTGCAGGCGCACCTGCACCCCGAGCCGGGCAAGGGTGACCGCCAGGCGCGCCCCGTTGCCGCCGACGTCGAGGCGGGCCGCGCCGCCCACCAGCACCAAGCTGGTGGATGAGAACTCGCGGTCGCTGCCAGGGGGGAAGTAGGGCGTTTCGACCAAGACGTCGGCGACCGCATTGCCCACCACGTCGACGCTCCCCAGGGGTTTCATCCCTTGACACCCCCGGACACGACACGGACCAGGTACCTCTGCGCCAGCGCGAAAGTCACCACGGTGGGCACGGACACGAGCACGGCGGAGGCGAGGATCGCGCCCCAGTTGGTGGTGAAGGCTCCCTCGAAGGCGTACAGCCCGACGTTCACCGTGAAGTCACCCGAGTTGGTGACCAATGACGAGCTCAGTAGGTAGTCCTGCCATGCGTTGACGAAGACGAACACGGCACTGGCCGCCACCGCCGGCGTGACCAGAGGCCGTAGTACGTACCAGAAGGCCTGGCCTCGCGAGCAGCCGTCGATCGCCGCCGCGTCGTCGAGTGCCAGCGGGATGTTGTCGAAGAAGTTGCGTATGAGCAGGACGGCCAGCGCCATGTTGAAGGCGGCGTACACGGCCCCGAGCGCCACCAGGTTGTTGAACGCGTGTGCCAGCGACCACACCCGGTACAGCGGTATGACCATCGCCGTGGCCGGCAGCAGCTGGCTCACGAGTACCCCGTAGAACAGCACGGCCTTGCCCCGGAAGTGCAGCCTCGAGTACCCGTAGGCGGCCAGGCAGGATACCGGCATGCCGATCATGACTGCCGTTGCGCAGGCGACCAGGCTGTTGAGGAACTCCTTTGGGATCTGGGTGTGCAGGAGCACGTAGCGGTAGTTGCTAAGTGTAGGGCGGAACACGGACAGGGTGGGGGCGAAGACGTCGCTGCCGTGGAACGACTCGATGACGGTCCAGAGAAAGGGGACCAGCATGACAAGGGCCACGACGGCGCCCGTTACCTCCACGCCCAACTGGCGGAGCTTCGACAGGGTCATGCCCGCCTCCGCTGGCGCAGCGCCGGCACGCTGAGGGCCAGGACTATAAGGAGCAATATGACCGACAGCGCCGATGCCTCACTGATGTTGAAGTCGCTGAAGGCGGTGTTGTAGATCCATATCGGCAGGGTCAGTGTGGCGTTGATCGGGCCACCCTGGGTCATGAGGTAGATGCCGTCGAAGTAGTTGGCGGTCCAGATGAGCCCGAGCACCGACGTCACGGCGAGGATGTTGGAGATGTAGGGCATCTCGACGGACACGAGCACGCGTAGCCTGTTGGCTCCGTCCACCTGGGCCGCCTCGACGAGCTCCTTGGGTATCGACTGCAGGCCGGCCAGGATCATGAGGAAGTAGAACGGTGCTCCCTTCCATATGCCTGCGATGATGACAGCGGGCATCGCCAGGGTCGGAGACGACAGCCAGGTCGGTGCTATCCCGAACAATGCCCCGAGCACCTGGTTCACAAGGCCGTCCTGGGAGTAAAGGAAGGTCCAGGAGGTGGCGGTGACTATCCCCGGGAGCGCCCAAGGGATTATCAGCAACGGCTTGAGGTACCTGGCGATGCGCATGCGGCGGTTGAAGAGCAGGGCCAGCGCCAGCCCGAGCAGGAACTGGCCGACGAAGACGCCGGCCGTCCAGTACAACGTGAGCCACAGCGACGAATAGAACTGGCCGCTCGAAAGGATCTGGCCATAGTTGGCCAAGCCGATGAAGCGGTTGCTGCCGTAGGAGACCTGGAAGAAGCTTATGGCGACGTTCCATGCCGCCGGGAAGCCCATCACAGCCAGCAGCACCAGGTACGACGGCCCGATCCAGGTCGCCACCGCCCCCAGTGCCCGCCACCGGCCCCGGCCCCGCCCACCTCGGGGCGTCCTGTCCAGCTCCGACCGCGAGGGCGGTGCTCCGGCCGGCCCCTGCTTGGGAGGCCGCCCCAACTCCGCCACGACCGAGCTCATGCCCGCTCGTCCTCTCCTAGCCGTAGCCCGCACGGTCTCTCCACCGACGTTTGCCCCTTCAGCGGCCCCCCGGGACCATGTTGCCAGGTCCGGGGCCGGCTGGCGTCGAAGGCACAGGCGTTGCGTGCCGTGGCACTTCTGCTGCACTCAGGAACGTTCGCCCCCCCGGCACCTGCGGACCGCCCGCTGGGCGCGGCGGCATGGAGTGCGCAAGGGTGGCGAACGTTGCCCGTCATGGCCTTACAGGAGGGACTGGAGCTGCGACTGCAGGTTGGCCATCGCCTGCGGTACCGGGTGGCCGAGCTCCGCCGCCTCAATGGCGTTGAGGATGTCGATGCCTTCCTGGTACATGTTGGCGGTGAGGGGTATCGGCTGTTGTGCGTGCTGTGCGAGGATGTTCCAGAAGATGCGGTACTCGGGCCCCTGGATCGCCTTGTCGAGCGGCGTGGAGGCCTTGACCGCCGGCATGATGCCGGTGAGGTCGACCTCGTTCTTGGGTGCGAAGACGTAGGAGTAGAACTGCTCGATCGCCTTCATCTTGGATGCCGGGGTGAACGAGGGCACAGAGAGGATCCAGCCGCCTGTGTTGGAGTCCACGCTGACGTCTTTCATCTCGGTCTCACCGAACTGGATCTTGGGGTTGATGCTCGTCATGGCGCCGATGTCCCAAAAGCCGTTGTAGTACATGCCAGCCTGGTTCTTGGCGAATGCATCGACCGGCACGCTCTGGTTCTGCTGGGTTATGTCGGACGCAGGGGCGTACTTGCTGAGCGCGACCCAGTAGCGGACGGCCTTTTCGACAGCGGCCGAGGTCGCATAGGCCTTGGTCGCTCCCGGGTTTATGAACTGGCCGCCTGCCTGGTACACCAGGGGCCCGATGTTGTTGTAGAGCATCGACCACTTTTCACCACCGGCGTAGCGGAAGCCGTATATGCCGTGCCCGAGCGCGGATATCTTCTTGGCTGCATTGAGGACCTGCGCCCAGGTCACAGTCGGGCCGAAGGGTGCCAGCCCTGCCTGCTTGAACAGTGTCTTGTTCCAGTACAGGGCCCGGGTACCGGTGTCGATGGGTACGCCGAACGTCCCCTGTCGCAGGACGACCTCGCGCCACTCGTTGGGGTAGAAGTCTCCCGGCCGCACGTTGGGTTGCCCCACGACCGTCCCGGCGATGTTCTTCAGGTAACCCTTGGAGGAGAACAGACCGTAGTCGCCGGAGGAGTTCACGTCTACGAGGTCCGGTCCCGACCCGGCGGCGAACGCCTCGCCGAGCACCGTGTCCAGGTTGGCGAAGGGGATGTAGCGGGTGTTGACCTTGATGTCTGGGTGACTGGCTTCGAACCTCTTGATGAGACCCGGGTAACCCGCTCCCATGCAACTGCTGGCACCCGGCCCCGGCCCGCACTGCCAAAGTGTCAGGTCGGTTACGCCATTGGCGTTGGCTCGCGGCGCGGCAGCAGCGCTCGGCAGGAACGTCCCGGCGGAGACTGCGAGTGCCGCAGCCATCGCGCCGAGGAGGGGATTTACGGACTTGGTGTGCTTCACGGACGTGCGCTCCTTTGTGTACTTCAGGGCCCGGCGGGCACAGCAGTGCCTGCGCCGGCGTACCGAGGTCTTGTACGGAGTGGCGGTGGTCGGTGCCTGCTGGCTCCGTCGCCTGTCATGGCCCGAATTGAGGCCAGGTACCGCGGGCGTGGGTCGTCGGGTGCGACCGTGCCCTTCGTCGGGCCTGACCGGTTGATGCGGCACGGTTCAGAGCTCTAGGTGCTGCCCACGTCCGGTACCCCCCTTTTGTGCCCGCGCCTGTCCGGCTTGGCAGGTCCGTGCCAGGCAGCCAGGCGCTCCATCGCGAGCTTGTTATACAACTAGCTTCGCTTGCCTATACTACTGGGAGCCTTAGGCGCTGTCAACAGCAGGGGTTCGGCGAGCCAAAGTCTGCCTATTGTGCCTGGTTCCGCACTTGTATAGACTGTGCTTCCCCTATGTTGCTCGCAGTCCGCGTCCGAGGGTGTGCCATGTACTGTGGCCCTGCGCCATGGCACACGGCGTGTTGCTGCCCACCGGGCGCGTTGCGGCTGCTGGGGCCTGCTGGTCCGCCTATCCGCCAGCCAGGTGGTTTGGCAGGCAAGTGACTGCGACCCGGCTGCCCAGCGAGGCCCAGTACCAACTGATAGAGCGGTGGCTGCGCCAGCGCCTGCCGGGCCTGGCCCCCGGCGACCCCGTGCCCTCTGAGTTCCAACTCGCCGAGCAGTTCGGCGTCAGCAGGATGACGGCTCGCCAAGCCCTGCAGAACCTGGCAGCGGAAGGCCTGGTGCGCCGCCAGAGAGGTCACGGGACTTTCGTGGCGCCGCGACCGGTGCACCGCCGGGAAGGCGCACTGCTCAGCTTCACCGAGGACATGAGGCGGCGGGGTATGAAAGCGTCGTCGGTGCTGTTGGAGGCCAGCCTGGTGGCAGCGACGACGGCAGACCTCGAGGCGCTGCAGCTCGAAGTGGGGGCGCGCTGTGTTGCCATAAGGCGCCTGCGCCTCGCAGACGGCGTGCCGATGGCCATCGAGCGCGCCGTACTGCCGGTCGAGTGCGCGCCGGTACTGGGCATGGAGCTCGAGGGCTCCTTGCACGAGGCGCTCACGCGCCTCGGACGGGTCCCGTACCTGGCGCACAGTTGGATCTCGGCGACGGTGGCCAGCACTGCCGAGTCGCAGCTGCTCGAGGTGGGCCGGCGGACGGCGCTGGTGGTCGAGCGGCGTATCATCTACGACCGGGCGCGGTCTGCGTTCGAGCACACGGAGACGCGTTACGCAGCCGAGAGGTACGTGATCGACGCGGTCTTCGCCGTCGGCGCTGAGCCGGACGGCGACCCGGCGGCGGCCCGGGGCGACGGGCGCGAGTGGGGCGCTCACAAGCGGAACACCGCGAGCGCGGGGGCCTTCAGCCTCCACCGTGGCGAGGGTGGGGGTTGAACACCAGCGTCACGTCGTGCTCCTCCTTGGCTGTCTTGCCGACCACGCCCATCCGGGTGACCATGCGCTTGTACTCGCGGTCGGGATGCCGGCCGGACCGCTCACAATGCTTGGTACTCGACGGCGGTTTCGCGGCCGTCCGTGCCGATCGATGCGATGATGGCGTCGGCTACCTCGGCTGCCCGTGTTGCGTCGGCAGCCCCGGCGAGCGTGCCCGGCCTGTCGAGGGCGATCGAAGTGACCCACTCCTGCAGCTCGAGCCGGTACGCGTCGGCGAACCGGGGCCGCCAGTCCAGCGGGTGTAGGAGGTAGTGCATCTGCTCGGCGTTGGTCACGGTGGCCCGCGGGTGGCCCAGGCTGAGAGTCCCGCCTTCGCACACCACCTCGCAGCGGATGTCATAGCCGTAGCGGGCGTTCAGGAACAGCTCCACGGTGGTGACCACGTCGCTGCGCGAGCGTAGAACGAACAGCTGGGGATCCTGGAAGCCGTCGACTTGTCCCGCGCTGCGAGGTCTGTGCCAACCCACGGCGACGATGGGCTCCCCGAGCAGCCAGGGGATGAGGTCGAGCTCATGGACGGCTGAGCCCACGATGGCCGACTCCGTCGTGGTCCCTGGTCCGGAGCTGACACCCCGGCTGGCGCAGTGTACGAGCAGGGGCAAGCCCAGTGCCCTGGCATCCAGCGATGCCTTGATCTCGGCGTAACCGGGGTCGAAACGGCGCATGAACCCCATCGAGACGAGTGGAGCGCCTGCGTTGCCGACGGCTTGCCGCTCGGCCTGCACCACTGCCGCACACTCGGCGGTGGTTGGAGCCAGGGGCTTCTCGCACAGGACCGGCTTGCCCACCCGCAGGGCCGCCAGGACGAGTGGCGCGTGCGTCGCGTCCGGCGAGGCGATGACCAGCGCATCGGTGCCTGGGTCGTCGACGACCTGTAGCGCGCTGGAGGCCACCTTCGCGCCGGGTATGTGCTCGCACAGGTCTTCAGCTCGTTGGGCGTCGGCGTCGTACAGCATGGTCACCCGTGCACCGCTCACGTAGCCGTGCAAGGTCAGCGCGTGGTGGGCGCCCATGTTGCCTGTGCCGATCACGCCGACGTTGACGCTCATTCGCGGTCCTCCTCCGTGGTTCCTGCGGGCACCGTGGCTCTCTGCGGGCATCGAAAAAGACAGCTCGGGAGCCGAGCTCAGCATAGGCGACACCTCTCCCGAGTGTCGTCACAATCACCTCATGATGAAATGACCTCTTGACATGTTGGGCCCAGGCCGAGCATCATGCGGTGGCCGCAACCTACATGCTGCGCCGCCACCTACATGCTGCGCCGCCACCTCTCGGCGTGCCGCAGACGTGACTCCAGCTGCTGCACCGTGGCCTCGGTCACCTTGCGGATGCCCGTGAGCCGGTTGAGCTCGGCGTTCACCCGGGCGTGGCCCCAGCCGGTCTTGCGGGCCAGGTCGGCGGCTGCATAGGAGTTCTCCTCGCGCAACTTGGCCTTGAGCTCCTTGCGGGTGAGGACCGACGCCGGGCCGCCGGCATCGGCCACCAGGGCCAGGGCCGGTGCATGTAGCTCCACCAGCAGGGAGGGATCCTCGTGCTCGGGTGGGTCGTGGTCGTCGAGGACGGCGAGACCTGGGACGGGCGTGGCCTCGGTGCCGGTGGCGACGGCCGAGATGGCTGCGAACAGCGACAGCTGGTCGGCGCCTTCCTCGGCCCGGGCCGCCGGCACGATGTCCTCCAGGCCCTGTTCGTGCTCGGGGCGGCTCTCGCGGCGCAGGCTGTGCCTGCGGGCCTCGGCGATCTGGAAGGCGCGGGCCCGCAGGCGGGGGTCGTCGGGGATGTAGAGGTAGGAGCGCTGGTTTGGCACGCCCGGCACCCAGCGCACGAGGCGGCCCACCGCTTGGCGGAAGAACAGCTCGGTGGTCGTGGTGGTGGCAAAGACGCCGACCCGCAGGCGCGGTATGTCCACGCCCTCCGACACCATGCGCACCGCGACCAGCCAGGGCTGGTCCGAGGAGCGGAAGGCGGCGATGCGGGCGGAGGCGCCGGCGTCGTCCGATGTGGCGACGACCGCCCTCACCCCGAAGCGCCATGACAGCTGCCCGGCGATCCCTCGGGCGTGGTCCTGGTCCGTGGCGATGACCAGGCCTCCGGCATCGGTGTGGGTGCGCCGCACCTCGGCCAGGCGCTCGTGTGCCGCCCGCAACACGGTGGGCAGCCAGTCGCCCTCGAGCGAGAGGGCGGTACGCAGGCGCTGGTTGGCCAGGTTGTTTGTCAGCGGGTCGTCGAAGCTGGCTGCGTAGGTGGAGCCGTCGGGAGCGCTCCATTCCATCTCGCCGCCCGTGCGGGGGAAGAAGACCGGCCGGACCACCCTGCGTTCGGCCAGCGCGTCGCCGTAGCCGTACTCGAAGTCCGGCGCCGCCACGTCCATCTGGTAGCGCACGAAGGGGATGGCCATGGTGTCGGAGCGGAACGGCGTGCCCGAGAGCGACAGGCGCCGACCGGCTCCTTCGAATGCCTCGCGTACCGCCTGGCCCCAGGCCCTGTCGTCGCCGGCGTGGTGGATCTCGTCGAACACGACCATCGCCCCGCGCGAGAGCCGGGCCAGGACGGCGGCGCTGGTGGCCACCTGCTGGTAGGTGGTGACGATCCCGTGCATGTCCGCCGGCAGGGCGCCGTCGGCCGCCGCCCACGCCGGGTCCAGGTGGAAGCCGAGCTCGGTCGCCGCTCTGGCCCACTGTGCCTTGAGGTGAGCGGTGGGCGCTACGACCACGAGCCGGCCCGGGTGGTCGTGCAGCCAGTGGGCAGCAGCCGCCAGGGCGAACGTGGTCTTGCCTGCGCCGGGGGTGGCCACAGCGAGGAAGTCCCGCTCGGGGCAGCCGTTGAACCGCTCCAGGGCCTCCTTCTGCCAGGGGCGTAGGCGGAGCGGGCGGGGCACGGAAGGTCTGTGAGGAGGGGATCGGGGAGGTTCAGTATGGCATGGACTGGCGGCGTAGGCGCGCATCCCCGCTCGGGCCGTGCCAGGCTGGCCGAGGCCCTCGCCGCCGGGCGGAGCGGAGCGCCCGGGTGGACTACGCCGGAGGTGAGCCCGGCTCCACGCCAGGCGGCTCTGCCTGCGAGGTCCCTGACGCTGCCTGGGCAGCACTGGACTGGTCGGCGGGCGGAGCGGCAGGAGGCAGGACGGCCGCGAGGGGCGGCACCGGGCCGGTCTGGGGGAGCTGGACGACGCCGGCGGCGAGCATCACCGAGTTCGGGACCCGCATCATGCCGTCGTCGGTCTGCAGGGTGACGTAGCTCAGGCTGGTCTCGCGTACCCAGGCGTCGAATATGCCACCCAGGGCGCCGGCCCGGACGCGGATGCGGTCGCCTACGGCGAACGGTCGGGCGAGGAGCAGGACGAGCCCGGCGAAGACGTTGCCCAGGCTCTGCTGCGCTGCGATGCCGATCACGATGCCGGCCACGCCGGCGCCCACGAGCAGGTGCGTGTAGTTGAGCACGCCCAGGCTGGCGACGACGGCGACGAGGTAGCCGGTCACGGCTACCGTCAGGCGGACCCCACCGGCTGCCGACATCGACCGGCGCGATGCCTGGTGAGCGGCGATGCGCGAAAGCCGCCCGGTGGCAATGGCGCCGAACACGATCACGGCGGCCGCTGACAGCCAGGCCACCAGGCGGGGGTGCAGGTCCTTGGACGACGTGTTGCCGTACTCCTGGCCCACCACCAGCCCGGCCAGGGCGACGAGACCGGCCCCGACCCCTATGACCCAGTTGCGGAGCCGGCCGCCGGAGAGGATCTCGAGCTGGGTGCGACTGGTCAACAGGCCTCCTTCGGGTCGCATCCGACGAGGGCCGGGCATGTGGCTACCCGTCCCTTTGGTTTGTACGCCGCCGGAGCAGGAACGGTGCCCCACCAGCGGTACGACCACGCAACCGTACCCCGCCGCGAGGTGCTGGCCACGACCCTCTTTGGCGGTGCACCCGGCCGGCGTCTCGCTCCCCGGCGTGCGGGTGGTCTCGGGACCATCGGCCCTGCGGCGAGCCGGAGCCGGAGGGGAGGATCGCGGTCGGAGGTTGCCGTCGTTCCAACGGGCCGCCAGCGTGCTGCCCGGACGGTGCCCGGTCCTGGGGACGCGTCATGCCGCTGGAGCTCAGCGCAGTGCCCGTCGAGGCCCTCCCCCGTTGGCCGCACGGGCCGCACGCCGTCGACGAGCCCGGTCGACGGGGGCCGGGAAGGCGCCTCTTATCGCTGACTTAGGTCCACCTTTCATGTTTTGATGCCCTTACATAACCGGGAGTGGACTTTGGGCCCTAGGTGGTTGGATCGCCGACTGGTGTGATGTGCATGGGAGGTCTTGATGATGGGGCACAACTCGAGCCACGTTGACGGCCAGGAGCCGGCCCCGGGCACTCCGGCGCCCGAAGGCACCTCGCTGGCAATGTCAGACGTCGAGGCCCTGCTCGAGATGCTCCCGGACGCCGTGATGGTGGCGGCCGAGGACGGGCGAGTAGTCGCAGCCAACCGACAAGCCGGACGGCTGTTCTCCGGGCCGCGGACCGAGATGATCGGTCAACCCATCGAGTCGCTCATGCCCGAAGCGTTCAGGGCCTCGCACCAGAGGTTGCGTGACCGCTACTGGTCCTGGCCCGACGCGCGCCCGGTGGGCGTCGGCAAGGAGGTGGCTGCCCTGCGCCGTGACGGCACGACAATGTGGGTCGAGGTCGGGCTCAGCATGCTGTCGTGTGAGGAGGGCAAGTTCGTTGTCGCTTCCATGCGCGACGTGAGCGACGCCAGGCGCGAATGTGCCGACCTGGACCGGGCGCGAGCGAAGCTGGCCGACCAGCTCGCCGCGCTCGAGCGCGAGAACAAGGGCCTCCGAGGTGCCGAAAGGGTGGCTCAGATGCTGCAATCCGCTGTTTCTGAGCCGGAGATCCTCCAGATCGTGAGCGAGAACTGTGCCCGGCTGCTCCCGCAGGTCTCCGGGACGCTCATGTTGCGCGACCAGGCCGGCTTGCGGCTGACCGTGGTCGCGTCCTGGGGCGCGGGGCATGACGACGCCCGCCCACTCGACGCGAAGGACTGCTGGGCGGTGCGGGTTGCAAAGGTATGCGGCACGAGGTACCCGGGCAACGCTCCTCGCTGCTCGCACGCCGACGGCTCGGGGGATTACCTCTGCATGCCCCTGCTGGCGCTCGACCGCTGTACCGGAGTGCTGCAGCTCCGACCGACAGTCGACGGCTCGGCAATCGACCCTCTGGACGAAGAGCTGGCATCCACATTGGTGAACCACGGAGCGCTCGCTCTCTCCAACTTCAGGATGCGAGAACTGCTGGAGGCCGAGGCGATAAGAGACCCGCTGAGCGGCCTGTTCAACCGGAGGTACATGGAAAAGGCCTTGCAGCGTGAGCTCAGCCACTCGGCGAGGCACCGCCGGCCGTTCTGTTTGGTACTGCTCGACATCGACCATTTCAAGGGGTTCAACGACTCCTATGGCCACGATGCCGCTGACGCAGTCCTGTGCGAAGTGGCACGCTTCTTGGAGGAGAACACGAGGGCCGAGGACATCGTCTGCCGGTACGGTGGTGACGAGCTCGTGCTGATCCTCCCCGACACGGCGCTTCAGGCTGGTACAGCCAAAGCTGAAAGCCTCCAGGCCGGGATCGTGGGTCGGCATGTGAGCCATCTCGGGCAGCTCTTGCCGTCGGTGACCGTGAAGACGGGTGTCTCGGCGTTCCCGCGTGACGGCAACGACTTCTCGTCGTTGTTCCGCGCCGCTGACGCCGCCCTGCTGCGAGCGAAAGGTGTAGGTCCCGGCGGGCCCTCCGCTTTTCACTGACGGGACCTGTCGAGCACCCCTCGGGCTCCGGCGGTCGGCGCCGGGCGGCAGGCGGCAGGGAGACTGCGCGACGTGAGCTGCCGTGGACCGTGCGACCCGCTTTCAGAGCTCGCGGGGCCACCGGGAAGCGGGTGAGCACGCTGTGCCCGTGGTGCCGCCCTCAGCCCGGCTCGGCCTTCAGGTGGAACAGTGCTGCCGTGTCCGGGTTGAGCCAAGGGGCCTCGAGGCCCGGGCCCATGAGCAGCGCTCCCGGCACGGCTTGCTCGGGGAGGCGGGCCACGGCGCCGTCCCCATGGTGCTGCGCCGCCGGTCCGGTGAAGCGGATCTGGCGGATGCCGTAGTTGGCACCGGGGTCCAGGCCGCCCAGCCGCAGGGGCGGGGTGCCCCAGTAAGGGGCTGTGGCGCTGCGGACCAGGGCGAACAGCGCCTCGGAGCGGTCGTGGGCCACCACGCCGAAGAGGTGAGTTCCCGGGTCCCGGGCCCTGTCGGCACGCACCAGCTCCCCCCTGTGCAGTAGCGGGCGCAGCGACTTGGCCACCGAAACCCATTGCCCGAGTGCCCGGCGCTCTTCGGCGGTGGTCTTGGTCACGTCCCACTCGATGCCGTGGTGGCCGAAAAGGGCCACTACGAGCCGAAGTTCCAGGTCGTGCTGGCGGCCGGTGGTCGCCGAACGGCCCGACGCGACGTGGGTGCCGATCAGTTCGAGCGGCAGGAGCGTGGCGATGCCCTGCACGATGCGCACCCTCTCTATGGGGTCGATGCAGTCGCTGGCCCACACCCGGTCGGTGCGCTCGACGACGCCGAGGTCGATACGCGAACCGCCCGACGAACACGACTCGATCTCGAGGCCGGGGTGACGTCGTCGCAGCTCGTCCATGAGGGCGTACGTGGCCAGGGTCTGGTCCCGTACCGCCGGCAGGCCCTGGCGCGGCCCCGAGCGGTGGACCGGGTCGAAGAGGTCCCGGTTGTGGTCCCACTTGACGAACTCGATCCCGTACTCGGCGACAAGTGAGCTCATCCGGCTCAGCAGGTAGCCGAAGGCCTCGGGTATCGAGACGTCGAGCACCTGCTGGTGCCGCATCTCCGGGGGCATGCGGCCCTCCGTGCCAAGCACCCAGCCGGGGTGGGCTCGGGCCATGTCGGAGTCCGGGTTCACCATCTCCGGCTCGAACCACAGGCCGAACTGCATCCCCCTGGAGCGCACGTGCTCGGCGATGGGCCCGAGGCCGTCCGGCCAGACGTCCGGGGAGACGGACCAGTCCCCGAGCCCGGAGCGGTCGTCACGACGGCTGCCGAACCAGCCGTCGTCGATGACGAAGCGCTCGACACCGAGCCCCGCTGCCACGTCGGCGAGCTGAGCCAGGCGCTCGAAGGACTGCTCGAAGTAGACGGCCTCCCAGGTGTTGAGCAACACCGGCCGTTCCCGGGTGGGATGGCCCGGCCTGTCCCGCAACATCGCATGGATCCGTGCACTGGCGCCGTCCAGGCCTCGTTCCGAGTAAAGACCGTAGGTCCAGGGGGTGGTGATGGTGTCCCCGGGGCCCAGCAACACCTCGCCGGGGGCCAGGATCTCTCCGGCGCCGATGACGGTCGTGCCCGTGTTGAGCCGCTGGGCCATGTAGCGCTGGTCGCCCGACCAGCCCAGGTGCACCCCCCACACCTCGCCGTGGCGCATACCGAAGCCCTCTGTCCCGACGCCGAGCAGTAGCGGAGTGTCCGGCCCTGTCCTGCCCCGGCGCTGCTCCCTGAGCCAGGTGCCCTGGTGCAGGGCCCGCCGTTGCAGCTGCGCCTCGTTGGCCCACCGGCCGGCGAAATCCACGACGTCGGTGGCCTCGTCGGGTACCGGCAGCAACGTCGTCAGGTGCTCGACCTCGTAGGGCGCCACCGCCGCGTCCGCCAGGGAGGTGAGGGTCTGGCGGTGCTTGAGCACGCCGTGGGAGCTCAGGTGGAGCTCGCCGCCCAGGCGCAGGCCGGCCGCCGCGTCCGTCGCGCCGTAGCGCAGCACGTCGTCTGTCCCCTCGACGTCCAGGCTTGTCTCGTCGAGGCGGAAGAGGGGCTGGCTTGCCTGCCCCTCCCGGCTGCCGGCGAGGGCGGGCCAGCCGACCCACCCCTCTGAGCGTGCCGGCGAGACGGTGAGGGGGGCGGCCCGGTCGAGGGCGGTCAAGGCGGTCTGCAGCCGGACGGCCATCGGCAGCGCCGCGAGGGCGGAGGGGGCCAGTTGGCCCAGGTCGGCTCCCCAGTAGACAACGGCGGGCAGGTGGTCCCCGGTCACTTCGACCACGACCATCACACCGCCGTTGCGGATGCAGTACCAACGCCGGCCCGTCCCGGCGGATCGTTGTTCTGTTGCGGCCATCGGTACCTCTTGGTTGAAGGGTGCCGCCCCGGCCAGGGGAGGGTTGCGGTGGGCCGCAGTGGCCGGGGCGGCGCTGTTGTCGTGTCAGTGGGCAGGTGCCGGACAGGCGCCGGCCCTGTGCGCCTCAGGCGCCGGCGGCCGAGAGGTCGTGGTTGGCGTCCCCGAAGGCTTTCTGCAGCAACGAGGTCGTGCTGGCCAGGTTGCCCCCGCCGAGCCAGATCGGTCCCATGTCCGAGCCCATGTCGGTGAGAGCCTGGTTCATACCCGGCGTGTTCGGCCAGTCGACGACGTGGCCGTGAGCCTCGTCGAGGAAGGGTTGCATCGGGATCCCGTGCGTCGTCCAGTAGTGGGCGAACAGGGGGTCCAGGGACTTGATGGCCGGCCATACGTAGCCACCGGCGCCCAATATCCTCTGCGACGCAGCAGAGCCCAGCCAGTTCTCCAGCATGAGCGCCTGGGGCAGGTGCTTGCTGTGGACGTTGACCCCGTCGATGAGGCCGTTGAAGACGCTCCAGCGGCCCTTGGGCCCGGAGGGCAGCGGGACGACGCCGATCTTGAACTTCTTGCCCACGAGCTCGGCGACCGGGTTGGTGTACCAGTCACCCGCCATCAGCATGGCGATCTTACCCTGGGCGAAGAGGGCCTGGTCCTGGCTGGACGGGTTGGTCCCGTTGCTCCCGAGCAGCGAGCCGGGGGCGACAACGTGGTACTTGAACATCAGGTCGCGCAGGAACTGGGTCGTCTGGTAGCAAGCCGGGGTGTTGAAGGTGACATGGCTGGCCCAGGCGCCGGGGATGATGTGGCAGCCGTCCATCTGCCAGAAGTTCTCGAAGCCGGTCTGGGCGCTGTTGGCGATATCCGCCCCGTAGGTGGCCACGGAGCTTGGGTTGAACTTGGGCGACGTGGCGTTGTTGCCCTTGGTGTCGGTCGTGGCCTGTTCGAGGACCTTCAGGAAGGTCCCCCCGTTGCTCGGGTTCCAGGTCCAGTTGGAGGGTACCGAGACGTGGTGCTTGGACAGGTAGGTCTCGTTGACGTAGAAGGCGACGGTGTCCCAGTCCTTCGGCAGCCCGTACAGCGCCCCCTTGTAGGAGTGCAGCGACACGAGCGACGGGTAGTACTGGGACATGTTGACACCCCACTTCTTGATGTAGGGCTTGATATTGAGAAGGTAGCCGTCCTTGATCCATGTCGACAGGAACGGCGTGTTGACCCAGAAGAGGTCCGGACCGGTCCCGGAGCTGAACTCCTCCTGCAGCTTGGTCTGGTAGGAGGGATAGGGGATCTGTGTGATGGTGACGTGGATGTTCGGGTGCAGCTTTTCGAACTGGTTGATGGACTGCTGGTAGCCGACCTGTTCGTGGGGGTCCCAGAGCGTGTAGCTCAAGTTGACCGTGGGGGCGGCGGATGCCGCCGTCGGGGCCCCGGCCAGGCCCAAGCCGCCGATCGTGGCAGCGGCTATGAGCATCGAGGCCCACTTCCTTGGTTCCATGGAGTCCTCCCTTTCCCTTCTGGTTTGGTTTGCTTTTTCCGATAGGTGTGTCGTCCCCGGCCCAACCGGCAATGGGATGAGACCGGTTGGGGCCAGGAGGGCTGTTGGCGCGACGGCGCCCTCCGACGGGTAGGTCGGCGGCCTCAGCGGCCGGAGGTGAGCTGGATGGAGCGGACTATGTAGCGGTTGAAGACGATGAAGATGACGATCATCGGCAGGAGCGTGATCATCGAGCCGGCCAGCAGGATGTTGAGGTACTCGCCCGTCCCCGGCCCCGTGGAGAAGTTGGCCAGGCCGGTTGTCAGCAGGTAGTGGTTCTGCGAGTTGGTGATGACAAGAGGCCACAGGAAGTTGTTCCAGCTGAAGACGAACGCTATGAGCGCAGCGGTGATGAGCACCGGCCGGGACAGGGGCACTACCACCCGGCGCAGTACGCCGACATCTCCCAGCCCGTCGATCTTGGCAGCGTCTATCACCTCCTGGGGGATGTTGCGGAAGAACTGGCGCATGAGGAAGATCGTGTAGGGGGTCCCGAGGGCATAGGGGAGGAACACGGCCCAGTAGGTGTTCACCAGGTGGAGCTTGTCCATGATCGTGTACAGCGGGATGATCGTGACGATGTTCGGGACCATCAGGGTCAGCAGGTACATCCAGAAGATGGCGTCCCGTCCGGGGAACTTCATCCTGGCGAAGGCGTAGGCGGCCAGCATGCTGAAGAAGACCTGCCCGGCGGTCATGCACACCGTCACCAGGAGGGTGTTGTAGAAGTACGTCGAGAAATCGGTCTGCACCTGGGAGAAGTTGCCCCAGGTGTGCGCGTAGTTGGACCACGACGGGTGCGCCGGCGGTACCCAGGCGGGGACAGTGTAAATCTGGCTCTCAGGCTTGAGGGACCCGAAGAAGGCGAAGACGTAGGGCGCAATGAAGACGGCCCCGACAACGCTGAGCACGAGGTAGAAGACGATCGTCTTGGTGACCCGCAGTGACCGCGGCGACCGCGGCCTGCGGGCTCGGGCCGGGGCGTCGGAGCTCGCTCCGACGGCGATGGCGCTCATGCCGAGTACTCGTAGGTGGTGCGGTTCTTGAAGAACATGAACTGTCCGACGCTGAACAGCAGCACCACGCCGAAGAGCAGCACCGACAGGGCGGCGGCCTCCCCGTAGCGGGTGCCGACGAAGCCGATGTCGTAGATGTTGAGGCTGATGACCTTGGTCGAGTCCCCGGGCCCGCCGGTGCCGCCGGTCAGTACGTACAGGGTGTCGAACACCTGGAACGAGCCGATGAC
>JAJZIY010000003.1 GCA_021828475.1 Actinomycetes bacterium
CGTCGGCGATCACCGCCTCTTCGTGCTCCGCAGGGATGACTACGACACCGTCGGAGTCTCCGAAGACGATGTCTCCGGGCCTCACGACCACACCGTTGCGGAAACGCAGGGTGCAGCGGAAGTCGATGACCCGCCCCCGGACCCCCTGGTCCTGGGCGTAGCGCCCGGTGGAAAAGACGGGGAAGCCAAGTTGGGCTATCTCCCGCGTGTCGCGACAGAAGCCGTCCATGACGGCTCCGGCGGCGCCCAGGTACCTGGCGCGGGTTGTCATGAGGGCTCCCCAGAGGGCGTAGGTAGGAGAAGCGCCGGCGCAGAGGTAGACCTCGTCCGGGCGTAGGTCGTCGAGCGCCGTCAGCATCAGCCCGAACGGCTGGTGCTCCCCACTGTGGCCGAGCTCGGTGCCGGCGCAGTCGGCCTCCAGGACCGGCATGGCACGCCCGACGACAACCATGCCGGGCTCGAGCGGCGTAATCGAAGGTGGCAGGAACTGTGTTGTCAGCCCCGCTGCATCGAGCACATCGCCTATGACGGCGCTGAACAGCTCTCTGCGGATGGTCTCAAGACGTTCCTTCATGGCTTCATACTCCTTTTCCGACGTCGACGTCAAACAGTTCAGCCCGCGCACACCCGAGCCGGCGCCGCGGCGTGGCTACTTCACGCTCCCGGCCGTCAGGCCACCTACGAGATAGCGCTCTATGGCCGCGAACAGCACGACCACGGGCACGATGCCGATGAGGGAGGCGACGAAGAGATAGTTGTACTGCGTCTGGTAGAGGCCCACGAAGGCATTGATGCCCACGGTCAGCGTCTCGCGGTTGCTGGTGGGGTCGTTGAAGATGGTCTCAGCCACGACGAACTCGTTCCACACCTGGATGAAGGTGAAGATGACGGCGGTCACTATGGCCGGTCTCGCCAACGGCAGCACCACTCGCGTCATGGTCTTGAACGCCCCTGCCCCGTCGACGCGTGCCGCCTCCTCCACGTCCACGGGGATGCTGGCCAGGTAGCCGTTCATGATCCATGTGGCGAAGGCCAGGTTGAAACCGGCGTCGATCAGGATTATCGCCCAGTAGCTGTTCATACCGTTGACGCCGTTGACCTCCTGGTATATCCCCACCACCAGGGCAACGGGAGCGAACATCTGCGTGACCAGGATCAGGTAGAGGAAGGCGCGCCGGCCCCGGAACTCATGGCGCGCCGTGAAGTAGGCAGCGGGCAGGGCTATCAGGAGCACGAGGAGCGTGGAACAGCCGGCGATGACGAGGCTGTTGACGAGATAGGACGCCAGCGGGATCTGGCTCCAGACGCTGGCGAAATTGCCCCACTGGGGCGTGGGCGGGAAGTAGAGCGCAGGGCTGTGGAACAGCTGGATGTTGGACTTGAGCGACGACAGCAACATCACCACGTACGGGACGAGGAAGAACGCGGCCACCAACGCCCCGATGGCCGGCAACGTGTACGGCCTGGCCGGGCGCCAACCCCTGGCGAAAACCCTCGCCGGGCGGCGCAAGGGCGCCGCCACCGCCCGTCCCAGCGGGGCGAGGACCGAGGCCAGGGCTGCGAAGGCGGCACCGGCGACGTCGCGGGCTCCGGCGACCAGGGTGAGCCGGCGCTTCGGGCGCACAGGCACACCGACCTCCCCCGGCGCGCTTATCCGAGTCCGCCTCACGTAGAAGCCGACCAGGACGAGCAGGAACGCCACGTTCAATATGCCCAGAGCAGCGGCCTCGCCGGGGTCGAGGCGGTAGGTGAACGCCACCTTGTACATGAAGGTGATGGTCGTGTCGGTGGCGTTGCCGGGGATCTTGCCGGTTATCACCCAGATGATGGGGAACGAGTTGAAGACGTAGATCGTGTTGAGGACCAACGCCACCATCAGGGCCGGCCTCAACAGTGGGAAGGTGACCCGCCAGTAGGACTGCCAGGTCGTGCACCCGTCGACGGCCGCCGCCTCGTAGAGGTCAGCGGGCACGGCCTGCAACCCGGCCAGGAGGACGTAGGTGGTGAAGGGGACCGAGACGACGATCCCGACGAACACCAGGCACCAGAACGCTGTCGAGGGGCTCTCGTACCAGTAGACGGGTGAGTGGATTATGCCCAGGTCCAGCAGCAGCCGGTTGAGCATCCCGTAGCTGCCCTCGTATATGTACCGCCACAGCGTCGCGGTCATCACCAGGGAGGCGGCCCACGGCACGATCAGCGACCAGCGCACGAGGCGGCGTCCGACGAACTTCTTGTTTAGGAACTGCGCCAGCGGCAGGGAGACCAGCACCGTGACGCCGACGACGACCACCACCCAGACCAGGGTGTTCCACAGGACGTGGGGGAGGGCAGGCTCGGTGAAAAGGTTACGGAAGTTGTTGAGGCCCGTGAACCCCTGGTCGATCCCGATCGAGCTGATCTTCTGGAAGGCGGTGATGACCATCTTCACCGCCGGGTACACGATCACGGTCGCGATCAGCACGAGGCTGGGGCCGAGCCACCAGAGCGGGGTCAACCGGCGCAGCACGGCGCGTGGCGAGCGCCCGACATGTGCCCGGGGCGCAGCTACAGCGGGCGCCGCCACTGCCGCGCCCACCTTCTGACCTGCAGTCATGGCATCTTCCTAGTTCTCCCGAGCCGGACCACGGCGGTTTTCGGGCCGAGGGCGGCGGTCGCCGCCCGAGGAAGCCACCCGGCCTGGTGGGCCGCTCCCGTCCTGGGCCTTGTGACAGCCGGGGGGCACCACCGGCACCCCCCGGCAACATCCGCCACCCGAGCCCGGCCGCCGGAGGGCATGTCCCTCCTGGACGGCGTCGCTCGAGGTGCGGGGCGTGCCTTGGCAGGGCTAGCGCCCCGAAACGGCGTCCTGCTGGAGGGTGTCGAGGACCTGCTTGGGGCTGGCTCCCGGGTTGACGGCCGTCCCGAGCTGGCTCTGGACAGCGGCCTGCACCGAAGTCCAGGCAGCCTCGGTCAGCGGGTAGAACTTGGCCGACGGCAGCAATTTGATACCGGTCGAGTCGACCGGGTCGTTGCTCAGCGCCGCGCTGGCCGACTTCGTGGCCGGCAGGAAGCCCTCGTCCTTCACGAACTTGAGGTAGTTGTCCTTCTGGTACACGAAGTCGAGGAACGCCTTGTCCATGGCCTGGTCGCCCGGTCGCTTGAAGGCCATCAGGACGTCCTGCACACCGAGGGTGAACTTGGGGATGCTGAGGTTGGCACGGGGCCAGGGGGCCGATGCCCACTTGACGTTCGAACCCTTCATGGAACTGGTCTGGAAGGTCCCCAAGGGCATGATCTCTGTCATGGCGGCCTTGCCCGAGGCGAAGTCGGCCCAGCACCCGCTGGTACGGTTGGTGGCCCCCGGGTTGGGCTCGGTCACTTTGTACTGGTTGGCCAGCTTGTTGAGGAACGTGAGGGTCTGGACGTTCTTGGCGCTGTTGATCGTCCACTTGCCTGCGCCGTTGACCCAGGCGCCGCCGTTGGACCACATCCACAGCGACCATTCGGCCTGCGCCTCCTCCGAGCCGAGCGGCAGGCAGTAGCCCTCGTACCCGGCCTTGGTGAGCTTCTGGGCGTCTGCCACGAACTGCGACCAGGTAGAGGGCGGGGCCTTGATGCCCGCCTTGGCGAACGCCGCCTTGTTGTAGCCGAGGGCGCGCACGCTGGCGATCCACGGGATGCCGTACTGTGTGCCGCCGATCGTGTCGCTCTTTACGAACGAGGGGATGAAGTCCGACTCGACCTGGGGCGAGAACACCTGCTTGGCCGGGAAGAGGAGGCCGGCTTTGGCATAGGTGGAGTAGTTGTTGAAGTTGAGGATGTCCGGGTACGAGTGCGTCTGGATCATCGTGGGCACCTGCTGGAGCAGCGTGTTCCAGTCGATCACCTGGAGGTTGACGTGGATCTTGGGGTACTTCTGCTCGAACGCCTTCACCAATGAGGTCCAGTACGGCTTCGTGAGGGAGCTGTACTGGGCCATCACGACCTTGATGCTGCCGCTCGGCGACGCCGCGGCGAGGTTTGGCGAGGACGAGGGACGGTTGGCGTTGCTGGTAGTACCCCCCCAGGCCGTGAGCGCCATGCTCAGGCTCAGAGCGCTCACCCCCGTGGCGGCCAGCATGCTGTGCCTCTTTAGATATCTCACTGGTAAGACCTCCTTGTTGGAAGGCACCGAGGCAACCGATCGGGTGCCAGGCGATGGCGGCCAGGCGTCCGCACCTGTGGCCGGGCCCCCGGTGGGAGCTGCGCTCCCCCCGGGCTCGTTCGTAGTTGCCCTTGTGATGGGTTCCCGCTCGAAACGAGCATCGGGACGCACACTAGCAGATGCGGTTGTCGTGGTCTAGACCATTGTGGTAACGTATCTCCGTTGCCCTGCACCGCGCAAGAGCGGCTACTCCACATTCTAGAACAGCTGCGCGGTGGTTGCTTGGTATTGCGTGAAAGAGGCGCAGTACGATACACATCGATCACATACCCGCCACTAGCGGCTGTCATCCCGGGCCCGGGCCAGGCGGTGCCCTCGGTGCGCCGCACATGCCGAAAGGGGCCACCGTGTCGCACGCGGCCACCGAGATCTCCAGCCAACCGTCCTGCTGGGCCGATGCGACCCAGCTCGCAGGCCAAGTCCACGCGCTGCTGCCCTCCCCGGGAGAACGGGTGGCGGTCGTAGGCTGCGGCACCTCGTTCAACATGGCGCTCGCTTACGCTCGCCTTCGCGAGGATGCCGGCAGGGGCCTGACCGACGCCATGGCAGCATCCGAGGCGCTTCGGACACGCCAGTACGACCGCTACCTGCTCATCTCCCGCTCGGGTACGACGAGCGAGGTCCTCGACGTCGCCGCCTCACTCCCGCCAGGAGCCAGGGCGACAGCGCTCACGGTTGGCCCCGGGACGCCACTGGCCGAGATGGTCCCCAGCGTCATGCTGCCCTTCGCCGGCGAGGAGTCCGTCGTGCAGACCCGGTTCGCCACCAGCGTCCTCGTACTCCTACGGCGCCACCTCGGGGAGGACACCTCGGGCCTGCCAGAGCAGGCCGGGCTGGCCCTGGCGGAGCCACTGCCGGAGGCCGCCTCCCGGGCCACCCGGTTCAGCTTCGTCGGTAGCGGCTGGACGGTCGGCCTGGCACACGAGGCGGCGCTCAAGTTGAGGGAGGCTGCGCAGATGTGGACCGAGTCCTATGCAGCCAAGGAACTGCGGCACGGGCCGATAAGCGTGCTCGACGCCGAGTCGGTCGTGTGGTGCTTCGGTCCGGTGCCGGACGGGCTGGAGCGCGACGTGCGTGCCACAGGCGCCACCTTCGTCCCTTCGGGCCTGGATCCCCTGGCGGAGCTGGTCCGGGCGCAGCGGGTGGCGGTGGAGCTGGCCGGGGCCAAGGGCCTCGACGTCGACCACCCCCGCAACCTCTCCTTCTCAGTGGTCCTGGGCAGCGCCTGAGATGTGCCCGTCGACCGCTCTGAGCGGGACCGGCTGGGCCGTGGGCCTCGACATCGGCGGCACCCTCATGAAGGCCGTCGTCGTAGGCCCGGGCGGCGAGGTGACCGACCGGCTACGGTCGCCGACGGCAGCCGGGACCGGCCCCGAAGGGGTCCTGGACAGGGCGGCTGCGCTGGTCGAAGAAGCCCGCAACCTGCCCACCACCGTGGGGTATGTGAGCACTGTCGGCATCGGCGTGCCGGGCTTCGTCGACGAGGCGTCCGGGACCGTCGGGTACTCCGCCAACCTCGGTTGGCGCGACATGCCCGTGGCGCGGCTCCTGAGCGAGCGCCTGGGCACGCCGGTCGCCCTGGGCCACGACGTGCGCCTGGGCGGGTGGGCCGAGGGCGAGCTCGGCGCAGCCCGCGGGGCCTCCGACTACCTGTTCGTCGCCGTGGGCACAGGCATCGCAGCGGCGCTCACCCTCGACGGCCGCCAGCGGCGGGGGCCTTCGGGGCTGGCCGGGGAGATCGGACATGTCGTCGCCGACCCCGATGGCCCGCTCTGCCGCTGCGGCGGGCGGGGCTGCCTCGAGGAGGTCGCCTCGGCCTCGGGCATCGGACGCCGCTACCGCCGCGAGGTGCCAGGCCCGGAGGTTGGCTCGGCGGAGGTGCTGGCGCTGGCTCTCGGCGGTGACCGGGTTGCGGAGCGCATCTGGGCCAGCGCTACGGCGCAGCTCGGCCACGCCCTCGCCCTCGTGCACGGAGCGTTGCAGCTGGAGGTGGTCGTCATCGGCGGGGGCCTGGCCAAGGCCGGGGCGCGGCTGCTCGAGCCGCTCGAGGCCGCGCTGGGTGCGAACCTGCCCTGCCTACCGCCTCCCAGGCTGGCCCTGGCTCAGCTCGGCGACGAAGCCGCCGGCCTCGGAGCAGCGCTGCTCGCCCGAGCCTGCGCCCTGCCTGCGCCGTCCGCCCTGCCGGCGCCGTCCGGCGACCTGCGTGCCCTGCGTGCTCCCTACGCGGCGGGGCCCTGACATGCTGGTACGCGCCGCCACCGTCGTCACGCCGGACCATGTCGTGGAGCGGGGCGCCGTCAGGACGGACCGGCGCCTGGTGGTCGATGTCGGTCCCGCTTCCGAGCTTGTCCCCCACCCGGGAGAGGAAGTAGCCGACTTCCCCGGCTGCACCATCACGCCTGGCCTGGTCGACATGCACTGCCACGGTGGCGCGAGCGCGTCCTTCTCCGGACGCGACGCAGCGGACGTCGTCGCCGCCGTGCGCTTCCACCGCTCGCGCGGCACCACCACGGTGGTGGCCAGCCTTGTCAGCGCTCCGGCCGACGAGCTGGCGTCGTCGGTCTGCATGCTGGCCGACCTGGCAGAGGAAGGCCTGATCGCCGGTACACACCTGGAAGGGCCATTTCTCTCGCATACGCGTTGCGGCGCCCAGAACCCGGCCGCCCTCGTGCCTGCGGACACCGAGACCATGGGTCGGCTGCTCGAGCTGGGCCGGGGCACCGTCCGCATGGTCACGATCGCCCCCGAGCTCACCGGTGCCCTCGACGTTGTCCGCCAGGTACGCGATGCCGGTGCCCTGCCTGCCGTTGGCCACACGGACGCGACGTTCCAACAGACGATCGCGGCCATCGACGCCGGGGCGCGGGTCATGACCCACCTCTTCAACGGGATGAGGCCGGTGCACCATCGCGAGCCCGGGCCGGTCGTGGCCGCCCTGGAGCGACCCGAGGTGTGCTGCGAGCTGATAGCCGACGACAACCACCTGCACCCGGCCATCGTCCACCAGGTCATGAGCGCGGCCGGGCCGGGGCGGGTGGCGCTGATGAGCGACGCCATCGCCGCCGCCGGCATGGACGACGGCGACTACGAGCTCGGAGGCCTGGCCGTGGTGGTGCGAGGCGGAGTGGCCAGGCTGGCCGAGGGAGGGTCCCTGGCGGGTAGCACGATCACCGTCTCCGATGCAGTCCGCTCCGTCCTGAGCAGGTCGCCGGCGGGGCTGAGGGAGACCGTCCTGGCGGCGACGGCCACTCCGGCCGCCCTGGTTGCCCCCAATGCGGGCACGCTGGCGCCGGGCCGCCCTGCCGACCTCGTCGTATGGGACGCCGGCATGCACCCGGTCAAGGTGATGGCTGGCGGACGGTGGGCACCCGCAGAGGGAGAGGAGGGTGGGCGGTGACCGGCCGCGGCTCCCGCACCGGCACCCCGAGGTGGCACAGGCTCCTGCCGGGCGGCGGGGGTGGCTCCGGGGCCCGCGGCATCCCCTCGGTGTGCTCCGGGCACCCGCTCGTCGTGGAGGCCGCCGCCCGCCAGGCCTTGGCAGACGGCGGGCCGGTACTGGTGGAGGCCACCTGCAACCAGGTCAACCATATGGGCGGCTACACGGGGAGGCGCCCGGCGGAGTTCCGCTGCGACGTGATGGCCGTCGCCGCTGAGGCCGGCCTACCCGGGGAGCGTGTGCTGCTGGGGGGGGACCACCTCGGCCCCTCTCCCTGGAGGGACCTGCCGGCCCCGCAAGCCATGCGCAGCGCCGCGGAGACGGTCGCCGCCTACGTCGCAGCCGGCTACCAGAAGATCCACATCGACACGAGCATGGGTTGCCTGGGCGAGCCCGAACAGCTCGAAGACGACCTCGTGGCCGCCCGCGCCGCCCAGCTCGTCGCCGTCGCGGAGGAGCAGGCAACGCTGGCGGGCACTTCTCCCTCGTACGTCGTGGGCACGGAGGTGCCCACACCGGGGGGTGCCCATCAGCAGATCCGGGCGCTCGCACCCACGGCGCCGGCCTCCGTCGCAGCGACCCTGGAAGCGCACCGCGCCGCTTTCACGCGCCAGGGGGTGCCAGCGGCCTTCGAGCGCGTCATCGCCGTGGTCGTGCAGCCGGGCGTGGAGTTCGACATGGGCAAGGTCGTGCTCTACGACAGGGCGCCGGCGTCGGCCCTGCCGGGGATGCTGGCCGGTGCGGACGGGCTGGCTTTCGAGGCTCATTCGACCGACTACCAGCCTGCGTACGCTCTGCGCCAGCTGGTGGAGGACGGCTTCGCCGTGCTCAAGGTCGGGCCCGGCCTGACATTTGCAATGCGGGAGGCTCTTTACGGCCTCGACCACGCCGCCATCGCCATGGGAAGGCCGCCCGAGCGGTCCCTCGCCCGGGCCATGGAGGAGGAGATGACGGCCCGTCCGGGCCACTGGAGCGCCTACTACACCGGCAGCGAGGACGAGCGTCGCATGTGGCGCCACTTCAGTTACAGCGACAGGATCCGCTACTACTGGCCGGCGCCAGGCCCTCGTCGAGCGGTCCGGGAACTGTTCGAGTTCTTCGCGGATGCGCCCGTCCCCGAGGTCCTCGTGAGCCAGTACCTCCCGTCGTTGGTGTCCCGGGTCAGGCAGGGGGAGCTGGCACCCCTGGCGCGTCCCCTCGTGGTCGCAGCCGTGCGCGACGTCCTGGCCAACTACGCTGCCGCCGTGCGGGCATAGGGCGGGGCCGCTGCCCGGCGCGGGCGCGAGCCTGCTCAGCCGGGCCCCGGCTCGTCACTTCTCACGGCCGGGGAGCCGGCAGCGGCGTCCAGCTCCTCGAGCCACAGCGGTGCGTGGCGCCGTGCCCACCCCAGGCCGACCCGCCCGGTGAGCATCGACCTCAGCGCCGAAGGGTGGGTGAAAGCCATTGCCACGTGGGCGATCACCACGAGGACGAAGGCGTAGGCGACCACGTCGTGGACGAAGGTGGCCCCGGTGCGCCAGGAGAGGGGCCAGTACAGCGGCCAGTGCATCACCGCACCGCTCAGGAGCATGACGAGGAGCACGCCGGCGGTGAAGGCGGCATTGAGCTTCTGGCCGGCGTTGAACTTGCCCTTGGGCACGCCGGTGGTCGACCGGGCGTTCAGGACGCAGCGTAGCCAGCGCCGGTCGTCCTCGGTCCAACGGTTGAGCCTGCCCAGGTCCCGGCGCAGGGCCCGGCCCCACGGTCCGCTCAGGCTGACCAGCAGGGGGACGGCCAGGGCGAAGCCGGCATCGACGTGCACCCTCTCGACGAGCGGGCGGCGTCCCACCATGCCGGCGACCGCCGGTACGTAGAGGGCTGCCCCGGTGAGGATGAGCACCAGGAAGAGGCCGGCGGTCGCCCAGTGGGCAAAGCGTTGGACGCCGTCGAAGCGCACCAGCTCCCCGACGGGCCCACCCCCGCCAGCCCTCGGAGCGGGGCGGTCAGCCGATGGGCGCGCCGGTACGGCCATTGCTCCGGCCCACCCAGGCGTCGACGGCGTAGCCGAAGTTCTCCCAGTACCCGGGCTCGACCCTGTCGACGACGGAGATGCGCGACAGCCACTTGACCGATTTGTAGCCGTACATGGGTGCGACGTACAGCCGGACCGGGCCACCGTGCTCCCGGGTGAGGGGTGCGTCCAGCATGTCGTAGGCGACGAGCACGTCGGCGAGCCGAGCCTGGGCCAGCGTGAGGCTCTCGGTGTACACGCCGTCGAAGGAGCGCAAGTGCAGAGCCACCGCCGGCGAACGTACGCCGGCCAGGTCCAGCAAATGGCCCAGGCGGGCGCCGGTCCAGTGCACGCCGGGCACCCGCCATCCGGTGACGCACTGGAAGGGCCTCACCAGGCGGACGGAGGGCAGGGCCCTCAGGTCGGCCACACTGAGCTCGAGCCTGTGCTCCACCAGCCCGTCCACGACCAGGCGGTAGTGCTCGGGAGCCGGCGGGAAGCCGCTCGTGACCGTATAGAGCCGGAAGTAGTCGCCGCCAGGTACCAGGCCGGCTGCTCCCCCCTGGGCCAGGGCCGACAGCGCACTGCCCAGCCCGTTGGCGACCGGAGCGCCGACGGCCACCCCGGCTGCTCCCAGGCCGAGCATTCCCAGCACGACGCGCCGACCGATCGGCGCGCCTCGGGGGGCCTGGTCAGCTACCACCACTCAATCTTCGCAGGAACCCCGCGCTATTGATGTTCGTCCCGACGAAGAGCGGGCACGGGGGGCCACCGACCATGGCACAGCCGGCGCCGGTACCGGGCGCTGCGGTACGGATGGGCACCGCCGAGGGCGACGACCTCAGCGGATCTTGAGCTCCTCACGCATGACCCGGGAGCGACCGAGGCCGACTATGGCCTCCGCCACCGCAGCGAATGCCTTGCCCACCTCCGAGCCGGGATCGCTGACCATGACCGGTCGGCCCTGGTCGCCACCTTCGCGCAGGGCCGGTACCAGCGGGATCTGGCCGAGCAGCGGGACTCCGAGCTCCTCGGCCAGCTGGAGGCCACCGCCGCTGCCGAAGATCTCGTAACGCTGGCCGTCGGGCGTGCTGTACCAGCTCATGTTCTCGATGACGCCGCGCAGCGGGAGGTTGAGCTTGCGGGCCATGTAGGCACTGCGCTGGGCCACCCTGCGCGCCGCCGGCTGGGGAGTGGTCACCACGTACATCTCGGACGCCGGCAGGTACTGGGACATGGACAGGGCGACGTCGCCCGTCCCGGGCGGCATGTCGATGAGCAGGAACCCGATGTCACCCCAATCGACATCGGTGAGGAACTGCTCGAGCGCCTTGTGCAGCATGGGGCCACGCCATATGACGGGCTGGTCGTCAGGCACGAAGAAACCCATCGAGATGACCCGCACCCCGTATGCCTCCGGCGGCACCACCCGGCCCTCGGACATCTCCGGTGCATCCTGCGCCCCCAGCATGGCCGGTACGGAGAACCCGTAGACGTCGGCGTCGAGGATGCCGACGCTGTGCCCTGCTGCGGCCAGCGCCACGGCCAGGTTGACGGTGATCGACGACTTTCCCACGCCCCCCTTGCCCGAGCTGATACCGAGCACCCTGGCCTTGGAGGATCCTGAGGAAAACGGGTTGGGCCTGCCCTCTTCGTGGCCCAGCGGACGTTGTGCGCCTTCGGTCGATGCCATCGGCAACCAGCCTATTGGCCCCCGGGTCGAGGCGACCAACCGTGCCCGGGGCCGGATCGGCGAGGGCGGTACCATGAGCCGATGGCGCTGAGCGACACCGAGTTCTCGGCGGTGGTGGAGGCGGTGACGTCCGCCTTCGGCGACCCGACCCGGCGCCAGGTCTACCTCTACGTGCGGGAGTCGGCCACAGGCGTCACGGCATCCCAGGTGGCCGAGCGGTTCTCGCTCCACCCCAACGTGGCCAGGCACCATCTCGACAAGCTGGCCGGTGGCGGCTACGTCGAGGTCTTCTGCACCCGCAGCGCCACGACGGGAGCCGGTCGGCCCTCCAAGCGCTACCGGGCCAGTGGGCCGGCACCGCTTCTCGAGACCCCGAGGCGGACCGACGACCTCCTCGTCGCCCTCCTGGGCGGCGCCCTTTCGCTCCTGCCCCAGGCGGCAGCCGAGGAGATGGCGGAGAGCGTCGGCCACCGCTACGGGACCAAGTTGGCCTCCGAGATGGCGCCGGACCAGGGCCAGCGCAGCGTGCGTTCGGCCCTGCAAGCGATCGCCGACGCCCTGACCGCCCACGGCTTCGAGGCCCACGCCGAGGCCCGTGGGCGCTCGCTGGCCCTGGTCCGCGACGCGTGCCCGTTTTTCGACGCCGCCTCCCGCAACCCCGTGATCTGCGCCGTCGACAGGGGGATGGTGAGAGGCATGCTCAGCGTCCTCTACGCGCAGGCCGAGGGCGCCGGGCAGTGGTCCTCGAGGGCGCAGGGCAGTCAAACCTGCATGACCTGCTTGCCAGCGGGGGCGTGAAACCGGCATGATGCGTCAGTGCCCGAGCCTGGAACAGCAGTGCCTGTCGACCTGACCAGCCCGATGGAGAGCGGGGAGCGGGTCAGCCTCGAGTTCCCCGAGGCTGGGACCTGTGTCGCGGTGGTGGCCTCGAGACGCTCCCCTCACGTCTCGCTCCAGCTGCTCGACCCCCTGCCCGACGCTGACATCGGCCAGGGCAGCGCCCTCGACCTGTTCATGCCCCGCAACGAGGGCATCTTCTACTGGCCGTGCTCGCTCAGCTCACCGCCCGCTCGCGGGCGTGCCGAGGTGGAGCTGCTGGGCCCGGCTGTCTTCGTCCAGCGGCGCACCAGCCACCGGCTGAACGCCAAGCTCGAGGCCCAGGTCAGGAGGGTGCACTCCGCTCGCCGGGGCAAACAGCACCCGATGGCTGTGCTCGACCTGTCACGAGGCGGCATGAAGCTCGAGGGGCCCTTCCAATTGAGCACCGGCGACACCCTGGAGGTCGAGGTCGAGCTGGGCGCCCCGGTGCAGCTGGCGTGCCGGGCGGTCATGGCCTATCCCACCTCCGAGGGCAATTGGGCCGCCCATCTCTGTTTTCTCGATGGCCAGAGAGAATCGACAGAAGTTGTCGGGACTTACATCGCAGAGCAAATAAAGAGCCTGCCTCTCTGATATTGCCGCCGACGCGGCGTTCACCTGTTCCACGGAGCGACGAGGCGCCGCATTGCAATGTCGAGCGCGTCTGCGACGCTGATGGCGCGGCACCGCCGAAGCGGTAGGGGTCGCCTCCGCGGCAAGCGACGAAACATTTTCAAGCAATGGGCCCTGTCGCGCCGATAGAACGGGCAGTCCGAGCCGACGAGGTGAAAATGACATCCGCGACTGCTATCGCAGGTCCTCTTGACGTCGGGGTGCGCGTCGGACTGCAACTGCCTGGAGCCGGCACCTGCAGTGCCACCGTCGCCTGCTGCGACGGCCGGTCGCTGCTCCTCGAGCTCGAGCACGAGCTACCCGAGGGGACGTTGGAGGAGGGCTCGGTTGTCGACATGTTCCTCCCACTGTCCTGGGGCATGTACAAGTGGATCACCATCGTCAGCTGCGTACCGGGCGAGCGCAAGGCGGAGGTGCAGTTGCTCGACGCACCGATGTTCATACAGCGCCGGCTCGACCCCAGGGTCGGCGCCGGCATCCTGGCCGAGGTGAGACCGGTACGCGCCGGTGCCGCGGGCCAGTCCCACCGGGCGCTCGTGGCAGACCTCTCCCATGGCGGCCTCAAGCTCGAGGGAGCCCGGCCCCTGAGAGCCGGTGAGATCGTCGAGGTGACCATGGAACTGACGGCGACGCTCGTGTCTCTCGGTGGCCCTGTCACGGTCGCTGGCAGGGTGGTCATGGCCTACCCGAGTACCAGCAACGACGAGGCGGGCGCCACCGACGCCCATGTGTCGTTCCTGGACGGCCAGGCGCGGGCCATCGAGGCGGTGGACCACTTCGTCGCCCAGCAGTTGAAGTGCCGCTGGAAGGCCTGAACGCCCTTCTACCAGCGCTGCTGGGTGATGCCGCTGCTGGCCACGATGTTGGAGTACTGCTCGGGGTGCTCGAAGATCGAACGCACGCCGACGCGGCCCGGCCCTGTCAGCCTGAGCCATAGGGACCGGTAGGAGTAGCTGCGCCACGACAGGCCGTGCGACGCGGGGTACTCGACGTGCAGGCCGTAGTTGACAGTGGTGTCCGTATAGACCAACGAGCCGGGCTGGACCAGGATGGACTGCCCGGGGGCCAGATCCCTCACGAAGAGGTTGCCCGGGCTGTGAAGCAGCACGAGCCCCGGCTGGCCCGAGTTGGCAACGAAGACGTCCAGGTTGGGGCCGATCGGGTACTCGTACTCCGTATCGTCGCCCTTGCTCACGCTCACCCAGACCGGTGCCTGTTGCCAGGTGAAGTCGACGCTGTCGCCCGCGGCGAGGAAGGAGTGCTCGCGGACCAGGAAACCCCGCCCCGGCGGTACGGGCAGGGCGATGACCTCTCCCGGCCGGTCACCCGAGAGCGCAACGTGGCCCGGCCCGCTCGCCCGCATCAGCACCATGGGCATGCCCGCGTACACGCGGTTGAAGAACGAGCCCTTGGACCAAGCCTCGAGGCCGGTGCCCGGCTCTGCCCACAAGAAGTTGTGGTGCGAGAAGTAGACGCCCTCTCCCGGTGCCAGCCCGAAGTCGGCGGTGGGCACCAGCGTGCCCTCGATCTGGCAACGGGACTGGCCGAACTGGACACGGGCCATGTCCTTTATGGCGGGCTGCTCCACCCACCCCGAGTCGGAGACGACAGCGCGCACGTCGACGGGCGCCCCGCAATTGGGGCAGGAGGCAGCGGAGACGTCCGATGGCAGGCGGCAGTAGCGGCATATGTAGGTGGAAGCACCCGTGGTGCTCATCGCTCCCCCTACTCGCTCGCGTAGTGGTGGTACATGGACTGGATGCCGACGCGGCCCGGACCGGTCATCTCCGCCACGTACATCCCTTTGTGGAACAATCCCGTCCGCAAGTTCAACTGCACGGACTGCATCCCGACGCTGGAGTCCTTGTAGAGGTAGCCACCCGGCTCCACCATGATCTTCTCGCCTGCCCCGAGGGTGCGCTCGAAAACGTTCCCGCAGCCGTGCAGCAGCACGATGCCCGGCTCACCGGCAGTGACGAAGCGGTCGAGGTACATGCCGCTGCCGCCATGCACGACGTTGGCCAGCCCCTTTATGCGCTCGAAGCTGTAGCGCACCGAGTGCGAGGCGGCAAGGAACGCGTGCTCGCGTACGTCCAGCTCCGTGCCCGGGTGCAACACCAGGGTGACCATCTCGCCCGGGGCGTCACGGGAGAAGGCGATGCGGCCGGGCCCGCCCGCCTGGGTCACGACGTACGGCATGCCCCCGAGCGAGCGCTTCAGGCCGCCACCGAGCGGGTAGACGGCCAGGGGGAGGCTCTCGTCCTTCCACAGCATGGTGTGGTGCTCGAAGATGACCCCGTCACCGGGGCTGAGGTCGATCTCGGCCACCGGGACGAGCTCACCCTCCACCTGGCATGTGCTGTTGGAGAACTGGAACTTCGCCATGTCCCGCAGCCGGGGAGCTTCGCGCCACCCCGAGTCCGACACGACCGCGGCCTTGTCGAGGGGCGCGCCACACTGCTGGCACGACGTCGCGTCGGTCGGGTTCTGGGCATGGCACCAGTGGCACTCGAGCCGGTCCATACAGCCTCCTTCGGGCCTGGACGTGCGCCGCCAGGATGGCGGCCCAATAGGGATCATTGCAGCCGGGGTCGTGCCGGCGCCAGAATCACAAGGATGGTTTTCCTGCCCGTGCTCGACCTCTTCGCCGGGGCGGGGGGGCTGTCCATGGGCTTGGCGGAAGCCGGCTTCACAGCGGTGGCGGCGGTCGAGGCCAACGCCGATGCCTGCGCGACCTACAGGGCCCATCACCCCGGGACCAAGCTCTACGAGCAGGACGTCGCCACCGTCGACCTGGCGACGATGAAGGGCCAGGTCGCCGTCGTAGCCGGAGGGCCTCCCTGCCAGCCGTTCTCCGTCGGAGGAAAGCGCCTGGCAGCGTGCGACCCGCGCAACGGGGTCCCCCAATTCGTGCGGGCCGTCGCCGAGATCCGCCCGCAGGCCTTCGTGATGGAGAACGTAGCCGGGCTGGCCACGCGCTCGGCCTACCTCGCCGGCGTCGTCGACGAGCTCGCCGGTCTCGGTTATGCGGTCGAATGGCAGGTCATGGAGGCGGTCGGGTTCGGCATCCCCCAGCTCAGGCGGCGGCTGTTCGTGGTCGGCGCGAGGGGAGGGAGGTTCTGCTTCCCGGCCCCGCAGGGCCCTCCGGTCCCGGCCGGGTCCGTGATCGACCCTGGCCGCCCGCTGGGGCAACCCAACACCTCGCCGGTCACCTACGCCCGCAACCCCTCTCTCAGACCTGGCCCTTACCACGGCCACCTCTGGAACGGTGGTGGGCGCCCGGTCGACCTGCGCAGGCCCGCTCCGACGATGCTGGCCAGCATGGGTGGTAACAAGACGCCGTGGGTGGACACCCTCGGCATCGTCCCCGCCTACCATGCCCACCTTGTCGCCGGTGGCCCGGCGCGACACGGCCGCGTCCCCGGTGCCAGACGCATTACCGTCGACGAGGCCGCTCTCGTGCAGGGGTTCCCGGCCGGCACCACGTTCTGCGGGCCCCGTTCCAGCCAGTACCGCCAGGTCGGCAACGCCGTGCCTCCTCCCCTCGCCCGGGCAGTCGGCACCGCCCTGCACGAGGTGCTCGCCGGTCGCCGGGGTTGAAGGACGGGGCCCCTACCCCTTTGCGGAGCCGTGCCCGGCCAGCGCCAACGCCTGGCGGGCCGACCCGACCAGGGATGGATCCGGCCCGTGCGAGAGGTACCAGCGGATCTCCCCGGCCGCAGCCCGGGGGTCGTGCCCGTAGTCGAGCAGGACGAGGCCGCGGTACAGGTGGGCCAGGTCGTAAGCGGGGTGTGACTTCTCCACCCGCCCGAGAAGCGTCATAGCCCTGGCCTCGTAGCCCGCTTCGGCGTATATCCAGGCTTCCTCGGTCAGAGCGGTGGGTTGCGCCGGGTCCGACGCCAGTACCTGGCCGTAGATGACGAGGGCGGCGCTCGGGTCCTTGGCGCTGAGGGCCGCCGCCTGGCGCAACTGCTCCGCCGTGCCGGCCGGGCCGGGCCCGCCGCTCACCGTGCCCCCGGGTTGGCGCGGCCCGCTGGAGCGGTCCGCGTACCACAGGGCTCCGGCCACCACGATGAGCGCCAGCCCGGACGCCAGGGTGGCACGCTGCCGCCAGCCGGCACCACGGGCCCGTGCCGTGGCAGCGAGCCGGCGGCCGGGTGCACCCGCTGGCGCAGCCGGTGCGCCAGCCCGGAGGGCCACCGGTCTGCTCGCGCTGGCGCCACCGGCCTGCGCCGGTAGGGAGCCGCTGACCACCGGGTCACCGGACGGGCCGGGAGGCACGGGGGCCGGGGCCGGTCCCCGCCGGCGAAGGGCGAGGTGCCAGCGCCAGAACGCGCCAGCCAGTCCGAGGACGGCCAGCGCCACCAGGGCAGCCGGGAGCCCCCAGAGCAGGACGCCGATCCCGCTCGCCGGCGGCTTCTCCAGGATCGACTGCCCGTAGTCGGCAACGAGGTAGGCGCGTACCTGCTGCTCGGTACGGCCCTGCTCCAGCCACTTGCCGATGAGGTCACGGATCTCCACCGCCTCGGGGGCCGAGGAGGCAGCTACCGACTCCCCCTGGCAGACCGGGCACTTGTACTCGCCGGCCACCGCCATGGTGCGTTGGTAGAGGCTCTGTGGCCGTCCCCGCCCGGAGGCGCCTGCGGCGATGGCAACCACGATGGCCACGAGGACAACCGCCCACGCTGCCCGCACCACCCAGCGGCGGTCAGGCTGGGCCAAAGCCCTTCGCCGCCCCTTGGCGCAGCCAGCCGTCCAGTTCCGTCGCATTGACCTGTCCGAGGAGGTAGGCGTACACGGTCCCGTCCGGTGCCACCAAGAACGACGAGGGCAGGCCGGTGAGGCCGTAGGCGACGGTGGCCTCGGGGTCGTCGACGGCCGGCCAGTCGGCCCCCCTGGCGCGCAGGAAGTTGCGCAACTGGCCCACGTTGGACGGGTCGTCGGCCACGGTCAGGACCATGGCGTCACCCTTGCCAGCGTGTTGGCGGGAGAACTTGACCAGCTGGGGCATCTCCGCCTGGCACGGCTGGCACCAGGTGGCCATGAAGTTGACCAGTACCCAACGGCCTTTGAACTGGGCCAGGGAGTAGTGGCCGCCCGCCAGGCCCGGACCGCTCACAGCCGGAGCCGGCTTGCCGAGCAGCGGGCTCTGGCCCATCACCTGCGAGGACGGTTGCGCCGACGCGATCACGGCCACGAGGACGGCGGCAACCACAGCGGCGCCGATCGCGCTCCAGAGCACCGTGCGCCGCCTGGGAGGGACCACCGGGGCGACCCCGCCCGGCTCGCCGGCCTCGCCCGGTGGTTCGAGGCTGCTCAACGGGCCGCACCCACCGGCTGGGCGGGCTCCGGCGGCAGTTGCAGGAGCACCTCGGACGCCTCGGGCGGCACATCGCCACCATGCCGGCGCCGCCTGGCCAGGGGTGCGAGGCTCAGGACCGCTCCGATGACCATGACCATGCCGCCGACCCACAACCAGATCATGAGGGGCTTGACGTACACCGAGAGGCCCAGGGGCTGGCCGGGGCGCGATGGCACGCTCGACAACGACAGGTACACGTCCTCGGTCGGGGTCGACTTCACTGCCGGATTGGGTACAGCCTCGTTGCTGAGGGTGAACTGCTCGAGACCCGGGTGGTACGGATGGCCGTCTACCACGATCGTCGCGACGAGCGAGGTGACGCCGGGAGACTGCACCGTGCGTGACCCGGTGTAGACGAGCGTGTGGCCGTCGTAGGTGTAGGTGCGGCCAGGTTTCATGGCGAGGCTGGCCTCCTGCTGGTACGCCTGCGAGGCGGTTATGGCGACGGCCACGGCCACGATGCCGAGGTGCACGACCATGCCACCGCCCGAGCGTCCCGGCAGGGCCCGCAGGCCGCCGCGGCGGACCATCAGCACGAGCTGGCGTAGCGCCGAAGTCCCGGCGAACGCGGCCAGGGCGAACGCCACCAGGGGCCAAAGGCCCCGCACCCCGGCCGCAACGCTCACCACCACGACAATGGCGGCGCCGGCCGCCGGCCAGAGCAGCCGGTGCCTCAGGACCTCGGCCGCCGCCCTGCGCCAGGGCAGGGCAGGGGCAACGGCCATCATGAACAACAGGCACATCATGATCGGCGTCGTCATGGTGTTGAAGAACGGCCCGCCGACGGTGATAGCCGAGCCGTTGACCGCCTCGACCACGAGAGGGAAGACCGTCCCGATCAGGACCACTACGGCGAACGCGGCGAAGAGCAGGTTGTTGGCCAGGAAGGCGCCCTCGCGCGACACGGCCCGTACGGGCTCGCCCCGGGACCGGAGGCGGTCTCCCCTCCAGGCCAGCAGGGCGATGCTGGCCGCGGTGACCAGGGCGAAGAAACCGAGCAGCGCGGGACCGACGCCGCCGTCGTTGGTGAAGGAATGGACCGACTCCAGCACACCCGAGCGGGTGAAGAACGTCCCCAGCACGGTGAGGCAGAAGGTGGCCAGGACGAGGGCCAGGTTCCAGACCTTGAGCATCGCCCTCTGCTGCTGGACCATGGCCGAGTGCAGGAAGGCGGTCGCGGTCAGCCAGGGCAGGAGGGCGGAGTTCTCCACCGGGTCCCATGACCAGTAGCCACCCCACCCGAGCACCTGATAGCTCCACCACATACCCAGCACCAGCCCGGCGGTGAGGCACGCCCACGCCCAAAGCGCCCATCGCCGGCTCTCCGCCAGCCAGTCCCGGCTGGTGCGCCCCGTGACCAGGCTGGCCACCGCCAGGCAGAAAGGCACGGTGAACCCCACCAGGCCCAGGTAGAGCATCGGGGGGTGGAAAGCGACGAGCAGGCGGTCCTGCAGGAGGGGGTCGGGCCCGGGGCCCTGGGTGGGCACGGCGCCGTTGACCCGTGCGAAGGGGTTGGAGGCGATGAGCATCAAGCCGAAGAAGAAGGCGGCCACCACGTAGCCGACGAACTTGGCCCACAGGACGAAGGGCTCGTCCCTGCGGTGGCGGTAGCGGATCCACATCGCCACCAGGTAGCCGGCCAGGATGAGAGCCCAGAGCAGTATGGAGCCGGCGAGGGCCGACCACATGGCGGTGACCCGGTACACCAGCGGCGTGAACGTGCTGTCGTTGCTCGCCACGTAGGCGAGCGAGAAGTCGTGGGTCAGCAGCGCCCGCTGCATGGCGAACGTGGCCACCACGGCGCCGGCGGCCACCAACCATATGTAACCCTGGCCGGCCCGCACGAGCGAGGCCCTGCCCCGCAGCAGGCCCAGCCCCAGGGTGAGGAACCCACCGAGCGCACCGAGGAGACCGAGGACTATGCCGCTCTGGCCGAGCGCTATGTTCACGAGCCTCTCCGAGCGCCGGCCGGGTTGGCGGCGCCCGGGCGGCCGGCGGCGGTGGCGTGGTGGGCCGGTGCCTCGACGTAGTTGGAGCCGTGCTGGACCATGATCTGGTAGCTGGAGAAGATGTCTCCCTGCCAGTGGCCGGCCAGGACCACGGGGATGCCGGGCTTGAACAGGGCCGACGGTGAGCCGGTGCTGACGACGTGGACCTCGACCCCGTGGGAGGCGATGGTGAAGTCCAGGGCCGTCCCCGCCTGGCGGACGTCGTCGAGGACGGTCCCCTGGATGCGGAAGTCCTTGTTGGCCAGAAACGCCCTCTGGGCCACGGCCTGGTTGGCGGTGAGGTAGTAGTTCATGGCGTCCGTGAGGCCCTTGAAGACGAGCAGGCTCAGGGCTGCGAGCACGATCGCGCCGGCGACGACCTTCTGGCGCTTGCTTGCCAGCGGGCGCCTCCGGCGCGGGCCGTGCACGAAGGGGATGTGCTCACCGCCGGTGCTGCCAGCACCGGGCGGGGCCGCCGCACCCTCGGGCTGCGTAGCGGCGGGCTGCGTAGCGGCGGGTGCTTGGGCTTGCGCTGCGCTCACCCGTCGCGCTCCCCGGACAGAGCCGCCCTCAGTGCCCGCGCCCGGCGCAGCGTGCGCACCGAGTAGAGCCCGATTATGGCGGCGCACGCCGACCAGGCAGCTATGACGTAGTTCATCTGGTGGCCACCTCCCGGGCACCGGGGCCGCTGAGGGCGCCCTGCCTGGACGGGGCCGGTGCCACTGGTTGCGGTCCAGGAGCGGGCCGCAGGCCACCGGAGCCGGCGGGAGCCACCTCCGACCGGCGGGCAGCGAGGGCAGCGTTGAGCCCCTCGTTGTCGTAGCGCTCCTCGAGCCCCTCGAGGCGGTAGCGGTGGACCATGAGCCACGCCGTGAGCAACCCGAAGGCGACGAAGGACATCCCCATGGTCACCAGCTGCCAGCCGTGGATGGTGGGGCTCGGCTTGAACAGCGTCGTGTTCTGGTGGAGGGTCACCCACCACTGGGTGGCGTAGTGGTCGACGACGACGGTGAGGACCATCAGCATCGCCACCATCGAGGAGACCATGGAGCGCGAGTGAGGGTTGTCGATGGCCCGGCGCAGTGCCAGGTAGCCGAGCGAGAGGGCGAACAGGATGGCCGTGAGGGTCAGACGGGCGTCCCAGGTCCACCAGACGCCCCATGTCGCCCGGCCCCATATCGAGCCTGTGACCAGAGTCGCCAGGCAGAACACCGCTCCGACCTCGGCCCCGGCGACGGCCAAGCGGTCCCAGCGGGGGCTGCGCAGACGGGGCCAGAGCCAACCCAGGCTCCCGAGCGCGCACAGGGCAAAAGCTGCATAGCACATGGTCGCCACCGCCGGGTGGACGTAGAGCATGCGCACGAACTGCCCCTGCGTCACGTCGGGCGGACTGACCCAGAGACCCCACCAGGTGGTGAGCCCGAGGGTGACGAGGGCCGACAAGCCCAGTCCCCTGGTGAGCGGGGTCGAACGGGCAGGCAGGACGGTGGCCGGGATGCGGGGAGGAGACACTTCGGCTGGGGTGCGGGGAGGAGACACTTCGACAGACCTCACGTTTCTTCTATCAAAGCCCCAAAGCCGATGGTTCCGCCAGCCAGATAGATGGCGGCGAAGCAACCCAGCAGGCCAAGCCACCGCCACCCGTCGCCGCCGGACAGGCCAAGGGCGGCCCGCCACGCCTGGGTGGCGGCCAGCACCACCGGGGCCAGCACGGGTGCCAGGAGCATCGGCAGCAGGGTCTCGCGTACCCTCAGACCCATCGACAGCGCGCCGTAGGCAACGCCGGCGGCGGCAACGCACGCTGTCGAGATGAGCGCGGTCGCCAGCATCAGGCCCGCTCCCGCCAGCCGGGTGTGGAACAGCACGACGATCCCAAGGGTGAGCAGCACCTCGAGGCCGACGAGTTGCACAGCGACAGCCGCCGCCTTGCCGAGGAAGATCCCCGCCGGCTCGAGCCCCGACATGCGCAGCCCGTCGATGGCACCGTCCGACGCCTCCACCGAGAAGCTGCGCTGCACGGAGAGCAGCCCTGCGAACAGCACCGCCATCCAGAAGAGGCCGGGCGCAGCCTGCTCGAGCAGCGGGCGGTCCTGGTCGAACGCGAACCCGAAGAGCAGCAGGACGACCAGGGCATAGGGCACGACCTGGTTGAGGGCCACCTTGGCCCGGACCTCGATGCGCAGATCCTTGGCGGCCACGAGCACGGCGTCACGCCACACTCGGCACCTCCGCCCCTTGGCCGTCCCCGTGCCAGCGCAGCGTGACGGCGCCGCCCGTCTCGGCTGCCGGGACGACACCGTCCGTGCCGGCATCCGTGACCGCGGTGTCCGGCACAGGCCCTCCCCCCTCCACCACCATGCCCCCTGCCATGTAGGCCATGCGCCGGGAGGTGAGCTCCTCGGGCAGTACCTCGTGGGACGCCAGCACGACCGTCGCGCCCTCCCCGGCCACGTCGCCCAGGAGGTCGTCGAGGAGGCTTCTGTGCTCCGAGTCCAGCCCGGCGTGGGGCTCGTCGAGGAGCCAGAGGCGCGGGGAGCGCGCCGCTAGCGCCGCTAGCGCCACCCGCCTACGCTGGCCGGCCGAGAGACGCCCTGCTGGCAGGTCCCTGAGGCGGCCGCTGAGGCCCATGCGGTCCAGTGCACCGTCCACGGACCGGCCGGGCAGCCTGGACGCCCGCACGGCGAAGCGGACATTGTCGCGCGCAGAGAGGTCGTCGTAGAGCCCGTTGCGGTGGCCGAGGAGGCCCACTTGGGGCCGCAGAGCGCGCGACTCGGCCACGGGGTCGAGGCCGAGGACGCTGATCTCACCGGCGGAAAGGGGCAGCAGCCCGGCCAGGACACGCAGCAGGCTGGTCTTGCCCGCCCCGTTGGGGCCCCTCAGCACGAGCACCTCGCCCTCGACGATGTCGAGGTCCACGCCGGCGAGGACCGGGTACCGGCCCGCCAGGGCGACTGCAGATCGGAGGCGGACGGAAAGGACCATGACCGCCGCCCAACTCTAGCGATTGCCCGCGCCAAACATCCAGACGGGCGGCTCAGGAGCAGCTGCGTTGGGTGACGCTGAAACCGGAGCGCCCGGCTCGCAGAGGGCCCGGCCTGGCCATGTCGTGCCCGTACGCCACCCCCGTGTCGCTCATGTTCTCCGCGTAGGTCGACAGTGCCTGTATGGGCACCCCGTCGACCGTGGACTCCGTGAACTGCGTGCGGCCGAAGTTGCTCAGGTTGGCGTAACGGGCATTGTCCGCCGTGCAACGGGCGAGGCAGGGGCGCTCGACGATGGCTTCGGCGGTGCTGAGGCTGGCGCCGTTGGTGCTCTGCTCGACCTGGGACCAGGCGGCGCCGGTGTGGTCGTTTTCCATGAAGAAGGTGAAGCGGCCCTCGCCTATGTAGGTGACGTTGGCCGTGAACTGTGCTCCCACCGTTGCGTAGAGGGGCACCGGGACCATACCTGCCGGCGTCAGCTCCCACCAAGCCTGGTTCTGGCCGATCTCGGGCGTGTTCTCTGCCGTGCCGTCCTGGGCCAGTTCGGGTGCGGCGTAACCACCGATACCCGCCCAGATGGTGAGCGCCGTCGACCGGCAACGGCTCGGCCGCAGGCGGGGCTCGACCCAGGTGCTGACCGTGCGCTTGAACGGGCCGCCATACGCGACATAGCCGGCCCAGTGCTCGGAGAAATCCGGCATGCTGCTCGAGGCGTGTACCTGGACCTCTGCCAGGAACCTCGGTGCCGCAACGAAACGAAGCTTCGACATCCTCCGGCGCCAGAGCAGCAGGGCCGCTCCCGAGGGTGGGGCCGGTGGCAACCCGTACAGCGCGAGGCGACCAGGTGTGGCCGTAGCGGCGTCGAAACCGGCCGGGGGCGCGTCGTAAGTGACCGTCGTCCCTCCGAGCCTGTAGGTCGGGGCGCCGCTCGCACCGGCCAGCTCCGGGAACACCTTGACACCACACTCCGCCAGCTGAGGCGCCGCGGCAGTCAGTACGTCGAAGGGCAGCGAGCAGGCGGCCGGGCGGCCGTGGGCCGATGGTGCCGCACCGGCCGGTCCCGTTGCCGAACCGAAAACCACGACGGCAGCGGCCACAGCCCTTGCCACCCGGCGGGTGGCGGGCCGCCGGCGCACGCCGATGCTCCGGTGCTCGGGCTGGGGCAATGGGCGAAACAACGGGAAAAGCCCTTCGAGAGGCTGACGACTGCACCAATTGTGGTCGCCCGCGTCGGGGCTGTCAAGGCACAGCGACAGCGAAGGACCTGCCTACGGCTGCTTTTGCCCGTCCAGCCAACGTGAGCTCGTCACGCCCTGCCGGCCGTGGCGAATTGCGACCGCTCCACGGTAATTGTCCGATTTATCCCAAATGGCTACGAACGTCGGACCGGAGCGGGCCGTCCACGCGGTACGCGCCCGCCTCGTGGACGGCCCGGGGTCAGATCGAGCGGTTGACGGCGTCGAGGACGGCCCGGGCGGCCGCGTCCGCCGGCGCACGACCGGTCGCGACACCTCTGCGCAATTCGCCGGTCGAGGTGTTGCGCAGCAAGGCCAGCAAGCCGGCGCCCCAGTCCGACGGCAGCGCGTGGAGGCCGACGACTTCGTAGGGTGCGTGAACACCGAGCCCCCGCAACGCCTCGAGGACGGCTTTGCCGACCGACGTGGTGTCCCCGGCCGGGGCGCGGGCGCTGTGGCACTGCAGGCCGCGGGAGAGCTGGACCTCGATGACTGCACCGCCGTCGCTCGGGAGCACCAGCACGAGCCTGACCCGGCCGCCACGCTCGCCCGGGCGCGCCGGGCCGGGAGGGGGGCTGTACACGCGGATCTCAGTCGGCGCCTCGAGATGGTTCACGACGCAGCGCGCCGCATCCTCACGCACGCGGGCGTGCTCGGTCCCGGGGGCGACGACCAGTTCGACGTAGCCCGGGCCGTCTTCGTCCGAGAAGGAGACGAACGACACACCCGGCAACTGCCTGAGCTCGAGCTCGAGGGCATTTTTCACGACAGGCACCCGCCCCCTCAGCCGATCGTCGCCTTGGCGGCGTAGAGGCGCTCGTCGGCCAGGCCGGTGAGGGCGTTGGGATCGTCGGTGTCCGAAGGGAAACAGGCCACCCCCACCGAGAAGCCGACTGTGGTCTCGGGCACGGCGCGTTCGAGGGCCCGCTTCAGGCGCCCCAGGATGGGCGAAAGCGCCGACACGTTCTCGACGCCCACGACCAGCAGGGCGAACTCGTCGCCGCCGAGCCTCGCCGCCACGTCTCCACCCCGCAGGGCGGCCCTGAGCTCGGTCCCGACGGCCCGCAGGGCGGCGTCCCCCGCCGCGTGCCCGTAGCGGTCGTTCACGACCTTGAAGTCGTCGAGGTCGAGCAACACCAGAGCGAAGGGCCAACCGTAGCGGCGCGCGCGGCTCACCGCCTGGTCGAGCAGCAGTTCGTAACTGCGGCGGTTGAGCAGCCCCGTCAGTGCGTCGTGACTGGCGTCGTGGCCGAGCAGGTCGAGCCGCAGCGCGATCTCGACGAGGCTGGTCAGCGAAGCGGCCAGCACCGCCCCCACCACCGGCGGGTCGGCGTAGACCCCCGGTCGGCCTTCAAGCGCTGCGTGCAGGTAGGCCGGCAGGGTCGCCTCGTTCATCTCGAGAGGGGCACGGCGCAGACGGAACAGTTGGTGGCGCTCGCCTCGGTCCACCACCACGACCAGGTCACGCAGCCCGTAACGGGCCGCTACCAGGTCGAGTGCCTCGTAGATGAACTCCATGCCACTGTCCGCTCGTGCCAGAAGGCTGGGAAGCTCACCGAGGCCACCGTCTATGTCACCGGCCGTGCTGGTGGCGACGTGCCCCTGGACCGGCCGCCCAGAGCCACCGGGGCCGCCGGTTGCATGCTGCCCCGGGCCGGCGGACTGACCGCTACCCCTGCTCGGCGGTCCAGAGGGCACGTCCGGGCCAGAGCCCGGCCCGGGCTCGCCGCCCCTACCACCACCCGGTCGCTGCTCTGAAGTCGCCCGCGCCAATGGGACCTGCGGTGCGCCGGCCCTCGGGAAGGCGCCGACATGCCCCTCGTCCCGCCCGGCCGTCGCGGCACCGACCATGCTCAGCCCCGGCGCCGGACTTGGAGTGTATGAAGGGTTCACAGTCTGCACCTCATGGCCTCTGGCCGTTGCGGCGGTGCTCGGACGGCCGACCTCTGGGGGTGTCGGCCACCTGCACGGGCGGGTCGGCCCTTGGCATGGCACGATACCCAACCAATGCATGCCGGGGCCTCTGGGCTGGGACTTCCACCACTCGTGGTGGTCATCTCCTACCGTCTTGGTGGCGCGGACGGCGTATCGGCGGAAGCAACGAAGTGGGTGGCCGCCCTGCGCTCGCTGGGTTGCACCGTCCGCACCGTCGCAGGGGAGGGTGCGGCCGACCACCTGCTGGCCGGCCTTGCGGGCGGGACGGCCCTCAACGGGCGGCCCGCGCCAGCCCTGAACGAGGACGAACTGCACAGGGCACTGGACGGCGCCGACCTGGTCGTGGTGGAAAACCTCTGCTCTCTGCCCCTGAACCCCTCGGCCGGGGAAGCTGTCGCACGAGCCCTCAAAGGCCGCAGGGCCATCCTGCGTCACCACGACCTGGCCTGGCAGCGGGCACGGTTCGCCGGGTCCCCGCCGCCGGCCGACGACCCCGCATGGCTCCACGTTGCGGTCACCGACCAGGCTCGTTCCGAACTGGCCAGGAGGGGCCTGAGAGCGGTGGTTCTGCGCAACCGCTTCGACCCTTACCCCCCTCCAGGGAACAGGCAGGCCACCCGGCGCGCGCTCCGAGTGGCGGATGGCGAGCTCCTGATCGTCCAGCCGACCCGGGCCATCCGGCGCAAGGGGATCGGCCGGGCCATCGCGCTGGCTGAAGAGCTGGGTGCCACGTACTGGCTCGTAGGAGCGACGGAGGAGGGCTACGAGAGGGAGCTGGGAGCGATGTTGGCAGCCAGCAGCGCGCGTTGCCTGACGGGCCGGCCGGAGGGCCTTGTGACGGCGACCACCGGCATGGAGCATGCGTACGCAGCGGCCGACCTCGTCGTGTTCCCTTCGTCCCAGGAGGGCTTCGGCAACCCTCCTGTCGAGGCCTCCCTGCACATGCGCCCGGTTGCGGTCGGGCCGTACGCACCGGCGGCAGAGATGCGTGCCCTCGGCTTTCGCTGGCTGGACGCCTATCACCTCGAGGAGGTGCGGAGCTGGCTCGGAGCTCCCGTTACCGCCGATCTGCGGCACAACGCCGGCACGGCACGGCGCTGGCTGGACATCGGCGAGCTGCCGGGCCGGCTGGCGCGCCTGCTCGCGACAATGGGGTTGTCGTGCCCTGCCGCCCCGCCGGCACGCCGGCCCTCAGGAAAGGGCGCCGAGCACGGAGTCGACCGAGCTCACTTCGAGCCCGGTACCCTGCTCGACCAGTAGGTGGGTGAAGACACCGTCTTCGATGACGGCGGCATAGCGCTTGTTGCGCAAGCCCAGGCCCCCTCCGCTCAGGTCGAGCTCGAGGCCCATGGCCCGTGCGAAATCACCGTTGCCGTCGGCCAGCAGTGAGACCTTGCCCTCGGCTCCCTGGGAACGGGCCCAGGCCGACATGACGAAAGCGTCGTTGACAGAGGTGCAGAAAACAGCGTCCACTCCCTTGGCGCGCAGGTCGTCGGCCCTGACTATGTACCCGGGCAGGTGCACGTCGGAGCATGTGGGGCTGAACGCCGCCGGCACCCCGAAGAGCACGACCCGGCCCTTGCCCATCACATCGGCAGTACCGACGAGCTCTGTCTTGTGCCCGTCCACCATCTTCAGCTGCACGTCAGGTACGCGATCTCCCACAGCTACGGTCATCCCCGGGCACCTCCGTCGACTTTGCCTTCTATTTCCATGCCATTGTAACCGTTGGCCCTGGCGCGTGCCGAACCCGGCGTGTATGGTCTCAGCGAGCCCCAGCCGGCTCACCTCTGCCCCGGCGTAAACCCGTGCCTGCCCTTGCAGGCGGGAAATATCGTGTAAGGAGAGACCAGTACACTCCGAACCACAATCGGTGGTCCCCGGCCCTCCGGGCCGCCTGACAACCTCTCGACCCTCGACCACCGAGCGGTCGTCTGTGCTCCATGGCCAGGGCGTGGCCCGCCCCAAGCCACTCAGGTCGCGCAAGGCCCTGCAGCGTCGGCGTGGGCGTCCACCTCGTGCGGCCGCCGTGCTGGCGGCCTGTGCAGCCGGTGCCCTGACTATGACCGCAGGAGCCGCCGGAGCGGTGCCGGCCTGGGCGAGCGGCCCCGGCGCGCCGGCGATCGCGGCCCGCAGCGGCCTGGGCGCCGCGTGCGACTCGCGGTCCGCTTCTGTCGCCCGCTGCAATGCTGCCAGCCTGGTGGCGATCGACATGGCCCGCAGCGACGAGGGCCTCCCCCGCCTGGTGCTGCCCGCTCGTTACCAGCACATGGGGGTGGTCGAGCAGTTGCAGGCCGTCACCAACGCCGAGCGGCTGGCCAGGGGGCTCCCGGCCTGGTCCGGGCCGTGGCCGTGGTTGACGGCTGAAGCGGCTGCCGGCATCGCCACCAGCTCGGACCCCGTAGGGCCTCTGGGCCGCACCTGGGTGTCCAACCTCGCCGTCGGAGTGCTCACGGTGCTACAGGCCGACTTCGAGTGGATGTACGACGACGGCCCGGGAGGCACGAACCTCGATTGCCGTCCCCCGTCCTGGACCTACTGCTGGGTGCACCGGGACAACATCCTGCAGCGGTGGCCTGCGGACCTGGGAATAGCGGACAGGGCGACGCCGGGCGGCCGCCTGGCCCTCGGCGAACTGGCCGTCGAGGTCCCCAGGCCGGCCTGACAGCGGCTCTCCCAGAGAGGCCGCGAGGCCGGCGCCGGACAGGGCCGGCGCATGGGTGACCCACCTCCCGGAGGGCCACCCGCGGCGCGGCCGCCATTGCGGCGCCGAAGGCGTAGGCTCTGCATCGGGAAGCAGAACGGTGGTGCCGTTCGTGTCGACGACGATGACTCGGTCGCAACAGGTAGGGGCGGAGGCGGTGGGTACCGTCGGTCGTGCCCTGACGCGTGCGGCCGGTCCGGGCCGAGCCGGTCGCGCGGCGGGGAGCTCCCACGGCGGTGCAGCGGCTGCCATCCAGGCCCATCTCCCCGGCGGCTGCAACGTGCCGGCCCACGGGGCCCGCAATGTGCCCGCCGAGAGGGGCCGCAGCGGGATGGCCGAGAGGACCGGCCTTCGGCCGGAAAGGGGGGCATAGATGCCAGACGACACCGGCTTGGACCACGACCTTCACCGGTTGGCCGCCCGGGCCGCGGCCAACCTGCGCACGGGGGCAGGAGCGGCGGGTCACCCGTCGGAGCTCGCGCACCTGGCCTTCGCCCGCCGGCTCACGCTGGCCGTGAGCGGCGGCACGGTCCTGCTCGTGGCGGCCGCGGTGGCCGCGGTGAGCACGCTCGCGGCCCCTGCCTTGCCGTGGGTGGTGGGCGCCGCCCTGGTGCTGGCGGTGGCGGGAGTCGTCGCCGTGGGCGTGCACGCCGGGGGCCACGGGTGGTTCGTCCCGCTGCCGGTGCTCCTGCTCGCCGCCGGCTGGGCCCTTTCGGCATCGGCGGGAGGCTGGTCGTCGGCGCTCGGCTGGCTCCTGGCGGCGCTCACAATCTCGGGCGCCGGGTTCGGCGCACTGATGGTCGCCCCGGCGATCGCGGCCAGACGGCAGGGCGCCGGCGCGACCGGTGCCGAGGCTCTCGTCGGGGCCGCTGGTGTGGCCGTGACCGGGATGGCGCCGACCGGTATCGCCCGCGTCAACAACGAGACCTGGACGGCGGAGTCGATCAGCGGCCCCCTCCCGGCCGGCGCCCCCGTGCACGTGGCCAGGGTCTCGGGCCTACGTCTCATGGTTTGGTCCGAGGCAGGCACGGTGCCTGCGGCGGAATCCCTGGCTTCAATCACAAACGACAAGGAGGAGACGTGACCGCCCTCATTCTGGTCATCGTCGCAGTGGTGGTCGTAGGCCTCATCATGCTGGCAGCCGTGTCCATAAAGATCGTCCGGGAGTACCAGCGAGTCGTGCTGTTCCGCCTCGGTCGCGCGTCCGGCGCCCGCGGCCCCGGTTTCACGGTCATCAACCCCATCACTGACCGGATCAACTGGGTCGACCTGCGCGAGCAGTACCTGGAGATCCCCCACCAGACGGCGATCACCCGGGACAACGCGGCGATAGCCATCGATTTCATCATCTTCTACAAGGTCCTCGACCCGCTCACGTCGGTCCTGGCCGTGAAGGACTTCCGCGGCGCGGCGATAAACATCGCCTCCACCACGCTGCGCTCGGTCGTGGGGGACATGTCACTGGACGACGTGCTCTCCAAGCGCGAGGCGATGAACGACGCCCTCCGCCTGAAACTGGACGAGGTCACCGAGCGCTGGGGCGTCAAGGTGGGCAATGTCGAAGTCCGGGAGATCAAGCCTCCGCCGGCCGTCCTGGAAGCCATGACGCGCCAGATGGGCGCCGAGCGGGCAAGGCGGGCACTGGTCACAGAGGCCGAGGGCCAGAAGCAGGCTTCCGTCACCGTCGCCGAGGGCCAGAAGCAAGCCGCCATCCTCCAGGCCGAGGGCGACCGCCAGAGCGCCGAGCTGAGGGCCCAGGGTTTTGCCGCTGCGCTGAGACGCATCATGGAGGTGGCCGACGACGTCGACCCCAACACCATGACCCTCCAGTACCTGGAGACGCTCAAGCAGATCGGCACCTCGGCGTCCACCAAGTTCGTCATACCGGCCGAACTGACGAGCCTTCTGGCCGGCATAGTCAACACCGGGCGCACCCCCAACGCCGCCGCCAACGGCAACGCGGCAGGCCCAGTGCTGCGGGGCACCGACAACTGAAGCCGGCCGGCGCCTGCGACCCGGACCAGGGCCACGGCCGGCCCCGCGGGGCCAGGGGACGCGCCAGAGGGCCGGTGGCTCAGGCTCCTTCGTGCCGGACCACCGTCCCGGCCGGCCCGTCCTCGACGGCGTAACCCATGGCCGCCAGCTGCGACCTGATGCTGTCGGCGCGGCCCCAGTCCCTGGAGGCCCTGGCCCCGTCACGTTCGGCCACCAGCGCCGCCACCTCCCGGTCCAGGTCGGCGGCACGCGCACGCAGGGCGAGCCCGAGCGCGCGCTCGCAACACTCCCGGACGGCGGCCGCGAGCGCCGGGGCGTGCTCCGTGGAGCCGCGGGCCGCTCTGACCGCACCCATGAGCACCGCCAGAGCGCCCGGTGTGTCGAAGTCGTCGTCGAGGCGGCCCTTGAAACGCTCGACGACCTCGGCATCGGCGGCTGCCGGAGGCAGGTCCCTCGTCTCCCAGGCGAAGTTGTCGAGGCGGCGCACCGCGCCGCGCGCCGACTCCAGGGACTCCTCGCTCACCGACATCGGTGAGCGGTAATGGGTCTGCAGGACCAGGTAGCGCAGCACCCGGGCGTCGTAACGGTCGAGAAGCTCCGGCAGCGACATGCCGTTGCCGACCGAGCGGCTCATCTTCTCGCCCTGCTCGTCGACCAGCATCCCGTTGTGGGCCCAGCGGCGCGCGAACGTGTAGCCCGCGGCGACAGCCTGGGCGCGCTCGTTCTCGTGATGTGGGAAGGACAGGTCGAGGCCACCGAGGTGCAGGTCGAAACCCTCCCCCAGTAGGTCGAGGGACATGACGACGCATTCGGTGTGCCAACCGGGCCGCCCCAGGCCCCACGGCGACGTCCACGCAGGCTCGCCGGTCTTCGCGTACTTCCACAGCACGAAGTCCAGGGGCGAGCGTTTCCCAGCCTCCCCGGCGTCCACCCGGGCCCCGCTGCGCAGCGTCGCCGGGTCCTGGCGGGCAAGCAGCCCGTAGCCCGGTACGGCGTCCGTGGAGAAGTAAACGCCGTCGCCGGCCTCGTATGCGGCACCCCGACGCACCAGCTCGCCGACCAGTGCCACCATCTGCTCGACGTAGGCGGTGGCGTGGGGGACGTCGTCGGGGGCCTCGATGCCCAGGCGGGCCATGGTCTCGCGCCAGAGTGCCTCGTAGCGCGCCGCCACGTCCTCGGTGCAGGTGCCCTCCTCCTCGGCCTTGGCGATGATCTTGTCCTCGATATCGGTGACATTGGACACGAAGTGCACGTGCAGCCCCGTCCATGTGAGGTAGCGGCGCAGGCCGTCCCAGACCAGGTTCACGCGGGCGTGGCCCAGATGGGGCACGCCCGCCACCGTCGGCCCGCACAGGTAGACGGACAGTTGCCCGGGCACCCGGGGTTCGAGGGGCGCGACCTCGCCCGTCGCCGTGTCCAACAGTGCGAGCATACGAAGTACCGTAGCTGGATCATGTCCGACAGCACGCCAACACGCGACCCCGGCGCGGTCGCGACCGAGGCTGGAGGCGGTTGGCGCCGGCCGGGCGCCCCCGAGCGCCCCTCCCTCGAAGGCCTGGAGCGCAACTGGTCCAAGCGCTGGGCCGATGCCGGGACCTACCGCTTCGACCCGACGGCGCCACGCCAGCGGGTCTTCTCGGTCGACACCCCGCCCCCCACGGTCAGCGGTTCGCTGCACGTGGGCCACGTCTTCTCCTACACCCACACGGACACGGTCGCCCGCTTCAAGCGCATGCGAGGCTTCTCGGTCTGGTACCCGATGGGCTGGGACGACAACGGCTTGCCCACCGAGCGCCGGGTGCAGAACTACTACGGCGTGCGCTGCGACCCGGCCCTGGGCTACGAGCCGGACCTGAGCCCGCCCACGGAGGGCGGCCTCGCCAAGGGCGAGCAGCCCGTCCCTGTCAGCCGGCCCAACTTCATTGAGCTGTGCGAGCGGTTGACGGCCGAGGACGAGAAGGTCTTCGAGGAGCTGTGGCGCCATCTGGGCCTGTCCGTCGACTGGAGCGCTCTGTACACCACCATCGGCCACCGGGCCCGGGCCGTCTCGCAGCGGGCGTTCCTGCGGCTGCTCGCCAAGGGTGAGGCCTACTCGGCCGAGGCCCCCACCCTCTGGGACGTCGACTTCCGCACCGCCGTCGCGCAGGCGGAACTGGCGGACCGGGAGCGGCCCGGCGCCTATCACGCACTGCGCTTCCATCGCCCGGACGGCACCGACCTGCTCGTGGACACGACCCGGCCCGAGCTGCTGCCCGCCTGCGTGGCCGTCGTGGTGCACCCCGACGACGGCCGGTACCGGGCCCTGGTGGGGACGTCCGTCACGACACCTCTCTTCGGCGCCACGGTGCCGGTGCTGGCCCACGCTCTCGCCCAGCCGGACAAGGGCACGGGTGCGGCCATGGTCTGCACCTTCGGCGACACCACCGACGTCACCTGGTGGCGGGAGCTGGGGCTCCCGGTGCGCGCCGTCATAGGCCGTGACGGCCGGTTCGTTGCCACGGCTCCGGACGCGCTGGGCCCAGCCGGCACGCAGGCCTACGCCGCCCTGGCCGGCAGGACAGTGGCTGCCGCCCAGCGACAGGTGGTCGAGCTGCTGAGGCAGAGCGGTGAGCTGCAGGGCGAGCCCAGGGCCGTGCTGCACTCCGTCAAGTTCTACGAGAAGGGCGACCGACCGCTCGAGATAGTCACGAGCCGGCAGTGGTGGATCAGGACCATCGCGCACAAGGACGCCCTGATGGAGCTCGGCCGGCGGCTGGAGTGGCACCCGGCGTTCATGCAGGCCCGCTACGAGGACTGGGTCACAGGGCTCAACAGCGACTGGCTGGTGAGCCGGCAGAGGTTCTTCGGGGTGCCGTTCCCCGTCTGGTACGCGCTTGGCGAGGACGGTACCCCCGACTTCGATTCACCCCTGGTCCCGGCCGAGGACGAGCTGCCCGTCGACCCGACGACAGACGTCCCACCCGGGTACGAGGCGCACCAGCGAGGGGCTCCGGGCGGTTTCGTCGCCGAGGTCGACGTGATGGACACCTGGGCGACATCGTCGCTGTCACCCCAGATCGCAGGCGGCTGGGAGGACCCCACGGCAGGCGACCGGTGGTCCCGGGTGTTCCCCATGGACCTGCGCCCTCAGGCCCACGACATCATCAGGACCTGGCTCTTCTCGACGGTTGTGCGCTCCTACCTCGAGCACGGCACGCTGCCCTGGGCGCACGCTGCGATCTCGGGCTGGATCCTCGACCCGGACCGCAAGAAGATGTCCAAGTCGGTGGGCAACGTGGTCACCCCGCAGGACCTGCTGGACCGCCACGGCTCGGACGCCGTGAGGTACTGGGCGGCCTCCGGTCGCCCCGGCACCGACACCGCCTTCGTCGAGGACCAGATGCAGGTCGGGCGCAAACTGGCCAACAAGATCCTCAATGCCTCGAAGTTCGTCCTCAACCCCAGGCTCTGGACGTCGCCCGGCAAGGGCGAGCCCGGCCCGGCGGAGGCGGCGGCGCTCGCTGCAGCTGCGGCAGCCCGCCCGCAGGGGGCTGTCGAGGCGGTGGACGTCGCCCTGCTCCGCAGCCTCGCCAGCCTGGTCGACACGGCCACCCGCGCCTTCGAGGACTACGACTACGCCCGGGCTCTCGAGCGCACGGAGACCTGGTTCTGGGAGTTCTGTGACCACTACCTGGAGCTTGTCAAGACCAGGGCCTACGGCGAGATGGGGCCCGGGAGGGCGGCATCAGCCCGCACCGCGCTCTCGGTGAGCCTGTCCGTGCTGCTCCGGCTGTTCGCCCCGCTGCTCCCGTTCGTGACGGAAGAGGCGTGGTCCTGGTGGCAGGAGGGCAGCGTCCACATAAGCGCCTGGCCGGTCGCGCTGGACGTCCAGGGCGCCGAGGACCAGGCGCATCCCCATGCCGGAGCCGACGCCTACCGGGCCGCCGTCCAGCTCCTCGGTGACGTCCGCCGGACCAAGTCCGAGGCAAAGGTCAACCAACGCAGCGCAGTGCGGGTGGTCCGCCTCGGCGCCTCCGAGGCGGAGGTCGCCGCCGTCGGCCAGGTCGCCGACGACCTCCAGGCGGCACAGAACATCGAGCTGCTCGAGTACTCGATCGCCGAGCCCCGGTCCGTCGAGGTGGATCTCGCCCCGAGCGGCTGAGGCCGCCCCGAGGAGGCAAGGGCTCGCTCCCCGCTGGAACAGGCCCGGGCTCGCCCACGACGGCGGCAACGCTCGCTCACGGGTACGCCCCGGCCGCCCGGACGACCTCCTCGGTCGTGTACAACCCGGCCGAGGGCACGCGTACCACCAGGGCGATGGCGTCCGATGGCCTGCACTCCAGGCGCTTCACGCCGTCCGGTGTGCCGATCTCGATCGCGGCGTAGAAGTGGCGGGCTTCTTCGACCCGCTCGATGACCGCCCTCTCCAGGTGACCGCCCAGCGCGTCCACGGCCGCAAGCAGGAGGTCCCACGTGCCGGGGCGCGACGGGCTGTCGCCGCGCCGGCCGGCCTGTATGGCGCGAGCCTCCGGCTGGCCTATGTAGATGTGCAGCGAACGGAACGGCTCCACGGCCTCGGCCAGTACCGCGAGCCCCGCCTCCTGCCCCGGCCGGAGGGGGACGGCCGCCCGCACCTCGGCCACCAGCAGCTCCACGAGGTCGCCTGGACCGAACTGTGCCGGGCCGTCCTCCAGGGTCGGCTCCGGCCCGGGAGCGGGCTCGGCGAGATCGTCGAGAGGCTCCGCTGGGGGCTCGAGGCTCTCGGGGACCTCCGGCGCGACGGGCGCGGTGTCGGAGGGCTCGACCGGCTGCTCTGGCTCTGGCATGCGACGACTCTATGGCGAGGTCGGCACCCCGGCCGCCGGGAGGGGACCGGGCACCCTGCCGGGAGCGAGGAAGGCCCGGGCAAGGACCAGGCCCGTCACCTCCTGCGCCCCCGCCCGGCGCAGGGCCCTGGCGCACGCGAGCAAGGTGTGCCCAGAGGCGCACACGTCGTCCACCAGGACGACGCGCAGCCCGTCCAGGGCACCTGATGGGACACCGGGGGCCAGAGCGGTGGCCTCCAGGATGTGGCGGTCCCCCGACAGCTCCCGGCGCCGGCCGTCACACCGGCTCATGGGCACGGTCTCGGCCCGCTTGACCAGCAGCCGCTCGATCCCCCAGGTGGGCCCCAGCTCCCGGGCCAGCTCATCGCACACCAGCCCGACCGGGCTCCACCGGCGCCGGGCGTTGCGACCGGCGAAGGAGGGTACCGGGCAGAGCATGGCATCCTCCTCGAACCAGGTTGCATGGCGGCGCAGGAAGGCCGCCAGCTGGCGTGCGAACACGGGCGCCCAGCTGCGGTCCTCCCGGTACTTGTACTCCAGGATGGCTCGGCGCAGGTCTCCCTGGTAGCGGCCGGCCCAGTACACGGCGCTGAGAGCCGAGCCTCCCCGGCGGCACCACCGGTTGGGGCAGGCGCCCATGGGGGTACGGTCCTGCCCGCAGCACGAGCAGCGGCCCCTCGTCGTCGCCGTGACACCCACGCCCCAGACCCTGGCACCCGCCTGTGACGGCAACGAGCGCCGCCGTGACCGCCAGCACTTTGGTCAAGCAGAGCTCGTCACCCCTAGCATGAGTGTGATGGACGTCGAAGTCGTGGTCGAGATCCCAAAGGGCACCCGTAACAAGTACGAGGCCGACCACGTCACCGGCCAGATATGGCTCGACCGCATGCTCTTCACAGCCACCCGCTATCCCGAGGACTACGGCTACATCCCGGGCACGCTGGCCGACGACGGTGACCCGGTCGACGCCCTGGTGTTCCTCGAGGAGCCCACGTTCCCCGGCTGCCACGTACGGGCGAGACCGGTGGGAGTGTTCCTCACCCGTGACGAGAACGGTGACGACGCCAAGTTGCTGTGCGTGACGGCCAGCGACCCGAGGCAGGCGGGCTTCCAGGAGCTGGATGACCTGGCCTCGCACGTGCTCGACGAGATCGCCCACTTCTTCGCCATCTACAAGTCGATCGAACCCGGCAAGGGCACCACCCCCGGCGGCTGGCGGCCCCGCGAGGTCGCCGAGACGATCATCCTGGAGGCACGGGAGCGCTTCGAGGCCAGTCGGGCCACGCCGGGCGGGCACTGACACCGGGCGGGCACTGACACCGGGCGGGCACTGGCTCCGGGCGGGTCGGCCCGGCCAGGGGCTGCGCCACCGCGTGGCGCGCCCCGGCACTCTCAGACGCCGACGAGGCCGGCCACGATGTCGAATGCCTGACCAACCGTGCTCAGCTTGGTCGGGTCGACATCGGGCAGCCGGATGGAGAACGCGTCGTTGAGCGCCAGCGTTATCTCGACCACGGCCAGGCTGTCAGCGTCGAGATCCTCGGCCCAGCGGGCCTCGGGCACCACCTGCACCGGGTCAATGTCAAGCACTTCGGCGACGCAGCCCTGGAAAGTCTCGAAAGCTTCGTCGCGGCTCATCTTGTCGGCCTCCATCGGGTGAGAGGCTAGCCGCGGCCGACGGGCAGTGTAACGTTGCCGTCCATGCCACTGCTCGAAGGCAAGCACCTGCTCGTCACGGGCGTGCTGACGGACGACTCCATCGCCTACGGTGTCGCCGACCTGGCAATGCGGGAAGGGGCGGAAGTGCTGCTCACCGGGGCAGGGCGGGGCCTGTCCTTGACGAGGCGGGTCGCCAAGCACCTGCCTCGCACGCCCGAGGTCCTCGAGCTGGACGTCACCGTCCCCGAGCACCTCGGGACGGTTGTGGGCCACGTGCGCCGGCAGTGGGGCAAACTCGACGGCGTCCTGCACTCGATCGGCTTCGCGCCCCAGTCCTGCCTCGGCGGCGGCTTCCTCCAAGCCCCGTGGGAGGACGTCAAGGTGGCCGTGGAGGTGAGCGCCTACTCCCTCAAGTACCTGGCTGCGGGCTTCCTGCCCCTGATGCAGGCTGCCGGCGGCGGCTCCGTGGTGGGGCTCGACTTCGACGCCACCGTGGCGTGGCCGGGCTACGACTGGATGGGGGTGTGCAAGGCCGCCCTGGAGTCGACGGCCCGCTACCTGGCCCGCGACCTCGGCCGCCACCACGTGAGGGTCAACCTCGTTGCCGCCGGCCCCGTTCGCACGGTTGCCGCCAAGGCCATCCCCGGGATCCAACGCTTCGAGGACGCATGGGACACGCGGGCGCCCCTCGGTTGGGACATCAACGACTCGAGCGCCGTGGCCAAGGCCTGTGTGGCGCTGCTGTCCGACCTTTTCCCGGCCACGACAGGCGAGATCGTCCACGTCGACGGCGGCTACCACATGATGGGCGTCTGAGCGTGGCCGACCAGGAGGCCCCCCCGGGCCGCGTCGTGCTCGTCAGCGGCGGCAACCGCGGCCTCGGGCGAGCCATAGCCACGGCTTTCGCCGCCTCGGGCGACAACGTGGCCGTGACAGCCCGCTCCGGCGATGTGCCGGGGCTGCGAACCTTCCTGTGCGACGTCACCGACACCGTAGCCGTCGCCGCCGCTGTGTCGGGCGTCGAGCGGGAGATGGGCCCGGTCGAGGTCCTGGTGGCCAACGCCGGGGCCAACGACGACAAGCTGCTGCTGCAGATGGACGCCGAGGGCTTCGCCCGTGTGCTCGACACCAACCTGACCGGGGCGTTCAGGCTCGTGAGGGCTGCCCTTCCCAAGATGCTCAGGGCGAGGCGCGGCCGCATAGTCCTCATCTCCTCCGTTGTGGCGATGTCGGGGGCGGCAGGCCAGGCCAACTACGCCGCCTCCAAGGCGGGGCTCGTCGGTCTGGCGAGGAGCCTGGCGCGCGAGGTGGGAAGCAGGGGGATCACGGTGAACGTGGTTGCACCCGGCTTCATCGAGACGGACATGACCGCCGCCCTGCCAGAAGCTCGGCGGAGCGAGGTGCTGGCGCAGGTGCCGCTCAAGCGCTTCGGGGCACCCGAGGACGTCGCCGGAGTGGTGACGTGGCTCGCGTCCGAGGCCGCATCGTACGTCACCGGCGCCGTCATCCCCGTCGACGGCGGACTGGGGATGGGGCATTGACCACGCCGGTGGCTCCAGAGGGCACCGACCGCCCGGCCCTGCCCCGGCCGGCGGACGTACTGCCCCAACGCGCTCCTTTCCTCTTCGTCGACGAGCTGACCTCGGTCGAGGCGGGCCGCTCGGCCAGTGGCATATGGAGGTTGACCGGGGACGAGGACTTCTTCCGCGGCCACTTCCCCGGGCGCCCGACCCTACCGGGGGTCCTGATGGTGGAGGCCATGGCCCAGCTCGGGGGCCTCGCCGTGCTCGCCGACCCGCGCTTCGCTGGCTACCTACCGCTTTTCGGAGGCATCGACAAGGCGCGTTTTCGCCGCCAGGTGGTACCGGGTGACACGCTGGAGATGACGATGGAGCTGGACCAGCTGGGTTCGAGCGCCGGCAGGGGCCACGGGACGGCCTCGGTCGATGGCAAGGTTGCCGCCACCGCCTCCATGCTCTTCGTGCTCGTCAGGCCGTAACCGCCACACCCTCCGGGCGGCGCCGGACGTACCGTCCCGCCTGACCGGCGGGTGGCCCGTGGTCAGGCTTTCACTCAGCGGTCACTTGGAGTTCACCCGGGCGTTGCAGGGATGTCAAGTGCGCCACCGACACTGTCCCAATCCCGCTCGACCAGTCCCGCCTGGGAACCGAACTGCTGCCGGGCAAACCGGGCGCCCCGTGGCGCGGCCGCCTGCCGCCGGCCATCCCTGGCGCGCTTGGGCGCCCCCGGGTCGGGACGGTCGTGCTGGTGGCCCACCCGCTCGGGACGGACGGCGTCCCCGCTGACCTCGAAGGCGCAGGTTTCGAGGTCGTGGTCGTGACCGAAGCCGAAGCCGGTCTGAGCGTGGTCCACGCCGGGCGGGCCGACATCGCGCTGGTCGACGGCCGCTTCGATGGCGACGGACTTGCTTTCTGCCGGCGGCTGTGGCTGGGCACGCCCGGCTTCCCGGTGCTCCTGCTCGGGCCGAACGACGAGGACCTGGTGACAAGGGCGCTGTCCGCCGGCGCCGACGACTACCTCCTGCTCCCCTCGAGGCCGGCCGAGCTGGTGGCCCGGGTGCGCGCCGTGCTGCGCCGTTCACCCCGCTCACGTCGTCCGGCCGACAATGCCGGGGGCACCGTCGAGGTCGGCGACGTGCGCCTCGACCCGGAGAGCCACGAAGTAACCGTGCATGGCCGGCGCGTGCACATGCCGCTGCGGGAGTTCGAGCTCCTCGCGCTACTGATGCAGAACGCCGGGCTCGTCCTGACACGCGCGACGCTGCTGGCCAAGCTCTGGGGCCCCTCCGCCCCTCCGGAGAGCACGAGCCTCGAGGTGCACGTCCGCAGGTTGCGGGCCAAGCTCGAGGACGACCCCGCCGAGCCGAAACGCATCGTCACCATCAGGGGCGTCGGTTATCGCTACCAGTCGCACCCAGCTCCCCGGGCCGGCACATGAGGAGATTTCACCCGGCCCTGGCCCACTTGTCGCCTGCCGTTCACGTGGCGTTCAACTCGCAGCCGTAGCCTTTCGTTGCTGTGAGAGAAGGAACTTGCCGCCCCGTGGACGGCGTGCTGTGATGTCGCTGTCCTCCCCTGCTGCCCGCAGCGTCGACAGCCCCGTGGTCGTCGACCGGGGCGACGGGGTCGCCATGCGAGCCCGCGGGCTGAGCCTGGGCTTCGGCTCGACAGCTGTCCTCGCGGACCTCGACCTGGACATCCACCGGGGTACGATCACGGCGCTCATCGGCCCGACCGGCTCGGGCAAGACGACGTTCCTGCGGTCTCTCAACCGCATGAACGACAAGGTAGCCAAGCACTGGCACCGCGGGGACGTGCTGCTCGACGGGTCCAACATCTACTCTCCCGGTGTGCAGCTGATGGCCCTCCGGCGCCGGGTGGGCATGCTGTTCCAGCGCCCCAATCCCTTCCCCATGTCGATAGCCGAGAACGTACTGGCCGGCGTCAAGGCCCACGGCATAGCCGGCAAGCAGCACTACCGGGCCATCGTCGAGGCGCGCCTACGCGAGGTCGGGCTCTGGGAAGCAGTGTCGAGCCGCCTCGGCTCGTCACCGTTCAACCTCTCGGGTGGGCAACAGCAGTTGCTGTGCCTAGCGCGCGCCCTCGCCACCGGGCCGGAGGTGCTGCTCCTGGACGAGCCGACCTCGTCGCTCGACCCCATCACCACCGAGCACGTCGAGGCACTGCTGCGCAGCCTGGCCCCGGCCTTGACGATCGTGATCGTCACCCACAACCTGGCCCAGGCGCGACGCGTTTCCAACCGCACCGCGTTCTTCTACCAGGGCCGGCTCGTCGAGCTGACGGACACGACAAAGCTCTTCGAAAGTCCCGAGCACCCTGAGACCGCCAATTACGTCAGCGGCCGGATGGGCTGAGCCCCAAACAGCCGGGACCACGGTCTCCCAAGTCTGCCGCCGTCGAAAGGCGTGCCTCGCCGGACGACCTGCTCCGAGTTTCGAAGCGAGATTTCAACTCTGCGCCATCTCGGTGACGACGAGTGTTCATCTTCGATTTACCTGGGTGCCATAGCGTGCCAGGTAAGGAGCCGGGTGGTGCGGCAACCTCGAGCCGCTGGCCTCGTCCGTGGCGACAATGCCGCGTCGCCTGACAGCCAAGCTCGGCGGCTGAGCCACCGATCGACCAAACAGGACGGTAATGACACTGACAACCGCCGACCAGGTACCGCCCGCCGACCCGCTGCCCGCCACCCGGGCGGCGCTGGCCTCGCACGGCCGGACCGGCTTCATGCAGGAGAAGCTTCCGCGCTTAGTCACTTCCCTTGCCGCTTTCGTGCCCATGGCGGCACTGCTGGCCATCGTCGGCGTCCTGGCCTGGAAGGCTCTCCCGGCCCTCGGGTACAACGGCATCGGCTTTCTGTGGCACACCGCCTGGCGCCCCGGCAACGCCTACGCCAACCCCGTCAGGACCGGCGGCGTCCTGCACCCCGTCGGGGCCAGTTACGGGGCACTCCCCCTCGTGGCCGGCACGCTGGAGAGCTCCGTCATAGCGGTTGCGGTCGCAGTCCCGGTCTCCGTGGGAGCCGCGCTGCTCGTGGTGGAAAAGCTGCCACGGCGGCTCTCCAGCACGGTGGGCCTTTTCCTGGAGGTACTGGCGGGCATCCCGAGCGTCGTGTTCGGGCTGTGGGGGGCGCTGACTTTCGGGCCTTTCATCGCCCGTGACGTCGCCCCGTTCGTGGCCGGGCACATGCCCGATGTGCCGGTGCTCAACTTCTTTCGCGGCAACGTCGGCTATGGCGAGGGCCTGCTCACATCGGGCCTGGTGTTGGCCGTCATGATCATCCCCATCGTCGCCGCAACGGCCAGGGACCTCCTGCGCCAGGTGCCACGCCTGCCGAAGGAGGGCGCCCTGGCGCTCGGCATGAGCGACTGGGAGGTGGCCAGGAAGGTCAGCCTCCCCTGGGCCCGTGCCGGCATAATCGGCGCGTCCGTGCTCGGCTTGGCCCGCGCCCTCGGCGAGACGATGGCCGTGGCCATGGTCTCGGGCGCCGTGCTCGGGACCGTGCCCACCAACCTGTACCTGCCCATGAGCACCATCGCCGCCACCATCGTCTCCCAGCTGGACGGAGCGTTCACCGACGGCACCGGCTACGCCGTACGGACTCTGGCCGAGTTCGCGCTGCTGCTGGCGGTCATAACCCTGCTCACCAACATCGCTGCCCGCGTCCTGGTCCGCCGGGTGGCGGGGACCGCACTGCCGATCGGAAGAGGTGTCTGACGAGATGACGACGGCCGGCGCCGGCGCTGCCGGAAGGGTGCCCGACAACACCCCTCTTGACCTCTACGGCCGTCCAGCGTGGCACCGGGTCGCCGCCGGTTACGTCGGCTGGGGGGCTTGCGGGCTGGCGGTGGCTCTCATCGCCGCGCCACTGGCGTCGGTGCTCTGGGGCGTGATCGGACGCGCCGTGCCCGTGTGGCGCTGGAGCGTGCTCACCGAGGCGGGCAACGGCCAGGGTGGAGGGCTCGCCAACGAGATCGTCGGCACCTTGTTCATCCTGGCCGGGGTGAGTGTCCTGGCCGGGTCGGTGGGCGTCCTGTCCGGCATCTACCTCTCCGAGTACGCCAGGGGACGGACCGGCGCCGTCCTGCGGGGCGCCTCCGAGGTCCTGGCCGGCATACCGTCCATCGTGCTCGGCTACGTCGGCTACATCGCCCTCGTCATCGCCCTGCACTGGCAGTACTCGCTGGCGGCCGCTCTGATCACTCTGTCGGCCCTCACCGTCCCCTACATCGCCAAGTCCACCGAGGCAGCCCTGCGCCAGGTCCCCACGACCTACCGCGAAGGCGCCGAGGCGCTCGGGATGTCGCCGCTGCGCTCCCTGCGGCGCATAACGCTCAAGGCGGCCCTGCCGGGCATAACGACCGGCTGGCTGGTCGCCATGGCCATATCAGTGGGCGAGACGGCGCCGCTGCTGTACACGGCCGGCTTCAGCGACTCCCTGCCCTCCTTGTCCCTGACGCACTCGCCGGTGGGCTACCTGCCGTACGTCGTGTGGACGTTCTACAACTACCCCGCCAAGGCGTTCCAGTCGCTCTCGTACGACGCTGCCCTCATCCTTGTCGTCATGGTCCTGGTGCTGATCGTCCTCGCCCGCATCGTGGTGGCCTTCACACAGCGCCACACGGAGCGCAACTGAGCCGGACGCTCAACGGGCACCGGCACGCCCCGGTCCGGCGCCTGTGACGTGACCGGCATGTCGCCGGGGCACCGGCTCGACGGGAGGCACTCAGCCCTCGTCGGCGGCTTCGCGTTGGTCGTCGTCGGGCGGAAGCTCGCGCCGGGCGATGACATGGACATCGATCCCCAGGTCGCCTGCTTGGCGGATGACCCGCCGGATGACCGGACCGGCCCCCGTCAGCTCCTGCCAGCGGCTCTTCTTGGTCGAGCCGAGCACTATCTGGGTGACCTGGTTGTCCCGCGCGAACTCGGTGATCGCCCTGGCCGGGTCGGTCCCGACCAGCTCGTGCCAGTTGGCCCCGAGGTCGCGTCCCAGTGCGCGCAGGGCCTCGAAGCCGTTCCCGTCCCCGCGGGGCTTGGCGTCCCCGGTGGCTACGTGGACCACGGTCAGCTCTCCCTTGGCCCGGTTGGCCAGCCGGGCGGCCCTGCGCAGGAGCATGTCCGTGCCCGGGGCTCCCGTCACGGCAACGAGGATGCGCTCCCTGGTCTCCCACAGCCGCTTCTGGCTCTGGCGCCTCAGGTGCTCGAGGAGCTCCTCCTCCGTCTCGTCCGCCAGGTACCGCAGTGCCAGCTCGCGCAGGGCGATCAGGTTGTCCGTCTGGAAGAAGTGGGTGAGGGCGTGGGGGACCTTCTCGGGCGGGTAGATATTGCCGTGCAGCATGCGGCGGCGAAGCTGCTCGGGCGACGAGTCGACGAGCTCCACCTGGTTGGCCTTTTTCACCACCCAGTCCGGCACCCGCTCGTGCACCCGCGCCCCGGTCATCTTCTCGACCGCGTCCGCAAGGCTCTCGACGTGTTGGATGTTGAGGGTCGTTATGACGTCGATGCCGGCGTCGAGCAGCTCGAGCACGTCCTCCCAGCGCTTGGTGCGCCTCCCGCTGCCCGGCACGTTGGTGTGCGCCAGCTCGTCCACCAGGGCCACGCGCGGGTGCCGGCGCAGGACGGCGTCGAGGTCCATCTCCTCGAACACGGACCCCCGGTACTCCACGGGCTTGCGGGGCACGATCTCGAAGCCGGCCAGGAGGGCCGCCGTCAGCGGCCGCCTGTGGGTCTCGACGAAGCCCACCACCACGTCCGTGCCCCGCTCCAGGCGACGCCGGCCCTCGTTGAGCATGTCGTAGGTCTTGCCCACCCCGGCGGCGGCGCCCAGGTATATGCGGAAATGACCGGCGGCCTCGACCACCGCTGCTGCGCCGCCGGGGCCCTGCCCAGCGGACGCGTCGGCTTGCGGTGGCGGACGGTCGAAGCCAGCGCCCGTGCCGGTCACGGCGTCATCGTAGCCGGGCTCCCGTCACCGGTGCCGCCCGGTACCGGCCAGGGCCACGTTGAGCTGGAGCACGTCGACATAGGGGGCCCCGAGGAAACCGAACTGGCGCCCGACAACGTGACGGGCGACCAGCGCACGCACCTTCCCCGTTGCCAGATGGTTGGCCCTCGCCACCGCCGCTACCTGTGCATAGGCGTCGGCCGGGCTGATGTCGGGGTCCACCAGGCTGCCGGAATTGGTGACCAGGTCGTTGGTCGGGATGATCCCCTCCCTGCGCAGGCGTGCAGCCTGCTGCTCGACGAACTTGACCAACGCCTTGGAGCGCGGCCCCCACTGCTGGGTGCCCGAGACCACGACCTGGCCGGGCTTGTTCGTCAGCAGGGTGCCGTCGGGGCGGCCCTGGAACCACTCCGGTCCCGACCAGCTCTGCGAGATGAGCGAGGAACCGACGACGCGGCCGTCGACCCGCACGACCGAGCCCTCAGCCTGGTGGTGGAAGATGGCGAGGGAAATGCCGGTGCCCGCAAGCGGGTAGGCGAGGCCGAGGAGGACGAGGAACAGCGCCGACATGACGACGGCTCTGCGAAGGTGAAGGAGCATCAGTACCACCCGGTGGCAGTGAGAAAGAGATCGATGAGCTTTATGAACACGAAGGGCACGACGAGGCCGCCGACGCCGTAGAGCAGTACGTTGCGCCGCAGGATGGCACCGGCACCGCTCGGGCGCCACTTGACGCCCCTCAAGGCCAGGGGGATGAGGGCGATGATCACCAGGGCGTTGAAGATGACGGCGGAGAGCACGGCACTGTCGGCACTGTGGAGGCCCATGATGTTGAGCGCCTTCAGCTGCGGGTAGGTGGCAACGAACAGCGCCGGGATGATGGCGAAGTACTTGGCCACGTCGTTGGCGATCGAGAACGTGGTGAGCGCGCCCCTGGTTATCAGCAGCTGCTTGCCCACCTCCACGACGTCGATCAACTTGGTCGGGTTGGAGTCCAGGTCGACCATGTTGCCGGCCTCTTTGGCCGCCGTGGTGCCCGTGTTCATTGCTACGCCCACATCGGCCTGGGCCAGGGCGGGGGCGTCGTTGGTGCCGTCGCCCATCATGGCGACCAGCTTGCCGCCTGCCTGCTCGGCGCGTATCAGCTCCATCTTGCGCTCGGGTGTCGCCTCAGCCAGGAAGTCGTCCACGCCGGCCTCCTGGGCGATGGCGGCTGCCGTCAGGGGGTTGTCGCCGGTGATCATCACCGTACGGATGCCGACGGCCCGCAGGTTCTCGAAGCGCTCCCGGATGCCCTCCTTGACAACGTCCTTCAGCTCGATGACGCCGAGCACCCGTGGCCCGTCCGCCACGACCAGCGGGGTCGAGCCGGAGCGGGCGACCTCGCCCACCACCTCGTCGAAACCGTCGGGCACGTTCCCTCCGAGAGCCCTGGCCCAGTTGCGGACGGCCTCGGCCGCACCCTTGCGCACACGGCGCCCACCGACGTCGATACCGGACATGCGCGTGGCGGCCGAGAAGGGGACGAACGTGTGCTCCTCGTGCAGATCCCTCTCACGTATGCCGAACTTCTCCTTGGCCAGCACCACGACAGAGCGGCCCTCGGGCGTTTCGTCGGCCAGCGACGACAACTGCGCAGCCTCGGCCACGTCCTGCTCGCTCGCACCGCCGAGGGGTATGAAACGGCTCGCCATGCGGTTGCCGAGGGTGATGGTGCCCGTCTTGTCCAGCAGCAGCGTCTGCACGTCGCCGGCCGCCTCGACCGCCCGACCGCTCATGGCCAGGACGTTGCGTTGGACGAGGCGGTCCATGCCGGCGATGCCGATGGCCGAGAGCAGGGCTCCGATGGTCGTGGGGATGAGGCAGACCAGCAGGGCGACCAGGGTCACGATGTCGACGGTGCCCCTCGTGCCGTTGAGGATGCCGGCGTAGTGGCCGAAGGGCTGGAGCACGACGACAACGGGCAGGAACACGATGGTGAGGGCCGCCAGCAGGATGGTGAGGGCGATCTCGTTCGGCGTCTTCTGGCGGTTGGCCCCCTCGACCAACGAGATCATCCGGTCTATGAACGTGTGCCCGCGCTCGGCCGTTATCCGCACCACGATCCGGTCGGAGAGCACCTTGGTGCCGCCGGTGACAGCGGAGCGGTCGCCTCCCGATTCGCGGATGACAGGGGCCGACTCCCCGGTTATGGCCGACTCGTCGACCGAGGCGATCCCCTCGACGATGTCCCCGTCGGAGGGTATGGCGTCACCTGCCTCGCAGACCACCAGGTCGCCCTTCTTGAGAGCGGAGGCGGCGACGCGCTCCTCGCTGGCGTCCGGGCCGAGGCGGCGAGCCTCGGTCTCGGCCCGCATGCGGCGCAGGGTGTCGGCCTGGGCCCGGCCCCGGCCCTCGGCCATCGCCTCGGCGAAGTTGGCGAACACCACGGTCAGCAGCAGCCACACCGCTATCGACCAGCTGAACAGGGTCGGGTGGGCGACCGCCTCCACGAAAGTCACAACGGTGCCAACCAGGACCACGAACATGACGGGGTTCTTGACCTGGTCGCGAGGCGACAGCTTCGCGAACGCGCCCACCACCGCTGTCTTCAGGATGCCGGGGTCGAACAGGCTGCGGCGCTGGGCCACTCCTCTGGGAACGGAGGGTGCTGGTGACGAGGACTGCGGCGTGGTCGTTGGAGCGGCCATCAGAAGAAACCTTTGCTCAACTGCTCGGCGATGGGGCCGAGGGAGACGGCTGGGAAGAAGGTGAGGCCACCGACGATGAGGACGACCCCGGCGAGCAACCCCACGAAGAGCGGGGTGTCCGTGCGGAAGGTCCCCTGGCTCTCGGCTACGGGCTTCTTGGCCGCCAGCGTCCCGGCCAGGGCCAGGCAAGGGATCATGACGGCGAAGCGGCCCAGGAGCATGGCGAGGCCACCGAGGACGTTGTAGAAGGCGGTGTCGCCACTCAGCCCGGCGAAAGCCGAGCCGTTGTTGTTGGCCTGAGAGGTGAAGGCGTAGAGGATCTCCGTGAAGGCATGTGGTCCTGCGTTGCCCGGGCCTGCCCGTCCAGCGTGCAACGACACGGCTATGCCGGTGAGAACGAGCACGACCAGCGGCATGACGAGGACACCGAACGATGCCAATTTGACCTCCCGGGCTTGGATCTTCTTGCCCAGGTACTCCGGCGTTCGCCCGACCATGAGCCCACCTATGAACACCGTGACGATGGCGAACAGCAGCATGGTGTACAGCCCGCTGCCGGTGCCCCCGGGGCTTACCTCGCCCAACATCATGCCCGTCAGCATCCCGAAACCGCCCATCGGGTTGAGCGAGTCGTTGGCACCCGCGACGCTGCCCGTCGAGGTCTGCGTCGAGGACACGTTGTAGAGAGTGGTGGGCATCGGCCCGAACCGCACCTCCTTGCCGACCATGTTGCCCTGCGGTTGGGCTACGGCGTGGGCGGCGGCAACGGCGGGGTTGGGTTGGTGCTCGGCGTAGGAGGTGAAAGCGAGCCAGGTGCCGAAGAAGAGCGCCATGGTGGCCAGGATTGCCGCGCCCTGGCGACGGTTGCCCACCATCTTGCCGAACGTGTAGGTGAGCGCCACGGGGATCGACAGGATCAGCGCGTACGACAGGAAGTTGGTCAGGCCGGTCGGGTCCTCGAAGGGGTGGGCCCCGTTGGCGTTGAAGAACCCGCCCCCGTTGGTGCCAAGCTGCTTTATGGCCTCCATGAAACCGACCGGGCCGCGAGCGACGACCTGGGTGGTGCCGTTGAGGAAGTCGTGGATGCTGAGCGGGCCGGCCAGTGTCTGCACCGCTCCCTCGCCGACGAAGACGATGCCGAAGACGAACGCTATGGGCAGCAGGACGTAGAGCACGCAACGGGTAAGGTCAACCCAGAAGTTGCCTATGGTCGGCGAGCCGCGGCGGGCGAAGCCGCGCACCAGGGCGATGGCCACGAGGATGCCCACGGCAGCGCTCACGAACTGCTGCACGGTGAGCGCCGTCATCTGGGTGAAATAGGACATCGTCGTCTCACCGGCATAGTTCTGCCAGTTCGTGTTGCTTACGAACGAGACAGCCGTGTTCCACGCCAGCGCAGGCGTGACCGCCCCGAGGTGCTGGGGGTTGAAGGGCAGGCTCCCCTGTAGGCGCTGGATGGCGTACGTCAGCAGGATGGCGACGCCCGAGAAGACCACCAGGGCACCGGCGTAGCGCGTCCAGGGCTGCTCCGCCTCCGGGTCCACGGAGAGCAGCCTGTACACGGGGCGTTCAGCCCACCGGAGGAAGTGCACTCGGCCGTCGAAGACCCCGGCCATGTACGAGCCCAGGTAGCGCCAGCACAGGGCCAGCACGACGACCAAGGCGACGATCGTCCAGAAGTACGCCATGTTCAGAACCGCTCGGGCTTGAACAGGGCTACCCCCAGGTAGGCCAAGAGCGCCAGTGAGACAGCCAGGAGGATGCCGTCCGAGACGCTCATATCCGCTCGAACGCCTTTATGAGCGCGAGCATTGCAACAACGAACAGCGCCGTGCCCAGCACGGCCAGGATGTCTGCCATGCCCCGATCATCCCGTCCCGGCGCGAACGTGGCGTGAACCGGGCCGGCGAGGTTATGAATATTCCGTGGATCCGTGGGCGGCCAGCGAGTACCCGATACCGGGGATGTTGCGCAGGAGCCGCCCGGCCGGGCCGAGCTTCTTGCGCAGGCGGTAGACGTAGACGCGCAGGTAGTCGGCCTCGGCACCGTAGGCGTCTGCCCACACCTCGCGCAGCACCATCTGGTGGGTGCACGTCTTGCCTGCATTGCGGGCCAGGTAGGCCAGCAGCTCGAACTCCTTGGCCGTGAGCTCCACGGGCTCGCCGCTCACCCGGGCCTCGTAGTGGACGAGGTCGAGCTCCAGCGGCCCGACGGCGACCGTCTCCGCTGCCGGCGGGGGGCCCCCGGCGTGGCGCAGGGCGGTGCGCACCCGGGCCTCGAGCTCGGCCATGCCGAAAGGCTTGGTCACGTAGTCGTTGGCGCCGCCGTCGAGGGCCGCGACCTTGCGGTCCTCGAGAGCAGTAGCCGAAAGCACGATGATGGGCACGTCGGTCCAGGTGCGCAGGTGCCGGACGACGTCCAAACCGTCCATGTCGGGCAGGCCGAGGTCCAGGACGACCACCTCGGGCGCCTCGAGCGCCGTCTTGGACAGCCCCTCCTGCGCGCTGACCGCCAGGAGCACCTCGTGGCCACGGGCGGACAGGCCCACCCTCAATGCGCGCAGCAGGGCCCTGTCGTCGTCCACAACGAGCACACGAGCCACCGGTACATCAACCTATTTCGGCACGGGGCAGGGTGAAGGCGAACCTCGCCCCCCGCTCGGCGTCCTGGCCGGTCGGCGGGTCCATCCAGATGGTCTCGCCATGGGCCTCGACGAAGGCCTTGGCGATGGCCAGGCCGAGCCCGCCGCGCCCCCCGGCCTCGCGCCGCTCGAACATCTGGAACACGCTCGACCTGTCCTCGGCTGGTACCCCGGGGCCGCTGTCGCTCACGCGTATCTCGACCCTGCCGTCCTCACGCTCGGCGGCGTGCACGGTGACGGGCGCCCCGGGTGGGGAGTGCCTGAAGGCGTTGTCGAGCAGGTTGGCCAGGACCTGGCGGGCCAGCACAGGGTCGGCGTCGACCGGGGGCAGGTCGCGCGAGGCCCGCCAGCGCAGGTCCTCGCGGCGAGCCGAGCGCCCGAGGACGAGCACGGCCTCCTCGAGCAGTTCGGGCACGGCCACGGGCTGGCGGCGCAGCACCAGCGCGCCGGCCTGCACCCGGGTCATGTCGAGCAGGTTGGAGACCAGGCGGTCCAGGCGGTCGGCTTGGGCGTCGACCAGCTCGGCCAGCTCCCGGGCGTCGTCGGGGGACAGCTCGGCCCCGGCCTCCACCAGGGTCGACGCCGACACCTTGATCGTGGCCAGAGGCGTGCGCAGGTCGTGTGAGACGGCGCCCACGAGCGCCCGGCGCAGGCCTTCCATCTCGTCGAGCAAGCGGGCCCTGAGCGCCTCCTCGCGCAGGCCGGCACGCTCGAGCGTCAGCGCCAGGTGGTTGGCGAACGCCTTGAGCAGCTCCTGCTGCGCCGCGGACCCCGGTGCGCCCCGCACGGCCAGGAGGCCGACCGCCTTCCCGGAGGCGACCAGGGCCACCGCCTGGTAGTTACCCGGGTCAGCGGGCGTCGGCCCCATGCTGACCGGGCCGGGCCCGGCCGCGAACACGGCCCCCCCCTCGTGGGCCGGCTGGTCGAGCACGGGGGAACCCGCCGAGGCCACCACCTGCAGCTCCCCCTGCCTGGGCAGCAACAGCGTGGCGCTGCTCAGCTCGAACGCCGAGCGCACCGAGTCGACGACGGCCTGGAGCAGCTCGGGCCCGGGGAGGTCCTTCACGAGCAGCTCCGACAGGTCGAACAGGCGGCGCAGCTCCCTGGCCCGGTCCACGGACTCGGACCTGGCCGCCCGCAGGTCCGAGACCACCCTCGCCACCAGCACCATCACGATGGCGTACACGCCGAGGGCGACCCAGTCCTGCACCTTGGCGATGTAGAGGGTGTAGTAGGGCGGCAGGAACAGGTAGTCGTAGGCGAGGAAGCAGGCAGCCGTGACCACCAGCCCGGTGCCGAAGCCGCCGGCACTCACCCCGCCCACGACCGGCAGCACCAGGACCAGTGCCGTGGTGGCAGCGCTGAGGTGGGCCCTCAAGGGCATCAGGGCGGCGACGAAGGCCGCCGTCGCCACCAGGGCCAGAGCCGTCACCAGCCAGGCAGGCGGCCTACCGGCCGGGGACGCCCACCCCGGCAAGGACCGCCTCGCGCTCGTCGGTGCTCCTAGGGGCCGGCGGGCGGGCGGAGCGTCGCCAACGGGCCCGGTCCGGGCGAGCCCGGCGCGCCGGCTCCGCCGTCGGCCACCAGCAGCGAGCGCACGGCATCCTCGGACTCCGGCGAAGCCAGGACCAGTACCTCGTCGCCGACTTCGAGCACGGTGTCGCCCCTCGGCACCACGACGTGGGCCCGGCGCACGACTGCGACCACTGTGGCGTCACGTGGCATGCCGAGGCGCGACAGCTCCATGCCGGCGGCAGGCGAGCCTGATGCCAGGGTGACCTCCACCAGATGGGCCCCGGAGGACTCCAGCTGCATGAGCCGGACCAGGGAGCCGACCGACACGGCCTCTTCGACCAGCGAGGCCAGCAGGTGGGGGGTCGACACGGCGATGTCGACGCCCCAGGTCTGGTTGAACAGCCAGTGGTTCTTCGGGTGGTTGACCCGGGCGATCACCCGAGGGACCGCGAACTCCTGCTTGGCCAGCAGCGAGACCACCAGGTTGTCCTCGTCGTCCCCTGTGGCCGCCACGACCACGTCCGCCGTGGCCAGGCCGGCCGCGTCCAGGGCTGAGACCTCGCATGCGTCCCTCACCATCCACTGCACGGCCAGGACGGCGCCCCGCTCGGCGACGTCGGGGTCGATCTCCATGAGCAGCACCTCATGGCCGGCGCGGTGCAGGTCGGCGGCCAGGTAGGTGCCGACGTTACCGGCTCCGGCGATGAAGACCTTCACGACCGCGGCCCCCCGATCAGCCTCTGCTCCAGCTCCTCCAGTGCCGCAGCGTCGACGGCGAAGTGCACGACGTCGCCCTCCTGCGCCACCAGGCCGGGCTTGGGCACCAGTGAACGGCCGGCCCTGGCCACGACCGCCATGCGCACCCGGCCAGGCATCTCCAGCTCGTCGAGCTTGCAGCCCACCCAGCCCCCCGGCAGAGAGCGCTCCACTATGAGGACCTCTCCACCCGGTGCCGCCCATTCGCTCGTCGGGCGGTCGGGGAGCAGACGGCGAACGACCTGGTCGACCGTCCAGGTGACGGTGGCGACGGTCGGGATGCCGAGGCGGCGGTAGATCACGGCCCTGCGGGGGTCGTAGATCCGGGCCACCACGTTGCGCACCTGGTACGTCTCCTTGGCGATGCGAGCGGTGAGGATGTTGGAGTTGTCACCGTTGGTGACCGCGGCCAGAGCGTCGGCCTTGGCGATGCCGGCCTCCTCCAGAGCGTCCCGGTCGAAGCCGAAGCCCACCACGCCCTTGCCGCCCCAGTCCATGGCCAGGCGCTGGAGGGCACGCTCGCTCTTGTCCACCACCGCGACCTCGTTGCCCTCCTTGGACAGGGTGGTGGCCAGTTCGGAGCCGACACGACCGCAGCCCACGACGACGATCCTCATCACCAACATGCAACACGCTCGGGCTACCTGGCACAACTCGGCGGCCGCCGCTACTGTCGTCCTGGTGCCCGCGGCAACCGGGGCGCACCGGCATCGAGACGGGCGCCCGCGCGGTGCCGAGGACCAGGAGCCTGCAGCAGCGTAAGTGAGCACCCATGAGCAACCTTACTGAGGCTCCCGCGGCGCGGCCGGGGCCGGCAGCGGACCTTCCGGAGACGCTGCTCTACCGGCTGAAGAACGTCCTCCTGGGCCGCCCGTTGGTGACCGAGGAGCTCGAGAACGAGCGCCTCGGCAGCTTGATGGCCATGGGCGTACTGGCCCCGGACGCCATCTCCTCCTCGGCCTACGGCAGCGAGGAGATGCTCGTCGAGCTGATGAAGCCGGTGGGCGTTGCGGCCTTCACACTGCTGCTCCCGGTGACCTTCGCCCTGCTAGTGGTCCTGTTCTTCGTGACCATGTCCTACCGGGAAGTGGTCATGGTCTACACCCGGGCGGGCGGCTCCTACGTCGTCGCCAGGGACAACTTCGGGCCCGTCGTGGCCCAGGTGGCCGCCGTCGCCCTGCTCATCGACTACACGGTCACGGTTGCCGTGCAGGTGGCGGCCGGCACGGACGCGCTCACGTCGGCGTTCGGCACCATGAGGCCCTATTCGACCTACATAAGCATCGCCGTGGTCTGCTTGCTGGCCTACGGCAACCTCCGGGGGATCAGGGAGGCGGGGCGGATCTTCGCCTTCCCGACCTACTTCTTCATCGCTGCCATCGGCACGGTGGTCCTCACGGGCATCGTGCGGTCCGTCGCCACGGGCCTGCACCTGTACTCGCTCCACCGCCCCGGGCTGTACCCGGTGGGGCACCCCGGGAGCGGACTGCTCATGGGGGCGTCGCTCTTCATCGTGCTGCGCTCCTTCGCCAACGGAGGCTCCTCGCTCACGGGGGTCGAGGCCATCTCCAACGGCGTGAGCGCCTTCAAGCCGCCCGCCGGCCGGCGAGCCAGGCGTGTGTACCTGATGATGAGCGTCTCGCTCGGCGGTCTGGTCCTCGGGGTGTCCTTCCTCGCCCGCTGGACCCACGCCGCACCCTTCCTGGCCGGCAGCCCTACGGTCATCTCGCAGGAAGCCAAGGCCGTGTTCGGGACCAGCGGTTTCGGCACGCTGCTGTTCTACATAGTGCAGCTGGCCACCCTGCTCATCCTGTACACCGGCGGCAACACCAGCTTCAACGGCTTCCCCTTCCTGGCCAGCTTCGTGGCCGGTGACCGCTTCCTGCCCCGCCAGCTGACCAAGCGGGGGCACCGCCTGACCTTCTCCAACGGCATCATCGTCCTGGCGATCGTGGCCATAGGCCTGCTGGCGGTGACCCGTTCGAACGTCACAGAGCTGGTGGCCGTCTACGCCATCGGGGTCTTCACCGGCTTCACCATGGCGGGGGCCGGGATGTCCAAGCACCACCTGGTCCACAAGGAGCCGGGCTGGAAACACAAGCTGGCCATCAACGCCAGCGCCTCGGTCCTCTCCTTCGTCGTCGTAATGGTCCTGGCCATCGCCAAGTTCACCCAGGGTGCCTGGACAGTGGTCATCCTCTTCCCCGTCCTGACCCTGGCCCTGATCCGGCTCAACCGCCAGTACCGGGCCGAGGCACAGCAACTGGAGCAGGGGGCAGTGGAGGCCTCGGAGCAGGCCGTGCTGCGCCGTCACGTCGTGCTCGTCTTCGTGGACCGCCTCGACATGGCCGCCGCCCGCGCCATCCAGTACGCCCGCAGCCTGCACCCCGACGAGATCAGGGCGGTGCACTTCCTGCTCGACAACCAGGCGGCGCAGCTGCTGCGGGAGAACTGGGAGCGCCTGATGATCCGGCGCCTGCCCCTGGAGATACGCGAGTGCAGGGACCGGCGGATAGGACGAGCGGCCCTCGAGTACGTGAGCGCCGCCCTGGCCGACGGGGACACCGAGGTGTCGGTCCTGCTGCCCCGGCGCCTCTACTCCTGGGGGTGGGGCCACCTGCTCCACGACCGCACCGCCGACCGCCTGGCGGCGGTCCTGGGCCGCCTGCCGCACGCCAACGCCACGGTCGTCCCCTTCCAGCTGCGCAGCCCGAGCGGGCCGCGCCGGGCGCAGGGGCCCGAGCGGACCAAGGGCGTGCCACGCAGGCGGGCGAGGGAGCAGGCACGCGAAGAAGCGCTCGTCCAGGTCGAGGGGGCCATGCCGATCCAGGGCATCCAGTGGCGCCAACGGGCCAAGATCGCCGGGCGCATCACCTCGGTCGAGGTCCAGCCCTGGAGGGGCGCCCAGGTGCTCAGCTGCACACTGGCCGACCACACCGGCAGTATGACCCTGGTGTTCACCAGGCGGGACGTTCCCGGCGTGGAGACGGGGGCCCAGTTGATCGCCGAGGGCACCGTCGGCGAGCACGACGGCCACCTGGCCATGCTCAACCCTCTCCACGAGGTCCTGAAGAGGGCACCGACCGACCCGATGCACGCCTGAGGTAGGAGCCCGGCCATGGCTGCTGGCACCGGGCGTAGGCTGCGGCCGTGACGTTCTCGATAGTGGCCGGCGGGGCGGACGGCGTGTCGTTCGGCATTGCCGTTGCCTCCAAGTTCCTTGCGGTGGGAGCGGCGGTACCCGCCGCTGCGGCGGGGTACGGCGCACTCGCGACCCAGTCGTACGCCAACCTGGCCTACCGCCCGGACGGGCTGGCCCTGTTGCGCTCCGGCGCCGGAGCGGAGCATACGGTCGCCACCCTCACCGCAGCGGACTCCCAGCGCGAGCAGCGCCAACTGGGTGTGGTCGACCGCTCCGGCGGGAGCGCCAGTTACACAGGCAAAGCCTGTCACCCCTGGGCCGGCGGGCGACGGGGCCCCGGCTACGCCATCCAGGGCAACATCCTCACGGGCGAGGAGGTGGTGGCTGCCATGGAGGACGCCTGGCTCGCGACCTCCACGGCCGAGCCGTTGGCGCGGCGCCTGCTGGCCGCCCTCGACGCCGGGGACCAGGCGGGAGGCGACCGGCGCGGGCGCCAGTCGGCGGCCCTGCTCGTAGTGGCGCCGGGAGGTGGCTACGGAGGTGGTGACGACGTCGTAGCCGACCTGCGGGTCGACGACCACCCGGCGCCGGTCGCCGAGCTCGCCAGGCTGGCGGACCTTCACGACCTGTACTTCGGGCGCGCGGCGGAGGCGGACATGCTCGATCTCGGGCCTGATCTGGGAGAGGAGATGGCGGAGTTGCTGGCGACCGTGGGCTACCGGCCCACCGACAGCTCGAGGGCGGCCGTGGTGACCGCGCTGCAGGACTGGGCCGGCGTAGAGAACCTGGAGGAGCGCACGACGGCAGTGGACAGGGTCGACCCCCTGGTGCTGGGGGTGCTGCGCGAGCGCGCCGGCCACTGACAGCCGCTCCTGGTGGGCCTGACCTCCGGGCGCATCAGGCGCCGGCAGCCAGGGTCAGCCCTCGGCGCCGGTCCCGTCCTCGCCGCCGGTCCCGTCCTCGCCGGTACGCCGGCGACGGGGACGCAACCAGTCCTCGAGCTGGCGCAGGGCTTTGTCCACACCGCCGGCGGTCACGTCGAGGATGTGGGCGAAGCGCTCCCGGTAGTGAGCGATCGCGCCCTCCATCTCCGCGCTCACGGGCGGCTCCTGGCCGCGGCGGACGTAGTTGCCCGAGCGCACCCTGTCGTAGGACCCGTCGGCCACCCAGGCCGTCAGCTCCCTCGCTCTGCGCACGGCGAACGGATGGGTCATGTAGGCCTCGGCCCAGGCCCTCGACCACCGGGCGAACAGGTCGTCCTCCTCCTCGTAGCGTGCCGCCTGGGCCAGGAAGGCGTCCAGGTCCATGCCGTCGATGGCGCCGCCCGCCATTCGCATGAGCATGCGGCAGGTGACGAGAGGGTCGCCGACCACCAGGGCGGAGGCGCGGTCGCTCGACAGCTCGGCCGCCCGGGACCATTCGAGGAGCACCAGGTACACGGCACGCATCGGGATACCCGCCACCGGCCCGAACTGGTTGGCCGTGCCGAGGAGCAGGGCGAGTAGCTGGAGTGCGGTCTGGTAGTAATTGTGCTCGGCCAGGACGTGGCCCATCTCATGGCCGACGACGGCGCCCACCTCGCTGGACTCGTAGTCCTTGACCAGGCCGGAGAAAAGCACGACCATGGGCTTCTTGGCACCCACGGTGAGACCGTTGGCCAGGGGCGTCTGGGTCACGAAGAGCTCCGGTACGAAGGGCACGTCCAGCACCGACGCAGCCTGGACGTGCCTGGCCCATAGGCCGGGCACCTGCCTGTCCGACACCTGGACGGCGTTGCCCGTGAGAAGCTGGCGCAGGCGCCGCTCGTGACCGATGTCCACCAGCAACTTGACGACCCGCTCCATGAGCGGCACCGACCTCAGGGCGGCCGTCGCCGCCCTGTCCGCAGGGTGTTGGAACGCCTTGGGGCTGATCCCCTCGTAGCGCGCCGCCTCCTGGAGGGACATGGCGTGATCCTAACGGGCGCCCTGCGTGTTGTGTGCCTCAGGCGGTCGCCCCGATCGACCGATACCTCCCTCATGGAGGGTGACGCCTACCTGTGCCCCGGCTGCTCCGGCCAACTGCTGTCCAGCCCCCTGGAGGGCCGCCGCCAGTACCTGTGCCAGAGCTGCGGCGGGCATGTCCTGATGATCGCCGTCCTGCGGGCACTGTCGCCCGATACGGCGAAGCTGGTCTGGTTCGAGGATCCGCAGGACGGGCCCTCCGACCTCCGGTGCCCTTTCTGCAAGCGGCCGATGCAGGACAAGGCGGTTGCAACAGGTACGGCCGCCGTCTGCAAGCTGTGCGAGGCGGTCTGGCTCGACAAACAGGCGGCTGCGCAGGTCGAGGTCAAGAAGATGACCGACTCGACCAGCCTGACGTCGGCAACCCAGCGCTGCCCTCAGTGCGGCGCTCCGGTGCAAACGACCTCTGACGAGAAGTGCGCGTACTGCGGGGCGGCCCTGCAGACCCCCACCAAGGTCGTGGTCATCACCTCACCCGAGGACGAAGCCACAGGACGCCCGTACCGCCAGGCCGGCGGCATCCTCGGTGCGCTGGTGGACGGCGTCCTCAACTGGCCGCTCTGAAGCACGGCGCCGACGGGGCGCTGGTCCTCAGGGGGCGACATGGGTCTTTATGCCCTCGCCCGCACGCACACGGGCCAGCGCCTCGCCGAAGCGCTCCAGCGCCAGCGGGGCCGAGAGCATGGGGCCGACGTCGACAGCGCCCCGGGCCAGCAGGTCGACCGCTGGGCCGAAGCTGTGGAGGACGGCCATCGAGCCGAGGACGACGATCTCGTCGTTGTAGATCCTGAACGGCGACAGGGCGAGCGTCGCCGCTGCCGGCGCCACTCCGAAGACCATCAGGCGCCCGCCCCGGTCGAGCCGGTCCGGGAGCGCCTGGAGGACAGCCGCCACCCCGGTGGCATCAACGGCGATGTCGAACACTTCGCCGTCGAGGTCCTCGACCGAGGCGGCAGTCGCCCCTGCGCCCAGACGCTTAGCCGTCTCGAGCCTGGCAGCGGACCGGTCGACCACGACGACCTCCGCCGCCCCCGCTCTCACAAGCAGCTGTTGGAGCAGCAGGCCCATTGTCCCGGCTCCGCTCAACAGCACCCTGTCACCCATCACCGGGCCGAGGCGGTCGAGGCCGTGGACAGCGCACGAGAGGGGCTCCACCATGGCGCCCTCCTGGGCTGTCACGCCCTCCGGGAGTCGGTGGACGTTGGCGGCGGGCACGCTCACGTACTCCGCGAACGCACCGGCGACAGTGTCCCCCGTCGCGCCCCAGTTCTCGCACAGGTTTCCCCGGCCCACCCGGCAGAAGCGGCAACGACCGCAGAAGAGCGAGGGGTCGACCGCTACCATGAGCCCCTCCTGGAGCCATCCAGGGTGCTCGCCCGCCCGGCTGCCGAGGGCGACGACCTCCCCGGCGAACTCGTGACCCGGTGTGATCGGGTAGGGGGTCGGTGGGAACTCCCCGTCGACGATGTGCACGTCCGTCCCGCAGACACCGCAGCACCCGACCTTTACCAGGACCTCGTCGGGGCCGGGAGCCGGGTCGTCCAACTCCTCCAGGCCGAACTCACCAGGTCTGCTCACAACGATGGCCCACATGGCGACATTCTGCCCTACTTCCGGCCAGACTGTGGCCGTGGGCGATGCGTCATCCGCCGCCGGCGGCAGCTCCGTACACCCGGCTGTGACAACCGAGCCCACCACGGCCAGTGACGCCAACCTGGCCATGGCCGTCGCCCGCTGGCACGAACCTGCGCTGGCCGAGATCTACCGGCGCCATTCGGGCGCTGTCTTCGGCCTGGCGAGAAGGTTGCTGTTCGACCCCGCACTGGCCGAGGAGGTGACCCAGGAGGTGTTCGTGCGCTTCTGGCGCGAGCCCGAGCGCTACGACCCCGGCCGTGGCACGCTGCGTACTTTTCTCATGTCCGTGGCGCACGGCCGGGCCATCGACATCCTCCGGTCGGAGACGAGCAGGCGTGCCCGCGAACAGCGGGCGTCGGCCGTGGCCGAGGCCGGCTACGACCTCGAGCAGGAGGTCTCCGACTTCGCCACCGCCGAGCGCGTGCGCAAAGCGGTCGCCAAATTGCCGGACGGAGAGCGGCGGGCTATCGAGCTGGCCTATTTCGGCGGCCACAGCTACCGCGAGGTCGCCGTGCTGCAAAATGAGCCCGAGGGCACCGTGAAGAGCCGTATCCGCTCGGGGTTGAAACGAATGCAGCGTGAGCTCAGCACCCTGGCACAGGGGGCGGACAGATGATCCACGACGAGGTGGAGCAGCTGCTCGGCGCCTACGCGCTGCATGCCACGGACGACCGGGAGACCAGGGCGGTCGAGGCCCACCTGGCCGAGTGCCCTCGCTGCCGCGCCGAGGTCGATGCCCACGAGGAGACCGCCGCCATGCTCGCCACGTCGGCGGGAGAGCCGCCTCCCGGGCTGTGGGACAAGATCGCCGCCTCAATCGAGGCGCCCCCCGGGTGGGCGGGCCCGACCGTGCTGCCCCCCGTCCTCCCGGCCACCGGCGGGGGCCCGGTCCCCCCCGGCACCGGCCCAGACGGTCGCAACGAAGACCCTTCGGTCGCCGTGCCACTCGTGAGCGGACGGCGCCGGGGCTCCCGTGGCGGTTTCGCCTGGGGCCTCGTCGCGGCTGCAGCCGCTGCCGCCGCCATCTTCCTCGGCGTCCAGGTCTCGCAGTTGCGCTCCGATGTCACCCAGGTGAGGGCGGCGATGGCGAGGCAGGGGCTCGGCCTGCTGGCGGCCCAGGCACAAGCGGGGCCGCACCGCACGCTGACGCTTGGCAGCACCGCTCACGGCGCCGTAGCGACTGTCGTCGTCCCGGTCGGCAGCGAGGACGCCTACTGGGTGGGTTCCACACTGTCCACACTGGCATCCTCACGCACCTACCAGCTGTGGGGGCTGGTGCGGGGAAAGCCCGTGTCACTCGGGGTCATGGGGCCCGACCCGAGGGCGGTCAGCATGTTCCGACTGGAACCGGACGTGACCAAGTTGATGGTGACCGCCGAACCTCGGGGAGGCACCAGTCTCCCCACGACGGCGGTGCTCGCAGTAGGCGACGTCGGTCCCGGGCACCCGGTGAGCTGACGCGCCGCTCTGGCGTCCGAGCACTGGCGCCCGGTACCTGGCGCCCGGTACCTGGTACTACAGAGCCGGAGGCCTGCGGCTGGAGACCACGGCCACGACCATCGCCACGATCCAACCGAGGAAGCTCCAACCGAGGAGCAGGTCGATGACGAACACCGTGCCGGTGCGGGTCGAGCGCCGCGCCGAGGCAACGATGGTGGGAAGGAAGTAGAGGGCCAGGCTCACCACGAAGCCCAGGACCGAGAGCAACCACCCGAAGAGCCCCACCGGGTTTAGCAGGTGCACGCGCGCCAGGGTACTACCGCTACGGTCTGGGTCGTGAACGGCGGCGCCATCTCGAGACGCAGCCTGGCCAGGCTCCTGGCCCGCTCGGGGTTCGTGGCTGCCAACGAGGAGGCTGCGGAACTGCTGCGTGCCGCTGCCGGTGACGGCGTGCTCCTGCGCCAGATGCTCGAGCGGCGCCTGACAGGCGAGCCGCTGCCCTGGGTGACGGGCAGCACGACCTTCGCCGGGATCACCCTGCGCGTGTGCCCGGGCGTGTACGTACCCCGGTGGCAGACCGGGCCACTCGCCCTGGCGGCAGCCGCCCTGCTGCCCACGCGAGGCACCGGCGTGGACCTGTGCACCGGTTCGGGAGCGGTCGCAGCAGTGATGCGCAGGCACCGCCCGCAAGCCCGGGTGCTGGCAACGGAGTCGGACCAGGCCGCCTGCGCCTGCGCCCGGGCCAACGGCTTCGACATCGAGGTGTACGAGGGCGACCTCGACGAGCCGCTGCCGGCGGAGCTGAGGGGCCGCGTCGACGTTGTCGCCGTGGTCGCCCCGTACGTCCCGAGCCGGGAAATCCAGTTCCTGCCCCGTGACGTGCGGCTCTACGAACCTCACGCTGCCCTCGACGGAGGTGAGGACGGCCTGTGCGTCCTACGGAGGGCGGTCGATGCCGCCGGGAGGCTCCTCGCTCCGGGCGGGCATTTCCTGACCGAGCTCGGGGGGACGCAGGACGACATGCTGGCGACCGGGCTGGCACGAGCCGGCCTGGAGGTCGTCGACCGGCTGGTCGACGACGAGGGTGACCTGAGAGGCCTGGTCACCCGCAAGGCGCTGTGACCCAGACGCGCAGCAGGCGCTGTGACCCAGACGCGCAGCAGGCGCTGCCCGGGAAGGCAGCGCCTGCGTGCGGCTCTTCTTGGCCGGCGGGACCTATCCGGCCACTCCGGGGAGGGTCTGGAACCAGAGGAACAGGTTGGTCGGGATGTCGGGCGTGACGCCGCTGTCCTTCTGCTCCTGGAGGATGCGGACGGCCTGGAGATCCTTGGCCTTCACGATCTCGTTCCACGCCTTGTGGTTGGTAACGCCCACTACCACTACGGGCCACCACTCCGGCAGGTCGTTGTTGCGGGTGTTCAGGATGTGGTCGTGAGCCGGGACGGGGACGTCCCGCAGCTTGGCCGCCGGCACTCCCAGAGCCGAAGCCAGGCGGGAGAGGTCGATCGTCATCGGGTGGTCGACACAACCCGTGACGGGGCACTGAGTGGGCGGGGTGGGGCTGAAGAGCGGCACCGGTACCCACAGCGGGTCCGTGTGGCTCGCCGACGAGACGCCCGGCGGGACGCTCTTGTACTTGGCCCCTGCCTCGCAACCACTCGGCGCCGCTGCGCTCACCGACTTGTCGCACCAGTACGGTTCGGTATAAAGGGCGTCGATGGTGGACCCGGCGTAGAAGTCCTTTGTCAAGCCTATGTTCTGGCACTGGCCGACCATCGTGTAGTTGGGGCAGTCGGACACCAGGTTGTCGATGGCGGTGCCTACGTTGTCTGCCCCCTTGGTGACCGGGGCCGCCGTACCCGCCGGGGCCGCCGTCGTGTTGACGCCGACGTTCGTGGTCAACTGGCCGGGAAGGACCTGGAAGAAGAGATAGGCGTTGGTGGGGATGTCACCCGTCACCCCACTACCCGGTGTCGCCTGCAATTTCTGGACCTCGGCGTAGGACTTCGCCGCGGTGATCCGGCCCCACGAGCCCGGGTTGGTCACGCCGACCACCACCACGTCCCACCAAGTGGGGGCTCCGTTGGCGCGGGTGGTGACTATGTGGTCGTGGCCAGGGAGCATCACGTTCTTCAAGGCGCCGGCCGGCTGGCCGAGGGCCGACGAGAGCCGGGAGAGGTCGATGTGCATGGGATGGTCTATGCAGCCCGGCGTGGGCGGGCACTGCAGGTAGCCCGGCGCCGGGGAGAAGAGGGGCACCGGTATGTAAAGCGGCTGGACGTCCTTGGAAGAAGCGACGCCCGCAGGCAACTTGTTGGCCGCCGCACCCGCCTCACAGCCGCCCGGTGCCCCTGAGCTCACGGTGGTGTCGCAGAAACCCGGCTGGGAGTATAGGAAGAGCACGTTTTCGCCGTTGTAGTAGCCCTGCGTGGTCCCGACGTAACCACATGTGGGCGCATTGGTCTCACATGCCGCCTCGAGCGGCATGTGGGTGGCGACAGCACTGGCTGAGGCTGGCGCAGCCCCGCCGGTCAGCAGGCCGGCGGCCATCATGGCCCCGGCCGCAATGGCCCCCCCGATCGCCGTCCGTTCTTTCATAGCTGTCTCCTTTGCCTTTTGGGTGGACTTGCACCGTGGTTCCGGAGCCGGTCGCCGGTACGGATGGACAAGATGGGGAATTTCGTCCCGGCTCAGGCCGCGCCCGGGCGGCGAGAGGCTGTGGCGCCGAGGAGCAGGGCCAGCAGGGCCAGCAGCGGGCCGGAGTTGGGGTCTGTCGCCGACCCCGACCACAGGCCACCCAAGCCCTCGCCGAAAAGCCACACCACCGCGCCGAGGAGGGCGCCCACGATCGCAGCGCCACGCCGCCACCTCGGCGGCGCGAACGCACCGACGGCCAGCACCAGCTCCAGTCCCACCAGCGCCAGGCCCGGGCCACTGCTCGACGACATGAGGTGCCAGAAGGCGTGGTCGGCCCCGCTCAGGATGCTCGGCGTCACGGCGTAGGCCTGCTCTGCTGTGACCCCCTGAGACGAGGGGACGTACTGCGCACCGGCGAGCGCGAGCACTGCCCCCGTCGCCCAGGCGCCTGCCCACGACACTGCGCTGCACATGCGGGCTGCCTGCTGTCGCCCGGCCGTCGCGCAGAGCAGCGCCGCCGCCGCCAGCAGGTAGAGCACGACGGCGCCAGGCGCCCCCGTGAGCATGTTGGCACCCCCCGAGGCGATCCCACCCAGGCCTTCGCCGAAGTACCAAACGCCCAGTGCCCATGCCATCGACGCCACCAGGCCGCCCTTGGCACTCCGGCGCCAGAGGATGGCCAGGCCCAGCAGGAGCTGCACGGCAGCGAAAGTTGCATCGGCCAGAACGGGTTGTCGCGCCATCAGGCGCGCCGACCACAGGACAGGGCCCGAGACCCATGCCGGCTGGCCGGCGGCCGCGGCGGCAACTACCTTCCTGGCGAAACCGGGAGTGAACATCTCTGGCTGCAGTTGCAGCAGCCCGTCCAGCAGCCACAGGCCGCCAAGCACGCGCCGGGCCACAGCGAGCGGGCCTGCCACCTCGACCGTGCAAGCGGGCCGCTTCGTGCCGATCGCACGAGGAGCGGCCCTCAGCGCGCTCAGGCGCAGCGTCGTCTGCTGCAAAGAAGATCCCTCCCCCGGTCGCGGGCTTGCACAGGTACTCCGGTGGCAGGAGGGACGTTGGATCAACCGGCGCGCCGGGCGCGCTCCGGGTCGGTACCCGAAGCTACGCCGGCGGCGGAGGCCGAGGCGGGCCGGCGGCGGAGGCCGAGGTGGGCCGGCGACGAGGGCGGCCAGAGCAGGGGCCCATGCGCCGCGCACCGGGGCCCGGCTGGGCCCCGCCCGCGGCTGTCAGTGCAGCCCGGGCCCCCCGGCGTGCAGGACTGCCGCTCCCCGGAAGCGGCCCTGCTCCAGGTCCGCCAGGGCCTGGCCGGCCCGGTCGAGAGGGTAAGCGGTCGTGGTAGGGCGCAACCCGATGCGTGCCGCTATGGCCAGAAAGGCCTCCCCGTCCGCTCTGGTGTTGGCGGTCACGCTGCGCAGGGTGCGTTCCTGGAAGAGGTGGCGCTGGTAGTCCAGCTCGGGGATGTCGCTCATGTGGATACCGGCAACGGCCAGAGTGCCCCCCCGGTCCAGGGCCGCCAGGGCGGGGGGGACGAGCGACCCGACCGGGGCGAAGACTATGGCCGAGTCCAGCGGCTCCGGCGGCGGTCCCTCCACGGGGCCTGCGGACGCCGCCCCGAGGGCCAGCGCCAGTTCACGGTCCTCGGCGGAGCGGGTCATGACATGGACCCGGGTGCCCATGGCCACTGCAACCTGCGCTGTCAGATGGGCGGAGCCACCGAAGCCGTATATGCCCAGACGCCCTCCCGGGGGGACGTCTGCCAACTCGAGCGCCCGGTAGCCGATGATGCCGGCGCAGAGCAGCGGCGCCGCCGCCTCGTCGTCGAAGGCGTCCGGTAGCTCGTAGGCGTACGCTTCGTCGACGACGACCATCTCGGCGTAGCCGCCGTCGACGTCCCACCCGGTGAAGGTAGGCGACAAGCACAGGTTCTCCCGACCCGACCGGCAGAACCTGCAACGGCTGCACGTGCGGCCCAGCCACGGGACGCCGACACGCTGACCGACCCGGAGGCGTCCGCACCCCGGGCCGAGCACGTCGACATAGGCGACCACCTCGTGCCCGGGTACGACACCGGGCCTGTGAACGGCAAGGTCGCCCTCGACGACGTGCAGGTCCGTGCGACATACGCCACACGTGGACACCCTGGCGCGGACCTGCCCGGGCCCGGGTTCAGGCTCCGGCCTGTCCATCAGGCGCAGGGGAGCCGAGCCGAGAGGGCCCGGGTGGGTCACCTCCCATGCCTTCATGACGCCCTCCCCCGGTGCAGCCTCCAGGAACGCTAGCGCTGGGGTGCAGCCTCCAGGAACGCTAGCGCTGGCGCCCCTGCCCGGGCGAGAGCGCAACTCCGTGCGCCGGAGCCAGGCGGACCAGGGCGTTGTAGGTGACGACGGCGATGGCAGCGTGCATGAAGAGGAGCACCAGGACCGCCTGGACCGGAGCACCCAGGTAGAGAATGGCCAGGTCGGGCAGCAGGAGCACCGCCGAGGCCAGCACGGCCAGGCGCAGGAACACCCAGCGGGGAGCGGCGCTGAGACGGGTCACCACAGGCCAGCCGGCACAGGCGATGAGCACGCCGACGATCGTCAGCCTGGCATAGTCACTGAACTGGAAGTGGACGTAACCCCTGGTGGAGGGGAAGATCACGGTGCCGATGGCGACGAGCAGCGCGTCGGCAACCAGCGAGCCGACCACGGACGCTACGACGGCTGCGGCAAGGCGCGAGCGCACTGGCTGGGAGTGGGGAGGGCGGACGTCGAAGCGGCCGTACTCGAGCAGCCAGCGGGTCGGAGTGAACGACATGGCCCTCTGCAGGACCGGAGTCTCATCGGTGACGGGGTTCATATATCTGCCTCCGTACGCAGCACCCGGGCGGGGCGCGCCATGGCCCGGGTGGTCACAGGGGCGCGCATACGCCTCTGCAGGTGGGACTGAGCAATGCCCAGAGTGGGGCCGGCACCTGAAGCTTTTGTGAACCTCAGCCGCTTCTCAGCCTCCTCCGGGCCGCCCGGACCGCTGCGTTCGCCGTCTTCGCCCTCGCGCACCGGGGCCGGGAGGGTAGTGCCTCCCGGCCCCGTTCACTGGCCGTACTAGGGGCACCGGCGCGAAGGGCAGTGCCGGGGCCCCGGTCGGTTCAAGGCAGGGTCGCGACCCCGTTCGAGTAGGAGTCGACGTCCACGTCGCTGGTCTGGTTTGCGAAGGTGGCCGAGCCTCCGACGCCGTCTATGACCGAGTTGAGACCACCCGACTGGACCGGGCTCGGGCAGTTGCCGTTGACCTGGCAGGTGCTCGAGATGAACAGGCCCATGGCGTCCGTGAAGACGACCCCCGGGTTGTTCGGTGCCTCGTAGGCCATGGCGTCCCAGAGGGTCGCAGGCGTGTCGATGAACACCACGTAGCTGGCCATGCCGTAACCGTGGAAGCTCTGCACGTTGTCGGTGACGAGGAAGGAGGGGTAACCGGGCTGGACCGGCGACACCTCCCAGGCGGCCTGGCTCGGCGGGTCGTAGGGGAGCTCGTTCTGGAAGAAGATCTCGGTCCCATTGTCGCCACTCCAGACGACTTCGTTCTTCTGGTAGTGCTCGACGGCCAAGCCGTAGGCCGTCACGTCGTTGCCGGTGACCGCCAGGCCGGTGTCGCCCTGGTTGAAGGTCCAGCCCGCACCCTGCTCGCCTTGGGGACCGGTCACCGTGGCGGCACCGTGGTCGGCACGCCATGCCCAGACATCGTCGATGATCGAGTTGTCGGCATTGTCGAGCAGGCTGAGCGTTGCGGACACCGGGGTCGTTTCGGCCCCACCGACACGGAAGAATATGTCCTGGACCAGATCAGGGTTCGCAGCGCTCGGTCCCTGAGGTCCGCCTTCGGGATGCGTGCCGGCCAGCGGCCCGGGCAGGCCGTCGGGAGCCACGCCTCCGCCCCAGCCCAAACGGGGGCCCGGGCTGCCCACCGACAGGAGCACCGGGGAGTTGACCGGGCCGGCGTCGAAGATCATGCCGGACAGCTTGACGCCGGTATCGGGAAGCACGACCATCGACGCATTGCCGCGCTGAGGCACCAGTACCGGGAAGCCGAGGCCCAGCACCACCGTGCCCGGCCGCCTGACGACCAGGGGCGCGTTGAGGTCGTAGGTGCCCGGCGTGAGGACCAGGTCACGGCCGCGGTCGAGGGCGAACTGCACCTGGGCCTCGGGCGTGCCCGGGCTGGCGACGAAGAACTGGGACATGGGGACCGAGCTCCCGGCCTCCGTCCCCGAGAGGAAGTTGGGGCCGACCGAGTTGTGCTGTACGGCCGGCACGAAAGCGCTCCAGTCACCGCTCGGGGAGGTGTAGAGGAACGGTTCCTCCTCGGTCACCGGGCTCTGGGGTAGTTGGGTCACCTGGTCGACGCCCACGATGCCGTCCGTACCGTTGCTGATCTTGGAGCTCCCGTCGAAGGCGTTGACGGTCGGCGCGCAGGCCGCCGGTCCGGGCGCAAGCTGCTTGGTTTTCGGGTCGGTGACGGTGCTCGGGGTGTACCCCGGCGGGCAGGCATCGCCCGAGTAGACGTAGTTCCACACATAGCCGGCAGCGCTCTGGAAATCGCTGTTGCGGGCGATACCCTGCTGGTTGCCGGACCATGCCAGCTGGCCGTTGATCTCACTGTTGGCGACGTAGCTCCCGCTGCCGTAGTCGTTGCCCTGGTAGCCGGTCTGCGAGCAGTAGGCCTGGAAGTTGAGGTTGCCGTTTATGATCACGCTGCGCACGGGCGTTGCCTGGGACACCGACCACATGTCCGTCGACCCTCCGTAGCAGTCGGCGCTGTCGCCGATGGGGGGCAGCTGGGTTATCGGCTGCGGCACGTAGTTGTTAGCGCTGTCCTGGACGTTGATCGTGAGGTTCGACATGGACCGCCAGAAGTTCACGGTCGAATTGGCCCAGCAGTCGCTGCTGTTGGCGCAGTCGAGGGCGTTGGGGAAGACCTCGATCTGGCCGTTGACCACGGTGTCCTGGGGCACGGCCCCGAGACCGGCGACCTGGGTGTAGTAGCCCACCTCGAACACCAATGGCGTGGCGGCCGAGCCATAGGTGCCCGGCTGGAAGAGCAGCGCGTAACCGCTGTCGTTGAACTGGGCCGACAGGGGCACCTGCTGGGTGGCGATATTGTTCAGGACGGTCTGGATGGCTTGCAACTGCGACGCGGCGTCAGGCCCGCTCGGAGGCGTGAACACGCATACGTCCGGGCCGAACTGTGCGGTGGCGAACGCCCCGCACAACGACGCCGGCGCCGGAGCGGCGAAGGCTGCCGTCGGTACGATCGACATCCCCGTACCGGCCACGAGCGCCGCGGCCACCAGCAGCGACGGGCGCCGCAGGGCCGAACGGCCCCTAGAAGCGGCTTTGTGGGTCAATGGTTCTCCTCCCCTTGCTCACTGTTGAGCTCCCTCTCGGGCTGGCGCGCGTGCCCAGGGGTACCCGCAATCCATGGGACCCCCCCACCCGACCGGGAAGCAGGCTAGGACCACCACCTTGGGCCCGTAAAGCGCAACCCTTGAAGGAAGCCGTGAGCGAACCTCTCTGACCACGACAGGAAGCGCCCCGGACGCGCCAAGTGGCCAAGCGGTAGGCCGCCCGCGCCCGGCGCCCGACCCTCGGGCCCGACACACGGTGCCGGCCCCCCCGATCGGAGGTGAGCCGGCACCCCGGCCGACGGTACCGTCGGGCAGCTGCCCTCCGGCGGCGCGAGAGCACCGCCGGAGGGTTGCAACCGAGAAGGTCTAGATGTCGTAGTAGAGGTAGAACTCCCACGGATGGGGACGGAGGCGGACAGGGTCGATCTCGTGCGCCCTCTTGTACGTGGTCCAGGTCTCGATCAGGTCGTCGGTGAAGACGCCACCGGCCTGGAGGAAGTCGTGGTCGGCTTCGAGCGCGGCCAGGGACTCGTCGAGCGAGCCGGGCACCTGAGGGACCCTGGCCAGCTCCTCGGGGGGCAGGTCGTACAGGTCCTTGTCCATCGGGTCGGGCGGCTCGATCTTGTTGAGCACACCGTCGAGGCCGGCCATGAGGATGGCGGAGAAGGCCAGGTAGGGGTTGGCGGAGGGGTCCGGGCAGCGGAACTCCACGCGCTTGGCCTTGGGGCTCTTCGAGTAGAGAGGGATGCGGCAGGCTGCGCTGCGGTTGCGCTGCGAGTACACCAGGTTGACCGGCGCCTCGTACCCGGGGACCAGGCGCTTGTAGCTGTTGGTGGTGGGCGCAGCGAAAGCCAGGATGGCCGGCGCGTGCTTGAGCAGGCCGCCGATGTACCAACGGCCCATGTCGGAAAGACCCGCGTAGCCGAGCTCGGAGGCGAAGAGCGGCTCGCCTCCGCTCCACAGCGAGCTGTGCACGTGCATACCCGAGCCGTTGTCACCGTAGATGGGCTTGGGCATGAAGGTGGCCGTGTAACCGCGTGCCCTGGCGACGCTCTTGACGACGTACTTGTAAAGCATCAGCTTGTCGGCCATCGTCAGCAGCGTGTCGAAGCGCATGTCGATCTCGGCCTGCCCGGCGGTGCCCACCTCGTGGTGCTGCACCTCGATGTCGATGCCCATCTGCTCCATCATCAGGACCATCTCGGAGCGCAGGTCCTGGAAGTGGTCCATCGGCGGGACGGGGAAGTAGCCCTCCTTGTGGCGGGGCTTGAACCCGAGGTTGGGCTCACCCGCCTTGCCGGTGTTCCAGATGCCCTCGATGGAGTCGATGTGGTAGTAGCCCTCGTGGGCGTTCTGGTCGAAGCGGATGTCGTCGAAGATGAAGAACTCTGCCTCGGGCCCGAAGTAGGCCGTGTCCGCAAGGCCCGTAGAGACCAGGTAGTCCTCCGCCTTCTTCGCCACATAGCGCGGGTCGCGGGAGTAGGACTCACCCGTGACGGGGTCGCGGACGAAGCAGTTGATGTTGAGGGTCTTGTGCTGGCGGAACGGGTCGATGACGGCAGTGTCCGGGTCAGGCATCAGCAGCATGTCGGATTCCTGGATCTCCTGGAAACCCCGGATCGACGAGCCGTCGAAGCCGAGGCCGTCCTCGAAGGACCCCGCGCTGATCTCGTGAGCCGGGACGGAGAAGTGCTGCATGAGCCCAGGCAAGTCGCAGAAGCGGTAGTCGATGATCTCGACACCTTCCTGCTGGACCAGCGACAGGACCTCCTCGGGCGTGCGCCTCTCGAAGGCCAAGGTAGGTTCCCCTTTCTTAGGTTGGCAGAGGTGGCGGGCATACCGGCTCCCGCCGCGACACCCGACGCTGGCACGTTGTTGTAGCCGGCGTGTTGCTCCTCTGTGAACTCTGTGTGAACGTCGCAGGCGGCAAGCCGGCGAGGCCGGCAGGCTTCCCACTCCCGCCCTATCGTGGCATAGGCGAAGGGCCCGGCGCACGAGCGCTGCAGCCGAGGAGGGGACCATGGACTCCCAGAAGGACTACGTGCTCAGGACCGTCGAGGAGCGGGGTATCCGCTTCGTCCAACTGTGGTTCACGGACGTGCTCGGGATCCCCAAGGCGTTCAGCATCACCCCGGCCGAGCTGGAGAACGCCCTGGACGAGGGGATGACCTTCGACGGGTCCGCCATCGACGGCTTCAGCCGCGTCCAGGAGAGCGACGTGCTGGCCGTGCCGGACCCCAAGACCTTCCAGCTGCTCCCCTATCTCTCCGGGGAGGCGCCTGTGGCCCGGGTGGTCTGCGACATCTTCAACCTGGACGGGACGCCGTTCGAGGGAGACCCCCGCCACGTCCTCAGGCGTTCCCTCGACCAGGCGCGTGACCAGGGCTTCTCGTTCTACGTGGCACCCGAGCTGGAGTACTTCTACTTCAAGCCGCCGGCCGCCCCCGGCCAGGCGCCCCTGCCCCTGGACGAGGGCTCCTACTTCGAGCTCATGGGCAACAACGCGGCCACCACGCTGCGGCGCGAGACGGTGCTCATGCTCGAGGAGATGGGCATCCCCGTCGAGTACAGCCAGCACGAGGACGCCCCGAGCCAGCACGAGATCGACCTTCGCTACACAGACGCCATGACCATGGCGGACACTGTCATGCTCGTGCGGGTCGTCGTCAAGGAGATGGCGTCGCGCAACGGCATCCTGGCCACGTTCATGCCCAAGCCGTTCAGCGGGGTCCAGGGATCGGGCATGCACACTCACATGTCCCTGTTCGACGGCGACACGAACGCCTTCTACGACGACTCCGACGAGTACCACCTCTCCGCCGTCGGGCGTCAGTTCATTGCAGGCGTCCTGCACCACGCCAGCGAGATCACCGCCATAACCAACCAGTGGGTCAACTCCTACAAGCGCCTCATCGTCTCCCAGGAGGACCAGCCTCTGATCGAGGCCCCTGTGTACATCTCCTGGGCACAGAACAACCGTTCCGCACTGGTGCGGGTCCCCCCGACCAAGAAGGGCAAGCGGGACTCCACCCGCCTCGAGTACCGCGCCCCGGACCCCGGGACCAACCCCTACCTGGCCTGGGCCGTCGTCCTCGCCGCCGGTCTGGCCGGCATCAAGGGCCGCTACGAGCTGCCCCGGGAGGCCTCGGCCAACATCTACAGGATGTCCGCCCAGGAACGCCTCGCCGAGGGGATCAAGCCCCTCCCCGCCTCCCTGGCCGACGCCCTCGACGCCATGGAGCGCTCCGAGCTGGTGGCCGGAGCGCTCGGTGAGCACGTCTTCGAGTGGTTCCTGCGCAACAAGCGAGCGGAGTGGGCAGCCTACAAGTCAGAGGTCACACCGTTCGAGCTCCGGCGGTACCTTGCCGCCCTCTGACACCCCCCACCCGGCGCCAGCGTTGCCGCCACCGAGACGAAAGCCGAGGTAGAGCACGATGGAGCCGCTCCTGGTCTTCCCGGTCCGACCCCCGGGGGCCGTCGACCAGGCCCTGTCCCTGGCCAGCTACTCCTGCAAGGCGGTCGGCTCGATGGCCGAGGTGGAGCAGCACGAGCCCGAGGACGGCTGGTCCGGGGGTGTCGTCTGCGCCGACGAGCAACCGGACGCTGCCTTCGCCCTCTGCCGGGCATTGCGCAAGCGCGACGTGCCCTTCACCCCACTGCTCCTCGTCCTTCACGTCGACCAGCTCGCTGCCCTCGAGCTGCGCGAGGACCTCTTCGACGACTTCTGCGCCATCCCGTGCGACCCTCGCGAGCTCGAGACCCGGCTGTCCCACCTCTTCTGGAGGACGGGGCGCGGCCTGCGGCCCGAGCTGGTCGAGTACGGGCCGTTGCTCCTCAACCTGGAGACCTACCAGGCCTCCGTCGGGGGCAGGCCGCTGTCTCTCACCTTCATGGAGTACGAGCTGCTCAAGTTCCTCGCCACCCACCCGGGCAAGGTGTTCACAAGGGAGACGCTGCTGTCGCGGGTCTGGGGTTACGAGTACTACGGGGGGGCCAGGACGGTTGACGTCCACATCCGCCGCCTGCGGGCCAAGCTCGGGGAGGAGCACGCCAACCTGATCTCGACCGTGCGCTCCGTCGGTTACCGCTTCGGCCAGGGGCGCTGGGGGCTCTGAGCTCGGGGGCAGGGCGGTGGCTGCGGACGCCGCACCAGCTCAGGCGGTCGGGGTGACCGGCCGGTAGGCCCAGGCCTCGACCTCCACACGGGCACCGAGGGGCAGTCCCGCCACCGCCACAGCGGAGCGAGCCGGCCTGTGGTCACCGAACGCCTCCACGTAGGCGCCGTTCATCTCCGCGTAGTCGGCGATGTCCGCCATGAACACGGTCGTCTTGACGACGTCCGAAGGCGCTGCGCCCTCATCGGAGAGCCGGGCGAAGAGGTTGGCGAGGGCCTGGGCCAGCTGCTCGGCCACCCCCCCGTCAACGAGCCGGCCACCGGACAGCCCGAGCTGGCCCGAGACGACCAACCAATCGCCCGCCCGCACCACGGGTGTGTACGGGCCGACAGCGGGCGCGCTCAAGAGCGCCTCGGCACCCGGCCGCGCACGGCTCGACCGGCTAGCTGAAGGACTGGCCGCAGCCGCAGGTGCGGGTGGCGTTGGGGTTGTCGATGGAGAACCCTGCGCCCTGGAGGCCGTCCTTGTAGTCGAGGGTGGCGCCCACCAGCAGCGCGGCGCTCGCGGGGTCGACGACGACCTTGACACCGTCGGTGGTCGACTCAACGTCGTCGTCGACCAGCTCACTGTCGAAGAACATCTCGTACGAGTAGCCCGAGCACCCTCCGGGGCGCACGGCCACCCGCAGGAAGAGCTCGGAGCTGCCCTCCTGCTCGAGCAGCTCGGTCACCTTGGCGGCAGCCGCCGCAGTCAGGACCAGGGTCGTACCGGTAGTGGAAATGGTGCTCACGACGCCTCCTGTGCGCACTCGTGTTGAGCTCATGGTACAGGGTTCGGCGCACCTAGCGACCCGACGGCAGCGTCCCGGCGCCTCGCCTGACGGGCCTGGCAAGCTCACCCGTACGATGGGGCTGTGCCCGACGCCGTCTCCCCTGCGCCCCACCAGCCCGAGGTCGGGGGTGGCCCGGAGCTGGGCGGGCCTGGTCCGCTCGACGCCGGGGACGCCTCCGACGGGGCGGGCACCGGCGGGGGCACCGAGGAGGCGGTCCGTAGGGCGTTGAGCGGGGTGGTCGACCCGGAGCTGGGCGACAACATCGTCGACCTGGGCATGGTCGACTCCGTCGAGCTGGGCCCGGAGGGGCACCTCGTTGTGCGGGTCGCCCTCACCACCGCCGCCTGCCCGTTGCGTGCGCAGATCAGGGACCAGGTCGTAGCCCGCGCCGGCTCGCTTCCGGGGGTCACCAGCGTCAGGGTCGACACGACCGAGATGCGCGCTGAGCAGAAGGCGGCGGTGATGGCCCGCGCCCGCTGGAAGGCCAGCCAGTCCCCGCCCCCCACGACAGTGCCCGCCCGGGCGCGGGTGCTGCTCGTGTCGTCGGGCAAGGGGGGCGTGGGCAAGTCGTCGGTCTCGGTCAACCTGGCCACCGCCCTCGCCGTCAGGGGGCATCAGGTCGGCGTCCTCGACGCCGACATCGCCGGCTTCTCGGTGCCGCGCATGCTCGGGCTCTCAGGCCAGCTCGAGGCTGGCCCCGACCCGCACCACCCCGGGCGAAAGCTGATCCTCCCCCTGGTCAAGCAGGTCGGTACCGGCCAGCTGAGAGTTGTCTCCATGGGCTTCCTGGCCGGTGAGGACGACGCCCTCATGTGGCGCGGGCTCATGCTCAACCGCGCCGTCCAGCACTTCCTCGAGGAAGTCGCCTGGGGCGACCTCGACTACCTCGTCGTCGACATGCCCCCGGGCACGGGCGACGTGCAGATGGGCCTCGCCCGCATGCTGCCCAGCTCGGACGTGGTCATTGTCACCACCCCTGCCCACGCCGCCCAGAAGGTCGCAGCCAGGGCCGCCACAATGGCGCGCAAGAGCTACATGCGGATCCTCGGTGTGGTCGAGAACATGAGCTCGTTCGTCTGTGACCACGGGGAGCACTACGAGCTCTTCGGCAGCGGAGGAGGCCGGCGCCTGGCGGAGGAGATCGGCGTCCCCCTTCTGGCCAGCATCCCCCTGCAACGGGCCGTCTCACAGGGAGGCGACACGGGCGAACCGGCGTGCCTGGACGAGTCGTCCCCTGCCGGGCAAGCCTTCTCCTCGCTGGCCGCCACTGTGGCGGTGCTCTGCCCGCCGGTACAGATGGCTGCGTGCTCCGCACGCCTGTTCGAGACCATGGACCAGCTGAGGCCGCCTCCCGCCCGGTCGGCGGCCACCGCTTCCTGAGGGATGAGGGTCGCGCCTCGGGCCTGTTTTGCAAGCTCGTTAGCGCTCTGCGCGCGGGCGCCACGCCTTGCCGCGGTACCGGCCCAACGCGTTCGCCCAACACGTGCGCTAGCCGCCCGGCTCGTGCAATTGTTGGCCCCAAGCTCCTCAGCGCACGGGCCCAGCCATCCGCCCCATTGGCTAGGCGCAGGCACAGAGGGGTGCCAGCAGATCCCGACCCGACGACATGCGAACGAAGAGGAGCACGAGGCGTGAACCCAAGCCATCCTCAGCAAAGGTCGGACATCTCCGTTGTCCAGTTGGCCGAAGCATTGGTCCAAGGGGATGTCCTCATCGCTCTCCAGGAGCGCGGGGAGCCTGCCCCGGCCTGGGGCTACCTCAACCTCCTCGCCCACAGCGACCGGGCCTCGCTTCGTCGCGTGCGGGAGTTCAACCAATCCCGCCGGCCGCTGTCAGGCTGGGGCACCGTCGTGTTCGACCTGATCGTGGACATCCTGGACTCGGCGCCTCGTGACGAGGACCTCGAGCTTCTCCAGCGCAAGGCCCTGGTGCCCCTCGAGCTCGAGATCTGGGACGGGAGCAAAACCCTCTCGTCGCCCCAGGACCTCGACATCCTGGTACGGAGCGCCCTGTACCGCTACATGGGCCAGCTCTGACAAGCGCCGGCTAGCCGCCGCAGGCGCTGCAGGCTCCCGCAGTTGCGGCAGCTAGCCCGGCTGTAGCCCGAACCTGCGGCCTCAGCCGCTCCTATACTGCTCAGGTGCCCGGCACCACCGCTGTCCGTCGTGCCCGCCGTGCGGCGTGGTCCATGCCACTCGCCGCACCCCTTGCCCTCCTGGTCGCGGCGTGCGGCCAGGTCCCACCGGCGAGCGGCAGCTCGGCCGCCGGCACGTCGATGGCGCAAGCGTCTCCCAACCGGGTGGCGGCCCACCGGACGACGGCGGTCGACGTCCTCTACGCCGGGTCCTTGACGACCATCATGGAGGACCAGGTCGGCCCGGCTTTCGACAAAGCAACGGGCGACACGTTCGTGGGCTTCGCCGGAGGCTCCAAGGGCCTGGCCACCGACATCAAGGGCGGGCTGAGGCAGGCAGACGTGTTCGTCAGCGCCAGCCCGGCAGTCGACAGGTCGCTCGAGGGCCGGGCCAACGGCAACTGGGTGAACGGGTACACGGACCTCGGTACCTCCCCCCTGGTCATCGGCTACAACCCCTCCACGAGGTTTGCCGGGGCGCTGAGGAGAGGCCCGTGGTACAGGGTCGTGGCGGAGCCGGGCTTCGCCCTCGGCCGCACCGACCCGGCCGTGGACCCCAAGGGCCAGCTCGCCGTCGACGCGCTCGATGCCGCCGCCGCCCTGTACCGCGAGCCCGTGCTCAGGGCCGACGCCACCACCACCAGGGATGTCTTCCCCGAGGAGTCCCTGGTCGGACGGCTCCAATCCGGCCAACTCGACGCCGGCTTCTTCTACACGGTCGAAGCCAGCGCCGCCCACTTTCCCTACGTCGGCCTTCCCGGCTTCCACTACGCAGCCACGTACACGGTGGCGAGGGTCAACCGGGCTCCGCACCCGGCCGCGGCAACCGCCTTCCTGTCCTTCCTGCACAGCCGGACCGGCACCCGTCTCCTCACCGGCGACGGCCTCACCGTGAAGGGCTGAGGCCGCGCTCGCCGTAAGAGGCAGGTTCGCACGGGCAGCCCTACGGTGGCCGGCGGCGCTCCTGCTGGCCTACCTCGTGGTGCCGGTGGCAGTCTTCCTGGCCCACAGCGCCGCCCACCCGACCGGCTTCGGCCTACCCGGCCTGTGGGGCGCGCTCGGAGTGTCGGCCGAGGCGGCCACCATCTCCACCGGCTGCCTGGGCCTGCTCGGAGTGCCCCTCGCCTACCTCCTGGCGCACCATCGGGGCCGCCTCGCCAAGGCGGCGGGCCTGCTCGTCCAGCTTCCCATGGCCCTGCCCCCACTGATGAGCGGCGTGGTGCTGCTCTACGTCTTCGGCCCCGACACGGCGCTCGGGCGCCTGGCGGGCGGGCGTTTCACAGAGTCGCTGCTGGGGGTGGTACTGGCCCAGAGCTTCGTGTCGGCGCCCTTCGTCGTGGTCGCGGCCAGATCGGCGTTCGCCACGGTCGACCCGGCCCTGGAGGACATGGCCGCCACCGCCGGGATGGGCCCGTTGGGCAGGTTCACCCTCGTGGCGGTACCCGTCGCCGGTCCAGGGATCCGTGCCGGGCTCGTGCTCGGCTGGTTGCGGGCGTTCGGAGAGTACGGCGCGACCGTCATGCTCGCCTACCACCCCTACTCGCTGCCGGTGTTCACCTACGTCCAGTTCTCGGCTGTGGGCCTGCCCGCCACCCAAGCGCCCGCCCTGCTGAGCCTGGCCCTGGCCACCGCCGTCGTCCTGGTGGCGCGCGTCCCGCTCGCCCGCGGCCGCCGGGCCCTGCAGCTGGCGCTGACCGAGCGCCGGAGGGAGCAGCCACCGAACCGCACCCGGAGGCCCACCAACACCCAGGACGGCCCGGCGGGCCGCCCCGCACAGGGCCGCGGTGCCGGCGGGGCGTCGCCGGCGCGCCCGGGGCACTGGCTCGCCACCCGGGCGACGCCCCCGGGACCGGCCCGGAGCCCCGTGCCGGTGTCGCTGCGGCTGTCCGTCCGCACCGGTCGGTTCCACCTGGAGGTCTCCCATCGGGCCGGCAGTCACCGCCTGGCCGTCGTGGGGCCGTCCGGGGCGGGCAAGTCGCTGACACTGCGCGCCCTGGCAGGCCTGCTGCCGGGTGACGTCACCTTCGGGACCGAGCCCGTCGGGCACCTGCCCCCCGAACAACGTGGCGTCGGCTACGTGCCCCAGGGCCAGGCGCTACTGCCCCACCTGGACGCGTGGCACAACGTCGTGCTCGGGCCTCGGGCCTGCGAGGAGGACGCTCTGTACTGGATGGACGCACTGGAGATCGCCGAGCTGGCCGGCCGGCTCCCGCACCAGATGTCCGGCGGCCAACGCCAGCGAGTCGCTCTGGCCAGGGCCTTTGCCTGCCGCCCGCGGCTACTGCTGCTCGACGAGCCCTTCACCGGCCTGGACGCTCCGGCCCGCACCGCCCTGCTGCACCGGCTGCGGGAGCTGCAACTGCGAGCCGGCTCGTCCAGCGTCCTTGTCAGCCACGACTTTCGCGAGGCGGCCCTCCTGGCGGACGAGGTCGTCGTGCTGTCCAACGGAAGGGTGTTGCAGGCCGGGCGCACGGGGGAGGTTGCCAGGGCACCGGCGTCGCCGGAGGTCGCCGGTCTGCTGGGGTGGCGCAACATCCTGCCCGGCACCGTTGACGGACCTGCGGTCGTCGCCGCCGGTGGAGCGCGGCTGGCCACGGGGCGCCACGGCCTGGCCACCGGCCGCCGGGTGGAGTGGGCGGTGCAGCCCAGCCGGGTCCGGTTGCTCGGCTCGCAGCAACCAGGAGCCGTGCCCGGACGCCTGGCGGACACCGCCGACCTCGGCAACCACGTCCTGTGCCTGGTGGAGCTGGGCCCGGGCCTCGTGGTGGAGGTGGACATCGGCGCTGGCGAGGCCGTGCCCGGACGGGGTGCCGACTGTTGGGCCTACGCCCCGCCCGACGCCTTCACGGTGTGGGAGGCCCGCCCGCAGGTAGCTCGACGGTGACGTTGGTCGCCTTGACCGAGGCTACGGCGCTCGTGCCCGGGGCCAGCCCCAGCTCGTCGGCCGCCTCCCGGCTCATGAGCGAGACCAGCCGGTACGGGCCGGCCTGCATCTCCACCTGAGCCATGACTGCGTCCTTCACCACCCTGGTGACGATCCCGGGGAAGCGGTTGCGGGCGGAGTGAGCCGCCGTCGGCCCCACCTCGGCCATGTTGCGGCCGAGCTCCCGGGCCGCCCGGGCCAGCGCTTCGCCGTCGACCAGCCAGCGCCCGGCAGCGTCCCGGGAGGCAACCAGGCGGCCCGTGTCGGCCCAGCGGCGCACGGTGTCGTCGCTGACACCCAGCAGCTGGGCCGCCTCCGCCACCCTGAAGGTCGTCGCCACGGGCCTCAGGGGCGCCGGGCGGCGCGGTAGCGCGCGATCAGGGCATTGGTCGAGCTGTCGTGGCCCAGCTCCGGCGCCGCCTCCGAGGTCAGCTCGGGCACGATCCGCAGCGCCAGCGACTTGCCGAGCTCCACCCCCCACTGGTCGAAGCTGTTTATCCCCCAGATGACCCCCTGTGTCAAGACCTTGTGCTCGTAGGTTGCCACCAGTTCGCCCAGGACACGAGGCGACAGCTCGGGCGCCAGGATGGTGTTGGTCGGCCGGTTGCCAGGGAAGGTGCGGTGCGGCACCAGGCGCTCGGGTATGCCTTCGGCGCTGGCCTGCTCGGGTGTCTTGCCGAAGGCCAGCGCCTCCGTCTGTGCGAAGAAGTTGGCCATGAGCAGGTCGTGGTGGTTGCCCACCCGGTGCGCTGGGCGCAGGAAGCCGATGAAGTCTGCGGGCACCAGGCGCGTCCCCTGGTGCAACAGCTGGTAGTAGGCGTGCTGGCCGTTGGTCCCAGGAGTGCCCCAGACCACCGGGCCCGTCGCCATGTCGACGGGTTCACCGTCGAGGGTGACCCGCTTGCCGTTGCTCTCCATGTCGAGTTGCTGGAGATAGGCGGGGAACTTGGCCAGGTAATGGTCGTACGGCAGGACTGCCTGGGTCTCGGCCCCAAAGAAATCGTTGTACCAGACGCCGATGAGCCCCAACAGGGCGGGGATGTTGCGCTCGAGGGGCGCCTCCCTGAAATGCTCGTCGACGGCGCGCAATCCGGCCAGCATCTGGCGGAACAGCTCAGGCCCGACCGAGATCATGAGCGAGAGGCCTATGGCGGAGTCGAAGGAGTAACGGCCACCGACCCAGTCCCAGAACTCGAACATGTTGGCAGTGTCGATGCCGAAGGCCGCCACCTGCTTGGCGTTGGTGGACACGGCGACGAAGTGGTTGCGCACGGAGGCCGGGTCGCCCAGGCTCGACAACAACCACTCACGGGCGGTCTTGGCATTGCCGATGGTCTCCAGCGTGGTGAACGTCTTGGACGACACGACGAAAAGCGTCTCTTCGGGGTCGGACCCGGCCGTTGCCTCCCAGATGTCGGAGCCGTCGACGTTGGAGACGAAACCGAGCGAGAGGGCGCGCTGCGAGTAGGGCAGCAACGCCTCGTACGCCATGGCTGGACCGAGGTCCGAACCGCCGATGCCGATGTTGACGACCCGCTTGATCGGCTTGCCGGTGAACCCGCGCCACTGGCCGCTGCGCACGGCGTCGGCGAACGAAGCCATGCGCTCGAGCACCTTGTGCACCTCGGGTACGACGTCGGCACCGCCCTCGTCGATGCGTGCCCCCTCCGGCGCCCGCAAGGCCACGTGCAGCACCGCCCGGTCCTCGGTGACGTTGATGTGCCGCCCCGAGAACATTTCCTCGGTGCGCTCGCGCAGCCCGGCGCGCTCGGCCGCTGCGACCAGCAACCGGACGGTCTCGCCTGTCAGGCGGTTCTTCGAGTAGTCGAGTACCAGGTCGGCGGCTTCGACCGTCATCGAAGCGGCGCGGCCGGGGTCCTCGGCGAACAGATCTCGCAGGTGCATGTCACGCACCTTGGCGAAGTGGTCGGCGAGGGCCTGCCACTCGGGCGTGCCCGACATGCGAACTGGGGTTGTCTGCATGCTGGCAGTCTGTCACTGCGAAGGCGGGGCCCCAAAACTGCCGTGCCCGCCCACGCTGGAGTGCCCAGGAGCGGCGGTATGGTCGTGGGCATGCCCGCGCGACGACTTGTGCTCTTCGACATCGACGGGACCCTGCTGAGAGCCGGGCCCGTGGGGGGCGCCGTCTTCGACCGGGCCATCGAGAAGGTCCTGGGCGAGCCGCCGACCCGCCGGGTGACGATGGGAGGCAAGACGGACCCCCAGATCGTCCGCGAGTACCTCGCCCTGCTGCGCCAGGACGACCCCGCCCACCTGCCCGCCATCCTGCGCCACCTGGAGAGCGAGCTGGACGCCGCCCGGGCCGAGCTGGCTTCTGACGGCTGGCCCTGCCCAGGGGCCCACGAGCTGCTCGCCACCCTCGCCAAGGACGACCGGTTGCACCTGTCGGTGCTGACCGGCAACATCGCCCCCAACGCCGTCGTCAAGCTGTCGACGTTCGGCCTCGAGGAGCACCTCGACCTCGAGACCGGCGCCTACGGGAACGACAACGAGGACCGCACGGCGTTGGTGCCCATCGCCCTGCGCCGCCTGGCCGAGCTCAGGGACGTCCACCTGCCCGCCGACCAGGTCTGGGTGGTGGGAGACACTCCCCGCGACTACGAATGCGCCCGGGCTGGTGGTGCCCACTGCCTCCTGGTCGGTACGGGGCGGTTCGGCACCGAGGAGCTGTCCTCCCTGGGAGCGGACGCCGTCCGCCCGGATCTCTCGGCCACCGAAGAGGTTGTCGCCCTGCTCACGGCGGGCCTGTAGTAACCGGGCACCCTCGTGCAGGTCCCGGCCCCCGGCGCCGGCAGCGCCCGGTTTGTATCTTTGAGGGATTATGGCGATGCCGCCCCGGTCGTTGAGGCGCCGCGGGGGATCCCAGCGGTGGCTCATCATCCCCTTCACCCTCACGATCGTCGTCGTGCTCATCGACGCCTCCATGCACGCCCGCTCGCCGAAGCTGGCCACGACGGCCAACACCCAGGCCTGGGTGGACAAGGTGCTGCCGGACATCGCTGCTTCGAGTGCCCAGGGCCGGGAGCTGGCGCAACTGACCGCAGGTAGAGCCTCCGGCAGTACCCAGCAGCTGAGCAACCAGCTCGGCTCAATCGAGGCAGCGGCGAGCAAGGCGTACGCAGCCGTGGCTGCCTCGGGCCCGACCCCCCAGGCAGCCGCTGCGGCCGGGTTGCTCGAGGCGAGCCTCTCCGCCCGCCAGGCAGCGGTAACGGCCGTCGCAGGAGCCGCCCACCAGGTACTGGCCGGCCACAGCGGGCCAGCCCTGTCGTCCATGGACAGCGCCGTGTCGGACATCCAGGTCGGTGACAGCGCCTACCTGCTCTTCGCCCGGCAGTCTTCCAAGCTCGCGGCCCCCTTGCCCACCTCGCAGTGGCTGAGCGCCGGCTCCTACGAGCCGAGGGCCCTGCGCTCCTTCGTCCAGCGCCTCGTCACCGGAGTCGACCGCGGTCCCGCCCAGGCCCTGACCATCGACGCTGTCTCGACCAACCCGCCGCCGCTCAGCCTGCAGGGCAAAGTCGAGATCCTCTCTCCAGCCAGCAGTATCTCCGTGACTGTCGACGTCGCCGACCGGGGGCGTTCGGCGCTGAAGGGGGTCGTGGTGACGGCCAGCCTGGCCCCATCCGGCAACGGCGCCAGCCAGCAACTCTCCCAGAACGTCGACATCCAGCCAGGACGGGCGGTAGCAGTGACCCTCTCGGGCCTCACACCGGTGCTCTCCACGCCCGCGACCCTCACGGTGACCGCCACGGGTGCGGGCGGCACGCCCGCCACGGTGACCCGATCGGTACGGCTCGAAGTGCCGGGGCCCAACTACAGGGGGACGTCGTCCACGACGACAGCCCCGGGGGCCACCACGACGACGGCCCCGGGCGCCACCACCACGACCGCCGCGCCAGGGGTGACGACCACGGGGAGCGCCGCTGCCATCACGACCACGACCCCGCCTGCACCCACGACCACAACAGCTCCGGCGCCAACGACCACGACCGTGCCTGCAACCACGACCGTGCCTGCAACCACCACGGCACCCGCAGCGGCCTCGACCACGCCACCCGCCACCACCAGCACCACAAAGGTGCCCGGCCGGACTTCGACGACCTGAGGCAGGGACTGGTGGGCGGGGGGACCACGGCCTGGGTGCTGAGGGGCGGGGCAGCGTTCGGCGCCGCCCAGGTGGGCATGGCCAGGGCCCTGCTGGAGGCTGGCCACTTCCCCGACATGCTCTACGGCACCTCGGCCGGAGCCCTCAACGCTGCCGCCCTTGCCGCCGACCCCTCCCTGCGGGGCGTCACCGCGCTCGAGGACCTCTGGAGGGCCGTCAGGCGCCAGGACGTGTTCCCTGTCCAGCCCTTGCAGCTCGCAGCGGGGCTGGTAGGGGCGGCGGACCACCTGGTGAGCTCCACACGGTTGCGAAGGTGGCTGGCGCGCACGACACCGGTGCCCCGGCTGCAGGACGCGGCCGTGCCCCTGACCGTGGTCACCACCGACATCCAGAGCGGCGAGGAGATCCTGCTCTCGTCGGGGCCGACCGTCCCCGCACTGCTCGCTTCGGCGGCCATGCCGGGCATCTTCCCGCCTGTGAGCCTCGGCGGACGCCTGCTCATGGACGGGAGCATCGTCTCGGACACGCCGATCGGCCCTGCTGTGAGGGCGGGGGCCGAGGTCGTCTTCGTCCTGCCCTGCGTGCCCGAGGGGCGTTCCGCTCCTCCGCGTACCGCCCTGGACGCCGTGCTGCGCTCCACGGCCGTGACGCTCGCCCGCCACCATGAGCGCACGGTCGCGACCTGGGCCGGGCGCTGCAGGCTGCACGTGCTACCTGCGCCGGCTGTACCCGGCTCGTCCGCCTTCAGCTTCACCAGGACGGCGGAACTGGTCGAGGCCGCCCACCGGCTCACAACCGAGTGGCTGGCGACGGGACCGCCGGTGGTCGCGCCCCCACCACCCCTGCCCCAGGGCAGCGCACGGCACTAAGTTTGGGCCACCCCCACCAGCGAACGTGGAGACTGACAGGATGAGCCATGGCTCATGATGCCGGGCAAGGCGATCACTCCGAGGGCCCGGCCGGGGACGACGAGAGCGCCGGCGACCCCTACACCCAAGCCGCCGGGGGCTACGAGGGCGCCCCTGGGCAAGGCGAGCCCTACGACCCGGCCACCGGCTACCCCGGCGAGGCGTACCCGGAGGACGCGTACCCGGAGGACGCGTACCCGGACGCAACCTACGCCGGGCAGGCCTACGAGGGCGGCGCCTACGACCCGACCGGCGCCTACCCCGTTACGGGTTACGAGATCGGCGCTGGCGGCTACCCGGCCGGTTACGGCCCGGGAGAGGCCTACCGCCAGCAGGCGTACGAGGCCTACCAGGACGACTACGAGGCACCCGAGGGCAACGGCTGGCAGGAGGGCCCCGAGTACGGCTACCCGAGCTATGAGCCTTTGCCCGAGACCCGGCGCACAGGCAACGGGCCCTGGCCCGAACTGGTGATGGTCACGGCGGTGGCCGTGGTGATCGCCGCCGTGGCGTTGGCAGTGACCACGGCCAACCGGGACCGGTCCCTCACCTCGTCACCACCAGCCACGACCGGCCACCCCCTGCCCACCTCGACCACCTCGCGGCCGACGACGACCACGACCGCGCCAGCGGCCACCTCGACGACCAGGCCCCCGGCGACGACCGCACCCCCGGCCAGTGCCCACGCCGTCAACCTCACGGCCGGCAACAGCGTCAAGGCTGCCCTGGTCAAGTCGTGGCTGGCCAGCGATCCAGGCGGCGTGGGGCTGGTTGCCAAGGACGTGGCCGGCACCGCCAAGGGCCAGGTCTACTACGCATCCCAGCCCCGCCTAGGCACCTACTGGGCTCTCGCCGCCTTCAAGCCGGCGCAGCGCGTCACCCAGGAGTCGGCCACGGCGGCTGGGCAGGCGGCGCTGTCACAGTTCCAGGACAACGTCTATGTGTTCTCCTCGCACGACAGTTCGACCTGGACCGTGCTCGGCGTGGTGAGCACCGGCGCCTGCCCGGGCGACTGGGTCCCGAGGACCGTACTGGCCGTGTGGGGGCTGTGCGGTTTGCACCCCTCGGCCACCTGACACCCCCGGACGGCCCGCCCAATACGGTCCCACTGCCGCATGCAGCCGGGCTTTGGTCCTTGTATCGGGACCAATGGCCCTAGCGGGGGCCCTCAATGGCGAGGCTCGATTGCCCGACATACACGCGAGGTGACGAAGAGCGCAAGGAGGGACGCCTGCTGCTTACAGACGAAGAAACCGACCACCGGCACCGCCCTCCGGGGCGGTGCCCAACTCCCTGACAGTGCCGGCGGCGAGCGGGCAACCCGACCAGTGGGCTCGGGCGCCACCGGGGGTGCCCGTGCAGGTGGGCAGGGTTCAGCCACCGGGGTCGAGGTCGAGCCGACCGGATTGTGGAGATGAGCGCAGGCAAAGGGGCTGGCGGAGCTGGCCCGGGGAGGGGCTGGTTCGTGCAATGTGCCCGGTAGCAGGGCAACTCGGGGCAGGGCGGTGGAGCCCCCACAGGGTGGACGGCAACCGGGACGTGCCCCGCCCGGACCTGGCCACCTGGTTGAGCGGCCTGAGCGGCCTGGCCCTGCAGTGCGCGCCGGAGGCGGAGATGGCGCAGGCAGCCGTGGCAGCGGTCGCCGCCGCTCTCGGCGCCGACATGGCTCACTACTGCGAGCTGAGCCCGGCCGGCACGGGCTTCGTGCTCCAGGCGACGACCGGTTGGCACGAAGGCGCTGTGGACCGGGCCGGCACGGTGGGCGCCCAGTGCGCGTCCTTCTGCCGCTTCGTGCTCGACGAGGCGCGGCCCGTGACAGTTGCCGATTTCTCCGACACCGGGCGCTTCGGCTCCTCCGGCGACACGGCCGAACTGTGCGCCGTGAGCGGCCTGGGCACCGTCGTGCATGCTGCGAACGGAGAGGCCCTCGGGGCCCTGGCGGCAATGTGGCGTTCGCCCAGGCAGTTCACCGTCCACGAAGGCGACGTCCTGCAGACGATCGCAAACGTGCTCTCCGTCGGGATCCTGCGCCGGCGCAGCGAGAGCCGCTTCAAGGCCGTGGTGCAGAACTCGAGCGACTTCGTCGCCGTCGTGGACGCCAGGGGGCGCTTCGTCTACTGCAACCCGGCCCTGGCGCGCCTGTTCGGTCTCGACGAGAACGACGTGAGGGGTGTGAGCACGGAGCGCTTCGTGCACCCCGAGGACCTGGCGGCGACGGCAGAGGCGTTCAGGCGGGACGCGTCCCGGCCCGGCTGCGGGCCACCGGCTGTGAGCCGTTTCCGCACCGCCTCGGGCGAGTGGCGGCACCTGGAGGTGGTGGCCACCAACTGCCTCGACGACCCGGCCGTTCGCGGCATCGTGCTCAACGGTCGCGATGTGACCGAGACAACCCGGCTGACCCGGGTACTGCGGACCCTCAGTGCCGGCAACCATGCCCTGGTCAACGCCAACGACGAGGCCTCGTTGCTCGCAGACGTGTGCCGGGCGATAGTGGAGATGGGCGGCTTCCCCCTGGCCTGGGTGGGCTATGCCATCGACGACGCCGGCTGCAGCGTACGCCCGGTGGCATCGGCTGGGCGCGTGGCCTACCTGGAGGGCCTCGAGATCAGTTGGGCGGACCGTCCAGAGGGAAGGGGCCCGGTCGGGACAGTTGTGCGTGAAGGGGGGGCGCGGGTGATCGCCGACCTGACAGCCGACAGGCCCTTCGCCATCTGGCGCAACACCGCCCTCCGCCATGGCCTGCGATCGGCGTGCTCGCTCGCACTTCCGCTCGAAGGCAAGGTGATAGGTGCGCTGACCATCTACGCCGGCGAGCCGGGCGCCTTCGGGCCCGAGGAGGTGTCCCTCCTGGAGGAACTGACCAAAGACCTGTCCTACGGCATCGGCCGCCTGCGCGATGCCCTGTCGCTGAAGGCCAGCGAGCAGCGTTTCCGGGACCTGGCGGCGTCGGCGCCCATCGGGATCATGGAGACGGCGGCTTCGGGCGCAGCCGAGTACGTCAACGCCCGTATGACCGAGATAACCGGCTACAGCGCCACCGAGCTCGTAGACCGGCACTGGCTCGACCGCGTCCACCCCGACGACCATGCCAGCGTCCTGGCCATAGGCGAAACCCTGAGGGCGGGCAAGGTGGCGGTGGAGCAGTTCCGCCTCGTGCTCGAGTCCGGGCCTTCCCGTTACGTGCGGGTATCCGTGGCAGCCAAGGGCGGCGACGCCGACAACGGCTACGTTGTCACCGTCGAAGACGTCGACGACGAGGTGCTCGCCCGGCAGGCACTCGCACATCAGGCGTTCCACGACCAACTCACCGGCCTGGCCAACCGGGCCGGGTTCCTCGAGCACCTGCAGAGCGCGCTGGCCCACAACCGGCGCAGCGGGGGGGCCGTGGCCGTCCTCATGCTCGACCTCGACCGCTTCAAGGTGGTCAACGACAGCCTCGGGCACGCGGCCGGCGACGAAGTGCTGGTGCAACTGGCTTCACGCTTCTCCCAGGCCGTGCGAGAAGGCGACGTCGTGGCACGCTTCAGCGGGGACGAGTTCATGTTCATCCTGCGGGGAGGACGCCGGCCGACCGACGCCACCAGGATGGCCAAGCGCCTGCTGGCGCTCCTGGAGACTCCCGTGAGAGCGGGCGGGCACGAGCTGAGGGTCACCGCCAGCGTGGGGATCGTCCTTACCCGCCGCCACGCCGATGCGACCGCCGTCCTGCGTGACGCCGACACGGCCATGTACCGGGCCAAGGCGGCCGGCCGCAACGGCTGGTCCGTCTTCGACGACACCCTCCACGAGGAGTCGCTACGACGCTTGGCGCTGGAAGCTGACCTGCACCGCGCCGTCGACGGGCACGAGCTGGAGCTGCACTTCCAACCCCTGGTCGAGCCGGTGAGCGGCCGGCCGCTCTCCGCCGAGGCGCTGGTTCGCTGGCGCAGCCCGGAGCGCGGCCTGGTCGGGCCCGCAGAGTTCATCCCACTGGCGGAGGAAACCGGGCTCATCGTGCCCATAGGCCGCTGGGTGCTGGAGGAGGCGATCGCCCAGTTGGCCCGCTGGGACCGTGACGCGGGCGGCCCGCAGCTGGACGAGCTGGCCGTCAACCTGTCCGCGCGCCAACTGGACGACCCGGCCACCCCGGCCATCATCGAGAGGCTCCTGGCGCGCCATGGGCTCGCTCCCCGTCGCCTGTGTGCCGAGGTGACCGAGTCCGCGCTCATGTCCGAGAGCACCTCGACCCGCCGCAGCCTGGAGGCGTTCCGCAGGCTCGGGGTGCGCGTCGCCATCGACGACTTCGGGACCGGTTACTCCTCGCTCGCCTACCTGCACGCCATGCCCGTGACGACGGTCAAGGTGGACAGGTCGTTCATCGAGCGGCTCGGCACCCACGAGGACTCGCTGCCCGTCGTCAAGGCGATAATCGAGATGGGTCACGCCATGGGCCTGAGCGTGGTTGCCGAGGGCGTGAGCAGCGGACGCCTCCAGGCGATCGTCGCCGGCCTGGGCTGTGAGAGCGCCCAGGGCTTCCACTGGGCCAGGCCCCTACCAGCGGAAGAGCTCACCGCCTGGTGGGACCAGGCGATGGCGGCCTCGGCTGCCCCGTGCGCCGCTGCCGGTCGACCGCATACCGGTGTCAGGGGCTCCTGAGCGGTCTCTACCAGGTCTCGGGACCCCCGGCCTGCGGCTCCATCTGTTCTCCACGCGGCCTCCACCCGGACACCAGCCCGCTGCGATCATCTTGGTCCGTGGTGCCAAAAGGGCTCCGGGAAAGGTGGGAGTACGATGGCGACCTGGCATTGCCCAGTGTGTGGGCTCGATTTTGCGTTCCACTCGGAACTGGACTGGCATATCCGCGACAGCCACTGCCTCAAGCGCACGGCCGGGCTCGCAGGACAGTTGGAGCGAGAAGCCGTGCTCAGCTGGGGCTCCTTGCGGCGGCTCCAATCCGCGAGCGAGAACCCTTCGGTTTCGCTGTTCATGTGGACAGCACCCGGTGCCGTGATGGCGCCAACGGATGCCGCCAACCTCCGCCAGCTTGCAGACCGGGCAGCCAGGCAGCTGGCCTCCGAAGTGCAAGGCGCAGCGCTCGAGCACATGAAGGGGCGTTTGGACGAGGCCGTCCGGGCCGCCGGCAACAGCCCGACCGACCACGGCCTCGCAGTTTTCGTTAGCTCGAGCGAGACCGTGATCGTCCCTCTCCCCTTCGCCCCTCAGGAGAAGGTGGCAGTGAAGCCGTCCTTCGCCACCCGCGACCTCCTCGAGGCGCTACAGGAGCACCCCATGTACAGGGCCCTGGTCCTCTGGGGCCCGGGGTTCAGGCTGCTGGAGGGCTGGGGGGACCGGCTCAGCGATGTCCGCAACTGGCAGGTGCCCAACCCGTCCCTCACCGGTCCCCGCTACGCCAAGGGCACCAGGGAGGAGGCTGCCCGCTGGACGCCGCACCAGAGGCGCCAAGCCGCCTTGGAGGCAGCCGACCTGGCGATCGGTGAGCGGATCGCCATCGATGGGCGCCTACCACTGGTGGTGGTGGGCCGGACCAGCCTTCTCGTCCGGTTCCGCAACAGCTCGGCTCATGCTGCCTCCATCGTGGGCGAGGTCACCACATGGGGCTCGATGCGGACCCGGGCAGAGGTGGGCAAGCTGGCAGCCCCCCTGGTGGCCGCATGGCGCAACAGGCATGCCGCCGACTACCTCGACGCCCTGGACCAGGCTGAGCGCCAGGGCCATGTCGTGTGGGGCCTCGAGAAGGTCTGGGACGCCGTCCAGCAGCAGCGCGTGCACTGGCTGTGGGTGGAGAGGGATTACTCGCTGCCCGGCAGAGTGGTGGACGGGGGAAGGCGCCTGCTCCTGGGCGAGCATGCGGAGCACGACCGCAGGCCGGGGCTGACCGAGGACGTCGTCGACATGGTGATCGAGCGGGCCACGCTGGCCGGCGCCCACGTCGAGATCGTCGAGGACCTGAGAGGCCCGGGCCACCGAAAGGACCGCATCGCTGCCCAGATCGGCCCGGCCGCCGCTGGCAGCCAACCGGTAGAGGTCGGGACCGCACGACAGGTGCCCACGGGCCCGACCAGCAGGGCGGCAGCCTGAGCGCAGCAACCGGCGATCACGGGTCCGCTCGTCAGTCCAGGCAACCGTCGCGAAGACGGCACATGCCAGATGGGGCACCGCCATACCCACGTCAAGACGGCCTACCGACACTGTGCCTACCGCTGCGCGTCGGCGCTGCATCCTAGAGTGACGACCTTGCCTGATGTCGTCCTCGCCGCGCCCGACAAGTTCCGGGGGAGCCTGAGCGCCGTCGACGTGGCGCGCGCCGTCAGCGTAGGAGCGGCCAGCGCCGGTTGGCAGACGATCGAGTTACCCCTTGCGGACGGCGGCGAGGGCACGCTGGAGGCGCTCGGCGGGGCAAACCGTGAGAGCGTCGTGACCGGGCCGCTCGGCCGGCCCACGGGCGCCAGATGGCGCCTGGACGGCACCCATGCCGTGGTGGAGATGGCTCAGGCTTCGGGCTTGGCCTTGGTCGGGGGACAGCAGGGCAACGACCCGCTGGCGGCGACGACGTTCGGCACCGGTCAACTGCTCGCCGCTGCCATCGGAGCCGGGGCCCGGGACATCGTCGTCGCGGTTGGCGGCTCCGCCACGACCGACGGTGGGCTGGGGGCGATCGAAGCCCTCGACGGCATCAGGTTCTCGGACCGGGCCGTCCGCGTCCGTGTGGCATGCGACGTCCGCACCCGCTTCCTCGATGCGGCACCCGTTTTCGCTCCACAGAAGGGTGCGAGCGCTCAGCAGGTGGAGGTTCTCCGGGACAGGCTGGAGCGGCTCGCCGAGCGCTACCGGAAGTGGTTCGGGCTCGACGTGACACCGATCCCCGGCGGCGGGGCTGCCGGTGGCCTTGCAGGGGGGTTGGCCGCCCTGGGTGCCGAGCTCGTGCCCGGCTCAGAGCTCGTCGCCTCGGCCACGGGCCTGACCGAGGCCCTCGCAGGCGTCGACGCTGTCATTACGGGCGAAGGCAGGCTGGACGCGACTTCCTTCGAAGGCAAGGTCGTCGGCCATGTGAGCGCACTGGCCGCCCCGGCCGGGCTGCGCGTCGCAGCCGTGGTCGGCTCCTCCACAGTGCCCGTGACAGCCCGGGTCGATGTGCTCTCGCTCGTCGCCCTCTACGGCGAAGAGCGTTCCTTCGCCGACACAGCCGCCCTGGTAGCCGAGGTCACTGCGGGCTGGTTGAAGGAGCTTGGCAGTGCGCCATGCCGCTCCACGGCACGTGCCAGGTAAGGCTGCGAGCCTGACCCATCGGCAACAGGCCCTTCAGCGCCACCCTCGTCCACGGCCAGGCCCGCCCACGAAGCAGCGTCGCTCGGTTGCCGCCGGGGGGGCGCCGTGCTCTCGCGGACGACGAGGTCGGTGGCCAGCTCCACACGGCGCCCGAGCGACTCGTCCGAACCGGAGCTGCCGAGCAGTATGCGCACTGCCACCGCCGCCATCTCGATGAGGGGCTGGCGCACGGTGGTGAGCGACGGGGTGCTCCACTCTGCGAGGGGAATGTCGTCGAAGCCCACCACGCTCAGGTCGTCGGGCACCCGCAACCCCGCGTCCCTCGCGGCACGCAAGACTCCGAGAGCCGACAGGTCGTTGCCGGCGAAGATGGCGGTCGGGGGGCGGCAGCGCCCGAACAGTACCTGTGCCTGCTCGTAGCCGGCCTTCATCCGGAAGTCGCCACTGAGGACGAGCTCGTCGTCGAAGGCCAAGCCCGCCGTCTCGAGAGCCGACCGGTACCCGTCCAACCTGGCCCGGCTGCAGAGCAGCTCCGGCGGCCCCGTTATGACCCCGATCCTGCGGTGCCCCAGTTCGACCAGGTGCTTGGTTGCCGCCAGGCCGCCTGCCCAATTGGTCGCCCCCACCGAGCTCACTTCAGGCCCCGGTTCGGCGGTCGGGTCGATGACCACGAAGGGGAGCCCTCGGGCCGCCAACTCGCCACGCTGGCGCTCGGTGAGCTTCGACAGCAGCAGCATGATCCCCCGGGTCCCTCTGGAGGTTATGTGGTCGAACCAAATCCGGCGTTCGTCGCCCTCGGACAGGGCTGTGAACGCTACGGTGAGCCCCTCCGCCTGGGCCGCTGCGGCCGCCCCCCTCACCAGCTCGATTGCCCAAGGGCTGTCGAAGTCGTTGAAGACGACGTCGATCAGAGGCGGTGATTCCACGCTCCCCCTGCGTCTGTAGCCGGCACTCACCAATGCCTCCTGTACGAGCAGGCGCGTCCCGGCGGAGACGTCCGGCCTGCCGTTGAGCACCTTGGAGACCGTTGCGGGGGACAGGCCGCTGCGTTGAGCGATGTCGGCAATCGTCACCCGGCGCCCGGCGCCCCGACCCCGCGGCGGCTCGTGTTCCCCGGGCTGGTCGAGCCGCTCTCCCGGCGGACCACCTGGCACCGCCGCCCCCTGTCTCCTCCGGAGCATGGTCACGGCCCAAACTCTATACCGAAAGCTTTCGCTCGGTCTCGCAACTTGTCGGATCGGAACCGGGGCCAGCGGGACCCGGACAAGCCATGGCACCACCCTCCCGGACAAAAGCTGCACCAGTCGAGCGGCCGTCCAGAACCGGCGCCGTCGCCGCAGTTGCGTGCTGAAACCTCGCACACCGGGCCTTGACTCGCGAGGGCAGCCGGGGTATCGTGACCATGAGTAAACGTTAACGGTATTGTTTCGAAACTTTTCGACGTTCCTGACTGAGCTGGGCTGCCGAGGCGAGGCATTGCAGTGGGGGGAGACCACACCTGACCGACCCCGCCCGCCGGCACCCCGATGTGCTACACCCCCGCTGACGCGGGGCCCTGAACAGGAGGGGAAGTAGGTGACCCAACCGTCCCGTAAACGGCCGCGCCTGTCGCAGCGCGCGACCACGCTCCTGGCAGCCGCAGTGACCACGAGCACTGCTGCGACTGTCATCGTCGCACTCCCGGCAGCCTCCTCGGCTGCGCCGGCGGCTGCACCCACCGCCACGATCACCGTGGAGGTCCAAAGCCAGGGTGCAACTCTCAACAACTACTACATCGCCGAGGCCAAGGCGTTCGACAAGGCCAACCCCGGCGACACGGTCAACATGAACGTCGTGCCCGACAACAACGTCTACAAGCAGAAGCTCCTGCTGGCACTGCAGAGCTCCAGCCCGCCGGCGCTGTTCCAAACGTGGGGCGGCGGCATATTCCAGCAGTACATCGGGGCCAAGGTTGTCCAGCCGATCGGAGACCCGGGCCAGTCCGATGCCGGGAAACCGGCGTGGAAGGCAGACTTCCTCACCTCGACGCTCGGCAGCTGCACCTACGGTGGCGTCCTGTACTGCATGCCTTTCACAGGTACGCAACCGGTCTTCTTCTTCTACAACAAGGCTGTGCTGCGCCAGAACCATCTGAGTTTTCCGACCACCACGACGCAGCTGCTCGCAGATGTCACGGCACTCGCCAAGAAGAACATCACCGCCATCGCCCTGGGCAACAACGGCGAGTGGGAAGGTCTCATGTACCTGGAGTACTTCACAGACCGCGAGGGTGGCCCACAGGTCTTCCTCAACATCCAGGACGGCAAGAAGGGTGCCTGGTCCAACCCCGCTGTGATCAAGGCCCTGACCGACATCCAGACCCTCGTGAAGGACAATGCCTTCCAGAAGGGGTACGACGCCATCGACTGGGGCACCGGGTTCACGGACGCCCTGGTGTACCGCGGCGTCGCTGCGATGCAGCTGATGGGTGACTGGGACATCACCTTCCTGACCTCGCTTGCCCCGACATGGGTCAACAGCGGCAACCTGGGCATCGGTGCCTTCCCGGCCGTGCCGGGCGGCAAGGGCAACCCGGCCGACCTCGAGGGCAACACGACCACCTACGTCGGCCTGGCCGCCCACCTGAGCGCGGCCCAGACATACGTGGCCGAGGCCTTCGCCAAGTTCTGCTGGGACTCCCCCGCGTACGCCAAGGAGCTCATAGCGCAAGGGGCCGTGCCGGCGCTCAAGGTCGCGCCGAGCGCCTTCAACGCCGTGCCGCACCTCAAGCCCTACCTGCTCCAGGTCTACAGGGACGTGCTCAAGGCGCCGTACTTCCAGTACTCCTGGGACCAGGCCCTCGGGTCGACCAAGGCGCAGCCGATGCTCGACAACCTCTCCAAGGTGTTCGATCTCCTCGAGACCCCGAGGCAGTTTGCCCAGACCATGAACAAGCTCCAGTAGCCGGCCGGCCTCAGGCACTGCCACCACTGCCACCGCTGGCGACGTCCGCCAACGGACGCTCCCGTGAGCAGGGCCGGCGAAGGGATCTCCCCCGGCAGATGCAATGGGAACCCCTTGCGACAGCAAACAGATCGGACGGCCCGGCCCCGAGGTCCCCCGGCTTCGGGGGCCGGGCCCTCCTACCTACGAGGTGAACTCATGGCCACCGCAACCGAGGTCCTGGGCACGTACGAGCCCGGGCGCCCGCGCCGGGACGCCCGTACGGCCAAACGGCGTGTGCTGCTTGCCGACCTGGTCGGCATATCGCCGGCTCTGGCGCTCTACGCCGTGTTCATCGTGGTCCCCACTGTGTTCGCCCTGTTCCTGTCTTTCACCGACTGGAACCTCATCGGGCGCATCCGGTGGGTGGGCCTCGCCAACTGGGACCGCTTCCTGACCGACCCGGTGGCCCATCATTCCCTGCTCGTGACCTTCGAACTGGCCGGTCTCAGCTGGCTGGCGCAGACGCCCTTGGCGATGGCCCTGGGCATATTCGTAGCCGGGACCCAGCGCTACCGCGCCATCTACGCTGCGATCTACCTGGTGCCGCTGCTCCTGTCCACGGCCGGCCTCTCCCTCATGTGGCAGAGCTTCCTCTTCCCCCAGTTCGGTGGCCTGGCCTGGCTGGGGACGCACCTGCACCTCGAGTTCCTCAACCAGAACTGGCTGGGTAGCCCCAACCTCGCCCTGTTCACCGTCGTTGTGATCATCGCCTGGCAGTTCGTGCCCTTCCACACGCTGATATTCCAGGCCGGACGGCGCTCCATCCCCGGGGAGCTCTACGACGCGGCCACCGTCGACGGGGTGAACACGTGGCAGTCGTTCTGGCACGTGACCCTGCCTCAGCTGCGCTACAGCATCGTCACATCCTCCACGCTCGTGCTCGTCGGGTCGCTCACCTACTTCGACGTCATCTACATACTCACACTCGGTGGGCCCGGGGACACCACGAGAGTCCTGGCCATGGACATGTACAACGTCGGCTTCACCGAGACCCAGTTCGGTTACGCGAGCGTACTGGCCAGCGTGCTCGGCGCCCTCGGCATCCTGCTCTCCATAGGGCTCGTCAGGTTCACCGGGTTCGGGACGATGGAAGGAGGCAGGGAAGGCATATGGTAGCGACGACAACAGGGCGGGCGGTCGGTCCCGTCGCGACACCGGTGCGAGCGGCGCGGACGAGGAGGCGGGCGCAGGCACCTGCGCTGAGCGGCATCAGGGGCCGCTCGGCGACGTCGCGTTTCGCAAGCTTCCTGCTCGCCACGGCGTGGCTCGTCGTAGTCCTCGCCCCCGTCTACTACATGGTGCTCACGAGCCTGCGCAGCCCGGCCCAGTACCTCACCGCCAACCCCTGGGTGCCCACAGGGGGCCTGACATGGTCCTCGTACACCTCGATGTTCCACGGGTCGGGGATCGGCACATCGCTGCGCAACAGCGCCGAGCTCGCCGCCGGCACCATAGCCCTGGTCACGGTGCTCTCGCTCGGGGCCGCCTACCGTATCGTCCGGCGCGGGTCCCGCTTCGGCGCGGTGTCCTTCCGGCTCATCCTGTTCGGGATCGCGGTCCCGATCCAGGCGATCGTCATACCGCTGTACTTCGTGACCAGTGAGCTCCACATATACGACAGGCTCTACGGCCTCGTCTTCGTCACCGGCGCGTCTCTGGTACCGGTGGCAGTGCTCCTCATGGTCAACTACGTGCGGCTCATCCCGAGGGAGCTCTACGACGCCATGGCGGTCGACGGAGCAGGGCAGTGGGCCACGTTCCGCAGGCTCGTGGTGCCGATGGCGCGGCCTGTCCTCGCTGTGGTCACGATCTACTCGGGGCTGGGAGCATGGAACAACTTCCTCCTACCGTTGATCCTCACGCAGTCCAACAACGACATCGTCCTGCCCCTCGGCCTGTACCGCTTCGGCACCAACTCGCAGTACGGCATAAACGTCCCGGTCGTGATGGCGTTCGTGTTCTTCACGATGGCGCCCGTACTGCTGCTCTACATCGGGCTTCGCAGGCAGTTCGTCAAGGGGATCGGCGGGTTCGCACTGCGATGAGCACAGCGGCACAAATCTCACCAGGCAGATCGACAGAGGTGGACCGATGACGACCGACGCGCCCTACCAAGACCCACGCCTGGCTGTGGAGGAACGAGTCGGCGACCTCCTCGCCCGCATGAGCCTGGACGAGAAGCTGGCCCAGCTGGGTGCCGTCGAGTTCCCGTTGCTCATGACGGAGCACGGTTTCGATGCCGACGCCGCGCTGGCCCGGGTCCCCTTCGGCATCGGCGAGGTCACGCGAATCGGTGCAACCACCGGCCTCGAGCCCGTACAGAGCGCCGAGCTTCTCAACCGGATACAGCGCGTGCTGGTCGAGCGGACCAGGCTGGGCATACCGACCATGGTGCACGAAGAGTCGGTGGCGGGCTACTGCGCCCGCGGGGCGACGGTGTTCCCCCAGGCACTGGCCCTGGCCAGCAGCTGGGACCCGGCGCTGGTCGAGGAAGTGGCGGACCGCATCCGTGTGCAGATGTTCGCCGTGGGGGCGCGCCACGCCCTCGCGCCCGTGCTGGACATCGCCCGCGACCCGCGCTGGGGGCGCCTGGAGGAGACCTACGGAGAGGACCCCGTGCTCGCCGGGGCGCTCGGGAGCGCCTACGTACGGGGGATGCAGACGGACGACCTCACCCGGGGCGTGCTGGCCACGGGAAAGCACTTCCTCGCCCATGGGTTGTCGGAGGGTGGGCGCAACCACGCGCCCGTCCAGATCGGGCCGCGCGAGCTGCGCGAGATCTACGCCGAGCCCTTCGCCGCAGCCGTCCGCCACGCCGGCCTGGCAAGCGTGATGAGCTCCTACAGCTGCGTCGACGGCCTTCCGGGCAGCGGTTCACGCGAAATCCTCACGACGCTGCTGCGGGACGAGCTCGGCTTCGTGGGGCTGGTGGTCGCCGACTACTTCTCCGTGAGCCTGCTCATGCGTTACCACAGGGTCGCAGCCGACCGCTCCGAGGCCGCAGTGAAGGCACTGACAGCCGGCCTCGACCTCGAACTGCCCGCGCTGGACTGTTTCGGCGAGCCGCTCCGGGAGGCGGTGATGACGGGCAGGGCCCCGGTCGAGGCCGTCGACGGCGCTGTGCGCCGGGTGCTCACCGCCAAGATGCGCCTCGGCCTTTTCGAATCGCCCTACGTCGACACAGGCCGCGTCAGGCCCGTCTTCGACGACCCCACGAGCGCCGCCCTGGCCAGGCGGGCCGCCACCAGGGCCGTGGTGCTGCTGGCCAACGACGGCCTGCTCCCCCTGACGCGAGCCCTGTCGAAGGTGGCTGTCATCGGGCCCGCCGCCGACGACCGCCGCCTGCTCCAGGGTGACTACCATTACCCGGCACACCTCGATGCCTCGTTCGAGCACGGCGACGTGCCCGAGGACTTCACGCTGCCGAGCGGCACAGGTGCCCTTCGGCCCGGCGCGTACTACACGGACCACGTGACCCTGCTCGCCGGCTTGCGCGCCGCGCTGGCGCCCGAGGTCGAACTGCTGCACGAGAAGGGCTGCGAGGTTGTCGGCAACGACAGCACCGGCATAGCGTCGGCGCGAGCCGCCGCAGCTGCCGCCGACGTGGCCATAGTCGCCGTCGGTGGCCGCTCCGGGCTCGGCGACGCGTCCACTGTCGGCGAGGCCCGCGACGCCGCGGACCTCCGGCTCACGGGCCTCCAGGAGCAACTCGTGGAGGCAGTCACCTCCACCGGCACGCCGACGGTCCTGATCGTGATGAGCGGCAGGGCACACGTCCTCACCGGTCTCCTCCACCGGGTGCAGGCGCTCGTCGTGGCCTGGCCATTGGGTGAGCAGGGCGGCAACGCCCTGGCCGACGTGCTCCTCGGGCGCGCCGAGCCGACCGGCAGGCTGGCGGTGACCCTGCCCCGCTCGGTGGGGCAGGTGCCGCTCTACCACAGCCACCGCTCCGGCGGGTCACGCTCGGTGTTCTACGACGACTACACCGACTGCCCGCACACGCCCCTCTTCGCCTTCGGCCACGGGCTCGGCTACACGACGTTCGCGTACAGCGACATCGTCGCTGAGGGCACCGACACGCTCACGCCTGTGACCGTCGCCGTGACAGTGTCCAACACCGGCCAGCGCGACGGCGAGGAGGTCGTACAGCTCTACGTGGCTGATCTGGTGGCCTCGGTCGCCCGCCCGGAGGCCATGTTGATCGGCTTCACACGGGTGAGCCTCCCGAGAGGAGGGTCGGCCCGCGTCACCTTCACCGTGCACCCGAGCCGTCTCGCCTTCTACGACGAAGCCATGAACTTCGTCGTAGAGCCCGGGCGTTTCCGCTTCGCCGTAGGCTCGTCAGCAGGCGACATCCGCCAGCGGGCGGAGGTGGAGCTGGCCGGAGCAGCCGCCCCCTACCTGCAGCGCGCGATCGTGCCGGTCAGCACCGAGGTCTCGGTCAAGGACCTGCCGGTCCCGGCATGAGCTCAGCCCAGCCGGCGAGGGAGACGCTGCTGTGGTACGAGGCACCCGCCCGAGAATGGCTCGAGGCTCTTGCGCTGGGCAACGGCTCCCTCGGCGCCATGGTCTGGGGGGGCACTCAGCGCGAGCGGGTTGACCTCAACCTCGACACCTTCTGGTCCGGGCACCCTCGCCGGCACCGCGCCCGACCCCCCGCCGGGCTGCTGGAGGCCATCCGCGAAGCGGTGCTCGAACGACGCGCCTACCACGAGGCCGACGAGCTGGCCAAGGGCCTGCAGGGCCCTTTCAACGAGGCGTACCAACCGCTCGGGTGGCTGAGCATCGAGCTCGCCGACGTGGCGGTGGCCGGCAACTACACACGGAACCTCGACCTCGGGGAGGGCATCGCCCATTGCGAGTACGACCTGGAGGGGACCACCCGCCGACGGGAGGCGTTCGTGTCCGCCCCGGACAACCTGTTCGCCATGAGACTGACCTCAGGTGACGGAGCTGCACTCGATCTTCGCCTCACCCTGGGCAGCCCGCACCCGACGGCCAGCACGTCCGCCGAGGATGGCTGGGTGTGGATGGAGGGCCGCGCGCCCGAGCACGTCGTGCCGCACTACTGGCCCGGCGAACCTGCCGTCGCCTATTCAGAGGGCACGGGGATGCGGTTCGCGGTGGCCGTCGCCGTCATCGCTGAAGGGGGCACGCTGGAGACCTGCCCGTCGGGATGGCTGTGCGTACAGGGCGCGTCGGCCGTCACGGCCCTTGTGTCTGCTGCATGCGGCTACGTGCACTACGACGCTCCCCTCCTGGAGGACGCCGCCAGCCTTCGCCGGACGTGCCGGGACCGGCTCGAGGCGGTCCTCACCGCTCCCTACGGCGATCTGCGCGACCGCCACGTCAGCGACCACCGCAGACTGTTCGACCGCTGCGTCCTCGAGCTCGGGACCTCCCCGCCACCGCCGGTCCCTACCGACGAACGCCTGAGACGCCACCGGAGCGGCCAGGCGGACGACGGCCTGTGCGCGCTCCTGTTGCACTACGGCCGGTACCTGCTGATGGCCAGCTCGCGGCCGGGGGGCGAAGCGTCGAACCTCCAGGGCATATGGAACGACCAGGTACGACCACCATGGAGCTGCAACTGGACGGCCAATGTCAACGTGGAGATGAACTACTGGCCGGCCGAGGGGGCGAACCTGGCCGAGTGCCACGAACCCCTCCTCGAACTGATCTCCGACCTGGCCGACGCCGGTCGGGCGACGGCCGCCGACCTGTACGGGTGCAGCGGCTGGTGCGCGCACCACAACGTGGACGTCTGGAGGTCGACATGGGCGACAGGCGAGGGCACTGCCCACCCGTACTGGGTCAACTGGCAGATGGGCGCTGCGTGGCTCTGCCAGCACCTCTGGGACCACTACAGCTTCTCACCGGACAGGCAGTACCTGGAGCGGGTGTACCCCGTCATGAAGGGTGCCGCCGAGTTCCTCCTCCAACACCTGGTCAGGGATGCGTCCGGGTCGCTGGTCACCTGCCCCTCCACCTCACCCGAGAACAGCTTCCTCTGCGCCGACGGCGAGCCGGCATGCGTCAGTGCCGGGAGCACTCTGGACATGTGGCTGAGCAGGCAGCTGTTCGCCCACTGCATGGCCGCCGCCGAGACGCTCGGCCGCGACGCCGGCCTAAGAGCGGCGTGGGGGGCTGCGATGCGCCAATTGCGCGCCCCACAGGCCGGCGCCGGTGGGCGCCTGCAGGAGTGGTGGGAGGACTTCGGGGAGCCCGAGCCCGGGCACAGGCACCTCTCCCACTTGTACGGGCTGTTTCCCGGCAGCGAGATCTCGGTCCTGCGCACGCCGGAACTTGCCGCAGCAGCGAGGGCGTCGCTCGAGCACCGGCTGGCCAACGGCGGAGGGAGCGAAGGATGGAGCCGGGCCTGGGTTGCGTCGTTGTGGGCGAGGTTGCGCGACGGGCACGCCGCGCTCCAACACCTGCGCCGCTTGCTCGACTGCTCGGTTGCCGACAATCTCTTCTGCTCCCCTGAGCCCGGGCTGTTCCAGGTCGACGGAAACCTGGGTGCTGCGGCGGCGATCGTCGAGATGCTGGTCCAGAGCCACGAGCTCGAGCTCGACCTGCTTCCGGCACTCCCGCCGGAGTGGCAGGACGGGTCGGTCAGGGGCCTGCGCGCCCGGGGCGGGTTGACGGTCGACATCGCTTGGGAGGGTGGCACGGTCCTGCGGGCGACCATCGACATCCCGACCTCGCGTGCTCTCACGCTGCGTTGCGCGAATGCCGTCCGCCTACGCCTGGAGAGCGGGCCAGCCGGGGCGACCGGGCGCCTGACCCCTGGCAGCAGGCAGGACCTCGTACGCCTGGAGGCCCCAGGACCGGGCCTCTACGTCCTGGCACGCGGTCGCTAGCCCGCGCGACCGGCATCATCGCCCGGCGGGCGACGACGCCCAGAGCACGTCCGGCGGCCCGTCACGGCCCTCCAGCTCACGCCGGCCCGCCCCGGGGCCCGCCCACGCGCAGCAGGCACGCCATCGGGGCCCGGGGGAGCGTGACCTGCAAACCGGCGTCCATGGTGCGCAGCCCCGTCTCCTCGACACTGCTTGCGTAGAGCACCTCGACAGTGGAACGGGCCGACGGCAGGGCCAGGGGGAGGGTGACGCTGTCGACTTCGACCGACGACCCGGTCACGTCCCCGGCCCGGCGCCACACGAGCACGTAACTGGACACCGGCCCCCGCATGCCCAGCGAGACCCAGGTGTCCTCCCAGCGCGGCAGGCCCATCGGCCAGAACGGCACCGACTCGGCCAGATCCGTGCGCAACCGCTTGTAGACGTCGAGCGCCTCGGCGACTGTGCGCCTCTCGTCCGGGGCCATCGCGTCCAGGTGCCCCGAAAGGTGGACACGGCCGAGCATGGCACTGCACATGGTGAAGCCGATCAGGTCACGGGACCAACCGGGCTGAGGGTAGGCCCAAACCCCTGCCTGCTCCGGCAGCATCGCCAACGGTGCCGCGGCGGCCACCGGCGGGTACAGGAGAGGGTTTTGCTGGTCACTGGTGGACTGCACCTGCAAACGGGACAGGAAGGCCCAGTCCGTGCGCAGGCCACCGGACGAGCAGTGCTCGAGGGTCAGCCCCGGGTACCGTTGGAGCACCCCGTCCAACCAGGCCAGTACCGCCCGGTTGTGCTCGAGCATCCCCGCTCCCGCGTGGAGGCCGTCCCTGTCCGTCCCCGGGGCGATGTCGATGTTGTAGTCCAGTTTGAGGTACCCGACGCCCAGTGTCCCGACCACGAAGTCGACCACGCCGTCCAGGTGGGCGCGGGCGGCAGGGTGCGTCATGTCGAGCTGGTGCCTTCCCGTCTCGACCACCCGCTCACCGTCGCGCGTGAAGAAGGCCTCCGGCGGCAGCTGGCGGGCGATGGGACTGCGGACCCCCACGACCTCGGGCTCCAGCCACAGCCCGGGGACCATGCCCCGGCTACGGATACGGTCGAGGACCTCGGTTATGCCGTTGGGGAACCGGCTGTGCGACGGCGACCAACTGCCGACCCCGTCCCACCAGAGCTCTCCACGCTCCGCGTACCAGCCGGCGTCGATGCAGAAGTACTCGGCCCCGACCTCGGCGGCGGCGTCAACCAGCGGGAGGAGAGCCTCGGTGGTCGGTTCACCCATGAGCGTGTTCATGTAGTCGTTGAAGATGACCGGGAGCCGCTCGTGGTCGGGGTGGGGGCGCGATATGGCGCGCCTGTACGCTGTCAGCGCCGCCACAGCGCCCTCGAGGCCACCAGCGGAGAAGGCAGCGCCCACCGGGACCGTCTCGAACACGTCCCCCGGCGCCAGCCGCCCTGACCACTGGTGCTCGACGCTCGTCGGGCCGAGGGCCGAAAGGTACGAAGCGCCGGTGCCTTTACCGGTGTGCTCGCCGACCTGCCAGTGCCAGGGACCGTTGTGCTCCACCTGCCACGCCAGTGCGTAGCCGCTGTGGCGGTTGACCACGGCGCCCATGGGCAGGTAGGTGCCGCTCGACCAGGTGCCCGCGCCGGTGAGAGCGAACCTGGCACGCGACCGCGACTGGTGGGCGGCACGGTCCAGGTAGGGCAGGGCGTCGCGGAAGGGCCGCCGCTGCCAGCGCCCCTCGGAGAGCCAGTCGTTCTCAGCCCAGAGCAGGTCCACGTCCGCAAGCTCCCCGTCGGGGCCGGCCAGGCCCCCGACCAGCAGCGAGCTCACGGAATGCACGGTCAGGAGCCGGCTGCCCTTGTTGGCGAGGCCAACCCGAGCCCGCAACGCCCCCACGTCGCCCAGGATCTCGTAGGAGACCGTTGCCTCCAGCCCTGTCTCCTCGTCGACCAGCACCACCGACAGCTCGTGCCAGGCTCCGGCGTCACGATGGCGGTGCCCGGCGTAGACCATGCGGTGCCCGACGACCGACTCGCAGTAGCGCCGACCGGACCACTTCGAGCCCGTGCCCGCCAGGACCACGTCGACGAGCGGCAGGCCCGTGACGCTCTCGTCGTCGCCATGGCCCACCGCGTGCCCGGTGGCCGGGCCGGCGGGCGCCGAAGACGGGGGCCCGAGGTAGGTGAGCATGGGCACGCCTGCGGAGTCGAGCTCGACCGACAACTGCAGCGCGCCGTCGCGCCACCCCAGGTCCGCCGTCGTCCCGCCCGGGTCGCTACTTGCCTGTGACATGCCTAGCCTCCTGTCAGCCCTTGGTGGCCCCCGCCAGCATCCCGGTTACCAGCGCCCGTTGCGCGAAGAGGAAGACCAGGAACACCGGAGCGATGGCCACCAGGGTGGCCATGGCGAGCTCGGGCCGCAGCACGGGGCTCTGCGCTCCGGCCACCGGGTTGAACGCAGACGTGGACGACACCAGGTACTCCAAGCCCACAGGTAGAGGGTACTGGCGGTCGTTGTAGAACATGACGTAGGGCAGGAAGAAGTTGGTCCAGTTGGCCACGAAGGCAAAGAAGCCGACAAGGGCCACGATGGGCCTGGCCAGCGGTAGCGCGACCCGGCGGAAGACGTCCCACTCCGTTGCGCCGTCGACCCGGGCTGCCGCCAGCAGCTCCTTGGGGATGCTCGAGGAGAAGAAGATGTAGCAGAGGTAGACCCCGAAGGGGAAGAAGCCGAATGGCAGGACCACGGACCAGGCGGTGCCAAGCAGGTGGAACAGGTTCATCTCGAGGAAGAGGGGGAGGACGAGGGCGCTGGGGGGCATGATCATCACGATCAGCGTGACGCTGAGGAGGACCCTACGCCCGATGAACTGGGTCAGGGCCAGCCCGTAGCCGGCCGGGATGGCACAGGCCAGCGCAAGCACCAGGCCCCCTACCGAGTAGACGGCGGAGTTGCCCAGCCAGGTCAGCAGCTCGTGACCCTGGAAGCCGTAGATGGCGTCCCAGGTCCGTACGAATGTCCCCAGGGAGCCGAAGGCCATGGGGCTTTGGTACACCAGCTGGTGGTCGCTCTTCGTGGGCGCCAGGAGCACCCAGAGCACGGGAACGATGAAGAACGCCGTGAAAGCGAGCATCACCACCCACCACGCCAAACGCAGCACCGTGCTGCGCCGGAGCGAAGGCCGGCCCGCCCGGGGCCGGACCGGCGGATCTGCAGCCGCTACCGGCCTCGGGGCCGTGCTGGGGTGCCCTGTCGTGGCTTGGACCATGTCCGGCACCTACTCGATCTCGAAGAGCTTCGAACGGAACACGAGCAGGCCGGCGACCAGCGCGCACACTATCAGCAGGTCGACGGAGATAGCGGCGGCATAGTTGAAGTTGGCCTCGGTGAAAGCTGTGTAGTACGCCAGCTGGTTGGGCGACCAGAACTGGCTGACCTCCCCGAAGCTGGCGGTGCTCACCAGCGTGGGCTCGACGAAGAGCTGGGTGCCCGCAGCGAACGCCAGGATCACCATGTACACGACCCACTTCCGGATCAGTGGCAGCTTGACGCGCAGGGCAACCTGTACGGCGTTGGCGCCGTCTATACGAGCCGACTCCAGCACCTCGTCGGAGATGTTGTTGAGGGCGCCGTTCATAACGACTATCCAGCCTCCTGCCCCGGTCCAGAAGGCGATCATGGCGAAGATGAAGGGCAGATGACCCGGTTCCACCACCTGAGGGAGGCTCGAGAGGTGGAAGAGAGACTCGACCGGGTGCCAAGGGCTGATGGGGGGGTCCAGCATGAACAACCACACCAGGACGCTGGCGGAGCCGGCCAGCGCCCCGGGGATGTAGAAGAGGAAGCGGAAAACCGGCACCAACTTCTTGATCCCGCCGTGCAGGAGCAGGGCTAGGAGCAGCACCAAGACGACCAGCACGACGAGCCACACCAGCAGGTAGACGGCGATGTGCTCCAACGCCGGCACGAAGCGGTAGTCGTGAGCCGTCGCCAAGAAATTGTGGAGCCCGGCCCATTTGGATCCGGGCCGGGTGAGCGACAGGTAAAGGGCATAGGCAGTTGGTGCCACCCCGAACAGGACAAGGAGCACCACGTACAGGCTGACGAAGAGGTAGCCCGCACGTCTCCGCCCCCCGGCCAGCCCGCTCCCGGGACGGCGCAAGGCTCGTCCCGGGGCGGGCAGGCTGGTGGTTACGGTCACGGCTGTACGACCTGGTCCTCGTGAGTACTAGCGCTTCGTGACAACCTGGAAGCCGGCAACGGCCGCCGCGTTGGAGATCTGTGACGCCAGGACAGGGATCTGCGATGAGAACGTCGACCCGGACGCAAGGTTCGGCAGTACGTTGGAGGCCCACAACCCGTAGACGTCCCACTGGCTCTCCGACCAACCGGTCCACACCTCCCCGACCGCCTTGGCGAAGGTGGGCGCGAGAGGTTTGGCGAAGAACTGGCTCTTGTCCTGCTGGGCGATCCATGACCTGGCCGCCGGGACGTAGCCTGGGTAGCCCTGGGACAGGTCCTGGGAGGTGGTCGAGGTTGCCAGCCATGTCATGGCCTGAGCCGTCAGCTTGGGGTTGGCGGCGTGAGACGACATGATCCAGAGCCCACCTCCGACGTCGCCCGTGAAAGCCCTGGCCGTCGGGCTCCCCCACGCCAGAGGCGGGTAGGCCGCCCAGGTGCCCTTCGGGCTGTTGAACTCCGAGCCCGTCCCCTCGAAGATGGCACCCGAGTACCAAGCGGGCCCGATCAGCATGAGGGTCTTGTTGGCGTACTGCTTACCGAACGTGCTGGCGAGGCTGTAGACGACCGGCAGCGACTTGTCCGTCAGCAGTGGGTCCAGCAACTTGCCCATCCGGGTGCAGTGCGGGTCGTTGGGGTTGTCGAGCACGGTGTAGGCATTGACGACCTCGTTGACCGGGCACTGCGCCGCTTGCAGGTAGATCGAGTCGTCGAAGGAGTCCCCGGCTGTGCCAACGATGTAACCGGGGTGGTTCTTGGCCACGCTCTCGCCGATCGCCTGCCACTGCTGCCACGTGCTGGGGACGGTGTAGCCCCACTGCTTCATCAGGGGCATGTTGACCCACAGCACGTCGAAGGCCATGTCGTTCCTCAGGCATTCGAGCTTGCCGCCGACCATGCACGGATAGAGTGCGCCTTTGGCGTACCCCGACAGGACCTTGTCGGGTACAAGGCCTTTATTGAGCACGGCAGAGAAGTTCTGGAACTGCGGTGCCGCCAGGCGCTGTACGTCGTTGGCCTCTTCGGAGAAGATGATGTCGGGCCAACCGCGCCCGATCCTGTTGAAGAGCGCCACCTTGCTCTCTATGCTGCCGTCCCCGTTGGCACCCCCGTCGAAGGTGACGATCTTGACGTCGACGCCGGGGTGCGTCTTGGCGTATGCCTTGGCCATCGGAAGCCGTGCTGAGTCGACCCAGATGGTGAGCGCCTCCGACGCCGCCCCCCTCCTCGGTGCCGCCGCGCTGGCGCCGGTGGCGCCAGCGGTAGCGACAGTGAATGCCATGGTTGCTGCGATTACGCCAGCCCCCTTGCGGTGGATGCTGGCCCTGTCTTTGTTGGACCCCATCTGGTTACTGTCCTCGCTTTCCTTCTCGAGGTTGTGCTGTGCCCGTCTGGCCCCGCGCAACAACCAGCTGTCTGCAATAGCTGTGCAACTTGTGCGCAGTCGTGCGAGTTGCCTGGCCCCTTGCCAGCACCCGTGCTCGGGTGCGGCTATCCGAACTCGTATGGTTCGCCCGGATCTCCGGTGTCGGTGGTACTCCGTTTCCCCTGCGGCCGGCCTCCGTGCCCTTCAGTCCGTGTAATCGTTTGCTAAGGTATCACTGTGCGTCGAGAGACTCAAGTCGTCTGGCGAAAGTTCGGCGGCAACGCCCGCAACCCCGGCCGGCACGGCGCTGCAACCCGGGGAGCGCAGAGGCGCGGCCCCGTCACCCGGCCTGTATTGACGTCAGGAGGTTGGCGATGCTCAGGGGCCTCGACCCGTTGCTGGTACCAGAACTTCTCCACGTGTTGGCGCTGATGGGCCACGGCGACCAGATTGCCGTGGTCGACGCCAACTTCCCCTCACACAGTGTTGCCGCCCGCACGGTGCACGGCCGGGTGGTGAGCCTGGCGGGCGCCTCGATGCCCGAGGCTGCCGGCGCCATCCTGAGCCTCCTGCCCCTCGACCACGAGGGCGGCGGTGCCGTACGCGTCATGGCCGGTGGGGAAGCTGTAGTGGCCGCCGTGCACCAGGACCTGCAGAGGATCCTCGACGGAGCTTCGTCGCCCCCCTGCCGCCTCGAGCCACTGGAGCGCTTCGCCTTCTACGAGGCCTGCGCGCACAGCTATGCGATCGTGCAAACCGGTGAGCGCCGGCTCTTCGGCAACGCACTGATCCGCAAGGGAGTGGTCGCCCCCGCCGGGTAGGGCGGCGCCCCCCCGGGCGCTCCGCCTGGAGGGTGCGCCCCCCCCACCGGCCGCCGCGCTCCGCCAAAGTGGCCCAGATCCCCGGGCTCGGCGCTGCTGTAACCTGGGCGCATTGTGGCTCGTAAAGTCAGGGGCCCCGACCGGGACGGGCACACAGGAGCACACCGCTCCGTGACCACCATCTCCGAGGTAGCCGAGCGGGCAGGTGTCTCGACCGCAACCGTCTCCAGGGTGCTCAACGGCAACGAGCGCGTCGACCCGGAGCTGGCTGCTCGCGTGCGGCGCGCCGTACAGGATCTCAACTACCGTCCCAACCGGGTCGCCAGGAGCCTCCGGCTGCGCCACAACGGCGTCTGGGCGTTGGTCATCTCCGACATACGGACCGGCCCCTTCTTCGCCGATGTGGTGCGAGGGGTCGAGGACGGCGCCTACGAGGCCGGCTATCCCATGTTCCTCTGCAACGCCGACGAGGATCCCGCCAAGGAGGAGGCGTACCTGCAGTTGGCGATCGCCGAGAACGTCGCCGGCGTCATACTCACCCCGTCCGGGCCGCGCACGGACCTGACCCCGCTCATCGACGCCGGCATCAGCGTCGTGCTGGCCGACCGCAAGCTCCCTGGCCAGGTCGCCGACACGGTTGTCGCCGACAACGTCACCGGGGCTGGCGACGCGGTCGCCCACCTCATCGCCAACGGCTACCGTCGCGTCGCCTGCATAACCGGGCCGACGGCGACGACGACGGCTACCGAGCGCCTACAGGGTTACCTCGGCGCACTTGCCGTTTCCGGTGTCGCCCGTGACGAGACGCTGGTCCGTATGGCCGACTTCCGCGAGGAAGGCGGGGCGCGGGCGATGGCGGAGCTCCTCGGGTTGCAGGCGCGCCCGGACGCTGTCCTGGTAACGAACAACCGTATGACCGCCGGCGCCCTACGCGCCATCGACGAGGCCAAGCTGCGCATCCCCCAGGACATCGCCGTCATCGGTTTCGACGAGATCTCCTGGGCACCACTGCTGCGGACAGCGCTCAGCACGGTCAGCCAGCCCGCCTACGACCTCGGCCACGAGAGTGCCCGGCTGCTCCTCAGCCGCCTCAGCGGCTACTCGGGCTCACCGAGGACGGTGGTACTGCCGACCACGCTCAACGTCCGGGCCAGCTCGGCAGCGAAGAGCCGCTCCGCGCACCCCCGTGGCGGCAGCAAGGCAGTCGCCGGGGCCCTGCCAGCCCTTGCCGTCAGCGCCTCGACCAAGAGCCGCGCCCGAGCGGCGCGTGCCGCCGGTGGCCGCTAGCCCTCGCCTGGGGCCGCCTACCTGTCGCTCGGCACGACCAGCACCTTGACCTCCCGGCCCGAGAGGATGGCTTGGAACGCCTCGGCGGCGCGCGCCAGGGGGTAGACGGCGGTAACGAAACGGGAGGCGTCGAAATCTGGAGCGGAGAGCATCTCGGTGGCGGTCGCGAAGTCCTCGCGGGTGTAGGTCGCAGAGCCCTGCAGGCGCACCTGGAACTCCTGCAGCACCGGCAGGTCGATGGTTACCGGGCGGCGCCCGCCTCCGACCACGGTCACGGTCCCACCTTTGGTTGCGACCTTGATGGCGTCGGCGAGCGTCTCCTGCGTCGCCACGCAGTCGAACACTGCGTCGCCGCTCTCACCCAGTTCGTCCCGGACGGCTTCTGCGACCCCGTCGTCGCCCGAACCGACCACCGCGTCCGCGCCAAGGTCGAGGGCCAGCCGGCGCTTCGAAGCCAGCAGGTCGGTGCACACTACGCGCCCCGCCCCGGCCCGCTTGGCCGCCAACAGTGTCAACAGCCCGATGGTGCCTGCCCCGAACACCGCCACCGCCTTGCCTCGCAGGTCGCCCGTGAGGCGCACGGCGTGCAGCGGGGTAGCCAGCGGCTCGATGAGGGCGGCCTGCTCGGGCGTGAGCCTCCCAGGCACCTTGTAGAGCTGCCCGGCCGGCACCGAGAAGATGTCGGCCATACCCCCCTCCCGGTAACCGCAACCGAAGAACTCCAGGTTGTCGCATAGGTTGTCGCGGCCGATGCGGCACATCTTGCACCTGCCGCAGCTCAATGTGGGCTGGACGACAACCATGTCGCCGACGCTCAGGCCATCGACCGGCGACCCCAGGGCGACGACCTCGCCGACCGCCTCGTGGCCGGGATAGTAGGGAGGCTTGACGAAGGCGTGCTCACCCTGCACACCGGCACGGTCGGAACCGCACACGCCGCAGGCGAGGAGGCGGACAAGAGCCTCGTTGGAGACCATATCGGGCAGCGGCTCGGTGACGACCTCCACCTGGTTCGGTGCCGTCACGAGCACCCTGCGCCGGTCTGGTCGAGTAGTTGCGGGCACGGCCGCTTCTCCTCTCATTGAGCGACGAGGCCGTCCTCGTCCCAGAGGGCCTCCCAGGACAGGCCCTCCCGCCACAGGAACACCTGGCCCTTTATCAGCCTGTTGCCCCTGTCTATCGCGGCCACCGCTGCCATCTCGACCTCGGTCAAGGGCTCGCCGACAACGGCCGCCAGGTTGGCGCAGTAGTGGGCAGGGTTTGTGGAGAACGGGATAGGCACCTGGCCGCGCTGTACGGCCCACTTGACACACAGTGCGGCCGGATGGATACCGTGCTCCCGGGCAACCGACACGACCACGGGGTCCTCGATGTCCACCGAGTCGGCTGGCGACCGGTCACGCTCGGGGCGCCCGGGCGAGCCGACTGGGCAGAAGCCGACGGGCTCTATGCCCTTGTCCTTCAAGTAGGCGAAGAGGGCCGGCTGCTGGAAGTGCGGGTGCAACTCCATCTGGTTGACGTCCGGCTTCAGGGAGGCGTCCCTCAGGAGCAGCTCGAGCTTCGCCACGGTCATGTTGGAGGTGCCGATGTGGCGGACCAAGCCCTCCTCCACCAGGTGCTCCATCGCGGCCCAGGTACCCATGAACGCCTCGTGCAGGTAGGGCCGCGCATCCGGGCTACGGGCGTCGGCGTCGCAACCCGGAGTGTGGTAGTTGGGGAAGGGCCAGTGCACGAGGTAAGCGTCCAGACAGTCGACCTGGAGATCCCTCAGCGATTGCCGGCATGCCCGCCCGACGTCCTCCGGGCTGTGCTTGTCGTTCCAGAGCTTCGAGGTGACCCACAGCTCCTCGCGGCGCAGGCTGCGCAGCACCCTGCCTATCTCGGGCTCGTTGCCGTACACTGCAGCGCAGTCGAAGTGGCGGTAACCGGCTTCGTAGGCACCCCTGACGGCGGCCGCCACCTCGTCGGGTGGCACGTGGTCCGACCCGAAGGTACCCAGGCCCACGGCCGGCATGAGTGCGCCGCTGCGCAGCCTGCGCTGGGGCACGAGCGCGGGGTCGACGCATTCGGGCACCGGCGCCACAGACGGGAGGGACCTGCGAGAAATCGTTATCTTCTTTTTTTACCATGTGACCGACTGCGAAGTCAAGCCCCGGCGAATGGCCCTGGAAGGCGGACCAGGCAGGTGAGGACGCACAGCGGCGCGACTACCACCCACACTGGCCCCCCACCGCCGAGCACCCCGGCACCTCACAGTCGAGACGACGCTTCAGTAAACGGTATCTGGAGACGCCACAGTCCGCGAGGTAAGGTGGGGCGAGCTACGTCCCACCGGGAGAGACATGGACAAGGTAGTTACCCTGGGCGAGATACTGGTCGAGATCGTCTCGAGCACCGTGGGCGACGGGTTTCGCGAAACGGTGCCGATGACAGGCCCCTACCCGAGCGGTGCGCCGGCCATATTCATAGACCAGGTGGCCAAACTGGGCCAACCGTGCGGGATCATCGGTGCCGTCGGCGCTGACGACTTCGGCTGGGTCAACCTGGACCGCCTCCGCCGAGACGGGGTCGACGTGGCGGCGGTCTGCGTTGTCGCCGGCCGGCCGACGGGCAGCGCCTTCGTGCGGTACGCGCCGGACGGTTCGAGGAGGTTCGTCTTCAACATCGCAGACAGCGCCGCCGGCCAGCTCTCGCTGACGTCCCCGGCGCTCCAGCTCCTCGACGAGGCAGCGTACTTGCACGTCTCGGGGGCGTCCCTCTTCTCCGCCTCCGTGGTGGCCGTGGCCCGCGAAGCCGTGGACAGGGTGAAGGCCAACGGCGGTCTGGTCTCTTTCGACCCCAACCTGCGAGCCGAACTGATTACCGAGCCGGCTTTCATGACCGCCATGAGGGAGTTGCTCGCTTCCAGCGACATCGCCCTGCCGAGCAGAGAGGAGCTGACGCCGCTGACGGGGGCCGCCACGCCCGTCGACGCAGCCCACCGCATCCTGGCGCTCGGGCCCGACATCGTCGTCGTCAAGGACGGCTCGAGAGGTGCCACGTACTACGACGGCACCCGGACGTTACCTATGGACGCGCTGAAGGTGACCGAGGTGGACCCGACCGGCGCCGGCGACTGCTTCGACGCCGCCTTCGTCACCTGCCTGGTGCAGGGTGCCAGCGTGGAGGACAGCCTCGCCTACGCCTGCGCTGCCGGCGCGCGTGCGGTGACGCTCAGGGGCCCGATGGAGGGCACTTCGACCTTCGCACAGCTCGACGAGCTACGCACCAGGTCGAGGCGCCGGGCTGCGCCAGAGGCACGGGCCACGTTGCCGCCGTTGCCCGTCACGCCGGGCGGGGGGACGACGGCTGTGTGCTCGGCACACCCGCTCGTGGTCGAGGCGGCCATGAGAGAGGCCCTCGGCCGAGACGGCTCGGTCCTGATCGAGGCGACCTGCAACCAGGTCAACCAGTACGGCGGCTACAGCGGCATGCTGCCCTCCGATTTCGTGGACTTCGTGCATGCCATAGCCGGGCGGTGCGGCTTCCCCGTCGAGCGGATATGCCTGGGGGGCGACCACCTCGGCCCCAGCCCTTGGAGGCACCTGCCAGCGGCGCAGGCCATGGCCGAGGCCGAGTCCATGGTTGCCGCCTTCGCCGAGGCAGGCTTCCACAAGCTGCACCTCGACGCGAGCATGGGCTGCGCCGGCGAGCCCACCTACATCCCGGGCCCGCTCGCTGCCGAGCGAGCGGCCCGCCTGGCGGCCGTGGCCGAATCGGCTCCACCTGGCCAGCGCGGCCCCGTCTGCTATGTCATAGGCACCGAAGTGCCTACCCCGGGGGGAGCCGAGCACAGGCTGGCCGGAGTGGAGCTCACGACAGCGGCACGGGTGCAGCAGACGCTCGAGGAGCACCGAGCCGCCTTCGAGGCCGCCGGCGTGGCGCGGGCCTACGACGCCGTCGTTGCGGTCGTGGCCCAACCGGGTGTGGAGTTCGACGACCGCCGCGTCAACGTCTACGACCCGGGAGCGGCCGTGGCCCTGCGCGGCGCACTGAGCGGCCACCCCGGGTTCAGCTTCGAGATCCACTCGACCGACTACCAACCGGCCGGCAGCCTGGACGCGCTCGTGCGAGACGGCTTCCGCCTTCTCAAGGTGGGGCCGGCCCTGACCTATGCCCTCCGCCAGGCGCTGTACGGGCTCGACCGCATCGCCGGTGCCCTCCAACCCGAATGGGCCGAGCGTGCTCTGCTAGCCGAAGTGGAGCGTGCCATGCTCGCCAACCCCCGCCACTGGCAAGCCCACTACCGTGGGCCGGCCGCAGAACAAGCGTGGCTGAGGCACTTCAGCCTCAGCGACCGCGTCCGCTACTACTGGAGCGAGCCAGCGCTGGTGGCCAAGGTGGACGAGCTCTTCGCTCTCGTGGAAGGTGGCGGGTGCCCCGAGCCGTTGGTGCGCGAGTTCCTCCCTACCCTGGCCGAGCGAGCGGCCGCCGGCCAGTTGCGCCTACAACCCCGGGAGCTCGTCCTGCAGGTCGTCGAGGACGTCCTGCGTACCTACGCTCAGGCAGGACTGGGAGCGTCCTAACCAGCCCTAACGGGCAGCGCGCCGGCGCGCGCCGGCCCGGCTCTGCCGACCTGGACCTGGACCTGGACCTGAACCTGGGAGTGTGGAACGCGGAGCGGAGCTTGCTCTTATATTGAGCGAGGTGGGCAACACGACCGTCCTCGGAGCACCCGCGTACCCGCCGATCCGGTGCAGGAGCAGGCGGGCGCTCTCGTGGCCGATCTCGTATGCCGGCTGGCTCACCGTGCTCAGAGCCGTCCGCAGCAAGGGTGCCCACGGGACCTCGTCGTAACCGACCACGGCCAAATCCCCGGGCACCGACAGCCCGGCCTCCTCGACCGCTTGCAGCGCGCCTGCCGTCATCCGGTTGTTGGCCACGAACACGGCATCCGGACGCGGCCGCGCCGAGAGTAGTTCGCGCATCGCCAGCAGGCCACCTTCCTCGCGGAAGTCGGCCGAGCGTGTCAAGGCCACATCCGGCACGACAGCGCAGGCTTCCAGGGCGGCCCGGTAGCCGAGCAGCCGTTCTGATGCAGTGCTGGTGGTCAGGGGTCCCGTGATGCAGGCGATCCTCCGGTAACCGTTGGCCAGCAGGTGCCCGACTGCGTCGCTGGCCGCCAAGACGTTGTCCGTTATGACCGTGTCTGCCTGCCGGCCCGGAAGTCGCCGGTCCGCCAGCACGACCTTTATGCCCGCCTCGAGCACCGGCGTCAGGTCCGTCCCGGGCCCCGATGGAGTCAGGACGACGCCGGCTACGTTCTCCGCTGCGGCCAGCTGGAGGTAGCCGGCCTCCTTGCCCCCGTCCTCGTCTGCGTTGCAGAGGAACATGGAGTAGCCGGCTTCGTAGGCCACGTCCTCGACGCCCCTGACGACGTCAGCAAAGAAGGGCCCTGTGCGTATGTCCGAGATAACCAAGGCCCATACACGGTTGTGGCGGAGCCGGAGGCTGCGCGCCACGCGGTTGGGGGAATAGTTGAGCTCTTTTACCGCCTGCCCCACCCTGGCGACCAGATCGGAGCCGACGCTGGTATTGCCATTGAGCACGCGAGAGACCGTCGCAGTGGAGACCCCGGCCCGGCGCGCCACGTCGAAGATGCTGGCTACACCGGCCCTGCTGGAGTTGGCCTTGGCTGGTGGCACGTTGGCGACCTTGGTCCAGACGAGCTCCGGACGGAGCTCGCGACCGATCCTACCGACCCCGCGCGGCAACGATTTCTAGATCCAGCCCAGGCAGCCGCATCCCGGCGACCGCTCCTGCGCCGGACCGGCACAGTCCGGCCCGGTCCCGCCGGCGGTCCGTAAGGCCAACGCCACCGGACGCACCTTCCACCGGGTGACAACGGGCAGCATGCTGTCGGCCCGCCGTCGATAAAGACCCACTGGGCCTGCGCTCACCAGAACACTCCTGACAGCTCTTCGCGATGGACGTCACAGTGAGATAACGTTATCTCTGCGAGGGCCGGACCGGGCTGTCCCCCTGCGGCCCGGCCCTCGTCCGCCAGGGGTCGCTCTGCTACGGGACCAGCCGGGCGGCTCCGCGGTCGGCCGACTGGGCCAGGGCGGCGTAAGCACGTAGCGCAGGCGACACCGCCCGCCGGCGTTTGGCCGGCAGCCAACCGGCCGTGTCCCGCCGGCCCCGGCGCTCGGCGAGGACGTCCTCCGGCACCTCCAGGCTGATCGACCGGGCCGGGATGTCGATTGCCACGACGTCACCGTCCTCGACGAGCCCGATGAGGCCGCCGGCAGCCGCCTCGGGCGACACGTGGCCAATGGACAGCCCGCTGGTGCCACCCGAGAAGCGCCCGTCGGTGACAAGAGCGCAGTGCGGGCCCAGTCCTCGGCCCTTCAGGAAGCTGGTCGGGTAAAGCATCTCCTGCATGCCCGGGCCACCCCGCGGTCCCTCGTAGCGCACGACGACGACGTCGCCGGCATGCACCTCCCCGGCCAGGATGGCGTCGACGGCCTCCTCCTGGCTCTCGGTTACGCGCGCCGGGCCGCGGAAGCTCAGCTGGTCGTCCGGGACCCCGGCCGTCTTGACGACGCACCCGTCGGGAGCGAGATTGCCCCTGAGCACGGCCAGGCCACCGTCGGTACTGTAGGGCCTCTCGGCCGAGCGGATGCACCCGGACTTGGCATCCAGGTCGAGGCTGTCCCACCGGGCACTCGACGAGAAGGCCTCGGTCGTGCGCACCCCGCCCGGCGCGGCCGAGAAGAGATCCACCGCCCGCTGCGACCGGGTCTCCGAACGGATGTCCCACTCACCGAGCCAGTCGTCGAGGCTGCGCGAATGCACCGAACGGACGTCGCTCTCCAACAGGCCGGCTCGGGCCAGCTCGCCCATGAGCGCCGGGATACCACCGGCCCGGTGGACATCCTCCATGTGGTAGCTCGAGCTCGGGGCCACCTTGCAGAGGCAGGGCGTGTTGCGGCTCAGCCGGTCGATGTCGTCCAAGTCGAACTCGACGCCTGCCTCCTGTGCGGCAGCCAACAGGTGCAGCACGGTGTTGGTCGAGCCACCCATGGCGATGTCGACGGTCATGGCGTTGGTGAAGGCAGCATGGCCGGCGATCGTGCGGGGCAGGGCCGAGACATCGTCTTGCTGGTACCAGCGCCGGGCCAGGTCGACCACCAGCCGGCCGGCCTCCAGGAAGAGATCCCGGCGCACGGAACTGGTGGCCAGGGTGGAGCCGTTGCCCGGCAGCGACAACCCGAGAGCCTCGGTGAGGCAGTTCATGGAGTTGGCGGTGAACATGCCCGAACACGACCCGCAGGTCGGGCAGGCGGACCGCTCGATGCTGCCCAGCTCCTCGTCGGACACGGAGCTGTCGGCCGAGGCCGTCATGGCCGTGATCAGGTCGATGCCTGCGCGGGCCACACCGTCGCGCACGACGGCCTTACCTGCCTCCATCGGGCCGCCGCTCACGAACACGGTCGGGATGTTGAGCCGCAGGGAGGCCAGGAGCATCCCCGGGGTGATCTTGTCGCAGTTGCTTATGCACACCAGCGCGTCCGCTTGGTGGGCCTGGACCATGTACTCGATGGAGTCAGCGATGAGCTCCCTGCTCGGCAGCGAGTACAGCATCCCTCCGTGGCCCATTGCGATGCCGTCGTCGACGGCGATCGTGTTGAACTCCCGGCCGACGCCCCCGGCGGACGCCACCGCCCCGGCAACGAGGGCACCCATGTCCCTCAAGTGGACGTGGCCGGGCACGAACTGGGTGAAACTGTTGGCGATGGCGACGATCGGCTTGCCGAAGTCCTCGTCCGTCATGCCCGTTGCCCGCCAGAGGGCTCGGGCACCGGCCATGTTGCGGCCGTGGGTCGTGGTCCGGGAGCGCAGCGCAGGCATACCCTCAATCTAGGTTGCCCGGCGGTGGACCACCGCAAAGCCACCGACAGGCAGCTGCACCCAGCGCCACGGGCCAGCCGCGGCCCGGCACCAGCGTCGGCCATCCTGGGGCGGTGTGTGCGCCGTCCTTGCGGCCGCAGCCCTCATACCGGTAGAGCCGCCTCCCGTCACCGCTGAGCACGACGAACGAGGGGTTCCGGGCCCTGGCCAGGACCCGGGGAGGGCTGACGGTGTCCCCTACCAGCGAGCAGCCGAGGATGCCCTCCGCCCGACCGTCGACATGGGGAGGCGCTCGGTGTGGGTGCCGACGACGAGATGCCGGGGCTCGGCCGGTCCGGCGGTTGCAGGCCGGCTCATGCTCCGACCGATCAACGCGCGACAGCCAAGCCGAGCTGTGCGTAGACGCCGAGCGCCTCTGCGGCCGCTGCCCCACCCATGGCCAAGGCGGTGCGCGCCGCCTGGTACCTGGCCCCGCACCGGTCGAACAGAGCGAGGGCCTCCTGGTTGCGCCCCTTGGCGCGGGCCAGCACGGCGGCCGAGTAGGCGCCCCCGTCGGCCGATGCTTCCGCATCGGCAAATGCGACCTGGCCCAGCGCCTCGGCTCGCACCGCCCCGTACCATCCCCGCCACTGCGATGTCAGGGGCTCAGACGGGTCGGCCATCAGAGCGGCAGCCTCGTCTCGGCGCCCGTGGTGCAGGAGCACGTCGGCTCGCGTCATCTTTACGAAGAACTCCTTGCCTGGCCGGGCTCCGGCCACGGCTTGGGCCTGCTCCCACCAGGTCGCCTCTGCCGCGTGGTCGCCGCGGTAACCACAGATGGCGGCTGCACAGCACAGCGCCCTGAGCAGCATGCCGGCGCCGGTGCCTGGGCGCTGGAGAGCGTCGGCGAAGGCACCGGAGACCTGCTGGAGGCACTCGTCGAACTGCCCCCGGAAGAAAAGCAGGGGAGCGAGCTGGGTAGCTCCCCCGAAAATGATGCCACGACCGCGACCCAGCTCGTCGAGCACGCGCCCTGAGGCCAGCGCCTCGTCGAAACGGCCGAGCAGGCAGGCGATCTCGCACGACATGTACATGGCGTCGTACCTCTCCAGGAACTGACGGGGCTGGCGCGCGTCGAAGCCATCGGTGATGCTGACCCTTTCGGACAGGGCGTCGAGCGCCGTGGCCATGTCAAGGCGGCGCAGGGCCACGCAGCACCAGGCATCCAGGGCGCTGGACAGCATGGCGACGTCGCCACAACGGCGCGCCCCTTCGAGCGCCTTCCCGGCGTCGGCACAAACCTCGCTCGGGTCCCGCCCGTCGCAGCCCACGCGCCAGCTCCGGGCCAGCAGTGCCCGGGCGAGCGAGCACGGGTCGCCGGCCGCCTCGGCCGCCAGCCACGTGCGCTCGAGCAGGGCGCCGGCCGCCAAGGCATCGCACCCGCTGTCCGCGTAGCAACCAAAACGGCCCTGCAGCTCCATCAGCCCCGACGTGGCGTAGGCCTCGGCGGCCGGTTCCCCGGCCGCGACCGCCAGGTCGGCGGCCAACTCGAACAGGGCCGCGGCGCGGGTGCCATGGGACCGGCTCCAGGCCAGGTCCGCACCGCGCAGAGCGAGGTCGGGCTCCTTCGAGGCGAGAGCGGCCGCCTCGTAGAGCGTCTCGGCGTCGGCCCAGTGCCCGTGGCCGACCTCTTCCCACGCCTGGGCCAGGCCCACGGCCAGATCCGTGAACTCCGGCCGCCCCAACTCCCTGGCCGCCTCCACAGCGGCCGCAAGGTCGTGCTCGTCACCTCTCTCCAGGCCCTCGGTCACCGCCTGGAGCGCCCAGTCCACCAGGCGGCCTTTCACATGGTCCTGCCCCCCTCCGCCCGCAACCGCTCCGACGCGTCAGCGCGGACGAGCACCAGCTGGCGGTAGCGGTCGCCGACGCGCACCAGCAGCGAGGCGTCGACCAGGCGGGCCACGGCGGCCGCCACCCGGGCCCGCTCCGCTGCAGGCAGGAGCGCCTCGGCGACACCCAGCCGGAAGGGCCCCGGCAGCACGCTCACGACCCGGTAGATCTCCTGCTCGTCGGCCGAGAGCAGCTGGTAGCTCCAACCCAGCGTGGCCCGCAGGCTGCGGTGGCGGTCCTGGGAGCGCTCGCCGGATCCCAACAGGTCGAGGGCCTGGTCCAAGCGGGCGCTCATGTCGGCAAAGCTGAGCGCGCTCAGGCGGGCTGCCGCCAGCTCGATGACCAGCGGCAGCCCTTCGAGCCGCCGGCACAGTTCGAGCACCTGGCCCCAATCGAGGTCGGGCCCGTAACCCCCGACCGCCTGGCGGGCACGCTCGACGAACAGCCGGGCTGCCACCTCCGGTGGCAAGGGGCTCACCGGCAACACCCGCTCGCCCGGGAGGCCCATGCGCTCCCGGCTGGTCACGACGACGAGGTTGAGGGTCGACGCCAGGACACGGCTCACCACGGCAGCCGCCCCCTCGAGGACGTGCTCGCAGTTGTCCAGCACGAGAGTTGCGCCTGCCGCCGAGAGCTGGGTCGTCACTGCCTTCAGCGCGCTCGCCCCCGGCTCGACCATGCCAAGGGCGCCGGCCACGGCCCTCGCCACTGCCTCCTCGTCGCTGCCGGGCGGCAGCGCCGTCAGGTCCACGAAGGCCACCTGGCGCTCCTGCATGGCCCGCAGGAGCAGGCGCGTCTTGCCTACCCCACCCGGACCGACGAGGGAGACGAGGCGCTGGCGGGACAGGGCCGCCGCCAGCTCGCCGATCTCGTCCTCCCTGCCGACGAACGAGGTCGGTGGCTCCGGTGGCCGGTGCAGCTGGAGCGCCTCGGTGGCCGCACGCTGGCGCGCCCGGGCGGCCAGGGCGCGGCGGTCCGCCAGGCCGAGCTTGTGCAGCAGGGCCGAGACATGGCTCTCCACGGTGCGCTCGGATATGAAAAGGCGTTGAGCGATCTCGGCGTTGGTGAGGTGCTCACCGAGCAGGCCGAGGACTTCGGTCTCGCGCCGCGAAGGCTCCAGTTGCATGAGCCCATCTTGACCGTTCCGTCGCTCTCGCTCATCCGTTTACGAGGCAGCCGTACAGCCTCCGTACCGGGCCCGTGCCGGCTGCGTGCCGGGCATGCGCCGGCCACTTACAAGGCTCGGCCGACCGCCCCCCAGGCTGGTGCTACCAAACCTGCCGGGCAGAGGCCCGGCCGTCGGAAAGGAGCACCACGATGCACCCGTCAGTGGCCGAACAAGTCGCAAGTGCGCACGTCAGAGACTTGCTGGCGCGCCCACAGCACAGCCGGCGGCCCCGCCGTGAGCGTAAATGGCCCAATGCGGCCTCCCGCCTGCTCTCTACGCCGGCACGCTTCAGGCGGCGCACGCAGGTGCTGACCGGGGGCTCACCGGCCGCCGAGCGGCCGGCCTGACAGCAGGCCTCACAGCAGGCCTGGGGCACACCCGTCGAGGGCGGGGGACTGCGCAGTCCGCCACCCTGCGACGACCACCAAAGACCGGGCGGCCGCCGGGCCGGGGACGCCGGCCCGCGCCAGCCGGCGTGCGGGCACCGGCCACCGGTGGCCGACGGCGCCTCCCCTAGGCTTGGCGGCGCAACATGTTGAGCGCCCTACGCCCACTCCAGCACCGCAACTTCGCCCTCCTCTGGAGTGCCGCCCTGTTGTCGAACGTCGGCTCCTGGATGCAGACGGTGGCGGTCGGGGTGCTGGTGACGACCAGGACCGGTCAGCCCGGATGGACGGGCCTGGTGGCAGCCGCAGGGTTCCTGCCCAACGGGTTGCTGTCCCCCCTGGGGGGTGTCATGGCCGACCGGATGGACCGCCGGCTCTGGCTTTTCCTGACCACGGCGGGCGAGACGGCGTTCGCCACCTTCCTCACAGTGCTGGCCGCCACCGGCAACGCCACACCCGCTGTCGTCACCCTGGTCGTGTTCGGAGGCGGGGCCATGTCGGCGGTCGGGTTCCCCGCCTACCAGGCCATGCTCCCGGACCTGGTGCCTGCCTCGGAGCTGGGCCCCGCCATATCCCTGTCCTCGGCCCAGTTCAACATGGGCCGCGTCGTGGGGCCTGCCCTGGCCGGCCTGGCCATCGTCGCCGGCGGCTACTCGTGGGCCTTCGCCATCAACGCCGGCTCCTTCTTCGCCGTGCTTGTCGCCCTCGCCCTGGTCCAGCTGCCCGCTGCCGACCGGCCGCCCGTCTCGGCGACACTGCTCCGGCGCCTGGTCGAGGGCTGGCGCGCCACCCTGGCCAGCCCGCAGGCGCGCCTGGCCGTAACACTGATCTCCGTCGTCGCCCTGACTGCATCGCCTTTCATAGCCCTCGTCCCGGCCATGGCCGTCAAGGCCTTCGGGTCCAAGGCCACCGGGACGTCGGTCCTCGTAACCGCCCAGGGCATCGGAGCCGTTGCCGGGTCACTGGCCCTCACCCCCCTGGCCCGCCGCTACGGGCGGCGCCAGGTGCTCCTGGCCAGCCTGGTAGCCGTCTGCGTGTTCCTCGGCACCTACGCGGCGGCGCCCGACCTGTGGCTCGGTGCTGCAGCCCTGTTACTGGTCGGCGCGTCGTACATCGGGATCCTGGCCGGCTGCAACACCATCGTCCAGATGTACGCTCCGGCAGCACTCCGGGGCCGGATGCTCGGCATCTACATGATGGCCCTGGGCACCCTCTACCCGGTCGGCGCGCTGGTGCAGGGTGCGATAGCCGACGTGACCGGCATCCGAGCCGTCACGGCAGCCGGCGCCGGCGTCCTACTGCTGGTCCTTGTCGCCGTCCTGCGCCGGATGGTGCCCGCCTCCCTCGAGGGCCACGGGGGCGCCGGCGTCCTGGCCTCTCCCGGCGTTGTGGCCGCTACGGTACCGGGTGACCCGCCGCCCCCGTGAGGGAGCGTGCTGCCACCCTGTGGCCTGCGGGCCTGCGCCAGAGCGCCGGCCCTGCCGCCGGCCGCTAGAGGACCTTGGCACCGGTCATGACGGCGACGGCCTCCTCCATGGAGGTCTCTGCGGGCCGCACGACACCGGCGCACCGACCAAGGCGCTGTATCTGGACCCGGTCGGCCACTTCGAACACGTGTGGCATGTTGTGGGATATCAGGATCACGGGCATGCCGTGGTCCCGCAGGCGCCGGACGAGGTCGAGCACCTGGTTGGACTCCCTCACCCCGAGCGCTGCCGTCGGCTCGTCGAGGACGATGACCTTGGAGCCGAAGGCGGCCGCCCGGGCCACGGCCACCGCTTGGCGCTGGCCCCCGGAGAGCGTCTCCACGTGCTGGCCCATGTCCTGCAGCGTCGCTATGCCGAGCCGGGACATCTGCTCGCCGGCCTGCTTGCGCATGGCACGGTGGTCGAGCTTGCGGAAGACCGTGCCCATGAACCCTTTGACCCTGATCTCACGCCCGAGGAACATGTTGCTGGCTATGTCGAGGGCGGGCGAGACGGCCAAGGTCTGGTAGACGGTCTCGATGCCCGCCAACCGGCTGTCGAGCGGGCTGCGGAAGCTCACCCTCCGGCCCTCGAGGTAGAGCTCGCCCCGGTCGGGCTGGAGTGCTCCTGTGAGGCATTTGATGAGTGTCGACTTGCCGGCGCCGTTGTCACCGATCAGGCCCAGCACCTCGCCCTGGTACAGCTGCAGGTCGACCCCGGCCAGCCCCACGACGTGGCCGAAGGCCTTGACCAGGCCCCGGGCCTCTAGCACCGGGGTGGCTTCGGCGGCAGGCCTGGCACCCTCGGGCTGGGGCCCCTTCGTCGAACTGGTCGCCCCTGGGCCGTTGACGCTGACGGTCGTCATGCCTTCACCTTCCTCAACCATTGGTCCACACCCACGGCTGCGAGTACCAGAATGCCCTCCACGACCGGCTGGTAGAGGTCGTTGACATTGGCCAGTGTGAGGCCGGTGGTGAACACCACCACTATCAGCGCCCCCCAGAGCGTCCCGATGACACTGCCGCGCCCGCCGAAGAGGCTGGTCCCGCCTATCACCACGGCGGTGATGCTCTGCAGGTTGGCGTCCACGGCGTTGTTGGGGCTGGCCGCCCCCGTGTAGCCGAGCGAGACCCAGGCAGCCAGGCCGACCACCAGGCCGGCGACGGTGTAGACGCTCACCAGCACCATGTTCTTGCGGATGCCTGCCAGGCGGGCCGCCTCCACATCGTCACCCACGGCATACACGTGCCGGCCCCATTCGGTCTGGGTGAGCATGTACGCCACTATCAGGTATATGGCCAGGACGACGAGCACCCCGTATATGAGGCTGAACGGCCCGATGCTGACGGTGTAACCGGTCCAGTTGAGGATGCCCGGCATTTGCGACGCCTGAGTCGTCTGCCCGTTGGAGTAGAGCAGGCCGACCGCGGTGTAGATGCTGAGGGTGCCGAGCGTCGCAATGAAAGGCGGCAGCTTGAGCCTCGTCACCAGTACCCCGTTGAGCAGACCGGTACCCGCCCCGACAGCGAAACCGGCGAGCAGGGCTATCGGCCCGGGGACACCGTTGTTGGCAGCCAACTGGGCCATCAGCAGCTGAGCGAGGATCATCGCCGCTCCGATGGACAGGTCGATGCCGGCGGTGATGATGACCAGCGTCTGGGCCACCCCCAGCGTGGCGATCACAGCCACCTGCTGCAGCATCAGGGAAATGTCCCGGGCCGCCAGGAAGCGGGTATTGAAGACGTCGAAGACGATCGACGAGGCGATCAGGACCACGAACGGCCCAATGGCTGGGTGCCCGTGGAGCAGGCGCTGCGCCTTGTCGAGAGGCGTCGCTCTGGGAAGGAGAGCCTCGATATCGGCTTGGGGGGACAGTGGTGCAATGGTTCCGGCCACAGTCAAGTCCTAACTCGCGCTTTCGGTGGCTTGCGCCGCCCGGTTTGTGGGTACTGCCGAGCTCTCCTCGTCCTGGGTGCGCTCTTCGACAAATGGAGCCCCGCTGGCAGGCACCCGCGGCCCCATCGAGCGGAGCATAGACCCGTCGCCGAGCCGCTGGGCGGAAAACTCCCTGGCGGCTCGGCGACGCGGAACAGGCTGTTGTCGGCGGAGTGGCTAGCCCCAGCAGAGGTGCTTGGCCGTGGCGACGTTGACGCTGGGCACGCCCGGCATCGGGTCGTTGGTGTACAGCTTGGTGCCAGTGTTGAAGAAGCCGAGGCCAGGCGTGGCCTTGGGCTTGACGTGGTTGACGGCCAGGTTGTAGATCGCGTCGATGCCGTCCGAGGCCATCTTGCCCGGGAACTGGCCAGCAGTCGCAGCAATGGCGCCGCTGGCCACATAGGGCAGGTTGGTGCAGCCACCGTCGATGGCCACCACGATGGCCTTGCTGCCAGCGGCCTTCAGCGCCTCGGTGGCACCCTCGGCTGCGGGCTCGTTGATGGCGTACACCAGGTTGATGTTGGGATCTTTCTGGAGGCACGTCTGCATGGCCGACTTGCCCCCCGGGATGGCGCCCAGGGTGGGCAGCTGGCAGGAGATCTTGTAGCTTCCGCCCTTGCCACCCTTGTAGTGGCCGGACATGGGCTCCTTGCCGTTTATGTTGGGGTTGCCGACCGGTATCCCCATGCCCTGGAGGAAACCGTGGTCGCGCTCGACGTCGACCGACACGACCTGGTTGTTGAACAGGTCGAGCAGGGCTATGTCGGCCGGCTTGCCGTTGAGCTTGGCCGCCGCCCAGCGCCCGTCGAGCACACCGGCAGCCAGGTTGTTGGTGGCGAACGTGAGGTCTACGACGCTCGGCGGGATGGGCGCCGTATCCAGGGCTATCGTGTAGATGCCGTCCTTGCGGGCCTTGAGCAGCGCTGAGTTGACGGCGTTACCGTTCGGCGTGATGATGATGCCTTGGTCACCGTCGGCTATGGCGTTGTCGATGGCGGTGATCTGCGTGCTTGTGTCCCCGTCGGTCAAGCCGGCCGTCACCGACAGCTGGATCCCCTTCTTGGCTGCGTCAGCCAGAGCCGCCTTCTTCATCCAGACGAAGTAGGGATTGGAGAAGGTCTTCAGGATCAGAGCAACCTTGACCTTGGCGTGAGCCGCCGGCAGTCGTTGGGCTGAGGCGACAGCGCTGGCAGTCGGCACGGCCGCCGCCAGGGTCGTGGCTGCGACCGCCCCTACCAGCATGGCGCTACGGCGACCCGGCCGCCCCCGTACTTGGGACGGCTCGGAGTTGAGCATGTTCATTAAACCCCTCCCTAGTTCCCGGCAGAGTGGGCCTCCCCTCCCTGCCGCCGAGACAACGTTGTCTGACGGTACTCAACACGCGCTCAGGTGTCAAGGCAGGGTGGGAGTAAATCGTCTAGTCTGGCCCTCTGCCACAGGAGGCTAACGTTGTCTGACTCTCAGGCGCCCGGAGGCGGGCCGACGCGACCAAGGCCGACCATGCGTGACGTAGCCGCGCTGGCCGGTGTAAGTCTCAAGACCACTTCGCGGGTGGTCAATGGCGAGACCACGGTGGCCGCCGACCTGGCCGCCCGGGTCCGCCGGGCCGCGACCGTGCTCGACTACCGGCCCAACCTGGCTGCTCGCAGCCTGCGCCGCACGGACGGGCGGACCCGCACCATCGGGCTGCTGCTGAAGAACGTCGCCAACCCCTTTTCATCCGCCCTGCAGCGGGCGGTGGAGGACGTCGCAAGCGAGCACGGCGTCGCCGTCTTCGCCGGCAGCGTCGACGAAGACCCCGACAAGGAGCGCAGGCTCGCCCTGGCCTTGGTGGAGCGCCGGGCTGACGGCCTGATCATCGTCCCCTCGGGGGACGACCAGAGCTACCTGCTCAACGAGCAGCGGGCCGGGCTCAACCTGGTCTTCATGGACCGCCCGCCCCGGCTGCTCAAGGCGGACGCCGTCATCTCGGACAACCGCTCCGGCGCTGTCGCAGCGGTGAGGCACCTGGCGGCGGGGGGGCACAAGCGGATCGGCTTCCTGGCTGACCTGCGGGAGATAACCACGGCGAGCGAGCGCTTCGAGGCCTACCGGGCGACCCTCTCCGAGGTGGGGATCGCCTACGACGAGGCCCTCGTCCGCTTCGACCTGCACGACGCCGGTGCGGCCGAGGAGGCCGCCCGATCGCTCCTGGTGGAAGAGCAGCCCACGGCCCTCTTCGCCACGCAAAACCTGGTCACGATGGGTGCGGTACGAGCCCTGCGGGCCCTCGGGGCCAACCACAGCGTGGCGCTGGTGGGCTTCGACGACATGCCACTTGCCGACCTGCTCGACCCCCCTGTGACCGTCGTGAGCCAGGACCCGGCCACCATGGGGGCGATGGCCTGCCGCATCCTGTTCCAGCGGATGGGCGGGGACACCTCCGCTCCCAGGACACACCTGCTGCCCACCCACCTGCTCGCCCGGGGCTCGGGCGAGATCCCCCCTGGCAGATGGCCGGCCTCGCCTGCCCGGCCCAGGGCCCGTACCACGGGGCGCGGTAGTCCCAGGCACTGACGAGACCGTGCCCGGGCTCCCGGCGATGTCCGCGGTGGTGCCCTCGGACGGCCTGTCTTGAGCCGTCGTTTGCAAAGTGTTCGCACCCCGAGCGGCCTGAGGACCGAGAGATGGGTGAGCAAATCCTGCGGGGTGCGGGTCCTGTTCGCCGCGGAGGTCGCAGCGCGCAGGGCAGGTCCATGAGGTCTTGCCTCGAGCCGGGTGCCGAGCTGCGGGCCAGGTCATCGCCTGTCTGTGCCAGGTGATGAGCATCCTGCCGACCGCCAGGGTCACGGGAGTTGCGTCTGGTACATCGCCCGGTGGTCCTACGTGCTCGTAGGTCGAGGCATGCCAGCGGGCCCTCCGCCCCAAACTGACCCGAGCGGACCGCTGCTGGTGACATCGTCTAGGATGGGGCCGTTGTTGCGTGACCAGTTGTACCGGTCGGCAGGGCTGCTTGTGGAGGGCGCTGCGGGCACCCTTGGAGGGCATGTTTGCAAACGCCCTACAGGCGGGGCTCAGATCGGGGCCGCTGGGACGCAAGAACGCAGGTCAGGACCACAAGCGCTCGTAGCTCAATGGACTAGAGCATCTGACTACGGATCAGAAGGTTGGGGGTTCGAGTCCCTCCGAGCGCGCAGCAGCAAACCACCTGCTCAGAGTGCTGTTGGCGGACAGCAAGAGCTCCCAGATGGTGACCGCTGAGAACCTTCTGAGAACCAACCCCTCACAGGAGGTTCTCACGGGTGCCAGTCAAGCCTGAGGGCGTCTACCAGGACGGCCGCGGAAAGTGGTATGTCAAGGTCACGGTCGGTCGCGACCCTCTGACCGGCCGGCGGGCCCAGGTGACCAAGCGCGGCTTTCGCACCGCAGCAGAGGCGGCGCGAGCGCGCCGTGAACTGCTCGACCAGGTGGCCCGGCGCCAGTTGCGTCCCGTCCAGCGGGCGACGACTGTCAACGACCTGCTCGACCTGTACCTCGACGGCATCGACGCCGACGGTCACCTGGCCGCGAAGACCCGCTTCGACTACCGCGTCTCGGCCGACAAGTACGTCCGGCCGTACCTGGGGCCCCGACGCCTCGGCGACCTCACCGGCGAGCTGATCGTCGCTTGGCAGCGCCACCTTGCCGAGAAGGGGGGGACCAAGGCAGGCAAGCCCCTTGCCCCGAACACAGTGCGCCTAGCCCGGGCGCCTCTCGCCGGGGCCTTGAAGCTGGCCGCGGACAAAGGCATGGTCGCGTTCAACCCGATGACGCTGGCACCGCGGCCCAAGCCCGCCCGGAGCGTGCCGAGGCACTGGTCCCCGGAACAGGCAAGGCACTTCCTGGCGCTCATGGAAGGCGACCGGAGCTGGCCCATCTGGGCCTTCCTGCTCGGCTGCGGCCTGCGCATCGGCGAGCTCGTGTGGTTGAGATGGGCGAACGTCGACTGGGAGCGTCGGGGCGTGAGGGTCGTGGAGTTCGCCTCCGCCCTCGGGCACCAGCTGGTCCCCTCGACAGGCAAGAGCCGCGATGCCGTCCGCACGGTCGACCTGGACGACGGCTTGGTCGACGTCCTTCGTCGACGGCAGCACCTGCAGAGCTTCGAGAGAGCTGGTGCGGACCCAGACGCCGGCTACGTGTTCACTCATCCGGACGGAAACGCGTACCATCCCCAGTACCTCTCGAAGCTGCTGGCCCGGCGCTCGCAGGAACTGGGGCTGCCTCGGCTCACCGCTCACGGCCTACGCCACACCAGCGCCACGCTCATGCTGGCGAACGGGGTCCCGCCCAAGGTGGCCGCCGAACGTCTGGGCCACGCCGACCCGACGCTGTTCACCAACCTGTACAGCCACGTCACCCCTACCATGCAGCGCGAGGCAGCCCGCCTGATCGGCCTAGCGCTCTTCGCGGGCCCTCCGAGTGACGGGCCTCACGGGGAGAGCGGGTAGCCAGGGAGGCGAGGCCTTGTGGCTGCTCGGGAACAGGACCGACCTTCGGGTTATGAGACCTATCAGTCCGGTCTGAGTCGTTATCCGCAGACCGCTCCAGTCCCCCAGATTTAGCATTGACCTGGGCTTATGTGCCTCGCATCGTCCTGGAGCAGGATGCGGGCATCTGACAGGTTTCGCGCAGTTTTGAAGATTTTTCTGGGATGGATTTTCGGCCCCTGACCTTCGGGGTCGATGCCCGAAGGTAGCCACCGCCGTTCGCCGCGCATCCCAACATCGTGGTGCCGGTTCCGCACCGGCTTGACCCTCAGGTCGGCGTTCGGGGGCTCCGGAGCGCCAGCCTCGTTGGCACCCGCCTGTGGCGTGGCTCCACTCCTTCTGCCCTGTACCACCCCGGCCGCAGTGCTCCGGCCTCAAGACGTGCTCGATCGCCAGGGCTCACTCGGGCACTCCGCTCCGGCCGGTAGGCGGTTGGTCACCTCCATGAATCCACACTCACTGGAGGGCACCGCGATGGTCCCGTCTTCTCTGTTTCACCCCTTCCGATCGCTCGCCCGTCGGGTCCGACGGTCAGCCCCGGTCACGCATCCAGAGGCAGAAGCGCCGCTCGCGCTGCCACGTCGGATCGACGGTCCGGCAGCAGCGACACAGCTCACCCGCGACCTGCTCCGGAACCGGCGGGAGGACATCACGCTGGCGATCTATCTGGATGACTGGCACCGGCTGGTCGGCACCGCCATCCTGGCTGTCGGCTGGGTCCAGGCGACCCGTCTCTCAGTTCGCCCGATCCTTCAGGGAGCGCAGGCGTGCCGGGTGACGAGCTGCATCGTCGTCCGCTATCGCCGCTGGGGCGCTCTCAGCGCCACGGAACCGGAGGATCGGAGCTTCCGCACCCTGGCGGCAGCCTCTGCCCGCCACGGCCTTACCATCCTCGATCACCTGGTGGTGACCGCGTGAGACACCCCCGCTTCTCCTGGCGCCCCCCCTCTAACGGGAGGTTCCGCGGCTCGGCGGGCTCTGCCGCTGCGGCCGCCGGGCTGGCTGCCGTCCAGTGGACGCGCTTGGGGTTGAGCGTTCGTGGGCTGGCACCGTCGTGCCGTCTTGTTGCTTGTACGGGTGGACGTAGACCACCTTCTTACCCCGCTCGGTCTCTGCCATGATATGTATACCTCCATGGGTTCCCAGCTGATGTCATGGGAAGTATACTGGGAAGGTGATGACCATGACGACGCCGTTCGGACCATCGGTCCAGGAAGTGCCGCTGACGAGGGCTCCCCTGGTGAACGTGATCGCCCAGGTGCGCTTTCCGGCCGTGATGAAGATCGAGGACAACGCCTTCGTCGCGAACTTCCAGGAGGCGATCCGGAAGGACTACCCCATCCTGCGTCCGGAGCGGCAGCTCGGGGTGATGATCGGGCCGGGGGGAGTCCAGCCGCAGGATGCCGGGACCATCTGGCGCTTCGAATCGAAGGACCCTGACGCCTGGCAGGTCACGTTGGCGCCGAGCTTCGTGTCGCTGTCAGCCAAGAGATACACCCGACGCAGCGACCTCCTCGCCCGTCTCACGGTGGTCCTCCACGCCCTTGAGGGCTGGTTGCATCCCAACGTCTGCGATCGCATCGGCGTTCGCTACGTGGACCGGGTGACTGGCGATCAGCTCGCTCGACTGAGCAAGCTCGTCCGCCCCGAGATACTTGGTGTCGCCGGTGATGATGCCGCGCTCGGCAGTATTGAGGTCGTCCATGCGCTGTCCGACACGCTCTTCCAACTTGACGATGCGTCGCAACTCCGGGGCCGGTGGGGAAGGCTCCCTGCCGGGTCCACGTATGACCCTGGGATCGAGCCTGCGCGAGAACCGTCCTGGGTGCTCGACTTGGACCACTACACCGCCCAACCCGAGGACTTCGACCTCGCAGCCATTGGCGGAAAGGTGACGGAGTTCTGCGAGCGCATCTACACGTTCTTCCGATGGGCAGTGACGGACACCTTCCTGGACGAGTTTGGAGCTGAGCGATGAACACGCAGGTGCGTGCACGGGCGGCATCCAGCCAGCACGCTGCTGAGGTCGCTGGTCCGTGGTCGATTCTTCCGATTGCCGACACGCTCCTTGAGCGCAAGTCGTCGACCACGACGCGGCTCGGGATGCCCTTTGTCGTCCCTGAGCTTGACGATCTGTTCGCTGGCGCCGAGCGGATGACCGGAGCCATCGCAGACTGGGGTCGACAGTTCTGGCAGACGTACGTCAGCTCGACCGAGAGTGGGATCACGTACACGAGCGCCCCTCGGCCGGTACAGGAAGAGGTCCAGCGGCTTCGGGATGAGATCGCTCGTCGAACGCGTCTCACCCGAGAGCAGATCGCTCGGGCAGTTGGCGTCGATCGTCGCTCAATGAGCGCATGGGTCAAGGGTGACGCCACGCCAAGCGTGGAGAAGATGATGCGCCTTCGAATCCTCGCCGACCTCGTCAGGGACATCGACGCGACAGAGCCAGGGCGATCGACGGAAACGTTGCTCAGTCGGTCTGGAGGCCAGGACCTCCTCGACCACATCGCTGCCGGTCGGCTCACGTCTGCACGCGCTTGGCAGTCGCTCCAAGGGCTAGCGCCGTCGGTTACGGTGGTGCACCGTCGATCGACGAAACGTCCGCTCCACCAGAACGCCCTTGACGCGTATCTCAAGGGAGAGCTGCACCCGTTCGGCAGAGCCGCAACGATTCGCCCCGAGTCGGACTATGAGCAGGACCTCTCAGCGGCCGATCGCCTGATGCCAGACGAGCCGCTTCGGAGGAGTCGACGAGGATACCGATGATGAGCCCGGACGGGTTCTACGAGTGGCACGATGAGCCACGCCAGGGGGACATCGTCCTCTGCGGCGTCTCCCGGATCATCGCCGAGGATCGGCACAGCCCGTCCCAGTGGGAATCCCTCGATGCGCACTTCGTCGAGATCGACGGGGCTTGGCACAACGACAAGCAGCTCGCCATCGCGGCTGGGATCGGACTTGCCATGGTCCTGACCCATGACTGCCAGCTCGACAAGGAATGGAACCAACGGGTTCGGGAACTGGAGCGCGGCGGAATGAGTACCGAACGAGCCGAGGCGGAGGCGACCGCCGACGCAACGCTCGACCGCACGCTTGTCGTCAGTCCCCTCGTCGATCCGAGCGACCTTCGTGGCGGACGCGGCAACCTGCTCGCAGGACGGGTCATCGGGTACCTTCCCGTGCCCGCGCATCCTGAGCAGCTCGTCGAGGAGTGCGTCGTCGACCTGACGTACCAATGCACCGTCGATCGCTTCGACGTCGTCAAGGTCGCCTCGATCAGCGAGGCGGCACGTAAGCAGCTCCGGTATGCGCTAATCCAGCTCCATGCCCTCCGTACCGCGGACCTCGGGTTCGAGGTCGAAACGGTCGTCGGCCGGACGATCCAGAAGGTCGACGTTCCCTAGCGTGATCCGCTGACGGTTCGCATCCAACTCGATGATGGGCAGGTGATCCAGCTCCTCCAGCAGCCGGGTACGTCAGGCCAAGCGACTGGACGAAGTGGCAAGTTCTTCTCGACGGAAGGAAGAGGCGATGCCTGAACTGATCTGGGAGGGCAAATACGACGACGCTGGGCGCCGGATGGCTCTTCCTCGGATCGCTCTCCCGTTTCAGACCGTTGAAACTATCAACGAGTCGGCACAGCAGCGTCAGGAGTCCCTCGACTTCTTCGCCACCGATCGGACGATCCGCTGCAAGCTCCGGCCCTCCTCATCGGAAAGCCGCCGCACCCTCACACGCTGGCTCATACCACACAGCCTGAACCACCCGCCCGGCCTGATGGTGGACCCCAACCGGCCCAACGATCAGCGCCAGGGCACCAGGTCATCTTGAGAGCCGCTGAGCTGAACATCAACCCTCGACCGCTCCACGGTTGGTTTGGGTCACCTGGCCCACCCGCACAGCTTTCTCGTTCGCCAGTGATCTGAGCGGCCACCTCTGTCCCATCGTCAAACCGGGGTACCAGTCGTCAGGAGCAAGCAGGAGCCTTGGCCGGCTCAGTGACACGATTGTCTCGGCTCGTGCCCTTGGCCCCGCCGCCAAAGCCAAAGGGGAGAGGCAGGTCGGCGCCCAGTCCGACACTTTCGAACGGACCTGAGGACGGTGGAGTTGCACGAATCCTTAATACCCGCGCTTAAGCAGGGTCGATTAAACCGATGCGATGGGTCACTTGGGGCATCTCGGCCAATGGTGTCCATCGGATCGGGTTCCGGACGAATGGTCTCAACACAGAGTGGTGAATGCAACACACGAGGTTGAGATCAGCCCATCCTAGTAATTGGCCCAGACCCACCGCTTTTCGACGCCATACGGGCCATCCCAAAATCCAAATGAGCATGCTTATGGGTATGACTATCCACAGAAGGACGCCTCGAACAGAGAGCAGGATTAATCCGCTGATCACCGGCAGGCGAGGTCGCTGCCGCATCATGGCAATCCCCCGATAATATCAATTATCGTGCCACCAAAGGGTATCACATTCAGCACACTATCGCCGCCATACTGCAGATGCGTTTTGTTCACTTCAGGACCCGAGAAAGCCCCTGACAACTGCTTATACCCGCGATAAATGCGAGCCGCTCCGGTGCCAACTTGATAGACGCCATACGCCTGAGCGGGGACACCGAGGACCGCTCCGATTCCCGTTACGTCGGCAGCCGTCCCTGCGGTAAGAAGAAACACCCCGCTTCCGATTTTGTACCCGTCGTATGCTGCGTTCAGCGGGCCGGTGATAAAGCCTGGATTTGGCAGGCATGTTGGCGTGTTGGCCCAGTTCCACGCCGCCGCCGCGCCCTCAGCGGTCCAGTGCACCACCTCGCCGCCCGTGTAGTTCCAGGCAGTCGACAAACCGCTGCCCACCGCCCCAGCCGCGGTGCCGAGCCCGCTCCCGATGGCCCCGGCAGCTTCACCGCCATAGCAAAGTGGGTCCCAGCCGCACCCGAGCCCGAGCGGGTCTATGACGTTCAAGGGGTCGCCGTAGACGTACCCGTACGCCTGGCCCGTCAGCCCGACAAGGGGGTCCACCGATATGAACTCCGCCGTCGCCGGGTCGTAGTAG
>JAJZIY010000069.1 GCA_021828475.1 Actinomycetes bacterium
CCCGGCCAGGTGGCGCTGCTGCGGTGCTCGCTCTGGCCTGCCTTTTGGGGGCAGGCTGCGGTAGCGCCGCCCGTGCTGGGAGTAGCGCGGCCGGCCTCCGTGGCGCGGGCGCTGCCGCTGGCGTGCCGGCCCCGACGACGCGGGCGTCTGCCGGTGCCGCATCAGCCGGTAGCACAGCGGACAGCTCGGCAGCCCTGCCGGCGGTGGCAGCGGCCGTCCCCACGCTCCAGCGCCCGTGCGGCACGCCGAAGGGCGCTCCGAGGGTCGACAAGGTGCTGCTGGTGTGGGAGGAGAACCACAGCTACAGCTCGGTGATCGGCAGCTCGAGCGCCCCGGAGATCAACATGCTGGCCCGCAAGTGCGGGCTGGCGACCCACTACCGGGCGGTCGACCATCCATCGCTGCCCAACTACCTCCAGATGACTTCCGGCGTCCCGTACACCGGCTACCCGTGGGTGGACGACTGCGACCCCGCCGGGGCATGCACGACGACCCGCACGTCGGTGTTCTCCGAGCTCGACGCCGCTGGCAAGCAATGGCGGTCCTACGTCGAGTCGATGGGTGCCAATTGCGGTTTGGTCAGCTATGGCAACTACGCCGCCAAGCACAACCCGGCCGCCTACTACACGCCCGTGCGGGCGCGCTGCCGTGCCTGGGACCAGCCTCTGGGGAGCCTCGCCCGTGGTGCGCTGCACTCCGCTCTCACCACCGGGCCCAGGGTGTCGTTGAGCACGGTCACCCCGAACGTCCAGGACGACATGCACGACGGCACCGTCAACCAGGCGGACCGCTGGCTCGCCGGTTGGTTGCCGCAGATCCTCGCCAGTCCCGCCTACCGCAGTGGCCGCATGGCCGTCATCCTCGCCTGGGACGAGGGCTTCGGTTCGGGCGAGCAACCCTCGGACGCACCGTTGGTCGTGATGTCGGCGTCCACGCCGGCGGGCACGCGCTCAGCGCTGGCCTTCAACGACTACTCCGTACTGCGGGCGGTCTGCGACCTGACCGGCGTGCCGGACATCGGCCTCTCCACCAAGGCGGCGTCCCTGGTCGGCCCGTTCCACCTGTGACTGGACAGGGTGCTTGCAGCACCGCGTGTGACCAGCCGTCGGCCTGTAGGGGTGAGCGACATTGGCTTCCAGGCTCGGCCGTGACCGCATTGCAGGGCTGCTGGCGTTCTCAGTGGTGGTGAAAGTCGCTCCGAGCCGGTGGTCGGGTCTCCCATGTGCACGCCTGGCCTCCGACCGGTGCCGACCGGCCTTGGTCTTGGCCCGGGGCGCTGTCTACGGGTCGAGCGTCGTCACGGGCGAGCCGGTCCGTGCGACTGCCTCCAGGAGCGAGACTGCGTGGTCGGTGCCAGGCAGGTGCCGTGCTTCTTCTGCGATGCGCCGGGCGTTCAGCCGGTAGCCCGGCACGTCGAGCACCGCTGTCACAGCTTCGGCGATGTCGTCCGGGCTGGCGGTGACGGCGTCGAGGGTGATGCCGACGCCGAGGTCTTCGCAGCGGTCGGCGTTGTCGGGTTGGTCGGCCCCCATGGGCAGGACGACCTGCGGTAGGCCCACGGCCAGGGAAGAGACAACGGTCCCGGACCCGCCGTGGGAGACGACCGCATCGCTGTGCGCAAGCGTCTCCCTGAGCGGCAGGAGCTGCTCGATCCGCACGTTTGGCCCGGGGCGTCCCAGTTCAGCCGGCGTTACTGCACAGCCGGTGGTGACCACCGATTCGACGGGGAGGGCGGAGAGCCCGGCGAGCACTCGCTGGAACAGGTCGCCGCTCTCTTGGGGGAAGATGGTGCCGAGTGTGAAGTACACCCGCGGTAGCCGGGCCCCACGGACCTGCTCGAAGCCCACGCTGGTGTCAACGGACGGCGCTGTTGTGGCGGCTGGTGGGGGCGCGTCGAGGACGGCGGGACGCACGTGGCGGGCGGTAGGTGGCAGGGGGACCTCGGGGTCGCGGAATGCCGGCGGCACGGGCACCAGCAGCAGGTAGCGGTGCAGCGTATGCCAGGCGTTTCGCGCGCTCAGCCCGAGCTCGGAGCGCAGAGCGGCCACGGCAGTCTCGGTGACAGCGGGGCGGGTCAGGCGGCCGGCAGCGATGACAGCCACCGCGGCGTGAGGCACGCCGACGGCATCGGCGGCGATGGCGGCGCCGAAGTCGACCTCGTCGCGCAGCACGAGGTCAGGCTGGTGCACCTCGATCAGCTCGACTAGGCGGTGGGCACGTTCGCGTGCCGTGCGACCAGCGAAGAAGTCCCGCATGGCACGCTCCTCGCCCTCGCGGTCGACTGGCGCAAGTGCACGACGCGCAGCGGGCTCGAGCAAGCTCGCCCCGCCGCTCGGTTCCACTTCCCAACCGGCGGCCGAGACAGTGCCCACCATCGCCTCCTGGCACGTGTAGCGGATGTGGTGGCCACGGTGCGCAAGAGCACGCGCGAACACCTCGGTGGGCAGGAAGTGGCCGCTGCCGCCGGTGAAGCTGAACAAGAAGCGCACGTTGCATCCTGTCCTGACCGCCGGGCTGCGCGCGCATCACGTACCGCTACCGGCACTCCCAGGCAGCAGCGCCGCCCGGGGCGAGGTCGCGCCGGTGGCTCCGGGAGTGGGACCATCGGGCCGGCGAAAAGCGGGGGCACGGGTGAGCCCGGCGGGTGCAGTGCGGTCAGCGGGTGTGCCGGGGGCCGGTCGGGGGCAGGCTGTACCGCCTCAGGCGGCGATGCGAAGCTCGGGGAGCACCACCCAGTTGGAGTCGTCCTCCATGAGCAGTGCGCAACGGCCGCTGGCGGCCAGCAGGCGGAGCGGCGTGCGGAGCGCTTCCCAGCGATTGAGCTGGGAAGCCAGTTTTTCGGCAGACCTATGGCCGTGGCAACGCCAGGTGAGGCAGACCTCGCTGGTCTCGATCTGGCGCTCTTCGCCTGTCACCGGGTCCGTGCGGTGCCCTACACCACCTTTGAGGTGGGTGAGCAACTCGTTGCCGAGGACGTAGACAGCTTCGATCTCGACCGCGTCGAGGTCGAGGTAGAGATCCGTGTCGCCCGGGTGGGGCCGCCGCTTGGCCAGCTGTGGCACGGCCCTCACAGGTCTGGGACGCCCGGGCACAGGCCAGGACCAAGCCACGGAGATGGCCGTGCCGGCGGCGATCGTCCCCGCTGCGGCAACGGGGTCGCCCAGGCTCAGCAGTACGCAGCCGGCGGCCAGGCAGCCCAGTGCCAGAGCGAGTGCGGCACAAGCCTTGACAGTTTGTGGCAGGTGCCGGGGCTCATGCCACGCCGGGGTTGTTCCTGCTATCCGGCTGGAGTACTGCATCGCATCGGTGCACATACCCATTGCCCGGCCTCCGGCGAACATGCTCGTAAGGAGGTACCCGGGGCAGCCCTCGGGCCCCGGCCGGGTCAGGAGCGCCCGCACCCCTCGTCGCCGCTGGGCGGCCGGCGCCCGATGATCACAGACCGAGGGTGGCGGCGCACGCCGGCCAAGGGGCCCAGCCGTCCTGCGATTGAAGGTGCTGGGCGGCGGCGTCCTGGTCCCAGTAGGGCGCCTCGGAAGCCAATCCGCTGTAGCCGAGCCCGGACCAGGTGGCCCCGGAGAACTGATAGGCCCCGTAGAAGCCGTTGCCCGTGTTCTCCTGGTAGTTGTCGCCGGACTCGCAGGTGCGCAGTTCGAGCCAGGCCCCTCCTGCCGGTGGTGGGTGCGAGCCGGCAGCGGTCGTGCTCGGGGCGGGTGGCGTGGCGCTGACCGGAGCCGGCGGGGCCGTGGTCGTTGAGGCAGCGGGCACAGTCGACGACGACGCCGCCGTCGTGGTCGTCGTGGTCGTCGTGGTCGTGGTGGTGGGCGGTGCCGTGGTGGTCGTCGGGACGGTCGTAGTCGTGGTGGTTGTGGCGGCAGTCGTGACTGTCGTGGGTGCAGCCAGCGGCACGAGGGCCAGAGTGGTGGGGCTGGAGGTGGTCGGCGTGGGGGGACCGGCGGCCGGCTGCGACCTCCTGGCCGGCGACTGCCCCCCGAACACCGGCGCCTTGCCCGCCAGCTGGGCTTGCACCACCTGCACCAGTCCCTTGGCCTGCGGTGGCCCCGTTGGCGTTCGCAGGGCGGCTGCTCGGAGCGTGGCCACTCGGGCCCGGGCGTTGTCGACCAACTGTTGCAGCGATTCGGCCCTGGCCAGAGCCTGTGAGCGGGTTGCGGCTGCCGAGCGCTCGGCGGCTGTGCTCTCTGCGAGGTGGGCCCGGTAGGCGGCAAGGCGGGAGGCCAGGCGGGCGGCGGCGGCGTCGAAGCGGGCCAGGACCTCGGTCAGGTCCCCGATGGCCAGGTGCTCGTAGGCCGCCTGGTCCGCTTGGGTGATGAAATCGGCCTGTCCCGGGCCGGCGGGGGCCCCGCTCGGCACGCCGCCGGCGTAGGACAGCAGCGCCTGTTGCTGGAGCAGCGCCCTGGTGCGGGCGTACTCGGCACTGGCCGAGCGGACCGAACGGTCCAGCGCGTGGACCTCCGAGCGAAGGCGGACAACCACCCCGGCGTCGTGCAGGTAGGCGACGGTCAGGGCATGTACTCGCTCACCCTGGCGGACCTCGTCGGCCACAAGCGCGGCGGCCCGAGCTTTGGCCGAGGGCAGGTTGGCGGCCACGCCCTGGCCCGGGAGCGCGCTGAACCCAGTTCCGGCGGCCGCCAGGCTCAACAGGACCGCGCCCACGCGCCCCGGCCTGTGCGGCGCCCCAGGTGCCCTGCCCGGCTTGTGGCACGCCACGACGAGCAGACATTAGCTGGCCTGCCTGCCGGCGGGCTAGTGGAGGCCCGAACTGCAGCGCTCGAAGGCGAGGGCGCCCGGTCCGTTGCAGCCCGGTCCGGCGCGGTGCCGGGTGCGCCGTGGCAGACCACGACGCTACGAAGGCCAGCGCCCCGGCCCCGGGCTGAGGGCCGATGGCCCCGGGCTCACGGGCCGGGCCAGACCAGGTTGCGACCGTGGTAGATGGCGTCGACGTATTTGGGGTCGATGATCGCGTTGACGTCCACCGGGTGCTTGATGAGGTGGTACTCGAGCAGCAACTGGTAGTCGGGCTGCCACTGGGCACGGGTCTCGTAGCCCACCCCGTGGCCGGGCAGCAGGGTCGAGAGCACTTCGTGCGACTCCACCTGCCAACGCTGGATGTTGAGCTTGACCGGGTAGCCGGCCTGGTACTTGGCCGCGTCGGCAACGCAGCGAGCTGCGTGCGAGACGCAGAAGTTGAAGGCTTCGAAGGTCGCTCGGAGGAAGTCCTCGACGGCGCCAGGGTGCGCCTGCGCCCACTTGCGGTTGACGTCGAGGACGTTGAAGGCGCCGTGCAACCCGAACGACTCGGGGTCCCACTCGCGGATCTTGTAGCCGGCGTCGCGTAGCTGGAGCGGCTCGTTGGACTTGTACGCTGTCAGCGCCTGTACCTGGCCGCGGGGCAGGATGGTGGGGTCGTAGCCGACGGCCACCTCGTGCAGCGACGACATTTTGACCCCGGCCTTTTCGAGCATGGCCGTGATGATGGGCGGCATGGCGCCCTTGTAGCCGATCACCTTGCCGTCGAGCTGGCGCAGGTTGGTGATGCTCGGCATGGTCAGCAGTGTGGAGGCGGACATGTTGCCGTAGGTGGCGATGGCGTCCACCGGGATGCTCGGCGTGCCGGCGACGTCGGTCACGGCATCGGAGGGCGAACCGAGCTCGGTGATAGTGGCCCGCCCGGTCGCAACGAGCTGGCCCGAGGACGCCGGGTCGCCGGTGCCGGGATCCAGGGTCACCGCGAGGCACATGTCGCGGTAGAAGCCCTGTGCCACGGCTGCGATGGGGTCGAGGATCCCTACCGAGGCCTGGAAGCTGTAGCCGGTCAGGTAGGTGATCGTCCCCGCCGCCCGGTTGCTGGCGCACCTACTGGCCCCGATCAGACCGGTCGCCGCCGTGGAGTGGGCCCCGACGGGCACCGCCGCCCCCGCGGCGGAGCCGGCCGGTTTGGTGTTGGTGGCGCAGGCGCCCAGGGCCCCGGCTGCCAGAGCCAACGCGCCTGCGGCGCGCAGAGCGCAAGTCGAAGTGTGCTTGTCCATGGTCGCTTGCAGGCTAGTGGGCCGTGCCTCGCCCCGACTTTGTTTTGCCTCAGCGAAAACCTCGGGCCTTCAGCACCCATGATTCGAGGGCGACGACGATGCCCGTGATGAGCAAGCCGAAGAAGGCCAGAACGGCGATACCCGCCCAAGCCAGGTTGAGCTCGGCGTAGGAGGACCAGGTCTGGATTTGCCTGCCGAGGCCGACGTTGACGCCACCGAGGACCATCTCGGCGACGGTCGCGCCGACGATGGACAGGGGAGCAGAGATCCGCGCGGCAGCGAAGAGATAGGGGAGGCTGGCGGGCAGGCGCAATCGCCACAGCGTCTCCCACCTCGAGGCGTGGAGGGTCTCGAAGACCTCCACGGCTCCGCGGTCGGCCGAGGCCAGCCCCACGATGGCGTTGATGAGCGATGGGAAGAACGTGATTATCGCCGCCAGCACGACCCTGGGCATCTGCCCGAGGCCCAGGAAGACGGTCAGCGGTGGCGCGAAGGCTATCACCGGGCTCACGTTGAGAGCGATGGCGAGGGGTAGCAACGCACGGGTCAGCATGCGTGACTGGCTCATGACCACGGCCAGCAGTACTGCAACCACGTAGCTTCCCGCCAGGCCCGGGAGGGCCTCTTCGAGCGTGTCGCCGGCGTTGGCGAACAACGTCCCGGCATTGCCCGTGAAGGCGGACCATATCGAACCGAGCGTCGGCAGCACCGCCGTCGTGCTCGTTGCCACCAACTGCCACGCTCCGAGCACGACGGCGGCTGCGACGGCCGTCGGCAGCCAACGCGACGGCCGGAGCAGCTCAGCTGTCCGCATAGGAGAACGCCCGGAGCAGCTCAGCCGCCCGCATCGGAGAACGCCCGGCGCAGTTGTGCCCGCAGCGAGGCCGTCAGTTGGTGGAAACCCTGCGAGTCCTCTATCCCTTCGGGCCTCGGGCGGCCCAGGTCGATCCCGACCGACGGCGACAGGCGGCCACGGCCGATAACGGCGACGGTGTCGGACAGGAGTACGGCCTCGCCGACCGAATGGGTGACGAAGATCACAGTCGGCTTTTCCGCCTGCCACAGTTCGAGGAGCAGGTGGGCCACATGCTCGCGGGTCATCTCGTCCAGTGCGCCGAAAGGCTCGTCCATCAGCAGCAGGCGCGGTCTGAACGCGAAAGCGCGCGCTATCGCCACCCTTTGGCGCATGCCGCCAGAAAGGTGGGCAGGCAGCATGTCCCTGGCGTGGGACAGGTTCAGGCGGGCCAGGAGCTCCTCGGGGTCGCGCGCTTCACACTTGGCGCCGCGGTTGACCTGCAGGGGCAGGCGGACGTTGTCGATGACGCTGCGCCACGGCAGCAGGGCAGGCGATTGGGGGACCCAACCCAGGTGTTTGGCCCGGCTGGCCTGCTCGGGCGGCTCGCCGAAGACCGATACCCGGCCCGAATCGGGGCGGCTGATGCCGGCCAGCACCCGCAGCAGAGTCGACTTACCGGCCCCGCTCGGCCCTATGACCGTGAAGAACTGGCCCTGGGGGATGCTGAGCGACACCTCGTCGAGCGCCGGCCACGCCATCGCGTCGAAACGCTTGGTCACCCCGTCGAGCACGATGCAGTCCGCACCCGGCGTGCCGGGCGCGCTCAACAACCGGTCCCTTGGGCCTGAGGTGGCGCGGAGCATGGCAGGAGGCCAGGTTATTGGGCCCGGCCCCGCCCCGATCAGTGCAGCTGGGCGTAGAGGCCGTCTGCCCCGGCCGCCAGGGCGCCCAGGAGCAGCACGACCATGATCAGGGCAAATATGAAGTCGGCCCGGCGGGTCACCAACGCGTATATCCCCAGTACCTGGGCTACGACGAGCAGTGCCCCCGCTATGTAGAACGGGGTCACCCTGGTACCGGTCCCCGGCAGCGACCGGCGGCTGCCTCCGAGGGGTGCGGGCTGCCGGCACCGGGCATCCAGGCGCTCGGCTGGAGCGTGCGGGCTGTACCGGGTACTCGGGCGCGCATCGAAGGGCAGGCTAGCCGGGCGGGCCGTCCTGGTCGAGCGGGGGCGCTGGGGACGTCTCCCCACTCGGGCCTGCTTGGCCTGCCGGGTGGGCCCAGCATCCACGCCGGTGCCCTAGCATCCCAGCTGTGGCATCTTTGGAGGGCCGGACGGCTCTGGTCACGGGTGTCAGCCGCTCGGTCGGGATCGGGACGGCCATCGCCAGGCGCCTCGCCGCCGAGGGGGCGGCTCTCTACTTGACGGGTTGGCCGGACCACGACGCAGCGCAGCCCTGGGGTGAGGACGCAGGGGGAGCCGAGCGGCTCGTGCAGGAGCTGCGCTGCTGCGGAGCGCAAGCGGAGCTGGCCCATGCCGACCTGTCGCGTCCCGGAGCGCCGGCCGAGCTGGTGCGGTCAGCGCTCGCCCGCTTCGGGAGGGTCGACGTCCTGGTGGCCAACCACGCCCGTTCGGCCGAGCAGTCCCTCGCCGAGCTCACCGAGGAGGAGCTCGACCTGTGCTTCGCCGTCAACGCCCGGGCCACCCTCATGCTGGTGCGCCACTTCGCGGACCAGCACCCGGGAGGCCCAGGCGGCCGGGTGGTGACCTTCACCTCCGGCCAGTACCACGCAGCCATGCCGTCCGAGCTGCCCTATATCGCCTCCAAGGCTGTCCTCCAGCAGTTGACGGCCAGCCTGGCGGTCGAGCTCGCCCCCCGCCGCATCACCGTCAACTGCGTCGACCCGGGGCCCAACGACACGGCCTACGCGAGTGCCGAGCTGTACCGCAGGGTCGAGGAGGCCGTGCCCATGGGCCGGTGGGGCCGTCCCGAGGATGCCGCCCGGCTGGTCGCCTGGTTGTGCAGCGACGAAGCCGACTGGGTCACGGGCCAGACGATCGCCTCGGACGGAGGGTGGTCGGCGCGCTGTGGTGCCTGACGGCCCCGGTGTGGCAGGTTCGCCTCGGCCGGTCGCCGGGTTGCTCCTTACGGGCGGTGCCAGCCGGCGTATGGGCTTCGACAAGGCCTCCCTGGTGGTCGGCGGCACACCGCTGGCGGTGCGCCTCGGCGGTGTCCTCGCCGCCGTGGCTTCGCCGGCCCTCGAGGTCGGGCCCGGTCGCTCGTCCCTGGAGGCGGTGAGCGAGGAGCCGGCAGGGGGTGGGCCTCTGGTGGCGCTCGTGGCCGGGGCGGTGGCCTTGCGCTCCCGCGGGGTGGCAGGGCCCGTGATCGTCGTGGCGTGCGACATGCCGCATCTCACGGAGCAGGCGCTGGCCGTGCTCGCGGCGTGGCCGGGGGACGGCTCGGTCGTTCCCATCATCGGCGGCGCAGCGCAGCCCCTGGCGGCCCGCTGGTCGCCGGCCGACCTCGCGAGCGCGGCCCGGCTCGTCGCAGACGGCGTGCGCTCTATGAAGGCGCTCCTGGCCCTGGCCACACCCCAGACGGCTGACGAGCGGGCCTGGCCGCCGGGCGCGGCCGCTCGCGCCTTCGCCGACGTAGACGTGCCGGCCGACCTGGTGTCGTTGGGCTTGCCTGCGGAGCACGGCGAGGGCTCTGGGGCCCCGTCAGCCCAGGCTTCCCGGGCGGCCCCAGGTCGCAACGGCGGCGTCGCCTGAGCTGCCGCCTGAGCTGCCGCCGGGCAAAGGACCAGCGCCTTGACCTTCACCGCCGGCGTCTCCTCCTGCGACCTCCGGCGTGGCGTCCGGTGACGGGCCGGCGGGCGGGGCTGACGCGTGCCCGTTGGTCGGCACCGAGGGTGACGGCGCCCAGAGCGCCTGCTCCGAGCGGTCGGCACTACCTGGTCCCGTCTCGTCCTGGGCCTGGTTGTCGACACCCGTGTCGAGGGGCAGGACGATCTCGAAGCGTGTCCCCCCGCCTTCGGCCGGGCCCACGTCGATCCTGCCGCCGTGGCTGGAGACGACGCCCTTGACGATGGCGAGGCCGAGGCCCGACCCCGGCATCGAGCGCGCCGTCTGAGCCCTGTAGAAGCGCTCGAAGATGTGGGGCAGGTCACCGGGGTCGATCCCGGGGCCCTGGTCCTGCACGACGAGGTGCCATGCGTCGGACGCCCGCAGTGTCACCGACACCCGGCCGCCGGGAGGGCTCCACTTGGCAGCGTTGTCGAGCACGTTCATGACGGCCCGTTCGAGCAGGGCCGGCTGCGCCCGCACGTAGCCCTCCTCCAGTGAGACGTCGAAGGCGACCGACATGGCTCGCCGCTGCGCTCGCTCGACGGCCCTCGCCACGACGCTGTGCAGCTCGACCGGCTCGGGCTCGGCTTGCTGGCGCTCGTCTTCGCGGGCCAGGTCCACCAGGTCGCCGACCAGGTTGGTCAGCTCCTGGAGCTGGGCGCCTATGTCCGAGAGCAGCTCCTCACGGTCGGAGCCGGAGAGGTTCTTGGTCCGCATGAGGACCTCGATGTTGGTGCGCAGGCTGGTGAGCGGGGTGCGCAGCTCGTGCCCGGCGTCCGACACCAGCTGGGCCTGCTGGCGGCGCGAGTTGCTCAGGGCGTTGAGCATGGCGTTGAAGCTCCTGGCCAGGCGGCCCAGCTCGTCGTTGCTGCTGTCGTCGATGGTGGCCGTCAGATCCTGGGTCTCGGCCACGTGCTCGGCAGCGAGGGTGAGGTCCTCGACCGGGCCCATGCTGGCCCGGCCCACGGCCCATCCGAGGGTGGCGGCCAGTGCCACCCCGCCGATGGCGACGAGCACCAGCATGAAGCGCAGGAACGCCAGCGTGCGCTGGAGGCCGGTCACCGGGTAGCCGATCTCCACGGCCAGGCTCCCTGGCACCACGCCGACGGTCGCCACCAGGTAGTGCTCGTGGCCACCCAGGGCGGTGACCCTCTCCTCGATCGGCTTCACCGCAGGCCCACCGGTGAAGGCGGCCCTGACGTTGGCGTCGATGGGGAAGATGCGTGCCTGGGCCAGCTGGGCCACCGGGCCGGCGGGCGTCTGCTGGGTCTGCACGGAGTAGACCTGCATGCCGCTCGGCGTGTTGACCAGCACCTGCACCTCGTCGCCGGTGCTGACCTGGAGGTTCACCAGCAGATCCTCGTCGACGGCGCCGGTGAAGCTGTTGACGCGCACGCTCGAAGGCACCTGGCTGATGCCCCGCTCCAGGGTGTTGCTGGCTTGCTGTTGCAGCTGGCGGCTGACCGCGAAATACGAGACGGTTGCGGTCAGGGCCACGGCGATGCCGACGGCCACGCCCACCAGCACGCTCACGCGCCCGCGGAAGCTCACCTGGCGCAGCCATGCGACCGAGCGTGACGTCCGCGAGGCCCGTGGTGCCCTCATCGGGCCCTGCTGCCCAAGTTCGTCCTCGTCGTCCCAGTCGTCCCCGGTGGCGGTCGGTCCCGGGACAGGACCGGTCCCCGGAGGTACCAACACCCCCGCCGGCCAGGGCTGCGCCGGGTCGTCGGCGGGGCTGTCCAGCCGGCCCGCCGCAGCGGGGACCGGAGCCGGTGCGCCGCTCGGCCACACGGGCGCGGCCGCGCCCTCGG
>JAJZIY010000070.1 GCA_021828475.1 Actinomycetes bacterium
TCAACAGCGCGAGGTGGCTGCAACTCACGTCGTCTGGCGGGAGCTGAGCGGACGTTGTCTGCGTGGGCCACCAAGCACGTTCCGCATCCCGTTTACGGCGAAACTGGCCGTGTTGAGTGGTAACCCGCCACCGTCCCGGGTCTAGCTGCGTCAGCTTGCCGACACAATCGCTACGAGGCCGCTGATCAGGTCCCTCAGGGGCCGTTTTGAGGCGTGCGGCCTCGGGCCACCTTCGTTCCTGCTTGGCGCCGCTACCCATCAGCGGCGTCGCTTGCCTCCAGGCCGAGCGACGGCTGGCCTCCCGTGCCGGGCACCGGCTCCGCTTCGTCCGTCACGCCCATTTCATTGTCCCGCGTCTTGCGGCTGAAGTGGAGCCAAAAGAGGACCGAGCCGGCGCCGAACAGTACAAAGAGCGTTACCGCTGTCACGAGAGGCGCGTGTGACGGGCCGGAGGTGGCCCCGTGTGGCCGTAAAATGACCTGGACCAACACGAACAGGGTAGTCGTAAACGTCGCCGCCCATGCGCCCGTGTGCCACTTTCGAAGCTTGTAGCCAGGCAGGAACCGAAGTGGCAGCAGAGCGACAACCGTGCTGACCAGCCCGGACACGAACAGCGCGGCGAAAAAGTCCTCTGCCAGGATCTTGGCGAAGAAGCTTCCCGGATGTGCCGCATCCTGGCTAACAACAGCCCACAGCAACCAGGCGACGATGGCGACCGCGACCCGGGCCCCAGCCTCTAGGGCGACGAGGTGACCCTCCTCGTGATGTGCCAGTTCGCGGTTGAACGTAACACCGCAGATGATGCCATAAAGGTAGCCGGGTGAAAAACCGATTGCCCGTGAGACCAGGACGCAAAAGGCTGCTATACCGAGCCCCATTGGAAGTGCGTCGAGCTTGTAAGGCACCGCGCGATGGCCACGGGCACGATGGTACCCCCCTGTAACAATGGCGGCGATAACAACGCTCCCGAGCATCGCGGCGGCTATGGCGACGAAACTCAGCAGGGTCCGAAGGTTGATGCCGAACGAGGGATCGAGCAGAGAACCCAGCAGGGCGCCTGCAAGCAGTACGAAGCCAAAGGTGAGCTTTTCGCGGTCGAGATGCTCGCGCGTGGGTAGCTCAGCCGATCGAGGGCCTGCAGCGCTGGCGACGACCTTACGGTACAGGCGCACCGCGGCTTGCCTGACGGGCGCCGGGACTCTAGTCACAACCCGCTTCTTCCACCACGCGGCTATCTCCGTGTGGTTCTCCTCGAGCGTCGAGTTGAACAAGTTGGCAGGAAAGGTAAGGAACAGCACCATACCTGCAGCGATCGCGACGTCGACCAGATCGGAGCCGAGCGGCACAAAGGCCTTGGATGGCGGTGCCAGTGACAAGGCGATCGAGCTCGCCGTGGAGTGCTGTGCAGGTAGTGCCGGTCTGGTGGGCGGGGCCGGTGCACCCCGTGTGCCCGTGTAGTGCTGGGTGGTGCCGTTCGTGTCGGTGAATGTCGCAGTGAGAGTGTTGCCTGTGATCACTCCAGCGTTATAGGAGCGGTAGGACGGTCCGAATGTAATGGTAAAGCGGAAGTGGTCGCCCGAGACATGGCAGTCGACAAGTGTGTACCCAGCCGGCAATGCCGTCTTACCGATGCATGCCCCCGATGGGCTTTGGCTGTCTATGGTGAAGAGAGGCCCGGTCGTGCCGCGCCAAGTCCCCACGAAGTTTGCGTTCCCCGCGGCAAAGGCCCAGGCGGCAGAGCCGGTTACAATGCCGGAGATCAAAATGACCATGGCAAGCAGCCGCCAGGACCAGCACACCTGGACTGGCGCCCCTGGCATCACCGTTGTCGGTGGGTGGGACGGTGGTACCGGCATCGAGGCAACCTCCCGAGCGTGGCCATTTGGGTCAGGGGCGTTGGGGACGGTGGGCGTTGCTACGTGAAGACCAGCCGTCGGTGGACGATGCGAGCATAGACGCAGTGAGGGTCCCCTCAGGCCACTTCATCGAGCTCCTTGCACGTGCCGGCCCCCCAGCCGGGCCCCTGAGCCCGACGCCCCTTCTGGGCGCTCTTCCCCTCGGGCTGATATTGCACTGGCGTGTCACAGTCTTTAAGAGAACATTAATGGCGGACCTCGCGTGACCGGGGAAGATGCGGCGAGGTTTGAGGGCCCCCTCGCCCCGGGTCTGGTGGCTGGTGGCGCGAGGGTGACTAGCCTGACGGCGATGAGACCGCGCAGAGCCCGGGCGGTGCCACGGGGGCGGTGCGGCAGGCCCGATGCTCGGCCGGTCTACCGCAGCCGCCGCCCCCCTCCGGCTCTCGGAGGGTGAGCAACGGGGGGCCACCTCGGCGCATAGACGTACTCAGTCTGGGCACTTTCGTCGCCCTCGGCCTGCCCGACGGCATGCTCGGGACAGCGTGGCCGTCCGTCAGGCAGACGTTCCACGTACCCGTCGGTGACCTGGGCCTCGTCCTCGTCGTGGTGACGTTGGGCTCGGTGGCTGTGAGCTCGGTCGTGGGCCGGCTCATCAACCGCTTCGGGGTCGGCGCCCTGCTGGGCGTGAGCGCCGTGTGCGCCGCAGTGGGGGCGGCCGGTTTCGCCGCCTCCCCGGACGTCTGGGTGCTCTTCGGGGTCTCGGTCCTGTTCGGGGCAGCGGCCGGGATGATGGACGGCGGCCTCAACACGGCGATAGGCATGTCAGGGCGGCAGCGTCTGCTCAACCTGCTGCACGGTGCATACGGCGTGGGTACGGCCATCGGGCCACTGGTCGTGACCCTGGCCGTGGTCCTGGTCTCGTGGCGGCTGAGCTACGTCGTCCTGCTGGCCGTGGACCTCACGCTGGCCGCCCTCTGGGTGCGCTGGAGGCAGGCCGTGCCGAGGCCGGCTGCGGGCGGGGCGCCTGCGGAGGCGGCAACCGCACCGGGGCCCCGGGCAGGAGCCGGCTCCGGCCAGGTGGCCGCCGTCTGGGCCGGGTTGGTGGTGTTCTTCGTCTACACCGGGCTCGAGGTGTCGGCGGGCCAGTGGGAGACGACCTTCAACCAGGGCCACCTCCACCTCTCCGAGTCGGCCGCGGGCATCGCCACCTTCGGCTACTGGGCGGCGTTGACCATGGTGCGCATCTCCCTGGCCCTGGTGCCCCGGCCCCCGACCAACGAGTCCGTCGTGCGTTGGGGGAGCGCCCTGGCGATGCTGGCGACCGTGGTGATCTGGTGGCAACCGGGCACGCCGGCCACCCTGGTCGCCTTCGCCGTGCTCGGCGGGGCCCTCGCCGGGGTCTTCCCCGCCCTCATCGCCCTCACGCCGAGGAGGGTGGGCGACGCGCTGGCGCACCACGCCATCGCCTGGCAGGTGGGGGCGGCGGCGGCCGGGGGTGCCGCCCTGTCCGCCCTCGTGGGGCTTCTCATCTCCACGGCGGGCCTCGCAGTGGTGGGGCCCGCCCTCGTCGTCATGGCTGCCCTGTTGCTCGTCTCGGAACTGGTGCTGGGCCGGCTGGCTCCCCCGCTGGCAACCTCGCGGCGGGCGACGGGCTGAGACGACGAGCCTCAGTCGGGTACGACCTGCAGCTTGTACCCCTGCCCCCTCCTGGCCTGCTCCAGGGCGTCCGGGTAGCTCTTCAGAGGGATCTGGGCCGAGACCAGGCTGGCCAGATCCAGCCCCGTCCCGGTGGCGATGTCGCAGGCACGGTCGTAGCTCTTGAGGACAGCCATCGAGCCCACGAGCGTTATCTCCTCGTTGTAGACCTTGAAAGGCGAGAACCTGGCCGTGGCGTGCGATGGCGCCACGCCGAACTGGAGGAACGAGCCACCGGGGCGGACCCGGCTCAGGGCGTCCTCGATCGCACTCACGACTCCCGTCGCGTCGATGACCAGGTCGAAACGGCCCTCCAGGTCGGCCGACGAGGCCACGACGGCCGTAGCCCCGAGCGAGAGGGCCTTGTCCCGGCGGGCGTCGATGGGCTCGACGACCACCACCGAGATGGCACCGGCGCTCGGCCCGAGCATCATCATCATGAGGCCCATCGTCCCGGCGCCGTAGACCAGGAAACGGTCACCCAGCTTGGTCTTCACCATGTCGTAGCCGTGGACTGCACACGACAGGGGCTCGATCAGCGCCGCCAGGCTGGTGTCGAAACCCTGTGGCAGCCTGTGCGCGTTCCACGCCGGCACGGCGACGTACTGGGCCGAGCCGCCGGCCACGGTGACCCCGATGGCGGCCCAGCGCTCGCACATGTTCTCGTGCCCCATGCGGCACTGGCGGCAGCGCCCACAGAACAACGACGGGTCGACGGCGACGAGGTCGCCCGGCTTCAGGTCGTCCACGTCCCGGCCCACCTCGACCACCTCGCCGGCGAACTCGTGGCCCGGCACGACCGGGTAGCGGGCCGTGGCCAGGTCACCGTCGGCAATGTGCAGGTCCGTGCCGCAGATGCCGCAGTTCCTCACGGCCACCACGATCTCTCCCGGTCCTGCATGCGGGTCGGGTACCTCTCCGTAACAGACCTCACCCGGGCCTTCGACGGTAACGGCGTACATCACACCATCCTTTGGGTTTTGTGGGTATGCGCCGGACGCGGGACCGCTGGGGGCTCTTGCGGCCCTGGCGGGACAGCCCCGGCACCTGAGTGACTACTTGAGCGCCCCGAGGGAAAGGCCGCGCACGAGCTGCTTCTGGGCTATCCAGCCTGCAAGCACCACGGGTAGGCTGGCGACCGTTGCCGCCGCAGACAGCTGCGCCCAGTAGAGGCCCTCGGTCTGGATCGACGACACGAGGAACACCGACATGGTGGGGCCGTTGGTGGCGGTGAGGCTCTGGGCGAAGAAGAACTCGTTCCATGCGAATATCCCGCAGATCAACGCCGTGGCCGCCAGGCCGGGCATGATCATCGGCAGGACGACCCTCGTCACCTCGGTCCAGGTGCTCGCGCCGTCGATACGCGCCGCCTCCAGCAAACCTCGGGGCACCTCGACCAGGAAAGAGCGGACCATCCACACGGCGACGGGGAGGTTCATGGCCGTGTAGAGGACCACCAGCGTCCAGTCGTTGTCGAGGAGCCCCAAGTCCTTCGCCACCACGTATATCGGCACGATGGCCGCCACGTAGGGCAACATCTTGGTCGTGAGGAAGAAGAAGAGCACGTCCTTGGAGCGCTTGACCGGCCGGATGGCCAGGCTGTAGGCAGCCGGTACGGCCAGTAGCAGTACCAGCCCCGTCGACACAAGGGTAACGAAGATCGAGTGCTCGAGAGGGTGAACGAAGTTCTGGACGCCGTTGAAGACCTGGCCGTACTGGTAAAGGGTGGGGCTGAAGACGAACCGCGGCGGATAGGTGTAGGCGGTGTGCTCGGTCTTGAACGACGTCAGCACCATCCACAGCACGGGGAAGAACAGGACCAGGGCGACCACCCATGTCAGCCCCGTCCAAAAGCCGGCGCGCAGATCCCACTTGCGGTGTGCCCAACGCGCCCAGCGCGTGCGGCCGGGCGGCGGCCCTACTGTTGTCACGGCCATCTCACACCGCCCCGGCCGAGGCCTCGAGCAGGCCCGAGAAGAGACGCAGTGCAAAGGTGGCCACTACCTCGGTCAGGATCACGACGATGACGCCTGCCGCCGCTCCCACCCCGACCGTGAAGTTGTTGAACACCTGCTCGTACAGGTAGTAGGGCAAGTTGGTCGTCGCCGTCCCCGGCCCGCCAGCAGTGAGCACGTAGATGTCTCCGAAGGTCTGGACGATGTAGATGGAGCCCAACAGCACACCGAGCTCTATGTACCGGCGGATGTGGGGCAGGGTGATGTAGGTGAAGGTCTTCACGGCGTTGGCACCGTCGACTCGCGCCGCCTCCAGGGCCTCGAGATCCTCGCCCTGCAGCCCGGCGAGGACTATGAGCATCATGAAAGGCGCCCACTCCCAGACCAGCACCACGACGAGCGAGCCGACGGCGTGGGTGCCGAGCCAGTTGACCTGCCCGACGCCGAGCGGCCTGAGCACCCAGTCGAGGAAACCGAAGTTGGAGTCGTAGATGGTCGTCTTGAAAAGCAGGTCGGTGGCGACAGGCATCAGCAGGAACGGGGTGATCAGCATCGTGCGCACAACGCCACGGCCGAGGAACTTGCGGTTGAGGAGCAGCGCCAGCGCCACGCCGAGCAGCATCGCCAGCACGACGGCCGACGCCGTTATCTTCAGCGTGTTGAGGGCTGCCGAGCGAAAGGCCGGGTCGTCGAACGCCGCCCTGTACTCGGCCAGGCCGGCGAAGCGGTTGGACCCCGGAACCAGCAGGTTCCAGCTCCGAAGGCTGTACCAGAGGGTCACCAGGAAGGGCACCTGGGTCACGACGATCATGTAGGCCAGGGCGGGCATCAACGGAAGCCGGCGCTTCCAGGCGTGCCATGGCCCAGCGTCCGGGCGGCGCCTGGCGGGCGCCTGCCCACCGGCGACGGGAGTACCGTTGCCGGCGGACAGGGCCCGGGTGGGGGGGATTGTCGCGGTCATGGCAGTGGGCGGAGGTACCGGGGGCGCGCGGCCTGAGCCGGCCCTCCTGCGCTCATTTCTCCAGGCCGGAGGTCCGCGCGACGGTCTGGGCGTCCGACTCGCTGGTCGCCAGGGCGGCCTTCACGCTCTCGGTCCCGGCTATGGCCGCGGAGATCTGGTTGGACACCTCGGTACCGAGGGCCACGAACTGCGGTATGTCGACGAACTGCACGCCGACATAGGGCACCTTGGCCTTGGTCGGCTGGTCGGGGTTGGCCGACAGGATCGAGTGCAGCGTGATGTTGGCAAAAGCGAACTTCTTGTAGTTGGGGTTGTTGTAGAGGGACATGCGCGTCCCGGGCGGCACCGCCGCCCAGCCGTTCTTCGACGCGTCGAGCTGCTCGTACTGCTTGCTCGTGGCCCACGACAGGAACTTCCACGTGGCCGCTTCGTTGGCCGTCCCCGAGGGGATGGACAGCGACCATGTGTAGAGCCAGCCGGAGGGGATGTGGGCCGGGCCGACGGGCGCGTAGGCGTACCCGGTATTTGCGAAGATGGAGCCTTTGGCGTCATTTTGCGCGCCGGTGAACGAGCCGGCGGCGACGGTCGCGTCGTACCACATGGCGGCCTTGCCGGCGTTGTAGTCGTTGAGGCACTCGGTGAAGCCGTCGTTGGAGGCGCCGGGCTCGCCGTACTTGCGGACGAGGTTCACGTAGAAGTTCGTGGCGGACTCGACGGCGGGCGATGTGAGCTGAGGCTGCCACTTCATGTTGAACCACTCGCCGCCCCAGGTGTTGATGACCGTGTCGAGAGCGGCCAGGTTCTCACCCCAGCCGTTCTGGCCCCGCAGGCAGATGCCGGCGACACCCTTGGCCGGGTTGTTGAGCTTCTGGGCGAACGAGGCGATCTGCGCCCATGTCGGGTGCAGAGGCATCTTCAGGTGGGCAGCGGCGAACAGGTCCTTGCGGTAGTAGACGGCCGAGGACTCGCCGTAGAACGGCACCGAGTACAGCTGGCCGTTGACAGACAGGGCGTCGCGTATCGGCTTCAAGAGATCATTGACGTCGTAACTCGGGTCGTGGGCCGTGTACGCGCTCAGGTTGACGAGCCAGCCATTATGAGCCCATATCGGTGTCTCGTAGTTGGAGATCATCACCGCGTTGAACTCGTTTGCGTGCGTGGTGATGTCGGTTTCGATCAGTTGCCGCTCGCTGTTCTCCGGCAGGGTGTCGTAGACGACCTTGATGCCAGGGTTCTGCTTTTCGAAATATGGGGTGAGCGCCTCGATCGTCTCCATGTCCGGGTTGGACACGACGGCGATCTTGATGGTGACCGGGGAGCTCGAAGCCGGTACCCTTGTGGAGGCTCCCGCGCTACCGGCGCCGGCGGCGGCACCCAGGACTATCACCGCAGTGCCCGTTGCACCGAGCCGCGTCACGGCGCGGCGCGCACGGCTGTTACTACCTTTGATCATCTATCTCCCCCTTTTGGGATGTAAAAGGCAGTGGTGCCCCACCGGTCCTACGGCAAACACCATGTCCTTTTAGCTCTTATCTCGCGATTGGTCCTCCTAAAGATGAATGTTAAGGTGCCGCTCCTGGCCCGACAAGGGTCTTTCACAAGCTAATGATGCCCGGTGTTGTGGGTTCATGTGGCCGAATGCTCAGCTAGATCGCCCGTTGCTGGCCGCCCCGTGCCCGGTTGGCACCTCTGGGTGCCCGATCACAGATCCACGGTCCCTGCAGCCTCAGCAGCGCAGCACCTCGGGCCCGAGCGACATGTACTGGCGGGCGGTGGCCGCAGGCAGGCGTACGTCGGTGATGACCAGGTCGAAGTCCTGCACGCGGGCGAAGCGGCAGAACGTGGCAGCTCCGAACTTCTCGTACGTGCCGATGAAAATCTTCCTGCGCGACACTTTCATCGCGGTGGCCTTGACTTCGGCGACCCGGGGGTCCGGAGTGGTGAGGCCCTCCATGAGGGAGATCCCGTTGCTGCCGACCAGGGCGCAGTCGATCACGAACTCGCCGAGCATGCGGATGGCCCAGTGCTCGACCGTGGCGAGGGTGTTGGGGCGCACCACCCCACCCAGGAGTATCAGCGAGTGCTCGGTGTGCCGGGCCATGGCCGCCACCACGGGGAGGGATGCCGTGACGATGGTGAGCCGCCGGTCGGAGGGCAGGTACTGGCACACGAGCGAAGGCAGGTAGCCCTCGTCGATGAAGACCGTGTCCGCTTCGCCAATGTGCCGGACCGCCTCCTGAGCGATCCTGTGCTTTTCCTGTACGTGGTTGTTCTCCCGGTAGGACATGTCCGTCTCGAAACCGGCTCGTTCGACCGGGTACGCCCCGCCGTAGCTGCGCCTGACCAGGCCGTTGCGCTCGAGGGCCTTGAGGTCCCGCCGTACCGTCTCGGCGGCTACCCCGAAGTGGCCTGCCACGGCGGTGACGTCCACCCGGCCGTTTGCCCGGGCGATGGCCAGTATCTCGCGCTGGCGCTCCCTGGCGTCCAGCCCGTCGACCGGTGCCTCGTCCACGCTCGCCTGGGGGCGCCCACCCCCGCTGCCACCGTTGCTCGAACGCCTCATGCGGGCCCCCTCCCTCCGTCGGCCTGAGGGTACCCCACCCACCTGCCCGGGAGGGGGCGCCCGAGGCACCAACGCCCTCGGGAGCCAGGGCTTGGCCCCAAGTCCCCGCCAGCGGGGTGCTGCCCACCCCTGCCGCCGCCGCTACCTGGTGCACGACCCGGTGCACCACCTCTGGGACCTGGGTGCGGCCCGCTACTTGCAGGTGCCTGCGGCGGCGGTGCTGACCCAGTACCGCCGCTTGGGCGGCTCGCCCGGCTCGCCGTCGACGATGTCTTCGAGCACGCCCCCGCACCGCTCGATCACCGCTGCCGAGCCGGCGTTGCCGACATCGCAAACGACCAGGGCCCTGTCGACACCCACGCCCCTGGCCACGGCGAGGCTCTGGCGAAGGATCCCGGTGGCGTAGCCACGCCGGCGGAAGGCCGGGCGCACGGCATAGCCGATATGGCCTCCCCAGCGTTGCAGCCAGGGGTTGAGCCAGTGCCGGACGGACGCCCTTCCGACGAGGTTGCCCTCAACGTGGGCAAAGAGGAAGGTCGACGGGACCCTTCCCGGCTCGAGCTCCCGTCCCTCCGGCCAGCCCGAGACACGCTCCACGTAGTTCGCCCACGCCTCGTCCGCAGCCAGCCCGAGCAGGAACTCGAAGTGGTCCGCCCGGAGCTCTGCTTGGGCGGCGCGGGCCTCGGCCTCGTCTGCGAGCTCCGGTGGCCTGAGCAGGACGCCGGCCACCGCTGAAGGCTCGGGTACGGGAGTTGCCATCCATCAACGCTGGCGCGCCCGCGGCCTGGCGGCAAGTGGTTTTCCCTGCCGGTTGCCACCGTGCCGATCGGGGGCTCCCGCCGTTCCGGCCTCCGGTAGCGTTGCTCCATGCGCTTCAGCATCTGGCCCACCACATCGCAGCCCTGGGCCGACTTCTTCGACGCCGCCTCCTACGCTGCACAATCCGGTTGGGACGGCGTATGGGTCGCCGACCATTTCATGCCTCCCGTCGACACCGCCGAGGGCCCGCTGCTCGAGTGCTGGAGCGTGCTCGCCGGTCTGGCCACCAGCGTGCCGCGGGCCCGGATCGGGTCACTCGTGGCCGGCAACACCTACCGCCATCCGGCAGTGCTGGCCAACATTGCGGCCACCGTCGACCAGTTGAGCGGAGGCCGGCTCGTGCTCGGGATCGGCGCCGGCTGGCAGCAGAACGAGCACCGCGCTTACGGGATCGACTACTACGACGTGCCGGGTCGCCTCGCCCGTCTCGACGAGGCGTGCGCCGTCCTGCGCGGCCTGCTGGGCACTCCCCGAGCCAACTTCGACGGCCGCTACTACCAACTCGTCGACGCGCCCATGGAGCCCAAGCCGCTGCAGGACCGCCTGCCCGTACTGATCGGAGGTGGCGGGGAGAAGGTGACGTTGCGTATCGCCGCCAAATGGGCTGACGAGTGGAACACCTGGGGCACCCCCGAGGTGCTGGCTGCCAAAGGCGCCGTCCTGGACCGGCACTGTGAGGCGCTCGGCCGCGACCCGGCGACGGTGGCCCGCTCGGCCCAGGTCATCGTCAACCTCGAGGGCGCGGCGGCGCCCTACGCCCGGATGCCGAGCGTCGACGTGAGCAACGCCGGGATGCAGGACCTGCTCGGGCGGTACGAGGAGGCCGGGGTGGGCGAGTTCATCCTCCCGGACTGGAACCTCGGCAACGGCAACGCTCGCCGGGAGGTCATGGACCGTTTCCTGACCGAAGTCGCAGCGCCCTTCAGGCACTGACCGAGCCGGCACTGCCCGAAGTGGGCCTGCCCGGCCACGCCCCGCCGCCCGCCACCCCGCGCCGGGGGGCCAGCGCCATGACGGGCGCCCGGTCCCCCTCGCAGCGCGCGGCGCGCATCGTCGAGCGGGTCCGCGCCATCCCCGAGGGCTTCGTACGGACCTACGGGGACATCGACCCCGCTGCCCCGCGCCTCGTCGGGCACGTCCTGGCCACCACGGGTGCCGACCTCCCCTGGCACAGGGTCGTGCGGGCCGACGGGACCGCGCCGATGGGAGCCAGGCAACTGGCGTTGCTCGCCCGGGAGGGCGTCCCGCTGCGGCGCGGACGGGTTGACCTGGCCACGGCGAGGTTGCCGGGTTAGGGTCCACGCCAAGTTAGGACGCGCGTAGTATCATGGCCGTATGGAGGTCACGTCTGAAGGGCTCGCGCGCTTTTTCAAGGTCGTGCTCCCTCACATGGACGAGGTCCAGCGCCGGGTGGTCGC
>JAJZIY010000071.1 GCA_021828475.1 Actinomycetes bacterium
GAGCGAGCTCTCCAGCGGCACTGTGCCGGCCACGGTGCCCGACCAGGTGTCGGAGGCGAGGCTGAGCCTTTCACGGTCGTCGAGCCGGTCGAGGGCTGCGTAGAGCTTGCTGCGCAGTTGCTCGCTGTAACCGACCCTGTAGACGCCCCACGCCCCCTCGTTGACGAGCAGCCAGGCCGGCTCGCCTCCGATGTCGACGGTCGTGCTCGGGCTGTCGAGCAGCAACTGCTGGTGCTCCTCGGCCCCCGCGGTCCCTGCGTAACGTAGCGTCACCGGCACGACCCACTGCGCCGGGTCGTCGGTGCCGCCGTCCAAAAGGAACTTCCTCTGGGTGAGCTGCAGCCGCCCCGGCTCGACCAGCTCGGCACTGACGAGGGGATGGCCGGCCTGGTTGACCCAGGTGCCCATGGTGGCCCGGACGGGCTGGCCCGAGGCCTCCTCCAGCGCGTCCCAGAGGTCGGTGGTGGCCGTATTGGCGAAACGGTGCTTGTCCAGGTACAGGTTGAGCCCCCGCCGGAAGGTGTCGTAACCCAGGTAGCGCTCGATCATGCGAAGGACCGACGCACCCTTGTCGTAGGTGATGACGTCGAACATGTCTTCGGCTTCCTCGGGACGCCCGACCGGGTACTCGATCGGCCGGCTCGCCCTCAGGCTGTCGGTCGAGAGGGCCGAGGCCCGGTCCACGCCGAAGTTGGTCCATACCTGCCATGCGGGCTCGAAGGCATCGGCGGTCAGGAGCTCCATGAAGGTGGCGAAAGCCTCGTTGAGCCAGATGCCCTCCCACCACTTCATGGTGACGAGGTCGCCGAACCACATGTGAGCCGTCTCATGGGCGATCGTGGAAACGACCCGGGACTTCTCGACCTGCGCCGCGTCGTCGGAGACGAGCAGTGCCGGCTCCCTGTAGGTGACGAGGCCGAGGTTCTCCATCGCGCCGGCGGCGAAGTCGGGGATGGCGATGTGGTCCAGCTTGTCCCCCGGGTAGGGCATCGAGAAGTAGTCGCTGAGGAAGGCCAGGGAATGAGCGGCGGCGTCGCCGGCCAGGTTGCGCAGCGCCTCGCGACCGGGCACGGATCCGATCCGGAGCGGGACGCCGCCGACGTCGCGTGGCTCGGTCATCCCGAACGGGCCGACCGCCATGGCCACAAGGTAGGTCGACATCTTCACCGTGTCGGCGAAGCGGGTCCGCCGCTTGCCCGGCCCGGCCGGGCCCGAGGAGATCTCCCTGGCATTGGAAAGCACCGCCAGGCTCTCGTCGGCGACGATCGTGATGCCGAAAGTGGCCTTGAACTCCGGTTCGTCCCAGCATGGGAATGCCCGCCGGGCGTCGGTCGACTCGAACTGCGTCGCGGCCAGGACCACCTCGGAGCCGTCGTCGGCCTTGAAGGTGCTCCGGTAGAAGCCTCGCAGCAGGTCGGTCAGCTGACCGTCGAAGTGCATCTCGAGGATGTGCTCGCCAGGCTCTACCCGTTGAGGGGCGCTCAGCGTGGCTTGCTCCTCCTCGGGACGGTAAGCGACCTCGAGTGCTCCAAGTGAGCCCCCAGCAGGGCCCAGCCGGGCGCCGGTTATCTCCAGGTCGGCGGCGTTGAGGACCAGCTCGGTTACGGGCTCGTAGATCCGCAGGCGGACTCTGGCCTCGCCGCGGAACGTGGCGCTGGTGAGGTTGGGCTCGAAGAGCAGCTCGTAATGCTCCGGGACGGCGTACCGGGGCAGGCGGTAGGGAGGTAGGTCACTCACGCCGGCAACGCTACGGCGGCGGCGGAGCCTTGCGCCAGCACCGCGCCCGGACTTGCGGACCGCACTGGGCCACCCCTGTGCTGCGGTTGCGCGTCGCGCTCAGTTGTCGTCCTCCTCCGGCGGCGGCAGGTAGTCCAGGTCCAGATCGGCCAGGCGGACGAGAGTTGAAGCCAGCCACGCCGCCAGCGCCGTGAGGGTGGCTTCGAGGGCGGCGCTCACCTGGCGCGTGGCGCCGAGCCGGGACAGGGCGTCGCCGGTGCTGGGGCGCTGCACCCCCCATCCCGGGAAGGGCATCGGGTCACCACCGCCCGTCGCGTCGGGGGTGGGGAGGGGGAGGCGGTAGGCGCCCTCGTAGGCGACCTCGACTGCCACCTCCGGCACCGAGCCGTCGTCGGAGAAGGCCTCCTCGAGCACGGGTGCCGACCGGGTGAGATGGTCGGGCCCGAACCCGGGGCTCTCCTCGGGCAGGGCCCTCATGACCTGGCCCAGAGGTGGGCGGCGGGCCAGACGTTGGGCCCGGAAGACGATCTCGACGCCGACCTCGGGCTGGTCCTCGACCTCCTCGCCGGCCATCAGGTTGCGCCAGGCGACCTGGCTCCAGCTCGGCCAGTCCAGGCTGAGGTCGGCGCTGACCCGGGGAGGGTCGCCGTCACCGGGGAGGCTCACCGAGGTTTCCCAGACGAGGTCCCCGTTGAGCAAGTCGTAGACCAGGCGGTCGTCCTGGCCGACGTGCTCCAGCAGGCTGCTGTCGATGGCAGCGCGCAGGACACCCACAGCGTCCAGGAATAGATGGTCCAACATCAAAGGCTCCGGGCAGGGGCTCTGAAACCCACCACCTCGACAGTACATCAGGCCCCGGTGCCAGCCGGTCGCCCGGAAGGCCGCGGCCCGGTGCTGCGCCGCCCCGAGGAGCCAGGCGGCGGCCTGCGACGTGCCGGCACTAGCGTGTGGTTGTGGAACGGATCGGACTGGTGGGCCTGCCCAACTCGGGCAAATCGAGCCTTTTCAACGCCCTCACGGGTGGCGCGGCGCTGGTTGCCAGCCATCCCTTCTCCACGACTGAGACGAGCGTGGGTGTCGCCCAGGTGCCCGACCCACGCCTCGACGCCCTGGCGGAGATGAGCAGGTCGCGCAAAGTTGTGCACGCCGGTGTGGAGCTGACGGACATAGCGGGCCTGGTCGCCGGTGCTTCCACGGGAGAGGGCCTGGGCAACCGCTTCCTGGGCGGCATCAGGGAGGCTGACGCGATCTGCCTGGTGCTGCGCTCCTTCGAGGACCCCAACGTCCCCGGCGGCAACGACCCGGTCGAGGATCTCGGCGTGCTCGAGCTCGAGCTCGTGCTGGCCGACCTGGCGAGCGCCGAGACGCAGCTCGAGCGCCGCCGCAAGGCCGCCAAGCAGGACAAGTCCCTCGAGGGTCAGGTGGCGGCCCTCGACAAGGCACGGGGGATGCTTGCGGACGGCACGCCCTTGTACCGTGCCCAGTTGAACGACGAGGAAAGGGAGCAGCTGCGCCCGTTCTTCATGCTCACGAACAAGCCGGTCCTGGCCGTGGTCAACCTCGGAGAGGACCAGGCCTCCGACGACACGTCGCTGACCAAGTCCGTCGCGGACGAGCTCGGTGGCGCGGCGGAGGTGCTCGGCGTCAGCGTGAAGCTCGAGGCGGAAGCTGCGCAGCTGCCCACGGCGGACCGGGCCGAGCTCATGGAGGGGTTGGGGCTGGGCGAGGGTGCGCTCCCGCGTGTGGCCCAGGCCGCTTACCGGCTCCTCGGCCGGCGCACTTTCTTCACCACCGGCGACAAGGAGTCGCGGGCCTGGACCTTCCGTGCCGGGGCCAAGGCACCCGAGTGCGCCGGCGTCATCCATTCCGACCTGCAGAGGGGCTTCATACGGGCCGAGGTCGTGCACTGGGACGAGCTGCTCGGCCTCGGGTCGTGGTCGGCGGCACGTGACGCAGGCAAGCTGCGGGTGGAGGGCAAGGAGTACGTGGTCGCCGACGGCGATGTCCTCGAGATCCGCTTCAACGTCTGACTCCTGGCCCGAGGCGGGGCGCAGGGCCGGGCGCAGGGCCGGGGAGGACCGCCACGACACCGGGAGGCGCCGGGAGGCGCCGGCGCGGCGAAGCGCAGGGCCGGCCAACCGGTCGGTGCCCGGCCCGGAGGTTCGCGATGGTGGTGACGGCCGGCTGGTGGTCGTGGCCACCCCGATCGGCAACCTGGGCGACCTGTCCCCTCGCGCCGTGTCGGCCATGGCGTCGGCGGGCTACATCTACTGCGAGGACACTCGCAGGGCCTTGAAGCTGCTCAGCCACGCCGAGATAAAGGGGCCACGCCTGGTCTCCCACCACAAGTTCAACGAGGCGGCGACGACCCCCGAGGCGGTCGAGCGCATCCGGGCCGGGGCGGTTGTGGTCCTGGTGACCGACGCCGGCACCCCTCTCGTGAGCGACCCGGGTGGACGCCTGGTCCGGGCGGTGCTGGCCGAGGGCCTGAGGGTGGAGGCGGTACCGGGTCCTTCCGCCGTGCTCACCGCTCTGGTGGTCTCCGGTCTGGCCACGCAGCGGTGGTGCTTCGAGGGCTTCCTGCCCCGCCAGGGCCGCCAGAGGGCGGACCGCCTAGAGGCTGTGGCGGCCGAGGCAGAGCGGGCCGTCGTCGTCTACGAGTCCCCGTACCGGGCGGCGCGCCTCCTGGAGGACCTGGCCCGGGTGTGCGGGACCGAGCGGCCCGCTGCGCTGTGCCGCGAGCTGACCAAGCTCCACGAGGAGGTCTGGCGCGCGAGCCTGGGCGAGCTGGCCGGCCGAGCCGCGCAGTCGCCACCGCGTGGCGAGGTCGTCGTGGTGGTGGGGCCACCGGCCCAGCGGGGCGCCGACGTCCGCCGGGACCCTGACCGGCCTGGAGACGCCGACGGGCCGGGTGGTTCCGACGGCATGGGCCACCCCGGCCGCCCATAGCCCCGGTGCCGCCCATGTAGCCTGGCCGGGTGGCCAGGTTCTACGTCACCACGCCGATCTACTACGTCAACGACGCGCCCCATATAGGGCACGCCTACACGACCGTGACCGCCGACGCCCTGGCCCGCTGGCACCGGCTCTTGGGGGACGAGGTCAAGTTCCTGACCGGCACGGACGAGCACGGGCTCAAGGTCAAGCGATCGGCGCAGTCCAACGGCCTCACGCCCCTGGAGCAGGCTGACCGCTACAGCGCCCGGTTCCGGGACGCATGGGCGCTGCTGGACATCTCCAACGACGACTACATACGGACCACCGAGCCGCGCCATCATCAGGCTGTCCGTGCCCTCATGCAGGCGGTCTACGACAACGGCTGGATAACCCTGGGGACCTACGAGGGTCGCTACTGCGTGGACTGTGAGGCGTACTACTCCGAGGCGGATCTCGCCGACGGAGGCCTCTGCCCTGTGCACAAGCGCCCGGTGGACCTCATGAAAGAGGACAACTACTTCTTCAGGCTGTCAGCGTTCGCCGACCGCCTGCTCGAATGGTACGAAGCCAACCCGGCAGCGGTGACCCCGGAGCCCAAGCGCAACGAGGCCCTCGGTCTCGTGCGTGGAGGCCTGCAGGACATCTCCGTGACCCGGACCTCCCTCGACTGGGGCGTCCGGGTGCCCTGGGACGAGAGCCACGTCTTCTACGTCTGGTACGACGCTCTCATCAACTACGCCACGGCGGCCGGCTACGGCTCCGACGGTGCATCGTTCCTACGGTGGTGGCCTGCCGTGCACCACCTGATCGGCAAGGACATACTGCGTTTCCACTGTGTCTACTGGCCGGCGCTCTGCATGGCGGCGGGTATCGACCCGCCTTCGCACGTCGCCGTCCACGGCTTCCTGCTCGTCGGCGGCGAAAAGATGTCCAAGACGGCTTTCAACCAGATCTCTCCCGCCGACCTGGTGCCGGTGTTCGGCGTCGACGGTTACCGCTACCACTTCCTGCGCGACCAGCAGTTCGGCCCCGACGGCGAGTTCTCCTACGAGGCGATGGTGGCCCGTTACAACGCCGACCTGGCCAACAACCTGGGCAACCTCCTCGCCCGTGTGAGTGCTGTGGTGCATACCAAGTGCGGTGGGACCGGGCCGGCGCCCCGGGCCGACAGTGCCCTGGCCCCCCTTGCCGCCGAGGTCTACGAAGCCACGGCGCAGGCATGGGCGCGCACGGCGCCGAGCGAGGCTCTCGAGGCGACTTGGCGCCTGGTCCGGGCCGCCAACGCCGCCCTCGAGGCGGCTGAGCCGTGGAAGGCCGAGCCTGGGCCGGAGGTCGACGCCGTGCTCGGTGATGCCCTGGAGGTGTTGCGGATAGTCGCCGTACTGGCGAGCCCGGCCCTGACCAGGGCACCGGCGGAGATCTGGCGGCGGATCGGCCTGGACGACGACCCGGCCCTCAGCCGGCTGCCCGAAGCAGCGGCTTGGGGGGGCTACCCCGGTGGCCTGGCCGTTGAGAAGGGGGCGCCCCTGTTCCCGCGCCTCAGCGCCTGACGGGCGGCCGTCCCGATATGTGGTTCGACAGCCACTGCCACATCCCCTACGAGGGCCTGGGGGAGCAAGGGGTGCACGAAGCTCGGCTCGCCGGGGTGACCAGGATGGTCAGCGTCGGCACGGACGCAGCTCAGTCGGGACTGGCCATGGGCGTCGCCGCCTCGCACGAGGGCGTCTGGGCGAGCGTGGGCCTGCACCCCCACGACGCCTTCCAGGGGGTGGGCACCCTGCAGCCGCTGCTCGCTCCCGGAGCACCAGGTCACGACAAGGTGGTGGCGATCGGGGAGTGCGGCCTGGACTACCACTACGACCTGTCGGAGAGGCCGGTGCAGCGGGAGGCGTTCGCTTCCCAGGTCGCGCTGGCGAACGAGCTCGGCTTGGCGCTGGTGGTGCACACCCGCGAGGCCTGGGCCGACACGTTCGCCATCCTCGCCTCCACGGGTGTGCCGGAGCGCACGGTGTTCCACTGCTTCACAGGGGGGCGCGACGAGGCCAGGTCGGCGCTCGACCTTGGTGCGTGGCTGTCCTTCAGCGGGATCGTCACGTTCAAGAACGCAGGCGACGTCCGCGATGCGGCGGCCCTGTGCCCCCTGGAGCGGTTGCTGGTGGAGACCGACTCGCCCTACCTGGCACCGGTACCTCACCGGGGCAAGCCCAACTCGCCCGCTCTGGTGCCTCTCGTGGGGGCCGCCGTGGCCCGGGTCAAGGGGCTGGCCGAGCGAGACGTCGAGGCTTCGAGCTGGGTGGCCGCCTGTGCCGCGTTCGGCATCGAGCCTTGACGCTGTCGCGCGGCGACGTAGCCCGCCTGCTCCAGGCCAACGAGCTGTCGCCGAGCCGGGCACTGGGCCAGAACTTCGTGGCCGATCCCAACACGGTCCGCAGGGTCGTGCACCTCGCCGGTGTCCGGCCCGGGGACAGGGTGCTCGAGGTGGGCGGCGGGCTTGGCTCGCTCACGCTGGCACTGGCCGAGGCAGGAGCCTCTGTCACCGTCGTCGAACGTGACCGCTGGCTCGTGCCCGTCCTGCGCCAGGTGCTCCGGGACAGGGCGCCTGCGGCGGCCGTCGATGTCGTCGAGGGTGATGCCATGGACATCGACTGGCACGGCCTGCTCGGGGCCGGCTCCAAGTGGGCGATGGTCTCCAACCTCCCCTACAACGTGGCGACGCCCCTGGTCGCCGACCTGCTCGACGGGGTGCCCCAGGTGGTCACCATGACCTTCATGGTCCAAAAAGAGGTAGCCGACAGGCTGGTGGCAGGCCCGGGCGACCCCGCCTATGGGGCGGTGTCCGTCAAGGTGGCGTACTGGGCCGAGGCGGCGGCCCTGGGGCCGGTGCCGGCATCGGTGTTCGTGCCGAGGCCCCGGGTCGCGTCGGCCCTGGTGCGTATCGACCGGCGTCCCTCGCCGGCGGTGGAGCCGGCCGTGGTAGCCGCCGCGGACCTGTTCCGGGTCGTGCGCACCGGCTTCTCCCAGCGGCGCAAGATGCTGCGGGGGTCGCTCGGGTCGCTCGGCGCGCGGCCTGAGGTCTTCGACGCCGCGGGCGTCGCTCCCACGGCCCGGCCCGAAGAGCTGTCAGTGGCCCAGTGGGGGAGCCTGGCGGCGGCCATCGTGGCGGTGAGAGGCACGGGCCGAGGGTGAGGCGGTGAAAGTGGTCGGGCGCCGAGAGGAGGCGTGGTTGTGAGCGGAGATAGGCCCGTGAGCGACGACGGGCGGGCCGTGGCAGGCGAGGTCCTGGCACTGGCCAAGCTGACGCTGAGCCTACGGGTGACGGGCACGAGCCCGAACGGGCTGCACCTGCTGGATTCCGAGATGGTCTCGCTCGACCTGGCGGACACGTTGGCGTTCGCCTACGGCGACGGGCTCGAGGTGGTGGACGCCGGAGCCGGACGTGGGGGCCACGGCAACGTCCCGGCCGACGCGAGCAACCTGGTGTGCCGGGCACTGCGCCTCGTCGGGCGCAGTGCCATGGTGCGCCTCGTGAAGCGCATCCCGGCCGGTGGCGGTCTCGGTGGGGGCTCGGCGGACGCCGCCGCCGTGTTGCGTTGGGCTGGAGCGGTTGGCCCGCAGGGCCTGGCGATGGCGGCCCGACTTGGTTCCGACGTGCCCTTCTGCCTGGGCGGCGGCGGCCATGCCCGGGTCGGCGGGACGGGTGAGGTGCTCGAGCCTCTCGACTACGGGGCTGTCGCCGGGCGTGCGTACACCCTTCTCGTGCCGCCCTTCGGGGTCGACACCGCTGCTGTCTACCGGGCATGGGACGCTCTCCGCGGGCCGCGCTCGGACAACTGCAACGACTTGGAGCCGGCTGCCCTGGCCGTCGAGCCCAGGCTTGCCGATTGGCGCGACAAACTGGCCGACGCAACCGGTCGGCGACCCGTGCTCGCAGGAAGCGGCTCTACCTGGTTCGTGCCGGGCGAATACCCCGGTGAGGGCCGGCTGGTCGCTCACGTAAGCCGGCACTGAAGCGCCTGGGCGCCCCCTACTTGCCGGCCCGCCTCTGCCAACGGGTGGCTTTCAGCATCTTCTTGTGCTTCTTCTTGCGCATGCGCTTGCGGCGCTTCTTGATCAACGATCCCATGGCGGCTTGCCAACTTAGCAGCTTGACAACCAGCCGACGACACGGCGGGCGGCCCGCCGGCTCTCATGGGGCGTCGAGGGTCGGGGCGGCGGTCGACGGCGGCTCCTGGCCCGTGGCCACGGCTGCTGAGGTGGCCACGGCTGCTGGGGTGGTTGCGCCAGAGGCAGCGGCGCCCGCTGACGCAGCCTTGGGTGGCGGCACACCCAGTTTTGGCCCGGCCACCGCCGTCGCCGGCCAGCGCCGGCGGGAGGCGGTCGAGAGGCGGCGCATGAGCGCCAGGGCGCCCGGGTCGTCCTCGCCCGGGCGCACTTCGAGCGCCCCGGCGGCGACCATCTCGTCGATGACCTCTTCGCCCTGCTCGCTGCGCACCACCGTGAGCGTCCAGTCCTCGAGCTCGCCGATGCCACCGGTGGAGATGTCGGCATGCTCGGCGGCGAAGTCCGGGCAGGCCTTGCAGCCGTCCCGGGTCCACGCGTGCCCCTCCTTCAGCGGCACCTCGTGGTAGGACCCGTCCCGGCACCAGATCTGGAATACGCCCTTGATGTTGATCTTGACGATGTCGGCCCTGGCGATGCCGTAGCGCGCTTCGAAGAACTCCTCGAAGATCGAGTCGTCGAAGCTCTTGGAGCACATGAGCCCGATGGAGAGGCCCAGCCGCCGTCCCACCTTGCCGGCCTTGCGTGCCTTCATGACCACGGGGGCGGAGGTCTGGCACCCCATCCCGACCAGGGCCAGCTTCTCCGCTCCGGCCGCAACGGCGGGAGCGTAGGCGAGCATGTTGGCCGAGTAGGTGTAACGGCTCCCTGCGGCGGCGAGCACCTCATCGCGGGTGCGGGCCACGCCGGGGACGGCCTTCCAGCCCCCGCCGTCGCCCTCCACCTGTGAGACCAGCGCGGCGTCGATGCGCCCTTGCTCGAGGCACCACAGGAGTATGGCGGACACGACCCCTCCGTCCTGCCCTGCCGCCAGGAAGTCATGGTTGGTGGCGCGCGCCAGCAGGACACGGCGGACCATGCCCGCCTGCTCCTCCGGTTGGCGCTCGCGCCCGGCCATGAACGTGTCTGCCTCGCTCTCCCACGTACGGAAACGCGGGCACGCCCGCGTGCAGCTCGTACAGCCCCGCAGCCCGTGGCTGCAGCCCCCTGGGCCGAGCTCGTCCTCCAAGTGGTACGGCTTGTAAGCCCCGGCGACGGTGTCGTAGCCGAGCACGTCGTGCGGGCAGGCGGCGATGCAGCCGGCGCAGCCGGTGCACAGGCCGGAGGTCACGACCTCTGAGTAGAGATCGGCCCACTCGGCCTTCCAGCGCTCGGGTGTGCGGCGCTCTTCGGTCATGGTCACGCGCCCAGCGTAACTTCGCAGCGGCGCCCCGACAGCGGACTCTCGGCCTGTGCAGAGGTCCCGAGCGCGAGGACGCGGGGATTGCTCCGGTTGCACTCCTCGGGGCCGCCGGCGAGCACCCCCTGTGCGGGTGGAGGCGGGTGGGGTTGCCCCTCGGGTCGCTGACAACGCAACCGCGAGGTGCAATGCTGTTGGTGTGGACGTCCTGGACCGCTTCCGCCTCGACGGCACCGTAGCCATGGTCACCGGGGGCCGGCGGGGACTGGGCCGCGCTTTCGCCCGGGCGCTCGGAGAGGCCGGAGCCAGGCTGGCGGTGACGTCGCGCTACACCGCCGAGGCCGACAAGGCCGCGGCTGAGCTGCGCCAGGAGGGCTTCGACGCCATCGGGGTGGCCGGCGACGTGACCTCGCCCGGGGACGTCGAGGCGATGGTCGGCGCCGTGGAGGACGAGATGGGCCCTATCGGCGTTCTCGTCAACAACGCCGGCGTGGTGGAGCACCTGGCGGCGCTGGACGTGTCGCCCGCATCGTGGCGCTCGGTGCTGTCCGTCAACCTCGACGGGCTCTGGTACTGCTCGCAGGCCGTCGGCCGTCGGATGGTCGAGCGGTGCCAGGGCTCGATTGTCAACGTGGGCTCGATCTCGGGCATCGTGGTCAACCGGCCCCAGTGGCAGCCGTCCTACAACGCCTCCAAGGCGGCGGTGCACCAGTTGACGAGGTCGCTGGCCGGCGAATGGGCACCGTACAACGTGAGGGTCAATGCGCTGGCTCTCGGCTACGTGGCCACTGACATGACCGGGGAGCTGGTCGACCCCGAGCGGGTCAGGCGCTGGGTGGAGGACGTGCCCATGCAGCGGATGGCCGACCCCGACGAGGTGGCACCCGCGGTCGTCTACCTGGCCAGCCCTGCCTCGAGTTTCGCCACGGGCACG
>JAJZIY010000072.1 GCA_021828475.1 Actinomycetes bacterium
CCAGGAGATCGCCACCAAGAACCCCAAGCTGCTGAACGACGTCTACTCCGTACCGGCGCTCGAGTCCTTGGTGGACGACGCCAAGCTCGCTCCGAGCCCCCAGATGGCCTTCTTCTGGAGGTACAGCGGTGGTAGGAACATCCACCCGTTCCCCCCGTTGCCCGACGCCACCTCGTACCTCAACGCCATCAGCGCCGCGGTACAGGACGCCGAGCTGGGCAGTACCACCGTCAGCAGGGCTCTGCAGCAGGTGCAGGACCAGTACGCACCGCTGATCGCCGGCGAGATCAAGTCCGCCAAGTAGCCCCGCCATGGTACGCGCCCTCGAGGCCGTCCCTGTAGCCGCACCACCGGTAGCGGCGGGCCGGCCGGCCCGTTCCGGCTGGCTGACCCGCCGTCGGCGGCGCTGGCTCTGGGGCCTGTTCTTCGTCAGCCCATGGCTCATCGGCCTGGTGGGCCTGACCCTGTACCCCATGGCCCTGTCTCTGTACTACAGCTTCACCAATTACGACATCGTCGGTTCGACGCATTGGGTCGGCACGTCCAACTACCAACTGCTCTGGAACGACCCGGAGTTCCGCCAGGCCCTGGGCAACACCCTCTACCTGGTGGTGGTGATGGTACCCCTCAGCCTGGCCGCGTCCTTGGTGTACGCCCTGCTGCTCAATGTCGACGTCCGGGGCCAGCGGGTCTTCCGTACCGTGCTCTACCTGCCCCAGATGGTGCCCACCGTGGCCAGCGCCATCCTCTGGCTGTGGGCCCTGAACCCCCAGTACGGCCTGGTGAACACCATCCTCGGATGGGCCCACATCCTGGGACCGCTCTGGCTGAGCAGCATCACCTGGTCCAAGCCGGCCATCGTGCTCATGAACCTCTGGGGGGTGGGAGGGGCGGCCATCATCTTCCTGGCCGGCCTGCAGGGCATATCGCCCGCACTGCTCGACGCAGCCAGGGTCGACGGCGCCGGCGCGTGGTCCCGCTTCCGCCATGTCACCGTCCCAGCGCTGTCGCCGCTCATCCTGTTCAACGCCATCATGGGCGTGCTTTCGGCCATGCAGTACTTCACGCAGGCCTTCGTGATGGGAGGTGGGGACACGGGTGGCACCTCCATCGGCGTAGGCAACTCGCTGCAGTTCGCCGTCGTCTACCTCTACGAGGTGGCCTTCGCCGACCTGCGCGTGGGCTACGCGTCGGCCATGGGCTGGGTGCTCTTCCTCATGATGCTCATCGTCATCGGGCTCATCCTGAAGTTCTCCGTCCGACGCGTCTATTACGAGGCTTGGCGGACGCGATGAGCACGACCACCGATGAACGTGAGACCTCCCTCCCCGACGACCCGTTGGTGCTCCCGGGCCCCGGTGGCCCCGGCGGCGAGCTGCCCCCTGCCCCTGTCCCCCTCCTCCGGCGCCGGAGCGTCCGCCGGGCAACGGGCAGGACGGTTGCCCTCTTGGTCCTCGCCGGCCTGTCCGTCCTGGTCCTGCTGCCGTTCGCCTGGATGCTGGTGTCGTCGCTCAAGACCAACCAACAGCTGTTCACCGTGCCCGTCCAGTGGTTCGTGTGGCCGCTGCACCTGAGCAACTACTCCAACGCGCTCTCGCTCATACCCTTCTGGTCGCAACTGGCCAACACCGTGCTGCTCTCGGTGCTGACCGTGCTGGGCACCGTCCTGTCGGGCAGTTTCGTGGCGTACGGGCTGGCCAAGGTCGACTGGCCAGGGCGGCGCCTCATGTTCGGGCTGCTGCTGGCCACCATGCTCCTGCCCGGCGTCATCACCCTGGTGCCTACCTATGTGATCTTCCGCGACCTGGGCTGGGTCAACACCTACCTACCGCTCATCGTCCCCACCTTCCTCGGGTCGCCCTACTACGTCTTCCTGTTCCGGCAGTTCTTCCTCCGTATCCCCGAGGCGATCAGCGAAGCAGCCCGGATAGACGGCGCCTCGGAACTGTGGATCTACGCCAGGGTGGTGCTGCCGGTGAGCTGGCCCGTGATCTCGGCCGTGGCCGTGCTGGCATTCGTGCAGGCCTGGACCGACTACCTCGGCCCGCTCATCTACCTGAACCAACCTTCGCAGTGGACGCTCTCGCTGGGCCTGACGGCCTTCCTCACCAAGTACTCGGCCCAGTGGAACTTCATGATGGCTGCCGCAGTCGTGTTCACCCTGCCGCTCATCATCGTGTTCTTCGCCGCCAGCAAGTACTTCTTGAAGGGCATCGCCTTCGACACAGACGTCGGATGAGAAAGGCAGGACAAGACGTGCCTCGCGTCAAACTGATGACCTACAACATGCTCCACGCCCCCGGTGACCGGCTCGGCGCGCTCGTCGAGGTGGTCGGCGCCGAAGCCCCCGACCTCCTCGCAGCCCAGGAGGTGAACACCTACGGCGGGATGATGGAGCTCAGCCGCGAGCTGGGCATGCTCCCGGTCTGGGGGCCGGCCAACGGTGCCGAGGACACCAGGGACGGCGCTCCCCTCTACGAGCACTTGGTCCTGTTCACCCGGTGGGAGCCCAGGCTGGTGAGGGTGCACCGGGGGGACCGACGGGCCATGTTCCGCCCCGTCCTGGAGGTCCGCTTGGACATCCCGGGCGCGGGCGCCCTCAACGTGTTCACCGTGCACTTCCGGGCCGTACCGAACCCCGACGAGCCCTACCTCAAGTACCGGGAACTGGGCGCCTTCCTCGCAGCGTTGTCGGGGGCCGAGGAACGCGTCGTGGCCATGGGCGACTTCAACGCCCTGCCGCCAGGCGAGGAGGGCGGCGTGGCTGCCGGGCCTGAGCGCCCGGCCGACCACCGGGACGCCGTAGCAGGCGGGGTGGTGGGCGCCATCGTGGCCTCGGGCTACCTCGACAGCTACCGCCTGGCCAACCCCTATGACGGTACACCGGCGGGCACGCTGCTCCAGCGCCCCGGGGCCCGCGTCGACTACATCTTCGTGAGCTCGGACCTAGCGGAGACGGTAGGCCACAGCTCCATCGTCGACACCGAGGCCGTGGCGCGGGCCTCGGACCACAGGCCGGTGGTGACCGGGCTCGACCTGCTAGATGCCGGTTGATCACCGGTTGTCTGCGCACTCCAGAGGCGCATCGCATGGTCCGTGCTTTCGGCCCTAGAGGGTGGTCGGACGGTAGCTTGGGCGCGCCAGCTCCCAGCCCCAGGCCCGTATGCGCAGGCCATACGGACCATCCCGTCATCACGTCGGCACTGGAACCCGTGGCGGGCTAGCGCAGCCACGACGTCGCCTGGTTCTGGACCCAGCCGGTCCAGGGCCGCGGCGACTTTACCTGCGGCTTCATCGGGCGAGAGGACCGCTAGGTGGTCCCGTGCTCGTCGAGGCGCTCGCCCGGTCGCTCAGCCGCCACCCGTACGTCTTCTGGGCCCAAGCGGCCTGGCACTTCCGGCGCCGGCCCAGCTGGCTCAGGCACGTCGGACAAGAACACGGCGACCCCGCCCGAGCCCTCGGCAGGGGGACCGGCATAGACCAGGCACCCTTCTACCAGCGCGTACTCGCGCCGGCCCGGGAAGGCGGCCAGTCCGTCAACTGCTGTGAGATCCCAGGGCCGCTTCAAGAACTCTGCCTTGAGCAGCTGTAGGTAGATCCCCCGCAGGCTCACCCAGCCTTTGCAGCGCGTCTCCCGGTTGAGCCACTCCACCAACTCGTCGCCGCTCGCAGCGGCAAAGCGCTCCCGCCACTCCTCCGGCCACTCCTCGACCAGGCGTTGGTATTCGAGGCTCTCTCCCTCTACGTCCTGAGGTGTCACTGCACCAGGTTAGGTCAGGCCTCGGGGCGCCCGCGACCAAAAGACCGCTACAGTTGCCGTCTGACCTATCGCCTCTACTTATTCCTCCAGGCCCACTGAGACCTCTGGATGGTTCGGCTGTTTCCTCACTGGGGCCACCTTCTTTCGAGCTTGACCCGTGCCTTGTAGGACCTGGTCAGCTCAAGACCCTGCCCAGCGGCCCGCTGTGGACAGCCTCCCAACTCCACCGTTCTCCCGGAAGGTACTTGTCTTTCTCGGAAATGAGGGCAACACGACAAGGAGGGCCACATAGATGCGCGCCACTACCCGCACCCGCCAGTACAGCCGCAACGACCTTCGGGCCGGCTAGGGGCCTCGAACGTCTCGGACGAACCGGAGCGTGGGACGCGCCCCGTAGAGTTGCCGCAGGCCAGCGGGTGGATCAGCGCCGGCGATCCCAGCGTGGCGCGCCAATGCCCCAACAGATCGGCTGGCAGGTTTTCCCAGCTGAAGACGGGCACGGCGCACCTCCGGACCGAGGTTAGCTGCGCGCGATTACCACGGAGCGTAACCCTGGCTTATGCTCCCCGTCCTCGGTGCAAGCCTCGCCCTAGCCAGCTCGTCCGGGCGCCAAGACCCGGAGCTGAACACAATGAACTTGCTTGCCGGGGCATGTTTCGGTGTCGCGCTTCGGGTCCCGGGCGGGATGCACTGGACAGGCTAGAGTCCAGCCCGTGACGGTAGCGGTCGCTGTGAAGGTCTTCGACGGCATCGTGCTGGCGACCGACTCGGCAACAACCCTCCTGCTGGGCGGAGGCGCCGCCCAGGTGTACAACGGAGCCGACAAGATTTTCCACCTGCACCGGCGGAGGCCGGTAGCGGCGATGACATGGGGCAATGGCGTTATTGGGGCGGCGAGCATCGCGACCTTAGCGAAGGACCTACGTCGTCGCTTCATGGGCTTGGACCCGGCATGGCCCGACTGGGAGTTGCAGGACGACTACACCGTCGAGGGAGTGGCGAACCGCCTAGTCGACATGATGTTCGATGAGCTGTACGATCCCCTCGGCGTCCACGGTGTACTGGGCTTCCTCGTTGCTGGTTACTCCGGTGGGTCGAAGGCCTCAGAGGCCTGGCTGGTCCTACTTGACGACCCGGCCAGCCGACCGGTGCCGGCGCTGGCGGCAGGACCTGACCAAGCCGGCTGGTTGGCATACGCACAGCCGGAAGCTGTGCAGCGCCTCTTCAACGGCTATGACGAGCACCTCCCGGCCAAGCTGGGACAGGTGATCGACGCAGCGCACATGCCCGCAGTGATGGACGTGCTGAACCAGCGACTGACTCGACCGGCACAGCCGCCGATGCCGCTGCTGGATGCCATCAGCCTCGCTGGCTTCATGGTTGACGTGACTATCGGTTACAGCAGGTTCCTGCTCGGCGCTGACACCGTAGGGGGCCCCACTGAGGTCGCAAGCATCACAAGGCATGAAGGCTTCAAGTGGATCAGCCGAAAGCACTACTACGACCCTAGGCTTAACCCAGGAGACCTCGACCATGATCGTCAATAGCATCAGTGACCAGGAACAACAGCCTGAGCCGAATGTGCCGGTGTCTGACCCCAGGGCCCAGGCGTCGAGCCTCGAAGACATGCCGGACCCCTACGCTGAGGCGGCGCGGCGCAGGGAGCTTGCCGGCTCTTCTTCGCGGTAGCCGCGCCGCCTCGTGACCTGAGTCGTCGCGCTGCGCACCACCCGCCGGGCGTCACGGCGGCGGTAGGCGTCGTCGCGTCGACGCGCTGCCTCGGGGCCGGCCGTGACAGGCGCCGGCACGGGCACGGACTGGGCCGAGCCGCGTACCCGGGCGTCCAGGTCGGCAAGCGTCGGGGCCTCACCCAGGACGTGGGCTGCCCTCAGCGGGACGTCGGCCTCGTAGGTGGCGAGGGCCACGTGGACGGCCCGGCGCTCGGTGCCCCCGTCGGGCACAGCTCGACGAGCCGCCAGCGCGCTGGGCCGACGAGGACGTCGACGACCCACCAGCCGGTCTGGTCGGTAGTCGAGCAGCTGCGAGACGTGCACGCCGAAGGTGTCGTAGTCCACCAAGCTCATGGGTGGCGGTCCTCGAAGGACAGGTGTACCGGGTGGTCACCACCCCAACAGAAATCGACAGGGACGGGAGGCTCTGGGTCAATACTGGCTACAGGTACGCCCGGAAGGGGTTCCGGCTATCTCGACCGGGGACGCCCACTTGCTGGCACTGACGCACGACCAACTGTTCGAGCGGCTCGTGGCGCTAACGGAGGACGCTGTCGAAGACAAGTAGCGGAGACGGCTCGCAGAGGTGACCGACGGGGACCAACCCCTTCGACGGGCAACCTGCCGACGGCTAGCGTGGGGACCGTGACCCCCAGTCCGACAGCCATTTCCTGCTACGAGGACTGGAGGCCGGGGTTTGTGAGCTCTTCCACTTATCTTCCGTTAGCCACGGTCATGGGGGTGTTCTCGAGGTCACTTCTACAAACCCCAAATAGCCACTCTGGGCGCGAATGCCCAGGTCAGCAAGTAAATGTGACAACCACGGGGAGTAGCGCAGTTGGTAGCGCACCTGCTTTGGGAGCAGGAGGCCGCGGGTTCAAGTCCCGCCTCCCCGACTGACTGACTGACTGAAGTCGGATGCCAGCAAGGCAACAGGGCAGCCCAGGCGCGGGTGCCCACCCGGGGACAAGCACCTGGCCTCCTCCGGCCTGGCCCGTCGCTGGAGCCCGAAGCCGGGTTCACCCGTACAAGCCTCGTGCCCCTAGGCCCTGGGGGCAGCCCAGGCCGGAGCCCCCGCTCGGCAGGTCAGCGTATGCGCCACACCGGCAGGCAGCGCCCGATGCGGACAGCCCCGCCGGTGGCGGCCAGCGCCGCCAACGCCATCAAGGCGACGGTTGCGACGAGGCGCGCGTTGAGCGGCAAGGCCGGGTCGCCGATGAAAGACGGCGCGTGCTCGGCCATAGCCACCCACCACGCAACCGTGGCGGCGAAGATCACCACTGTTGCGCCAGCCACCGTGAGGGCGAAGGCGGCCTCGGCCGCCAGGAGCAGCCGGGAGAACGTGACCTTGCGAGCGGCTGCAACCGCCAGCACCGTGCACAGAGCCACCGTTGCGGCCACGAGAGCAACCCACAAGAGGAAGAGCGCCGCGTACGCAGTCGAGCCGCCGTTGCGTTGGTGGTTGTTGAGGTGGTGTGCCCAGGCCGACATCGGGACTACGACGCCGGCCGTCGCCAGCGCGCAGCCGCCTGCTCTCAGCATGTGGGCGCGGACGGCCTGCCAGCCGTGCCGGCGCAGGTAGCGAACGAACGAAGGCAGGGCGAGCGCGGCTGCGACGATCACAACGGCGGCGGCGATGCCCGCACAGGCCCGGACGGCCTCGTAGGAGAGGTCGGCGAGGTGGCGGGTGCCGGCGCGAGCCGGCAGAGCGTTGTCGAAGTGCTCGGACATCTTGGCGAAGCTGGCCCCAGCCATCACCATCGCCGCCCAGGAGACGAGCACCGTGAGCATCCCGGCCCTGATCCGCTCATGTACGGGGGCGCTGTCGCCCGTCAGGCCGGATTCCCGGGCGCGTTCTCGCAGGCCACCAGCGGCAACCGACAGGCGTGCCGTCAGGGGCGGCTTCTCGGGGCCGAAGCTGTCCTGCATGTAGAGGAGGAGCTCTTCGCCGTAGCGCTCACGCCACGCCGGCGGGTACCAGCGTAGGAGCGGCTCGACGGCGGCCATCACAGGCTCCCTGGGCTCAGCGCGGGCATCCGGCGCAGGCGGACCGTACCCACCTCGGCCAGGCGGCGCATGTCTGCCACCGCCTCGGCCAGCGCGGAGCCGCCTGCCGGAGTGATCCGGTACGGGCGGCGACGGTCGCTGCTCGGCAACGGCTCGATCAGGCCCCGCTCCTCCAGGCGGGTGATGGCACCGTAGAGCGCACCCGGTCCGAGCTTTACGCGGGCGAAGGCCTCGATGTCCTTGGCCAGTGCGTGCCCGTGCTTGGGCCCCTCGGCCAGACTGGTCAAGATCAGGAACGGCGGGTCGTTCGGGCGTTGCAGCCCGCTCTGCCTGGTTGGGTTCCGCATACCCGTGAATATACTACGCAGGACGTAGCTACGCACGACGTAGCCCGCTCCCGTCCCGTGCCCACAGACCAGCCCAAGCACCGGCGATCGGCGTACGATCCGCGATGGAGCCGGCGACGACGGTCGGCGGGAGCACGGTTGGTACACCACCGATGTCAGGGCAACCAGTACGAGGGAACAGGAGCGCATGGGACCGGACGTGATGGGACCGGACGTGATGGGACCGGACGTGATGGCACCGGACGAAAGTGTGCTCGGACAACGACCCGACGAGGCAGCGGGCCTAGCCTCCACCAGTGCACAGCACCTGGCCAACCTGGTCTGGCTGCGGCGCGTCCGCGACCGGATGGACCGGGAGTTCGCCCAGCCCCTCGACGTCGAGACGCTGGCCCGGGGAGCCCACATGTCGGCCGGGCATCTTTCGCGCGAGTTCAAGCTCGCCTACGGCGAACCTCCGTACAGCTACCTGATGACCCGACGCATCGAGCGGGCGATGGCGCTGTTGCGCCTCGGCGACCAGAGCGTGACCGAGGTGTGCTTCGCTGTCGGCTGCTCGTCGCTCGGCACCTTCAGCACGCGCTTCACAGAGCTGGTCGGCATGTCGCCGAGCGCCTACCGGCGCCAGGCTCGGCTCGCCCCGCCAGCCCTCCCCCGGTGCATAGCCAAACAGGTCACGAGACCGGTCAGGAATCGAGAAGCGCCCGCCGGGCGGCCCCTCTTACCATGACCACCATGGACCTGAGCATTCACACCACACCTCTCCCCCACACCGATCCCGAGGCCTCTCTGGCCTTCTACCGGGACGTCCTCGGTTTCGAGGTGCGCAAGGACGTCGGCTCCGGCGAGATGCGCTGGATAACGGTCGGGCCGCCAGACCAGCCGGGCACGTCCGTGCTCCTCGCACCCCCGGGTGCCGACCCTGGCATCACCGACGACGAGCGTAAGACGATCGCCGAGATGATGGCCAAGGGCACCTTCGGCTGGATCATGCTGGCCACGAAGGACCTCGACGCGACTTTCGAGAAGCTCCAGGCGAGCGGGGCCGAAGTGGTCCAGGAGCCGCTGGAGCAGTTCTGGGGTGACCGGGACTGTGCCTTCCGCGACCCCGCAGGCAACCTGGTCCGCATACAGCAACTGCGCTGAGCAGCGTGGCTGGCCGGCGACGCGGCCGGTCGGCTCACCCCGCCAAGGCACGGGTGCACGAGGACCGCGGATTGCCACAAGGAGCGGTTGTGCGCTGACACTACACGGCTTCAGGCGGCCGGCGAGGGCTCGAGAACGACGGCTTGACGACCAGTGTCCCGGTGCTTCGACGCAACCTCCCCTGCCGCCGCTCATGCCGGGCCGCCTGCCTCAGGGGCCCGGTCGATCGCCCCTGCCCTCCCGGGCCAGCGCCGAGAGCTCTTCGCCCAGGAGGTCCAGGCCCAGCGGGCCCAGCGCCAGCGCGTCACGGTGCCAGGCAGCCAGGTCGAATGCCGCGCCCTGGTGCCGCCGGGCCTCCTCACGCCCGGCCAGCCAGGCTCGCTCCCCCAGCTTGTAACAGGTGGCCTGGCTCGGCCACGACATGTAGCGGGCCACCTCGCTGCGGCAGTACTCACTCGACAGCCCCGAGGCGGCTTCGAGGGCGTCTACCGCCACGTCGAAGTCCCAGCGTTCGCCGGCACGGGGACGCCCGGCCGGTATGGTGCGCCCGGTGTGCAGGCCGATGTCGATGACCACCCGGGCCGCCCTCATGAGCTGCATACTGAGGAACCCGAGGCGGTAATCCGGCCGCTCGAAGTAGCCCAGCTCGTCCATGAGGCGCTCTGCGTACAGCGCCCAGCCCTCGCCGTGGCCGGGCGAAAAGCTGAGCTTGTGCATACGGGTGAGCGGCAACGAACGGGTGAGCCCAACCTGGAGGTGGTGACCGGGGACCGCCTCGTGGAACACCGTCGTAACGGCGTCCCAGGTCGGGAAGCTCTGCGCCCCGAGCGTGGGGAACCATATGCGTCCGGGTTGGGACAGGTCCTCGGACGGAGGGGTGTAGTAGGCCGCGGCGGCGCTGCCCTCCGGGGGAATGGAGACGGCGCACGTCCGCAGGGGCTCGGAGATGGCGAACGCCTTCCCGTGCAGCTCGCCGATCGTGCGGTCGGTGAGCTCCTGCAGCCAGTCCCGCCAAGCCTCCACCCCGTCCACCCGCCGGGCGGGGTCGGCCTCCAACATGTCGCGCGCCTCGGGGAAGCTCAGCCCGGGCCCCAACCTGGCGCACTCCGCCGCACGCTCGCCCTCCAGGCGCTCCAGCTCCTCCCAGCCCCACCGGTAGGCCTCGTCCAGGTCCACTTGCGCGCCCAGGCAATGGCGTCCCCACAACCGGTAGACCTCCTCCCCCACCCCGTCGGCCCGGGAGGCCCGGGGCAGGTACTCCCGGCGCAGCCATTCGGCCAGCTGACCGTAAGCGGCGTCGGCTGCAGCGGCGGGCCCGGCCATGTCCTCCCCTCCGTCAAGCGCTCCATGGTGGGCGGCATAGGCACCAAACCAACCGCCGGGGCCACCGCCCGACCAGCGCTCGCACTGGTCCGCCACCGCCTCGGCGCAACGCAGCGGAGCGACGCTGCCCTCGTCGAGGCCCTTCTGGAGGCTGGAACGGTACTCGGCCATGGCTCGTGGCACCCTCGACATCCGACGAGCCAGAGCGCGGCGGTCGTCAGGGCCGGCCGGTGCCGCCAGGTCGAAGCCCATGCGGACACTGGCCGGGGGCCCGGTAAGAGCGGACACCAGTCCGGCCGGCCCGCAACGGTGCAGCAGTGCAGCGTACGAGCCGGCCCAGTCCATGACGTAAGACCGGCCCAGGCGCTCCGCAGCGTCGGCCGGCACCGCGGCGGCCAGCTCCTCCCGGGCCCGGTCCATGAACTGGGCCAGGCGGGCGGTACCGTCCGGGGAGTAGTCCCGCAGGGCATCGGTGTTGAGCCCGACCCCCATGTCGCGGGCTCCGGCTGCGGGGTCCAACGCCGCGTAGGCGTCGACCAAGCGCTCGCAGATCTCCCTCACCGACTGAGCTCCGTTCCAGGGCATGCCCCCGGTCTAGCCCCACGGCAGGCACCTCGCCACCCCACGCCCCAGGTCGTGGCGGCCCGAGGTGGCCGGTGCCTGC
>JAJZIY010000073.1 GCA_021828475.1 Actinomycetes bacterium
TGAGAAACCCTGAGACCTGCTCACCTGGCCCGGCTCGCGCGTAGGGCGCGCAGCCGTCGGGGCCAGCGGTGGCCCGGCTCGACGAGGGCGCTCACCGATGGCTCTCGCTCTCGGGTACATGGGCGGCCGCGCGCCTGCTGCTCCGGGCTGTCACCACGACCGATGCGGCGACGGCCGCTACGATCACGGCCAATGTGAGCCAGGTCGGGACCTCGACAACCGGCCTCAGCAGCATCTTGGCCCCGACGAGGACGAGCAGGGCAGCAAGCGCCCGACTGAGCCGCGCGAAGCGCTCCATGGCGCCGGCGAGCACGAAGTACAGGGAACGTAGACCGAGGACGGCGAAGGCGTTGGAGGTGAACACGACGAAGACGTTCGTCGTCACGCCGAACACGGCTGGGACCGAGTCGGCAGCGAACGCCAGGTCGGTGACCTCGATGGCGACGAGGGCGAGCAGGAGACGCGTCGCTGCACGGCGGCCATCCTGACGGGTCAGGAAGCGCCCAGGCGGGGCGACGGCCGCCACAGGTACGAGGCGCCTCAGCGCGCCTATGAGGCGCCCGTTTTCTACGTCGAGCTCCGCTCCCTTGCGGGCCATCCGGACGCCCGCGGCCAGGACGACCGCGCCGAAGGGGTAGAAGGCCCAGCTGACGTTGTCGACGAAGGCCGCGCCGGCGGCGACGAAGCCGGCTCGCAGCACCAGGGCGCCCACTACGCCCCAATACAGGACGCGCCGGTGGTCGGCGGGCGGGACGGCGAAGCTGCGCAGCAGGAGGGCGAAGGCGAAGACATTGTCGACGCTCAGCGATTTCTCGAGCAGGTACCCGGCAAAGTACTGGCCGGCCAGGGCCCAGCCCATGGTGGCGCCGAGCAAACCGCCGAAGCCAGTCGACCCGAGCACCCACCCCGCACTCTCGAGGAGCGCCGGGCGCAGGCCGTGGAGCTCCTTCAGGCTGTGCAGGGCGATATCGCCGGCAAGGAGCGCGCCAATCAGGCCGACAGCGCCGAGCCATGCCCATGGGGGCGCGCTCACCGAACTGTTGCGCCAACCCTGGAAGAGGCCGGTGTCAACGGGGACGCAACGCGGACGCGCTCCAGTGGAAGGGCACCACGGTCGTCCTGTGCTCCACCGGCTGGCGCTGCTCGGTCTGGTTGGTCCTCATCGGGCAACACTGTGGTGGCCGCCGGGAGGCAGGGTGGAAGCTGGGTGCAGGGCGGATGGAGGTTGACCTCACCCGCTGGGACGCCGTCGCCGGCGCTGCCGGGCACGCCCGTCGCGCAGCGCGACGAGCGTGCCCGCGCTCACAGCGCTCCAGAAACCGACGAGCCGACCGCCTCGCAGACGGGCCCTAGGGCAGGGGGACAGCTGAGCCGAGGGCTACCACCGCTTTGCTGGGGCTGGGGCTGGGGCTGGCGCCTCAACCGGCCTGTTCGCGTCACCAGAGTGGACGCAAGCTCCGCCGTGTCGTGCCAGAGGTGCGACAAGTCGGCGGCGAGCCGGCCCAGCTGCTCGTCCGCTGCCCGCCGTTCGGCGGCTGTCTGCTCGTGCTCCGCCCGCCAGACCTGCGAATAGTCCATCCACATGCCATACCTCCCTCGAGCCGATGCGCTACCTGTATCAGTACAGTATGAGGGTAGCACACTCGAACCGACCTCCGGCACAAATAAGCTAGACTGTCTCCGTGAGCTACTCTCAACAGGGGACCAAGGCAGGTGAAGAGTGAGCGTAGGCAAGGAGGTCCGGCAGGGGGCGCGCATCGGCGAACTGCCTCTGGTCGCCGGTCACCCCGCCATCGACCTGGTCAACACCGTCACGCCCCGCCTGCCCGTGCCCGACGAGGACCACCTGAGCACCCCGGGCGACCTCTTGGTCTGGGCCCGGCGTGCCGGCATTGCCGTGGAAGAAGAGCTTGCGGCGGTTGCCGGGGCATGGGAGGCCTCTCCAGGTGCTGCGGCCAGGGCGCTCAGCGCTGTGAAGGAGATCCGGGGGAGCCTCGAGACCGTGCTGTCATGGCGTTTGGGCTTCGGGAACATCGCAGAGGTTGGGCAGACGCTCGATTTTCTCGCGCGCCAATGGGCGTCAGCCGCAGGGCGAACCACCCTCGTGGTGGGCGGGGACAATGGAGGGACGGCCCATCTCATGACCGGGACCGTCCCGACCCTGCTCGTCCAAGACCGCGTCGCCATGGCAGTAGTGGACCTCTTGTGCCACGTCGACCTCAGTCATCTCGGCATGTGCGACGTCGAGCACGGCGGATGTGGGTGGCTCTTCATAGACCACAGCAGGAACAAGACGCGAAAGTGGTGCACCATGGAGGACTGCGGCGCCGAGGCCAAGGCTCGGCGCCTTACCGAGCGGCGCCGGCGGAGCGCCGCCGCGGCGCGCGGGTAGGTTGGGCCCCCGCCGTCGGGCCAAGGCACGGTGGGTTTGAGGGACGCCGGCGCAGGCGGCAAGCGTACGATGCGGGAGTGGGGAGGAAGCCTACGGGTTGGGGCGCCAGGTGAGCCGGCTGGTCGGCCGGCTGGATGAGCTGGCGGCACTCGTCGGCGTCCTCGATGGTCTCGCCTCGGGTCGGTCGTCGTGGGCCCAGGTGACTGGCGAGCCCGGGATCGGAAAGACCCGTCTCGTTGCCGAGTTCTGTGGGATCGCCGAGCAGAGCGGAGCCGTCGTGCTCACCGGCCGGGGGGCTGAGCTCGAGCTGGATCTGCCTTTCGGGATCGTCATTGACGCCTTCGACGACTATCTGGGCTCGCTGGACGATGATCGGGTCGCTGGGCTGTGCGGCCGCCAGTTCAACGAGCTTCACCGGCTCTTTCCTGCGCTCGACGTCCTCGGTCGACCCCGAGCCCACGCAGGGCCCGAGGACGAGCGCTACTCCACCTACCGCGCCCTTCGGGCCCTGGTTGACCGACTGGCCAGCCCGGGACCATTGGTGCTGGTCTTCGACGACCTGCACTGGGCCGACAGCGCTTCGATCGAGTTCGTCTCGTTCCTGCTCGGGCATCCGCCCGAGGCGCCGGTGCTCATGGTGCTCACCTGGCGACCGGGTGAGGCCCCCGGGCTGGCCGAGGCCTTGTCGGTGAGGGCACATGACCTACCGGGAACCGTCCTCGGGCTCACGAGCCTCCCCGAGGACGCGGTCGGAGAGATGTTGGGAAAATCCCTCGACGGCCCGGCCCTTCGTTCCCTTTTCCGGGCCAGCGGAGGCAACCCGTTCTATGCCCAAGCACTGGCCTCGGCTGCCTCTCGGGACGGCCCTGGCGCTCGCTCGGGCGTGGCGGCGCAGGACCCCGACGACGGGGCCATTCCCGGGCCGGTCGCGGCTGCGGTCGGCCACGAGATCAGATCGGTTTCACAAGCGGCACGCCTCTTGGCCCAGGGCGCAGCAGTGGTCGGGGAGCCCTTCGAGCCCGAGCTGGCCGCGCGCTGTGCCGGTCTGTCCGCCCAGGAGATGGTGGCCGGCCTCGACGAGCTGGTAGCACGCGGGGTTGTGCGTTCGGTCCAGAGCCCGCGGCGCTTCGCCTTTCGCCACCCGATCGTGCGGCGCGCTGTCTACGACTCGGCCGGTTCGGGCTGGCGCCTGGCCGCCCACGCCCGTGCCGCGGCCGTACTCTCCGAGCGGGGAGCCCCGATCGCCACGAGGGCCCACCACGTGGCGCGCTCCGCAGCAACAGGGGACCTGGCCGCTGCGGTCCTGTTGATCGACGCCGCGGCCGAGGTCGCCTCGCGCGCTCCGGCCAGTGGGGCTGCGTGGCTCGACGCCGCCTATGCCATCGTGCCACACCGCTCCGAGACCGTCGACACCCGCGTCGACCTGCTCATGGCCCGGGCGCGGGTCTTCTGCCTGCTCGGCGATCTCCAGGCCGGCCATGATGCGTTTGTCGAAATGCTCGAGCTGGTGGCGCCCGGCGACCCGCGCTACGTCTCGTTGATTGCCGGCTGTGCCGGAGTGGAGCACGGCCTCGGCCGCTTCGTCGAGGCCCGGGGCAAGTTGTTGGCGGCGCTCGAGGAGCTACCGGCCACCCAGCGCGCCGCCGACGCCAGGTTGTGCGTGGAGCTCGCCGTGTCGTGGCTCTACACGCTCGACTTCGCCGAGGCGGCGGCTTTTGCCACCCGGGCGTCGCAGGCCGCTGTCGGCTGTGACCGATTGCTCGAAGGAACAGCAAGGGCGCTCCTGGCCTTCGTCAATGCCAGCACCGAGACGGCCGAGGGGAACAGAGCCGCCCGCACCCATGGAGCCGAGGCGGCGGCGATACTCGACCGCCTCGACGACGACGAGGTGGCCACCAGGCTCGATGCCCTTTACTACCTCGGCTGGGCCGAGCGGCTGCTCGAACGCTACGAGCCGGCGGCCACCCACCTCGGTCGGGCCATAGCCGTGGCCGAAGCCGGTGGCGGCTCGCAGTGGCTGGTCCCCACCATGATCGAACAGGCCAAGGTCCTCACCTGGACCGGGCAGATCACCAGGGCCCGAGATCTGGCCGAGACGGCGGTCGAGATGGCCAAGGTGTCCGAAGTCGGGCTCTTGGTCCTGCTTGCCCTCACGGCCGAGGTCGCCGTTCTCAGCGCCACAGGAGAGATGGCAATGGCGATTGCTCTTTGCACCGAGGCGCTTGGTCTGGGGGCCCCCGGGGCGAGCTACCACGAGGCCAACCTGCGACGCCTCCTGGCGCTGGCCCACCTCGAAGGAGGCGACCCCGAGCGCTTCCTCGCCGAGCTCACATCGGGTGATGACGAAACCGTCAGGGACGGCGCGGCCTGCCGGCTTTTGGAGGCCCGCAACCGAGCCGAGCTCGCCCTCGGTCGGACCGAGGTGGCCGTCCAGCTGGCCGACCAAGCCCACCAGCTGGCCGCCGAGCTCGAGCTTCCCGCCTCGGCCGGCTTCGCCCAGAGGGCCCGGGCCCGGGTACTGGCGCAGAGCGGTCCCGAGGCGGCTTTGGCGGCGAGCCGTGATGCCACCGCACTCTTCGAGGGTTCGGGGGCCCTCGTCGAGGCGGCCCGCACCCAAGCCCTCACGGCCGACATCCTGGCCAAGTGTGGCCGCAGCAAAGAGGCGATCGCCGAGTGCGCTGCGGCGGGCGACGCGCTCGCCTCCTATGGAGCGCAGGGCGCAGCCGAACACGCCCGCCTCCTGCTCCGACGCCTGCGCCGAGCCGGCGCCGTCTCGGCCCGAGACGGGCGCATCGTCCAGGGCCCCAATGCCCTCACCCGGCGTGAGCACGAGATCGCTGAGCTCGTAGCGCAGGGTCGGACCAATCGCCAGATCGCCAGGCTGCTCTCGCTCAGCGAGAAGACGGTCGAGAGCCATCTCGGCCGCATCCTGGCAAAGCTCGGGGTGACCGGGCGCAGCGCGGTGGCCCGGGCCATAACCAGGACTTTCGCATCCCCAGAGGGTGGCGAGTGACGAGGACAAGCCACTGGGACACTAAGGGATTTCCCTAATAGAAACACCATGAGGGCCCTGTCAGGATGAGGCCTTGGTGCCCACCTACCAGCTCCTCCATCAACATCAGCCCGACGAGTGCCGCTTCGCCTACGCGGCCTGGAACGGGTTCACGAGCCCGTTGCGCCACCAGCCGGCGCTGTCGTCGTGCGCCCAGGGCCACCACCGCATCTGCTGGACCGTCGAGGCCGACAGTCCTGAGGCTGCCCTCTCGCTCTTGCCTTCCTACCTCGTCGCCCGCTGCGAGGTTGACCCCGTCAGCGAGGTGCCCATCCCATGAAGCTCGACGCACCGGATCCGGGACCAGGGTGTAACGCTTCATCAGCTCGGGGGACTACAGCTACCTGGAGGCCGAAGTGCACCAGTTCCTGACCGTCGGCCACCACGATGGCGAGCGTCTCTCGGCAAAATCGCGCCTCCGGATCTTCGGGACCGCGGTGGCCGTACTCAGCCTGGTCACCGGAGCAGGCCTGGCCGGGGTGCTCACAGCCGTCCCTGCGGCGGCTGCCGGCACCACTTTCTATGTGACAGCGGGTGGGACCGGTACGTGTGGGTCGAACAGTGCGGCCAACGGACTTTCGAGCATCCAGGCTGCGATCACCTGTGTGGGCTCGGTGGGTGGTGACACGATCGTGGTCGGCCCGAGCGGCTCGGGCCCGTACTCCGGTTTCGGCACGGTGACCCAGTCCAACCTCACGATCGAGGCCGCGCCGGGGGCCAGCGCCGCCACGGTGGTCGTGGCCGGCGACTTGGTACCGCTCGTCGTCGACCCCGGGGCAACCGCGGCTGTGACGGGGATCACCGTGGAGTGCGCCAGCGGCTGCAGCAGCAGCGTGCCCCTGGTGACCAACGAGGGGGCCCTGACCCTTACCGCCGTCACCGTGAACGGCGAGAACGCCGCCAGCGGCGACGGCGGGATCGCCAACGTCACCACCGGTGCCAGCTCGGCGAGCTTGACCGTGCTCGACTCCACGGTGATCAACAACCGCTCCTCCGGCTACGGCGGTGGCATCTCCTCGAAGCCGGCGAGCGGGGCGAGCGGTTCGCTGTCGCTCATCGTGGCCAACAGCACGATCGCCGACAATGCTTCCCAGTTGGGCGGGGGTGGCATCTACTTCGGTGTGCCCTCAGCCACCTCCACCGCTGACATCGTCAACTCGACGATCACCGCCAACAACGCAGCCCAGGCCGGTGGCGGTGGGATCTTCGTAGATCCCACGATCCCCGCTGCCACCGTGACCCTGTCCAACACGGTCGTGGCCGCCAACACCGCCAGCTTCGGCATCAGGGGCCCGGACTGCTCCGCCGCCGCCGCCGAGCTCACCGACGGGCCGGGTGGGCACAACCTCATAGGCGACGGCAACGGCTGCCCGGGCGTCGCCAACGCGGTCAACGGCGACAAGGTCGGGGTGACCGCCTTGGCCGCCCCGCTTGCCGGCGGCACCGCCTACGCCGCCATCTCGGTGGGCGCCCTGGCATACCCGATCCCCTCCGGCACCACCTTGCACCTGGGGGCTACACAGACCGTGACCACCTCGGCGGCCGGCGCGGTGGGCGCCACCACCATCGCTGTCAACTCCTTCACCGCCAGTCAGAGCGACCCGGCTGGGGCCCCGGTGAGCGACCCCATCGCGGCCGGCCTGCAGGCGCTGGCTGCCAACGGCGGTCCCACCGAGACCGTGGCGCTGGCGCCGACCAGCCCGGCTATCGGCTCGGGGGATGCCGCCACCTGCACCGCCGCCCCGATCAACAACGCCGACCAGCGCGGCGACCCCCGCAACGCCGCTACCCGCGGGACCTGCGACATCGGCGCCTACGACACCGGCACCGGTACCACTTTCCATGTGACGGCGGGTGGGACCGGCACATGCGGGTCGAACAGTGCGGGCAACGGACTTTCGAGCATCCAGGCTGCGATCACATGTGCGGGCTCGGTGGGTGGTGACACGATCGTGGTCGGCCCGAGCGGCTCGGGCCCGTACCCCGGTTTCGGTACGGTGACCCAGTCCAACCTGACGATCGAGGCCGCGCCGGGGGCCAACGCCACCACGGTGGTCGTGGCCGGCAACACGACACCTCTGGTCGTCGACCCCGGGGCGGGGGCCGCCGTGACCGGGCTCACCGTGGAGTGCGCCAGCGGCTGCAGCGCCCCCGTGCCCCTGGTGACCAACGAGGGGGCCCTGACCCTTACCGCCGTCACCGTGAACGGCGAGAGCGCCAACAGCGACGGCGGGATCGCCAACGTCACCTCCGGTGCCAGCTCGGCGAGCTTGACCGTGCTCGACTCCACCGTGATCAACAACCGCACCGCAGGCGTTGGCGGTGGCATCTCCTCGAACCCCGCGAGCGGGGCGAGCGGTTCGCTGTCGCTCAGCGTGGCCAACAGCACCATCGCCGGCAACGGTGCCAGCCTGTACGGCGGCGGCATCTTCGTAGGGCCACCTGCGGTGGGGGCGACCTCCACCGCTTCCATCGTCAACTCCACCATCACCGCCAACTCTGCATCCGGCGTTGGCGGCGGGATCAACGATGGGTCCGGCGGGCTCGGCGCCAGGGTCACCCTGTCCAACACCATCGTGGCCGCCAACACGGCCACTTTCGGCGGAGCCGACTGCTTCGGCAGCGCCGCCGAGCTCACCGGCGGGCCGGGTGGGCACAACCTCATAGGCGACGGCGCCGGCTGTCCGGGCTTCGCCAACGCGGTCAACGGCGACAAGGTCGGGGTGACTACCCTTGCCGCCCCGCTTGCCGGCGGCACCGACTACACCACCATCTCGGTGGGCGCCCTGACCTACCCGATCCCTGACGGCACCACCTTGCACCTGGCGGGCTCGTCACAGACCGTGACCACCTCGGCGGCTGGCTCGGTGGGCGCCACCACCATCGCTGTCAACTCCTTCACCGCGAGCCAGAGCGACCCCGCTGGGGCCCAGGTGAGCGACCCCATCGCCGCCCGCCTGCAGCCGCTGGCCGCCAACGGCGGTCCGACCGAGACCGTGGCGCTGAACCCGAGCAGCCCGGCTATCGGCTCGGGGGATGCCGCCACCTGCACCGCCGCCCCGATCAACAATCTCGACCAGCGCGGCGACCCTCGCAACGCCGCCACCCGCGGGACCTGCGACATCGGCGCCTACGACACCGGCGGCGCGGCGAGCGCACCGTTGTCCATCACCACCACCAGCGTGCCGGCAGGGGCCGTCGGCCAGTTCTACAGCACCGCCCTGGCCGCCGCCGGCGGCACGACCCCCTACACGTGGGCGCTCGTCTCCGGGTCCGACCCGCTCCCGTCGGGTCTCACCCTGTCGAGCGCCGGGGCCATCTCGGGCACCCCGAGCGGTCCCGCGGGGACCACCCCCTTCACCGTGAAGGTGACCGACTCGGCCGCCCCGGCGGCTACCGCCACGCAGGCGCTGGCCCTGACCGTCAACCCGGCCGGGCCGCTCTCGATATCGGGGACGGTGTACTCGACGTCCGGGGCGCCGCTCCCCGGCATCTGCGTCTACCTCTACGCCGCGGCCGGGGCCCGGACGGCCGATCCCGGGGTGTGCACCGACGCCCACGGTGACTACACGATGGCCGTCGCCAACCCCGGCAGCTATGACGTGGCCTTCTACGACCCGCTCGGAAGGTACACGACCCAGTGGTACGACGGCGCCTCCACGCAGGGAAGCTCCGAGGCTGTGACCCTATCCGCCGGTAAGGCTCTCACCGGGATCGGGGTGTCGATGCCCTCGGTGGACGGCACCGCGATCGCCGGGACGGTCACCGACGCCGCCACTCATGCCCCGATCGCCGGGGTCTGCGTGTACCTGTACGCAGCGGGGGGGGCCCGCACGTCAGACCCGGGCACCTGCACCAACGCTGCGGGCAACTACGTCATGGCCGTGGCCAACCCAGGCAGCTACGACGTGGCCTTCTTCGATCCGTTCGGCCGCTACTTCACCACTTGGTCGGGAGGCTCGGCCACCCAGGGGGATGCGACTGCGGTGAGCGTGGTCTCCGGTGGGGTGATGTCGGGGGCGGGCGCGGCCATGACCTCGGTGGTGGCCCCGGGCATCGCCGGATCGGTCACCGATTCGGTCACCCACGCCCCGATCGCGGGGATCTGCGTCTACCTCTACACCACTGCGGGTGCGCGCACCACTGATCCCGGTACCTGCACCAACGCTGCGGGCAACTACGTCATGGCCGTGGCCAACCCAGGCAGCTACGACGTGGCCTTCTTCGACCCCTCTGCCACCTACCCGACGCAATGGTCGGGCGGGTCCTACACCCAGGGCGGTGCCACTGCAGTGACCGTGACGGCCGGGCAGTTGACCGGCGGGGTGGGAGCGGCGATGTCGATGCCGGGGTCGATCACCGGCACGGTCACCCATGCGAGCGGTGGTGGTGCCTACGCCGACGTGTGCGTGTACGCCGACAACGCTCCGACCGGTAGCTCGACGGGGCCCTACGCCGGCATCGGGGCCTGCAGCGACACCTCCGGGAGCTTCACGCTCTCCGGTTTTGCTCCCGGCACCTACAAGCTCGGCTACTACCCCCCGGGGCAGGCGTCGCCGACCACCCACTGGTACGACAACGCCTCCTCTGAGGCGACAGCCACCGTGGTCACCGTCACCTCGGGGGCTACCACCACCGTCTCCAACCAGGCGTTGTAGGAGCGAGGCGCAATGACCTTGAACCAGCTCGTGCCAGACGACGTGCCGCCCCAGGGCGACGCTGCTGCGACCGGGCCCGCTCGTGTCGCCGTCGGCCGGCTCACCGGCCCTTCCGCTTACGCCTCCAGCCTGGCGCTCGCGGCAACGCCAACGCCCCGCCGCGAGCGCCGCCGTCTGGCCGGCCTGCGCCGCCGGGCCCGCCACGCCGCGGTGGGGGCGGTGTCGCTGGCGGTGGTGGGCGGCCTGGCCGGCTACCTGGTCGCCCCCGAGGGCTATGCCATGGCGCAGTCGTCGTCGGTGCGGCCGTCAGGTTCGCCGGCCATCGTGTTCTACGGCAAGGTCGACACCGCGGCAGGTTCGTCGGTGGCCGGGGCCAAGGTGGCGGTCGCCTCCACGTTCCCGGTGCCGACGCGGTTCTACGGTTCCACCGGGGGGAGGCACCTGAACCAGCCGATCGTGGGCATGGCCGCCACCCCCGACGGCGCTGGGTACTGGCTCGTCACCAAAGACGGCGGGATCTTTTCCTTCGGTGACGCCCGGTTCTACGGTTCCACAGGGGGGATGCATCGCAAGCAGCGGGTGGTGGGCATGGCCGCCACCCCCGACGGCGCTGGGTACTGGCTCGTCACCAAAGACGGCGGGATCTTTTCCTTCGGTG
>JAJZIY010000074.1 GCA_021828475.1 Actinomycetes bacterium
GGTGTTTTCCTTGACCTTGTCGAACACGACGATGGTGTCGTAGAGGCTGTAGCCGAGGACGGTCAGGAACGCGATGACCGTGTCAGGGCTCACCTGGAACCCCGACAGGGCATATATGCCGACAGTGATCAGCATGTCGTGAAGCAGCGCCACCAACGCGGCGACGGCCATCTTGGACTCGAAGTAGATGGATATCGCCAGCGAGATCAGCACCAGGAACACCACGACGGCCTCGACGGCCTTGCCCGTTATGGAGCTGCCCCACGAGGGGCCGATGGCGTTGATGTTGACGTCCTGCCTGGGGACGTGACCGATCTTGGCCAGTTCGTCCGTCACCGACTCCACGACGCTTATGTCGCTCGTGACCTTCGAGGGGGCCTCGACCGCGATGTTCTTCTTGCCCGTTTGCCGGTTGGTCAGCTGGGTGATGGTGGCCTGGCTGAGACCGTGCCCGAGGCTGCCGATGTCAGCGCGCACCGTGGCGACGGAGGCATCGGTCTGCACCTGCCAGACCGTGCCTCCCCTGAAGTCGATACTGAAGTTGAGGCCACCGATCCCGAGGGCGACCAGGCCGACGGCGATCACGAGGCCCGATGCCGCGAACCAGTACTTCCACCTGTTGATGAAGTCGAAGTTGGTCTGGCCCCGGTACAGCCTGGAGACGGGGCCGCCCCTGGGCCGGCCCCCGGCACCCGTCTGCACGCTCATACCCCGTGCCCGGCGGTGCGATCGGCCTGCAGGATGGGAGTGGTCATCGTTGGTAGCCTCCGGCGCCCAGGCCCCTGCCGACCCCGAGCACGCCGCCGCCGGTCAGGGCCGAGCGGCGGCCCATCAGGATGACGAGGGGCCGGGTGAAGAAGTAGGTGGTGACGACGTTGAGAAGTGTCGCCAGTCCGAGGAAGAACGCAAAGCCCCGCACGTCGCCGACGGTGAGCATGTACAGCACGAGGGCGGCGATGAACGACGAGAAGTCGGCGGCGAGGATGGTGCGGAAAGCACGCGAGAAGCCCTTCTCGACCGAAGCGCGCACCGTGCGCCCGGTGCGGATCTCCTCCTTGAGCCTCTCGAAGTAGACCACACAGGAGTCAGCGGTCACGCCGACGGACACGATCAGGCCGATGACCCCCGACAGGGTCAGAGCCAGGCCGTTGGTCTGGCTGAGCAGGGTCGTGATCGCGTAGAGCAACGCTCCGGACATGCATATGCCGATCACGACCACCAGGCCCAGGGCCCGGTAGTAGACCAGCAGGTAGAGCAGGACCAGCAGGACGGCGACAGCTCCGGCTATGGCCCCCGCCTTGAGCGAGTCCGTGCCGATCTGGGGCGAGACGTTGCTGATGTCCTGCGCCACGAAGCGCACGGGCAGCGAGCCGTAGTTGAGCGCGTTGGCCAGGTCCTGGGCCTGGGTGGAAGTGAAGGGCGCACTGGTCGAGCCACTGATGGTGGCGCTGCCTGGGAACGATGCCGCCTCTATGGCCGGCGCCGACTCGACCGTGGCGTCGAGCTCGATCGCCTGCTGTGCGCAGTACGGGGGGTTGCTCGGGTTCTGCTGGTAACAGGCGTAGTGGGCAGCGGCGTACTTGTTGAACAGCGTCGAGCCCTTGCCCGTGAAGTTGAGCACGACCTCCCACTGGTCCGTCTGGGTGTTGACCTCGGCCGTGGCCGTGGACACGATCGACCCCGTCATCTCCGCCGGGCCGAGCACGTAGCGGACCGAAGGGTTGTAGTGGCCCTTCACGAAGTCCGCGTAGTACGGGAGCACGACCGTGGCGTTCATGGTGTCGTATGCCGCGGGTGTCACCCCGTGCGAGGTGCCGTGGGGCGGCATGTACTGGGACTGCTGGGTCGACGACAGGTTGCAGATCGAGCTGGCCAGCGACGTCGTCGACGTGGTGCTCGGGACACTGGCGGCTGCGGTCGACGGCGGCGTGCTGCCTGCGCCCTTGGTCCCCGTAGTGGCCGTGCGCGACGTCCCGGCGGTCTTGGTGCCGGAGGTCTTGGTGCCGGAGGTCTTGGTGCCGGAGGTCTTGGTTCCGGAGGTCTTGGCCGGGTGGCTGGCCGAGATCAGGCGGGCATCCGAAGGCCCGAGCGTGAACGGCGCCGCTGCATGCTTGGCCTTGCCTGTCGTCTTGGCCTTGCCTGTCGTCTTGGCCTTGCCTGTCGCCTTGGACTTGGCCGGGACGGTCGTGGTGGTCGCTCCGGTTGTGCGCGTCGTCCCCGCGGCGCCCGTGGCGCCGGCGTAGGGCGCAATGAGGCACTCGACCGGCCTGAAGAAGAGCTGGGCCGTCTCGCCCACGACGTTGAGCACCTGGGTGTCGTTCTTGGCGCCGGGCAGCTCGATCACGATGTCGTTGCCCTGCCGGGTCACGTTGGAGTTGGACACGCCCAACCCGTTGACCCGGTTGTCGATGATGTTGACCGCCTCCTGGAGGATGGTCGCGTTGACTCTCCCCTCGGGCTTCTCGACCACCGACACGCCGCCCTTCAGGTCCAGGCCGAGCAGGGGCGTCTTGCCCGTCAACACTGTCGCCCCGATGCTCAGGACGGCGATCAGGATGATGCCCGAAAGGGACCACACGAGTGGCCTCGATCGCATACGGCGCTACTTCTCCCCGCTCGTGGGCCAGGCGCCGTCGGCCGCCCCCTCACCGGACGCACCGTTTGCCTGGGCCGAGCCTCTGGTGTCGGCGACGTCGATCACAGGGCCCTCGTCGGTCGGCGTCGGCTGCGGTGGCGGAGGCGGCGCCTGGCGCCCGAACGCGCCGCGCCCGCCCGCCCGGGCTTGCTGGTTGGCCACGAAGGCGGTGCGCAGCTGCACCGCCTGGGTGACGAACTGCACGACCACACCCGGCGAAACCTCTATGTCGACCTCTCCGTCGCCGATCCGCACGACGCGCCCGACCATCCCGGCGGCAACGACCTCGTCGCCGAGGTCGAAGCTCCTGGCCTGGCGCATGGCCTGCGTCCGGCGCCTCTGGTTGGGGCGGATCATGAAGAAGTACAGCAGGGCGAACAGGACGATGATGATCAGCAGGAACGGCGAGCCCGAGCTGCTGCTCGTGCCCGCTTTGGACGTCGTGCTGGTCGTCGCCGCGAGCAGCGGCAGGGCGCTATGGATGAATTGCATATGAGAGATCGGTGCCGTCCAGGGTGTACAGGCAGGCCCCACCGTGAGGCCCCCCACCTACCGCGGGCCGCAAAACTGGCCCTGCTGAGCGAACGTTGCACATCCAGGCGCACCTTCAAGCACCGGGACCTCCGCGAGGGAGGGCCGGACAGGCGCACCGCCGCTCGCGGGCAGCTTTGAACGAACCTCGGTAGGCAACGCGTAAGCCTAGCCGATCGGCAATGGCCCTTCAGGGCACCCGGGCAGCCCGTCCACACCGTCGAGGCCCCGCGGCGCCCACACGGCGGCGACCGCTGCAGCGAAGGCCGCGAACGTGCCGGCTGTCACGGCCGAACGCGCCCTGGCGACAAGGTCGGTCAACCACGCCAGGTTGTGCAGGCTCACCAACCTGCCGGCCGTTGGCTCTCCCACGTTGTAGAGGTGCCGCAGGTACGCCCGGCTGTGGCGGGAGCACACGGGACAACCGCAGGCCGGGTCCACCGGTGAGCCGTCCAAGGCGTAGCGCGACGCCTTGACCGCCAGCTTGCCCTGGCCCGTCAGGGCTGTCCCGTGGCGGCCCAGCCTCGTCGGCAGTACGCAGTCGAACATGTCGACGCCCATGCCGATGGCGGTGACGACGGACCAGGGATCCCCCACGCCCATCAGGTAGCGCGGCCGGTCCGCCGGTAGGACAGCCATGGTGGCAGCCAGCGCCCCGAGGAAGCTGGCCGGGGGCTCCCCCACGGCGAGGCCGCCCACGGCGTACCCGTCGAAACCTATGTCGACAAGGCGTTCCGCGTAGATGCCCCGCAGATCCTCCTCGGTGCCGCCCTGCACGATGCCGAACAGCGCCTGGTCCTGGCGACGGTGGGCGTCGCGTGCCCTCGCAGCCCAGGCCAGGGTGCGCTCGCCCGCCTCCTCCAGCGCCTGGCGTGGTGCCGGCAGCCGGGTGCAGACGTCGAGGACCATCTGGAAGTCGGCTCCGAGGAGCTCCTGCGCCAGGACGGCGCCCTCGGGGGTGAGGCGCCGCCACGAACCGTCGTACGAGCTGCGGAAGTCGACACCGTCGTCGTCCACGTGGCTCGGAAGCGACATGACCTGGAACCCCCCCGAATCGGTGAGGAAGTGGCCGTCCCAGCCCGTGAAACCGTGCAGGCCGCCCAGGGCGGCCACGGCCTCGGCGCCCGGGCGCAGCATCAGGTGGTAGGTGTTGGCCAGCACCACGGCAGGGGCCAGGGCGTCCAGGTCCGCCGCCGAGAGCAGGCGCAGTGCCCCCCGGGTCCCCACGGGCATGAAGCACGGGGTGCGCACCTCGCCCCGGGCAGTGGCGACCACTCCGGCGCGGGCAGCGCCGTCGCTGGCCTCGACCCGCAGTCGGGCGGGCCTCAAGCGGCCCCTGTCCTGTCGACGAGCATGGCGTCCCCGAACGACAAGAACCGGTAGCCCTCCTCGAGGGCGCTGGAGTAGAGCCTCCGCCAGCCCGGCCCGGCGAAGGCCTCCAGCAGTACCAGCAGCGTGCTGCGAGGCTGGTGGAAGTTGGTCAGCAACACGTCGACAACCCCGAAGTCGAACCCCGGCTGTATGAACAGGTCCGTGCGGCCGCTCAGTTGCCCGCTGGCGCCCGCGGCCTCGAGTGCCCTGACCGTGGTCGTGCCGACTGCCACGACCCGCCTGGCATGCCTGCACGCCGCCCAGGTCTCCTCCGGCACGTGGTAGCGCTCGGAGTGCATGTCGTGCGCCTCCACGGCGCCCTGCTTGATGGGGCGGAACGTGCCCAGGCCGACGGCGAGGTCGACCTCGACGACCACCGCCCCGGCCCGCCGGCAGCCCTCCAGCACCTCGTGTGTGAGGTGCAGGCCGGCCGTGGGTGCGGCGACGCTGCCCGGGCGGTCGGCGTACACGGTCTGGTAGCGCTCGGGGTCCTGGAGGGGGCCGTGGATGTAGGGAGGTAGGGCGAGGGCCCCGAAGCGCTCCAGGTCCTCCGTCAGCGCCCGGACCACCCGGTTGCCCTCTGCGGTCCGCTCGCCGACCTCGACCACCGCCTCGCTGCCTGCCCACAGGACCGTACCGGGAGGCAGCCTGCGCCCCGGCCTCACCAGGGCCTCCCAGTGCCCCTCACTGCCCGGGAGGGGCTCCAGGAGCAGGACCTCGGCCGCCCCCCCGCTCGCCTTGTGCAGCGCCAGGCGCGCAGGCACGACCTTCGAGGTGTTGACGACGACGACGTCACCCGGCCCGAGGAGGACGGGCAGGTCTCGGACGTGGGCGTGCGAGACCTGGCCCCCGAGGGCCACCAGCAGCCTGGCGGCATCGCGCTGCTCTAGGGGGTGCTGGGCGATCGATGAGCCCGGGAGCTCGTAGTCGGGCGGCAGCATGGTCCCGGACATCAAAGCGCGCCGAAGTGCGGGCGCGCTAACCCCACAGCCCCGGCAGGCCGTCGGGCGCTCCGGCCGGCCTCTCCGGGACGGGCAGGCCGAGGTGCTCCCAGGCCACCGGCGCGGCCACCCGCCCGCGCGGGGTGCGCATCAACATCCCCAGCTGCAGCAGGAACGGCTCGTACATCTCCTCGACCGTCTCGGGTGCCTCGCCGACTGCCACGGCCAGCGTCGACAGCCCAACGGGGCCACCGCCGAAGCGCAAGCAGAGAGCCTGCAGGATGGCCCGGTCCACCTTGTCCAGGCCCAGCTCGTCCACCTGGAACAAGGTCAGGCCTGCGGCCGCCACGGCGCGGTCGATCACGCCGTTGCCCCGCACCTCGGCATAGTCCCGGACCCTCTTCAGGAGCCGGTTGGCAAGCCTCGGCGTCCCGCGCGAACGGCGGGCGATCTCCGCCCCGCCCAGCCTGTCCACGACCGCGCCCAACAGCCCAGCCGAACGGCGCACGATCAGCTCGAGGTCGTCGGCCCCGTAGTAGTCGAGCCGCGCGACGAAGCCGAACCGGTCCCGCAGGGGGCCGGTGATCATGCCGGTCCTCGTCGTCGCCCCGATGAGCGTGAACGGCGGCAGGTCCAGCCGCAGGCTTCGCGCCGCCGGTCCCTTGCCGAGGACGATGTCGAGCTGGAAGTCCTCCATCGCCGGGTAGAGGATCTCCTCCACCGGCCGCGACAGCCGGTGGATCTCGTCGACGAAGAGGACGTCGCCTTCGGAGAGGTTGGTGAGCAGGGCGGCCAGGTCGCCCGGGCGGACCAGTGCCGGCCCGGACGTGACGCGAAAGCCCGCGGACATCTCGTTGGCCACGATCGCCGCCAGCGAGGTCTTGCCCAGCCCGGGAGGCCCGGCGAAGAGCATGTGGTCGACGGGCTCGCCCCGGCGCGACGCCGCCTCCAGCATGATCGACAGGTGCTCCTTGAGCTGGGGCTGGCCGACGAACTCCGACAGCCGCCTGGGCCGCAGGGACACCTCCTCGGCCGCCTCCACCGGGTCGGCCACCGGCCCTACCAGGCGTGGCTCGAGCTCACCCTGCCCGGCGCTCAAGGCCTGCCCGCAAGCTGGCGGAGCGCGTCACGCAGCAGGTCCTCGGCGCTACCCTCGCCAGGCAGGCGCGCCAGCACCAGGCGGACCTCCTCGGCCGAGTAGCCGAGCGACACGAGCGCCGACTTCACCTCGTCGCGCAGAGCCGAGCGGTCTGCTGCGCTGGCCTCGTGGGGGACGCTCCCGGGGGCCCCGGCAGCTCCGCCAACCCCCCCTGGCCACGCCCCCGGGGCGGCCGGCAGCGCGTCGAGCTTGCTGGCCAGGTCGATGACGAGGCGCGCCGCTGTCTTCCTGCCGATACCCGGGACCGCCATGAGGGCGTCGAGGTCCTCCTCCTGCACGGCGCGGCGCAGGCTCGACGGCGACAGGGCCGACAGCAGCGCCACCGCAAGGCCAGGGCCCACGCCGTGGGCGGCGAGGAGCAGCTCGAAACAGTCGCGCTCCTCCCGGCTCTGGAAGCCGTACAGCACCAGCGCATCCTCGCGGACGTGGGTGTGCACGTGCAGGAACACCTGCCCACCCAGCTCACCGGCCCCGGCGACCACACCGCTGGGCACCAGCACCCGGTAACCGACTCCCCCCACCTCGACCAGGAGCTCGGCCCCGTGGTCCGGACGTAGCGCCCTGTCGAGCAGTAGTCCCCGCAGGGACCCGATCATCCCCCCACCCCCGTCCCGGCACGGCTACCGATGCCGACAGGACCCCTGGGCCCTCCCCGGCCGGCAGCGCCGACCCGACGGGCAGAGGCGCCCGAGCCCCGGGCTGCCGCGCGCTCCGCAGCCGCCGCAAGCGGTGCTACCGCCAGGTGGCAGATGGCCAGCGCCAGGGCGTCGGCCCGGTCCGGCGGGGACGGCTTCTCGGGCAGGTGCAACAGCGCCTGCACCATCCTCTGCACCTGCTCCTTGTTGGCACCGCCCCAACCGGTCACCGCCAGCTTCACCTCGTTCGGGCTGTACTGCACCACGGGCACACCGCGCTCCGCCGACGCGACCAGTGCCAGCCCACTGGCCTGGCCCACGGACATCGCCGTACGGGCGTTGGCCTGGAACAGCACCCGCTCCACCACCACGACGTCCGGGACGGTGCGCTCGAGCAGGTCGCGCAGGGCGACGAGCAGCTCCGCCAGGCGCGACGGGAGCTCGGCGCTCGGTGCGGTACTGATGACCCCTGAGCTCACCACCTCCGGCCGGCCCCCCACCTGGCGGACGGCCCCGTACCCGCACCGGCTGAGGCCGGGGTCAATGCCCAGTACGAACACAAGTTCGTAGGTTACCAGGCCTGGGCACCGGCACAGCGGACCGGGCAGCATCCCTGCCGGCGGGTGGCTCTCAGGCCACGACCAGCTCGAGCACCGAGTCGGGGATGTCGAAGTTGGCGTAGACGTTCTGGACGTCGTCGTGGTCGTCGAGCAGGTCGATGAGCCTCAGTACCTTGCGGGCGTCGCCCTCGCTCGAGATGGGGACCGACTGCGATGGCTGCATCGTCAGCTCGGCGCTGGCCGGCCAGCCGTTGCCCTCGATGGCCGCCCGGACGGCTGCCAGCTCGGACGGAGGGGTGACCACGTCCCACCCCTCGCCGTTGTCGCGCACGTCCTCGGCACCCGCGTCGGCGGCCACCAGGGTGAGCTCGTCCTCGTCCAGCTTGGCCTCCCGGGGCACGCTGACGACACCCTTGCGCTCGAACTGCCACGACACCGCGCCGGGCTCGGCCATGGAGCCACCGTTCTTGCTGAATATGGCCCGGATGTCGGCGCCGGTCCGGTTGCGGTTGTCTGTGAGGCACTCGACGATGACGGCCACACCGCATGGTGCGTACCCCTCGTAGGTGACGGGCTCGTAGCGGACGCCCTCGAGCTCGCCGGTGCCGCGCTTGATGGCGCGCTCGATCGTGTCGAGCGGGACCGAGGCGTCACGGGCCTTTTGGAACATCGTGCGCAGGGTCGGGTTGGCCTCGACGTCACCGCCCCCCTCCCGCGCTGCCACCTCGACCTGGCGGATCAGCTTGGCGAAGAGCTTGCCGCGGGCCTTGTCCAATGCGCCCTTCTTGTGCTTGGTGGTGGCCCACTTAGAGTGCCCTGACATTTTCCTTCCTTGTCTGTGAACGGATGCTGCTCAGGAAAGCCTCGTGGAGGCGGGTCTCGCCCACGAGCTCGGGATGGAACGAGGTCACGAGAGCCGGGCCCTGGCGGCAGACGACGGGGCGTTTGACACCGTCGGCCATCGCCACCTCCGCCAGCACCTCTACCTCCGGGCCGGCACGCTCCACCACGGGGGCCCTGATGAACACGGCGTGCACGGGGACATCGAGCCCGCTGACGGCGATGTCGGCCTCGAAGGAGTCGCGCTGGCGCCCGAAGGCATTGCGCCTGACCGCTATGTCGAGCGCGCCGAGACGGTGCTGGCCCGGCTTGCCGTCGAGCACCTCCGACGCCAGGAGCACCATGCCAGCACAGGTCCCGAGCACTGGCGTGCCCGCCGTCACCAGCTCCGCGAGCGGCCCCAGCAGCCCGGAGCTGTCGAGCAGCAGAGACATGGTGGTCGACTCGCCACCGGGGACGACCAGGCCCGAAACACCCTCGAGGTCACGCGGTACGCGGACGGCGCGCGCCCGCACCCCGAGACGCCCGAGCACCTCTATGTGCTCGCGGAAGTCACCTTGGAGCGCCAGTACGCCTACAGGCCCGTTGAGGGCCTCCACCTGGGGGCACCTTTCCCACCGCGGCTACCAGCCCCGCTCGGAGAGCCTGGTCGCGACGGCGCCCGACTCCTCGCCCCTCATGGCCTCACCGAGTCCACGGCTGACCTTGGCCACGATGGAGTAGTCGGCGTAGTGGGTGGTCGCCTCGACGATGGCCCGTGCGAAGCGGGGGGGGTCGGACGACTTGAAGATGCCCGAGCCCACGAAGACCGCCTGCGCCCCGAGGTGCATCACCAGGGCGGCGTCCGACGGCGTGGCTATGCCACCGGCACAGAACAGCGGGACCGGTAGCTCGCTCGTCTCCGCCACCTCGTTGACCAGGTCTATGGGAGCCTGCAGCTGCTTGGCCCACCCGTAGCGCTCCGCCTGGTCCGCCTGGGTCACCTTGCGGATGTCCCCGAGGATTTGGCGCAGGTGCCGCACGGCCTCCTTGACGTCGCCGGTGCCGGCTTCACCCTTGGAACGGATCAGCGCTGCGCCCTCGGATATGCGTCTGAGCGCCTCACCGAGGTTGTTGGCCCCGCAGACGAAAGGCACCGTGAACGGCCACTTGTCGATGTGGTGGTCGTCGTCGGCGGGCGTCAGGACCTCGCTCTCGTCGATGTAGTCGACTCCCAGTGACTCGAGCACGCGCGCTTCGGCGAAGTGCCCTATGCGGGCCTTGGCCATGACGGGGATGCTCACTGCTGCCTTGATGGCCTCGATGAGAGCGGGATCGCTCATACGGGCGACGCCTCCGTCCCTTCGTATGTCCGCAGGCACCCGCTCCAGCGCCATGACTGCCGCCGCCCCGGCATCCTCCGCTACGACAGCCTGCTCGGGCGTCACCACGTCCATGACCACGCCGCCACGCAACTGCGTGGCGAGGCCCCGCTTGACCAACCCGGTGCCCGTGCGCCTCCCGGCGGCCGGGGCCCCGCCCGTGGGGGCGTTGCCACCTGTGCCTCCGGTAACCGCCGAGTCCTGGTCGATCGTGCTCATGCCACGATCCTATCGACCCGGGGGCACACCGCCGTCCTGCTTTGACGGGCACCGCAGCGGGCGGCGGGGCGGTCTCAGAGCTCCCGCAGCGCCTCGATGCGGTCGTCGAGCGAGGTCGCAGGCCCTGTCCCGGGCCCCGGTTGGGCGAACCACAGGTGCGCCGTGGCCCTGGAAGCCCCATTGACATGCGTGCCGAGGGACCGCATCTTCTCCAGAGCGGACACCAGGCCCGGAGGGTAACGGGTGAAGCGCACCGCCGCCCGGTCCATGGCCGTGACGGGCTCGGGGGGGGCCAGGAGCGTGGCGCCGATACCGAGCGTCGCCACGGTGACGGTGGCCGGCAGCATGTCGTGGCAACGGATTCGCGTCAACTGCTGGGCCAGCACCCCCTCGAGCTCCATGCGGTCGAGGTCGTCG
>JAJZIY010000021.1 GCA_021828475.1 Actinomycetes bacterium
CTCGAAGAGGACCAGCACGTCGCCGGGGTCGGCCTGCACCGCCGAGCCTCCCTGGCTGAACTGTGCCCCGAGGCGGTAGCCGGGAACGTCGCAGGTGAAGCCGTCACCGTTGAGCCGGCCGTCTGCCGGCACGTGCAGGGCGACGCCGGGCGAGCCGACGGCGCTCACCCCGGGCCCGGGCGGGCTGCCCACTGCGAAGGAGGCGGCCGGCGGCCAGAGCCCGAGCGCAGCCAGCGCCATGCCGGCCCCCAGAGCGCTACGACCCCTGCGCCTGGCGCGGGAACGCTTCGACGGTGCTGTTACGTCCGGGCCACCTGGTGACCGGACCATAAGTGATGACGAAGCCTCCCCAGACAAGGAGAACCGGTGCACTCGTACCCCCTGGTCGCTTTGATCTCTGCGCGCGCCGGCACACTCGGCCTATTGGCCTGGGACGCCGCAGCGGTGATGATAATGCTCCTGGCATTGGCGCGCTTATTACGTTCAGCGCGCGAACTGTTCGCCTACGGCATGGCCTCGAAATGTGCTTGGGCCATTGCCTGTATTTGGTTCACCTGGCACTGGGACGCCGCTCTGGTGCCGACCGGTGCCCTGGTGGTGCTCTGGCACCTGAGCCAGCTGGTGCGCCGCAGCCGGGCGGCGGGCCGCGCCGGCGTGCCGATGGCGACCGGCCGAGCGCCGGGGAGCTCCAGGTGAACGGGACGGGAGCCGTCCTGGTGGTGGGCGGGAGCGACGGCGTCGCTGCGGTGCTCGAGGCCCTCGGGCTGCGGCCGGTATGGGACGACGGGGCAGTGGCGCTCTGGGCAGCCCCCGGGACGGGAGAGATAAGGCTGGAGGCTGTCGGGCAGCTCTCGCTGCTAACGGGTACCTCATCCGGTGGGGGCACGGAGGAAGGCCGTGAATAGGTCCGGGCCCGTCCAGGCGACCCATGCCGGCCCGTCGGGGGCCCTGCTCGACTACGAGGCGGCGGCAGCCTACCTCTGCACCACGCCACGCCAGTTGCGCGAGCTGTGGGCACGGCGACGGATAACGGCCGTCAAGGTGGGGCGCTCGGTCCGCTTCGCGCCGGCCGACCTGGACGCCTTCGTGGCGGCGAACAGGGTGCCGGCGGTCGTGCCGCGTCGGTGACTCCAGCCTGAGGCGTCGCTGAGAGCGTCAGGTCAATACCGCGGTCCGCGAAGGCGTCCTTACGTCGCCGGCGCAGTCGCAGTCGCAGTCGCAGTCACAGACGCTTCTTCATGCGCTGACAACCGAGGTGGATGACGAGCCCCTCGTCGCTCACGCCCTGGGCGGCCCTGTTTACATCGACAACGTCACCAATCCGCCTCGTTCACCTCGTCAATCGGTGCTTCCAGGTTAAACTGCTAGCGCTCATAGCCGAGGACGTCGTACTGCCAGTGGTCCAGGTACGCGTCCGACTCGGTTGACTCGTTCTTTGCGGCCGACCATCCGGCCGCAGCACTCCTCATTTGGGCACTGGCGTCATCGCGCTCGGTCGGGCGTAACTCGAACCAGTCCGATAAGGCGGCCCAGATAAGGTAAAGCCGAGAGGCTACAAGGGACCCTGTTAAGTAGTTCACCGCGCAATCCATCACCTCCAACGCGGCCTCATACGGCTCGTCTGCGGAGGCCACCGCGACGACACGATCGTCGAGCTCAGCAGGCCAATCCCTTGCTGCCACGGGAAAATGTTAGCGCTGTTCGGAGCGATCTGCCTTCATCGCGTCGCGCCCGAACTGACACGCCTTAGCCTCGATCCACCGATCGGGTCCGGCCTGAGCGGGTTCTGAGGGGCTGACCATCCGCGAAACGTCCCTATACGGGCGCCCGTCATGACGGGACAGGGTCGCCCGTGTTAGAGGGCGCGCAGATCAACTCGTTCATGGCGTCGGCGATCAAATGGTCTCGCTGGCGGCTGGCGTGTTGGTAGATGAGGGCGGCACGTGGGCTGGCGTGCCCCGCACGGGCCATCAGGTCGGCGACCGTGGCGCCTGAAGCCGCCGCGATCGTCATCGCAGCATGGCGAAGGTCGTGGAAGCGGAAAGACAGCCCGGTCATCTTCAGGGCCGGCTGCCACACCCGCTTTCTGAAGTTCTGCCGGCGCAGGTGGCCCCCCTCGGGGGCGGGGAAGACCAACGCGTCACCCTCGGGGCCGATGTTCGCCAGGTGCTCCTCTATCAGAGGTGCGATGGCCGATGGGATGGCGACCGTGCGACGCCCGGCCTCCGTCTTGGGTGGGCCGACGAAGGGCTCGCCGCCGGCAAGTTCGGTTACCGTCTCGGTGACCCGTACCTCCCGGTGCCCGAGGTCGACGCGGTCGCGCCGTAGTGCCGCCAGCTCCCCGAAGCGCAGCCCGCACGCCCCGGCCAACCAGACCATCGCCCGGTACCGGGGGTCGACAGCCTCCGCGAGCCTCCGGAGATCGTCGGCCGTGGGGATCGCTTCGTCCCTGCGGGCCTCCTGGGACGCACCCTTGATAACTGCAGGCGACTTGGCCAGGAAGCCTTCATCGACTGCTGCGCCGAGCACCTGGCGAAGGAGCCGGAAGCACTTCGGCGCCGTGCCCGGGACCGTCGCCACGAGCTTTCGGTGCCAGTCGACGACGTCCTTGGTCGTCACCGCGCTCACGTACAGGGGCCCGAAGGTGGGCAGCACATGCCGGCGCAGGAGGAAGCTGTACAGCTCCTCGGTGCGGGGCCGCAGGTGGGCTTGGCGCGCCAGCCAGCTTGCCGAGTAGTCGGCGAAGGTGATCTTGGCGGTCGGCCGCTCGGTCCAACTGCCCCGGACGATGTCAGCCTGCTGGGTCGACAGCCAGGCCTGCGCATCGGTCTTGGTCCCGAAGGTCTCCGGAGCGACGTGGCGCCGCCCCTCGTGCCAGTAGGAGGCCTGCCAACGGCCGGACGGCAGCTTGCGGAGGTTGCCAAACGCCCGTCGTCCCACGCGCACATGGTAGCGGCAGATCGCGCACGTATCGCGCACGGCGGTGCCACGGTGAGGTTGGAGCTTTTGGTCACACCGCCGCTGACCAGGACTTTTGACGGTGGAGACGATGGGACTCGAACCCACGACCCCCTGCGTGCAAAGCAGGTGCTCTAGCCACTGAGCTACGTCCCCGAGGCCTTTCCGGGGCACGGCTCAGCCGCCCCCGGCCGGCACCAAGACGCCCGGCACAACCATACCGGCCCGCTCGGCACCAACCCGAGAGTCTACCCGACCCGCCGGCCGGCCCCTGGCTCCTGCATGGACCAGCACAGCGGACGTAGGGCTCGCCTGGGCCTACGATGACCCCTATGCCCGTCTACGAGTACGTCTGCGCCGTCTGCGGCGCCTCGTTCGAAGCCCGTCGCTCGATGTCGGCCAGCGACACCGAGGTCTCCTGCCCCCAGGGCCACGTCGACGTCCGGCGCAAGCTGTCGATGTTCACGTCGGTAGGCGCGTCAGCGGTCCCGATGAGCGGCGGCGGAGGCGGCGGCGGCGGCTGCTGTGGCGGGGCCTGCGGCTGCGGCCACTGAAGGCGAGCGGGCAGCAGGCGGCCGCACCCGCCCACTCCTCCCGAAGCACCTCGCGGCAGCGAGGCGGGGCCTCACCGGTCCCTTCTCGCGCGTCGAGCGCGCCTACCCACGCCCTGGTATCCTGCCCGACTGAACCGGTTCACCACAACCGGTTCAGTAAGCGGCCCCTCCTGTTGCGGGGCTGCGGGGATGGGGCTGAGGGAGGACGAACAGTGCGTTACGGCTACTTCGACGACGAAAGGCGCGAATACGTCATCACGGGCCCCGCCACGCCGCTGCCGTGGGTCAACTACCTCGGCACGGAGTCCTACTTCGGGATCATCTCGAACACGGCCGGGGGCTACTCCTTCTACGGGGACGCCCGCCTGCGCAGGCTCACCCGTTACCGCTACAACAACGCTCCCTTCGACATTGGTGGCCGCTACCTCTACCTGCGTGACGACGCCAGCGGCGAGTACTGGTCACCGTCCTGGCAGCCCGTGCAGAGGGACCTCGATGCCTACGAGTGCAGGCACGGGCTCTCCTACACCTCGATCAGCTCCACCTACCAGGGGATCTCGGCGGGAACGCTCTACTTCGTCCCCTTGGGGCAGAACCTCGAAGTGTGGCGTGTACGGGTGGCCAACACCCGCAGCGAACACGCCCGTTTGTCCCTTTTTTCCTCGGTGGAGTTCTGCCTGTGGGACGCCCAGGACGACGCCACCAACTTCCAGCGCAACTTCTCCACGGGCCAGGTCGAGGTCGACGGCAACGTCATCTACCACAAGACCGAGTACCGCGAGCGGCGTGACCACTTCGCATACTTCGCCTGCTCCGAGCGGATCGAAGGTTTCGACACCCAGCGCGAGGCGTTCCTGGGGGCCTACCGGGGCTTCGACCGCCCCGTGGTCGTGGAGACGGGCCGGGCCACCGGGTCCGTGGCCAACGGCTGGTCGCCCCACGGCTCCCACCACGTGCAGCTCCAACTGGCACCGGGCGAGGAGCGCGAGGTGGTGTTCCTGCTCGGCTACTGGGAGAACCCGGCCGACGAAAAGTTCGACCCGCCCGGCAGCCAGGTGCTCAACAAGCGCCTCGTCAAGCCCGTCATAGAGCACTGGCTGCAGCCGGCCAACGTGGAAGCCGGCCTGGCGGACCTCCGCCGCTACTGGGACGGCCTGCTCGGCACCCTCCAGGTGTCCACCCCCGACACCGACACCGACCGGATGGTCAACATCTGGAACGCCTACCAGTGCCTGGTCACCTTCAACATGAGCCGCTCGGCGTCGTTCTACGAGTCCGGGATCGGGCGGGGCATGGGTTTCCGGGACTCCAACCAGGACCTGCTCGGTTTCGTGCACATGGTGCCCGAGCGTGCCCGCCAGCGCATCGTCGACATCGCCTCGACGCAGCTGCCGAGCGGCGGTGCTTACCACCAGTACCAGCCGCTCACCAAGCGCGGCAACAACGACATCGGCTCCGGCTTCAACGACGACCCGCTGTGGCTCGTGCTGGGGGTTGCCGCCTACCTCAAGGAGACCGGCGACACATCCCTGCTCAACGAGCTCGTGCCCTACGACAATGCTCCCGGCAGCGAAGCTCCCCTCTACGACCACCTGCGGCGCAGCGTGGCTTACACCCTCGACCGGCTGGGCCCCCACGGCCTGCCCCTCATCGGCCGGGCCGACTGGAACGACTGCCTCAACCTCAACTGCTTCTCGACCACGCCAGGCGAGAGCTTCCAGGTGACGCAGAACCGTTCTGGCGGCGCCGCCGAGTCGGTCTTCATAGGCGGCCTGTTCGCCCTGGCGGCCCAGGAGATGGCCGACATCGTCGAGGAGCTGGGTGGCGGCTGGGCCCGCCTGGGCGAGGCGGACGAGTACCGCAAGGAGGCCGAGTCGATGCGCGCCACCCTGGCCGAGCACGGCTGGGACGGTGCCTGGTGGCGCAGGGCGTACGACTACTTCGGCCACCCGGTCGGCTCCTCGGGCAACGCCGAGGGCCAGATCTTCATCGAACCTCAGGGCATGTGCGTCCTGGGCGGCGCTGGTGTGGCCGACGGCAGCGCCCGCAAGGCTCTTGACAGCGTCCGCGAGCGCCTGGCCACGCCACACGGCATCGTGCTCCAGCAGCCCGCGTACAGCCGGTACTACCCCGAGCTGGGTGAGATCTCTTCTTACCCTCCCGGCTACAAGGAGAACGCCGGGGTCTTCTGCCACACCAACCCCTGGGTCATGATCGCCGAGGCCATCCTCGGCGACGGCGACGCAGCATTCGGCTATTACAAGCGGATCAACCCGTCGGCGCGCGAGGAGATGAGCGACCTCCACCGCTGTGAGCCCTACGTCTATGCCCAGATGATCGCCGGCCGGGACGCGCCCACCTACGGCGAGGCCAAGAACTCGTGGCTGACGGGCACGGCTGCGTGGAACTTCGTCGCCGTGAGCCAGTGGATCCTCGGCATCCGGCCCGAGCACCGCGGCCTGCGCGTCGACCCGGTCGTCCCCGCCGGCTGGGCGGGCTTCACGTGCCAGCGCCGGCTGCGTGGTGCAACCTACCGGGTGACGGTGGAGAACCCCGCCGGCGCCGCCGGCCGGGTGACAGCACTGGAGGTCGACGGCCGGCGGGTGGAGGGCAACCTGGTGCCGCTAGCGGGTACCGGAGCGATCGTGGAGGTGCGGGCCGTGCTCGGGGCGGCCGCCGGGGCCTGACCCGGCCCTGCCACCGGCCCGGCCAGGGCTTTTGCCTTAGGTCTGCCGAACCCCGGGCGACGAACGCCACCAGCGACCGTCGTGCCCTCTTCTGACGCGCGGGATTAGCGTAGACGACCGATGCTTTCCACAGATACCACCCATACACGCGCATGACGGCCACAGCCGCCCCCAGCGAAGAGCGGTACCGGTCGGGCCCACGGGCTGCGATCAGCGCCAAGACGCTGCGCAAGGACCGATGGTGGGCCGAGCCCACCATCACGGCCGCTGTACTGGTCAGCTTCATCGCCTACTCGACGTGGGCTGCCTTCCAGAACGCGAACTACTACGTACGGCCTTACCTGTCGCCCTTCTACTCGCCCTGCATCGCCACCGTGTGCCTTCACGCCCGGGCCGGCTCGCACATCTACCATGCACCCGACGTCGGGATCGTCGGGCCCTGGTGGGTGATCTCGCCGGCCATCATCGTGCTGGTGGTGCCGCTCGGGTTCCGGATGACCTGCTACTACTACCGCAAGGCCTACTACCGCTCGATCTGGCGGTCGCCGTCGGCGTGCGCCGTAGCGGAGCCCCACAAGCGCTACCGGGGCGAGAGCCGCTTCCCGCTCATCGTCCAGAACGTCCACCGCTACTTCTTCTACCTGGGCCTTCTCCTCAACTGCATCCTGACGTGGGACGCCATCGAGTCCTACCACTTCGCCTCGGGCTGGGGCATGGGGTTCGGGTCCCTGATGCTCACCCTCAACGCCCTGTTCCTGTGGGCCTACTCCCTCACGTGCCATTCCTGCCGCCACATCGTGGGCGGACGGTTGAAGCACTTCTCCCGCCACCCCATCCGCTTCAAGTTGTGGGGCTACATCAGCAAGGGCAACGCCAGGCACATGCAGGTCGCCTGGGTCAGCCTCGTCTTCGTCGCCCTCACCGACTTGTACGTCCGCCTGGTCGCCAGCGGCTGGGTGCACGACCCGAGGTTCTTCTAGATGCCCGCTGAAGAGACGTTCGAGCACCACGACTACGACGTCGTGGTCATAGGGGCCGGCGGTGCCGGCCTGCGTGCCGCTGTCGCCGCCCACGAAAGTGGTGCCCGCACGGCCCTCATCTGCCGGAGCCTGCTTGGCAAGGCCCACACGGTCATGGCGGAGGGCGGCATCGCCGCCGCTCTGGGCAACCTGTGGCCCGAGGACAACTGGCAGGTCCACTTCCGCGACACCATGCGCGGCGGCAAGCTCCTCAACCACTGGCGCATGGCCGAGCTGCACGCCAAGGAAGCCCCCGAGCGCGTGTACGAGCTCGAGCAGTGGGGCGCACTGTTCGACCGGACGCCCGCGGGCAAGATCAGCCAGCGTGACTTCGGCGGACACCGCTACGCCCGCCTGGCCCACGTCGGCGACCGGACCGGCCTGGAGATGATCCGGGCCCTGCAACAGCGAGCTGTGTCGAGCGGCATCGACGTGTTCATGGAGCTCACGGTCACCGACCTCCTGAAGGACGGGGACCGCGTCGCCGGAGCCCTCGCCTACTGGCGGGAGTCCGGCCGCTTCGTCGTCTTCCAGGCACCGGCAGTCGTACTGGCCACGGGCGGCATAGGCAAGTCCTGGAAGGTGACCTCCAACTCCTGGGAGTGCACGGGCGACGGCCACGCCCTGGCCCTGCGAGCGGGCGCCACCCTTCTCAACATGGAGTTCGTCCAGTTCCACCCGACGGGTATGGTCTGGCCGCTGTCCGTACGGGGCCTGCTGGTGACCGAGTCGGTTCGCGGCGACGGCGGGGTGCTGCGCAACTCGGAGAACAAGCGCTTCATGTTCGACTACATCCCCGAGTTCTTCAAGGCGGAGACGGCCGACAACATCGAGGAGGCCGACCGCTGGTACGAGGACAAGCACAACAGGCGGCCACCCGAGCTCCTGCCCCGTGACGAGGTGGCCAGGGCCATCAACGCCGAGATCAAGGCCGGGCGGGGCTCGCCCCACGGCGGCGTGTTCCTCGACATCGCAAGCCGCCGCACCCCCGAGTTCATCCAGCGCCGCCTCCCGTCCATGTACCACCAGTTCAAGGAGCTGGCCGACGTGGACATAACCAAGGAGCCGATGGAGATCGGGCCCACTTGCCACTACGCCATGGGAGGAGTGGAGGTCGACCCGGACACTCAGGCCTCGCTGGTGCCAGGCCTCTACGCCGCCGGTGAGGTGGCGGGCGGCATGCACGGGGCAAACCGCCTGGGTGGCAACTCCCTCTCCGACCTGATCGTGTTCGGCAAGCGGGCGGGCGAGTACGCCGCCGCCTACGCCAAGGGGCTGGGCGCGCAGAGGCCACGGGTCAACGCAGCCGACGTGTCCCGAGCAGCCGAGGACGCACTGGCCCCCTTCGGGGCGGGCACGGCCCAGGAAAACCCCTACGCCCTCCACCAGGAGCTCCAGGAGACGATGCAGGACCTTGTGGGCATCATCCGCGAAGAGGGCGAGATGAGACAGGCCCTCGAGAAGATCGCGTCGCTGCAGCAGCGGGCGCGCAATCTCTCCGTCGAGGGCAACCGCAGCTTCAACCCGGGCTGGCACCTGGCCTTGGACCTGCGCAACATGCTCCTGGTCTCCCAGTCCGTCGCCACCGCGGCGTTGGAGCGCCAGGAGAGCCGTGGTGGGCACACCCGCAACGACTACCCGACCACCGACCCGTTCTGGGGCAAGCAAAACGTCGTGCTCGCCCTGACCGGCGAGGCGGGCCAGGGCCCGACAACGCTGGCGGTCAAACGCCAGGCACTGCCCGAGCCGCCTCCCGAACTGGCGGCGCTGCTGGAGGACGCACATTGAGCTACGACCTGACACTGCGAATCTGGCGCGGTGACGCCAACGGCGGCGATTTCCGCGAGTACGTCGTCCAGGCCGAGGAGGGCCAGGTCGTGCTCGACGTGGTCCACCGCGCTCAGGCCACCGTGGCCAACGACCTGGCCGTGCGCTGGAACTGCAAGGCAGGCAAGTGCGGCTCCTGCTCGGCGGAGGTCAACGGCTACCCCCGGCTCATGTGCATGACGCGCCTGTCCATCTTCCAGCCGGGCGAGACGATCACGATCACGCCGCTGCGGACCTTCCCCGTCATAAGGGACCTCGTGACCGACGTCTCGTTCAACTACGAGCGGGCGCGCCAGGTACCGGCGTTCACTCCTACGGCCGAGCAGCCGAGAGCTCCGTTCACGATGTTCCAGCCGGACGTCGAGCGGTCCCAGGAGTTCCGCAAGTGCATCGAGTGCTGGCTGTGCCAGGACACCTGCCACGTCATTCGCGACCACGAGGAAAACAAGCCCGCCTTCGCCGGGCCCCGCTTCTTCATCCGCTACGCCGAGCTCGACATGCACCCCAACGACTCCCTCGACCGCAAGAAGTTCGTCCAGGACGAGCAGGGCCTCGGCTACTGCAACATCACCAAGTGCTGCACCGACGTCTGCCCGGAGCACATCAAGATCACCGACAACGCCATCATCCCGATGAAGGAGCGCGTTGTGGACACCAAGTACGACCCGATCGTGCGGTTCCTCGGGCGGCGCAAGGGGACCAAGGCGTAGGGCACCCGAGGGTAGGGCGGCCGGGGGCGAGGTCCCTCGGGTCGATGACCGGCGGACGCCGGTGAGGCCGGGCCGGGGGGCCCGGCCTCTTCTCTTCGCCGGAGGTGCGGCCCGCTCCCGCTCCTGGCAGGAGCGCCGGCAACGGCAGACGGGCGGACGCCATGGCTTCGTCCCGGCGGACGGGCCGCGACCGTGCCGGCCGGTCTCGTGCCCACCTGCAGCCGTAGGAAGGGCACTGCACCCGTTGTCCCGGCGACATGGAGGGCGTACGACAGGACCAGCCAGGCCGTAGGGCGTGGCCGGGAGGAGGGCGGGGAAGGCCGGCGGTGCACCCCTACCCTGGCCCCGAGGAGAGGCCATACCCAGTTCCGGCCCGGTTCCACTTGGGCGCCTCGGCTGAAGTAGACCTAAAAAATCTGAGTCTGATGTTGTCAGGTTTCCTGTGAACGTGGTATAGTCTTCTCAGTGTTCATCCCAAGACAAGTGCTCTTGAAGAAGGAAAGGAGCAGAGAGATGCTGACCCGCTTTGACCCCGTCGCCGACTTCGACCGTCTCAGCTCGGAGCTGTTCGGTGCCATGCAACGCAGGGGCACCCACATGCCCATCGACGCCTACCGTCACGGCGACCACTGGGTGGTCAAGGTCGACCTGCCGGGCGTGGACCCGGGGTCCGTCGACCTCACCGTCGACCGCAACGTGCTGCGCATCGAGGCTGCCCGCGACTGGCAGCCCGAGGAGGGCGACACGGTGCTTGCTGCGGAGCGCCCGCGGGGCAGGTTCGCCCGTCAGTTGGTGCTCGGCGAGGACATCGAGACCTCCGCAATCAAGGCCGACTACCGCGACGGCGTACTGACCGTCACCCTCCCCGTGGCTGAAGCGGCCAAGCCCAAGAAGGTGGCCATCTCGATGGGCGCCGCCGGCGAGGCGCCGCGCGCGGTCGAGGCCCAGTCCGCCGAGCAACCGGGGCACCGCGCCGCCTGATAGTGCCGGCTCCAGGGTGGGCGCCGGTCCGGCGCCCACCTCTCGGGGCTGGACGGGCAAACCTGCGACCTGGCGGTGTCGCCGTGGCCGTGCAGGCCCTGAGCGGACTTCGACTACTCTTGCTTGGGCATGCCGATGCCCGCTGCCCTCACCGAACAGGCACTTTCGCTGGCCGGCTCCCTGGGCGGAGCCCAAGCGGACCAAGACCAACTGGCACAGCAGTTGGCAACCGCCGGGGACCGCAACGACCTGGAGACAGCCCGCCAGCAGCTACTGGCGCGGATCTACGCTCACTCGGACGACTTCCAGGCGACGGCAGCGCTCCAGCTGGTCAACAAGGCCCTGGCCAAGGTGGGCTGGCACGACCAGTACAGCTGGAAGCACCGCCGCAAGCCCTGACACCCTCCGCCCTGGTTGTCGACCGCTGCCCAGCCCGCCGACCGCTGCCCAGCCCGCTGACGGCTGCCCGGACAATACGTAGCCGGCTCCGGCCTCACCAGGTGGGCGCCGGCGTTGTACCTTCGAACTCGTACACGGGCAGGCCCAGCTCGGTCAGCTCCGCCAGGAACGCACCCGGTTGGCTCACCAGCTCGGCCAACCCTCCGGCTCCAGGGCGAAGGCGCCCGCGCACTGCCCAGACCAGCGCCGTCGCGGCCACGAGCCCAGCCACCAGTGCCGGGCGGCCGCTGCTGCCGAGCACCTTGGACTCCGCCAGGCCACCGGCGCGGCCCCTCACCTCCACCCACACCGCTCCGACCGTGCCCTCCGGGTGGGGCCGCCTCAGCATCGGCAGCCAGGAGGTCATCCGGTCCCGGCGCGACGCCGCCGATCTCGTAGTGACGACACTGAGCTCGGGGAACGCCCGCCCCAGGAGCAGCGGGCCAGCCCGGTTGACGCGGTAGCAGTCGGCCCCACCGACCTCGCCCGGGAACCAGACCAGCTCCCGGCCCGAGGCGGGTGGCCGCCGCACCCATTCTCCGGCCCGGCGCTCCTCTACCGCTTCCCGCAGCGCCGCGTGGTGGCGGCGGGCACAGGCCGGGCCCCCGGTGCCCAGGCTGGCGACGTGCACCTCTTCTGCCTGGGCGAGCTGGTGGACCGCCCAGGACGCCAGCAGGCAGGACAGCCCGGGGGCCATCCCGGCTCCGGCAGCCACGACCACTCCTGCGCGAGCGGCGTCCGGGCCCAGGTGCAGGAGGCTCCGCGCTTCGTCCGGCTCGTCGCTGACAGACACCACGGGCACGCCGGCGGCCACCGCAGCCGCAGCCCAATGCCGCCCCGGCGCCGGAGAGGCCAGCAGCACGGCGTCGGCGCCTGCCAGGGCGGCGTGGAAGTTGGCCTGAGTCAGGCGCTGGAGACCGACCACCCCGGGTTGGCCGAGCAGCGCCGCCGTGGGAACAGCCCGGTCGGGGTGCCTCGAGAGCACCGTGAGACGGGTGAGCCCGTGAGCCGACAGCAGCTGCCTTGCGGCGCGGCCCCCGACCGCCCCGAGCCCCACGAGGACGGCCTGCATCCCTACTCCTCCGGCGAGGCTTCGCTCAGGTCCCGAGCCGACAGCTGGCGCCACCCGCCGCGATGGGGCGGGGTGCCGCCGGTCCCGCGCAGGCGCACCACCAGAGCGGCCAGCACTGCGAAACCGAGGGCCACGAGGGTGCGCCCGACGAGGCCCAACAAGCCCGCCCGCCCGTTGCGACCCTTGGGCCCGACCATGGTCAGACCCTAGCCCACTACCATTGCCAGGCATGCCGGCCGAGCCCCGCAGCATCGTCGACCTCGACGCCGCGGTAACCGGGGTCCTGCCGAGCCAGATGATCGCCGAGGGCCTCGGTGCTGGTTGGGTCAGGGCCTCCCAGGGCGTCCCCGCCGCCAACATCCAGCCCGCCAGCCTCGACCTGCGCCTGTCCGAGCGCGCCTACCGGGTCCGCTGCAGCTTCCTGCCAGGTGAGACCGAGGTCGAGGACAAGGTCCGCCAGTACGTCGTGGACGAGCTGGACCTGCGCGGTGACGGTGCCGTGCTCGAGACCGGGCGCCCGTACCTCGTGCCCCTGGCGGAGTCGTTGGCACTGCCCTCGTTCGTGCGGGCCAGGGCCAACCCCAAGAGCTCGACCGGCCGCCTGGACGTTTTCACCCGTGTCATCAGCGACCACAGCTACCGCTTCGACGAGGTCAACGAAGGTTACGACGGGCCGCTCTACGTCGAGATCGTCCCACTGTCGTTTGCGGTACGGGCGCGTGAGGGCCTGGCTCTCAACCAGCTGCGCCTCATGGTCGGCCGTTCACGGCTCTCGGACGACGAGCTGCGCGACGAGCACCGACGCGAGCCGCTCCTGTACGTGGACGACGAGCCGGTGACGGGCGACGAACTGTGCACGAGCGAGGGTCTCCTGCTCAGCCTGGACCTGCGAGGTGAGCGGGGGACCAATGTCGGCTACCGGGCCAAGGAGCACACCATGGCCATCGACATGGGCGCCCTGCGCGCCCACCGCCCGGAGGCCTACTGGGACCCGGTGCCCGTGGAGGAGGAGGGCCGGGTACTGCTCGGCCCGGAGCGCTTTTACCTGCTGCTCTCGCGCGAGGCGGTCCGCATCCCTCCCCACCTCGCCTGCGAGATGACGGCCTACGACCCGACCAGCGGCGAGCTGCGCACCCACTACGCCGGCTTCTTCGACCCGGGCTTCGGCTTCGACCCGGGCGGCCGCCTCAAGGGGTCGAGGGCCGCGCTCGAGGTGCGCGCCCACGACGTGCCGTTCATGATCGACCACGGCCAGCAGGTATGCAAGCTGACCTTCGAAAGGATGGTGTGCGAACCGGCCAAGCTCTACGGCCAGGACATCGGCTCCAACTACCAGGGCCAGATGGGCACGCTGGGCAAGCACTTCTCCACGGGTGCCTAGCGCTGGCGGTGGCCAGCGGGCCGGCTCGCTTGGCCGACCGCCTCAGTCGTCTGGGCGGCTGTCGCTGAGGGTGGCGAGCTGCCCGATGGCAACGACCTCGAGCACCCTGCGGATGGGGCAGCCAGGGGCGGCCACCACCTCCAGGCGGCCCCGCTTGGCCCGCTCGAACAGTACGGCGATACCGGCGCTGTCCAGGTAGCCCACCTCGTTGACGTCGACCACCAGGAGGGTGCCGGCGGCCACCTGGCTCACGGTGGCCCGCAGCTGGCCGACATTGGTCATGTCCACGTCACCGGCGAGCCTGATCACGACGGCCTCAGGCTCCTCGACCACGTCCATGGCCAGCCTCTCAGTCAACCAGCAGCTCCTTGACCAGGTCGACTGTCGTCCCGTCCCCGGTGCCGACGACCTCCGCCCTGGACGTTAGCCCACGCATGATCTGCAGGCCCCTGCCTCTGTCCTCGCCCCGTTGCGCAGGCACCCTCCAGCGGCCCGTGTCGGACACACGCAGGCGCACCCGGCCCGGCTCGATCTCGCCTTCCACGACCAGCTGGCCGGGGGCCCCGGCCGGGTAGGCGTGCTCGACGGCGTTGCTGCACGCCTCGCCGCACGCCACGAGCAGTTCGGTGGCGGACTGCCCGTCGACGCCGTGCTGGTGGAGCCAGGCGCAGAGCTGCCTGCGTAGGCCTGCGAGCTCTCGGGGCACGGCCTCGACTGTCACGGCGAAGCGAGCGGCAGCGACCTCGCCGGGCTGGCGGTAGACGACGAGGGCCACGTCGTCCTTCTGCGCGTCGTCGGGTACGAGGAGGCGGGTCAGGTACAGCGTGAGCGCCCTCGGCGTGAGAGCCCGCGCCTCACGCACGGCGTCGACGAGACGCCCGATGCCGACGTCGATGGTTTCGCCGCGGCGCTCGACGAGGCCATCGGTGTAGACGACGAGCAACGCGCCCGGTGCGACCTGTTCGGCCGCTTCGCTCCGCTGCGTCCCCGGGAGCACGCCGAGGGGCAGCGACTGGTTGTGGTTGAGCAGCTTCGCTGCCCCGTCGAAGGAGACCAGCGCCGCCGGTAGGTGGCCGGCGCTGCAGAAGCGCAGCGAGTCGTCCCGGGGGTCGAGCACCCCGCAGAAGACGGTGGTGCAAGCCGCTCCCGGCACCCTCTCGGCGAAAGTGTCCAGGGCGCTCAGCACCTGCGCCGGCGACGACATCTGCAGCAGGAGGGCGCGGCAGGCGCTGCGGAGCTGGCCCATGACGGTGGCGGCCTGGAGGCCACGCCCGACGCAGTCGCCGACCACGAGGCCCAGTCGGCCGTCCGGGAGCTCTACGACGTCGTACCAGTCGCCCCCGACCTCCAGGGGCCGCACGGCCGGGGCGTAGTGCACCGCCACCGCGGCGGGAGTCTCCTGCGGGCCGAGGATCGAGCGCTGCAGGGCCGTGGCCACGGCCTTGCTGTCGTCGAAGAGCTGCGCCCGGCGCATGGCCTGGCCCAGGTACCCGCTCAGCAGACCGAAAAGCGCCCGGTCTTCGAGGCTCACGCGCCGCAGAGTGGCGAAGGACAGCCATACCGCCCCGTCGTGGGCGGCCGGCTCGAGCGGCGCCGCCATACCCGTGTACCACTGCTCATCGGGCCCGAACACCGCCTCGGCGCCGGGTATGAGCACCACGCGCCCAGTCTCCCGGGCGGCGTCCATCGCCTCCGCGCCTGTGCGCTGCGACTCCCCGGCACCCACCGCCGCCGAGGGGCCTGCACCGGGCACTGCCGCGTGCCACTCGAGGTGCGCATCCGCCCCGAAGAGCCGGCCCAGCTCATCCAGGCCCACCTCCTGGACTTGGCGGACATCCCCGGCCTCGGCCAGCCTCATCCCGAAGCGGGCCAGGGCGGCCTCACGCTCAGTGGCCAGCAGATCGGCCGTCACGTCGCGCACTGCCATGACGAATCGGCGCTCGTCCTCGTCGTCGACGGAGACCACCGAGACCTCGAGGTGGATCCGACGGCCGTCCCGGTGCCGGGCCGGGACCACCCCGCCACAACGGCCGTGGCGCAGGGCGGTGCCCATGACCGCCAGCATCCGGGCGTGGTCCTCTGGCTCGCACACCGGATCCGGGAACCAGGGATATGGCATCTCGTAGGGGAGGCCATCGCTCCCGTACCCGAGGACCTGGCTGAAGGCGGCGTTGACCTCGGTCACCGTCCCGGACGGCCCCATGACGGCGACACCCTCGCTCAGGGACTCGACCAGGGCTGCACGCCAGGCGGCGTCCCGGTTGCGCAACCGGGCCAGCTCGAGGTTGGACCGGACACGCGCCAGCAGTTCGACTGCCGAGAAGGGTTTGACGAGGTAGTCGTCCGCACCTGCCTCGAGGCCCTCGACCGCCGCCTCCTCGCCTGCCCGGGCAGACAGGAAGATGACCGGCACCGTGGCCGTCTCCCGATCGGCGCGAAGCGCCTCGAGCAGGCCGAAACCATCCAGGCCGGGCATCATCACGTCCGTGAGCACCAGGTCCGGCCGCTGCACCCGGGCCAGGGCGAGAGCGTGCTCCCCGTCCTTGGCCAGCACCACCCGCCAGTAGGGGGACATGAGGCGGGCGAGGTGGGCGCGCATGTCGGGGTTGTCGTCGACCACCAGGACGGTTGCCTCGGCCGTCCGGGCGGAGGCGAAATCCTCGGGCGCGACTTCCGTGGCCGGGCCCCACTGGAGGGCCTCGTCCAGGTAGGCCTGGCGGGCCGAGTCGCGCTGGGGCACGGCCGTGCCGGTGCCCCGCTCGCCGTAGGGCAGCCTCACCCAGAAGTTGGACCCCTCACCCTCGGTGCTCTGCACACCGGCCGTACCGCCGTGCAGGCGGGCAAGCTCGTGGACGAGGGCCAAGCCGATGCCTGTGCCCTCGTGAGAGCGGGCGGCTGAAAGCGGTGCCCGGTGAAAGCGCTGGAAGAGCAGGGGCAACTGGTTTGCGGGGACGCCGACGCCGGTATCCGACACGGAGAGGCAAACGTGGTCGCCCCCGTCCGTCAGGCTCACGCGTATGGTGCCTTCGAGTGTGAACTTGAGGGCGTTGGACAGCAGGTTGAGGACGATCTTCTCCCACATGTCAGGGTCGACGACGACCGGACGGGGAAGGGCGGCGCACTCGACCTCGAGACCCAGGTCGGCCTGCTCGATGGCGGGCGCGAACGACGCCACCACGTCCCTGGTCAGCGCGTCCAGGTCGGTGGGCACCGTCTCCGCCTGCAGCCGTCCCCCCTCTATGCGGGCGAAGTCGAGCATGTCGTTGACCAGCCGGCGCAGGCGCCGGGCGTTGCGCCGGACCACCTCCAGGCGGGCCACCTGGGCCGATGGGAGCGGGTCAACGTTGTCGTTGAGGCTGTCCTCCACCGGGCCGAGGATGAGCGTGAGAGGCGTGCGGAACTCGTGGCTGACATTGCTGAAGAACTCCGTCTTCGCCCGGTCCAGCTCGGCAAGGGACTCGGCTCTGCGCCTTTCGGCGTCGTAGGCACGGGCACTGGCCAGGCCCGCTGCGACCTGGCCCGCCAGCAGTTCGAGGAAGCCCTCGTACTGGCTGTCGAAGGCCCGGTAGGGGTTGAGGCCAGCCACCAGGAAGCCGCTCGGGCCCTCTCCCCGGCCGGCCAGGGGGACGACCGCCGCGGCCGACGGCGGCTCGTCGCAGGCCCCGGCCGGGAGTTGCCCGAAACGGCGGCGCAGGTCGTCGACGACCAGCAGCCTGGGCTCGGAGCGCATCACCCCTGCCGGCCAGGCCGCCTCCGTGGCACCCGGTCCAATCTGCTCGGGAGCCGCTGGATGGGGCAACTGGAGCCCGGTGGACGACACCAGCGACGCCCGCCCCTCGGCGTCGTAGGCGTAGACGAGGGTGAAAGGCAGGTCCCTCCGGTTCTGGGACAGGCGCGACCGCACGGCGGCGAAGACCTCCGCCTCGGTACGGGTGCCCGAGAGCTCCGAGGCCAGCTGGCGCAGCGTCGTCATGCGCCGCTCGCCGATGACCCGTCCGGTCTCCTCGGTCACCACGCAGAGGAGCCCCTCTGGGGCACCGTCGGGCCCGGGTACAGGGCTGTAGGAGAAGGTGTGGTAGGTCTCCTCCCGGTACCCGCTGCGCTGGAGGTACAGCAGCAGCGCCTGGTCCCAGGTGGCCGACCCCGACTCCATCACCGCCGCGACCCGGGGCTCGAGGTCCGGCCATATCTCCGCCCAGACCTCCCTTGCCGGCCGGCCGAGCGCCCACGGGTGTTTGACGCCGAGGGTGTCGCGCCGGTAGGCGTCGTTGTAGAAGAAGGTCAGCTCCGGTCCCCATCCCATCCACATCGGGAACCTGGATGCGAGTACGACCTGCACCATCGTGCGCAGGGTGGCCGGCCACCCTTGGGCCGGCCCAACAGGGGTCGATGCCCAGTCCCAACCGGCCATGACCTCCGCCACCGAGCCCGAGCCGGCCGAAGGCCGTGACGTCCCCTGCCCACCCTCGGCCCCGGCCGCCGGGCCGCCCAGGGTCGCTCCCGCCCCCTCACCGGGGCGTGCCGGTGCGGGCGCCGGGCCCGCATAAGCGTAATGCGGCCCCAGGGCGTCATTTGCCGGCTCGAGCGGCCCCCGATCCTGGCTCACCTGCAGCCCTCTCCGTTGAACAAACCATGCCGGTGCCGGGTAAGCCCCGTTTGTCAGGCGGCATACTAGCTGTACACCCTCCCTAACGGTTGCCTCACGGCCGGCCGCACACGCCAGGGCCCTCGCTCGGCAGCGCCCGCTTGCCGGCTGCCCACAATGCGGTTCACCCGGCCACGGGCAGCGGCGCGACACGCTCCGGACGCGACGGCTCGCGCTCGCCCCGGTGGCCCGGCCACGGGCCTTCGGCCGAGCGCTCCCGGCCGAGCGCTCCCGGTCTTTCCGGTTTCGGGCCCGACGGGGCGACCGCCGCCACGGCCGCGGGTGCCGACTAGGGCATTAGGTCCCGGACCACCCGCGGCCTCCCGTTGCATTTGCCTCCCAGCGCTCAGCCACGTCCCGCGGGTGCCGAGACGACATCAGCGCCGGGCACCTCGCGTTGGCCGCCCGGGACGCGCCCCGTCGGCAAGACCGGCCTGTCGGGGGACCAGGACGACAGGCAAGGACCTTCAGGAGAAAGGAACGGCACCCATGGCCACATCGGCTTCCAATCGGGCACACAGTAACGGAGCCGGCGCGGCCGTCGCCGAACGTTCAGGCGACAACGGCGACGAGACAGGTGGCACGGCTCCTGCGCCCTCCCCGAGCGCGCCGGGCGCGGCCGTCGCCGAGCCCGCCGCCAGGCTGGCGGCCGCCGAAGCGGCAGCGGCCGAGGCCATGAGCAGGTTGGCGGCCGCCGAAGCGTCGGCCCAGGCCGCCTCGGAAGCTTCGTTCCAGGCCGCCGCCGACGCACAACGCATCAGCACGGACCTGAGTGCGGTGCGGGCGGTTGTCCGCGCCCTGGCGGACTGCGCCGACCGCCAGACCCTGGTCGTCACCGCCCTCGAGGCGACACGCCAGGCCTTTGGCTGGGACTACAGCTCCTACTGGGCAGTGGGCGTCGACGGTCTCCTGCGCTTCGCCTACGAGGCCGGCTATGTCAACGAGGAGTTCGCCCAGGTGACGCGGGAGGCGACCTTCGCCCCGGGTGTCGGCGTGGTCGGCCGGACCTGGGCAGCGCGCGATCTGCTGTTCGTCGAGGACCTTTCCCAGGTGAACGACTGCGTGCGCGCACCCGTGGCGTCCCGGGCCGGGGTCAGGTCGGGCGTGTGCGTGCCCGTCGTCGTGCGTGGCGAGGTGGTCGGCACGATGGACTTCTTCGCAACCCGGGCGCTGGAGCCGTTCCCCGAGCGGATGGAGGCTCTGCGCTCCGTGGCCGAGCTGGTGTCCCAGGCTCTCGCCCGCTTCGACGAGACCGACACGGCCAAGCTCCTGGCCAGGTCGGCACACACGGTGACAACAGTGCTGAGCCGCCTCGAGGAGGCCGAGTCCGTGCAGGACGCGGCGCTGACTGCGCTGGCCACAGTCTGCGAGATGGCCGACTGGGCCTACGCGTCCTTCTGGGAGCTGGGCCCCTCCGACAACCGGTTGCACCTCGCCATCGACTACGGCAGCGTCTCGCCGGAGTTCACCGCTGTGAGCAAGGACGCCACCTTCTCGGAGGGTGCCGGGCTGGCCGGGCGGGCGTGGTACCAGCGGGACGTCTTTTTCGTCGACGACATCGGCCAGCTGACCGATTGCGTGCGCGCCGCCGCGGCCCAGCGGGCCGGGATCGGCTCCGCCCTGAGCATGCCTGTGGTCGTGGACGGCAACGTGGTCGGCACGATGGACTTCATGTCCCGGTACCGGGTGCCCATGCCACCCGAGCGGCTCGACACGTTCCGCAACATCGCCCGCGCCGTTTCAGGCACCATCAAGCAGATCTCGACCACCAACGCGCAGGCAGAAGCGGTGTCCAACAGCGCTGCGGTGGCTCAGGTGCTCGAATCCCTGAGCGACGCCGAGACGACGGCCAGGGCGGCGGAGGTCACGCTCGGAGCCGTGCGCGAGGCCTTCGGGTTGGCCTACGGGTCGGCCTGGAGGATCGGCGCCGACAACGCGCTCCACTTCAGCGTCGAGTCCGGCAGCGTGTCGCCGGAGTTCGCCCGGGTGACCCAGTCGGCGACCTTCGCCGAGGGCACCGGGATCTGTGGGCGGGCCTGGCAGGCGCGAGATCTGGTGTACGTCGAGGACCTCTCCAAGCTCACAGACTGCGTGCGCGCACCTGTCGCTGTCGGTGCCGGCATCAGGTCGGGCTTCGCGCTCCCCGTGACGCTCAACGGCCAGATCTACGGTGTGCTCGACTTCTTCGCCACCCAGGTGCTGAGGCCGTCGCCGGCGCGCCTCGAGGCCCTGCGCAATGTCGGCCAGCTGCTCTCCCAGGCCCTCAACCGCATCAGGGCGGAGGAGCAGGAGCGGGCTGCGGCCGAGGCGCTCGACACCAAGGTCAACGACCTGCTGGCCGTGGTCGAGGCCGTGAGGGCCGGGGACCTGACCAAGCAGGTCACGGTACGCGGGAACGACGCCATCGGCCAGATGGGTGAGGGCTTCGCGAAGGTGATCGACGAGCTGCGCGGGTCCTTCACCACCATAAACGAGAGCGCAATATCGCTGGCCGGCGCGGCCGAGGAGCTGGCGGCGACGGGGACACAGTTGCTCGCCAACGCCGACGCCACCCTGGCCCAGAGCCACGAGGCAGCTGCCGGGGCGGAGGAGGTCAACCGCCAGTCCGCCACCGTGGCCGCCGCCGCCACGGAGATGTCCGCAAGTATCCAGGAGATCGCGCGCAACGCCGAGGACGCCGCCGGTGTGGCGACGGAAGCGGTGAACGTCGCAGCGACGACCAACGCGACCATCCGCGAGCTCAGCGAATCGTCTGCCGACATCGGCAAGATCATCCAGGTGATAACCCGCATTGCCCAGCAGACCAACCTGCTCGCCCTCAACGCCACCATCGAGGCGGCACGCGCCGGCGCCGCCGGCAAGGGTTTTGCCGTGGTCGCAAACGAGGTGAAGGAGCTGGCGAAGCAGACGGCCAAGGCGACCGAGGACATCTCGGCCAAGATCGAGGCCATACAGGTGTCCTCCACCGGCGCAGTGGAGGCGATAGCGCGCATCACCGGGATAATCGAGCGGATCGCGGAGATCCAGGCCAGCATCGCCACCGCCGTGGAGCAGCAGACGGCGACCACCAACGAGATTGCGGTCAACGTCAACGAGGCGGCGCTGGCGACCGCACAGATCGGCCGCAACATCGAGGGCGTGGTCGGCGTGGCCGACAACACCAGAGCCGGGGCGGAGCAGGGTAAGGCCGCCGCCCAGGAGCTCTCGGCCATGGCGAGCGACCTCAACCGCCTCGTTGCCCGCTTCACGATCTGACGCCGCGACCTGGTGCGGAGGTAGCAAAATGGACGGCACCGAGCCGGAAGAAGGCATAGACAACGAAATCCTCCAGGAGTTCCTGGTCGAGAGCTTCGAGAACATGGCCCAGCTCGATCTGGACCTGGTCGCCCTGGAGGAGGCCCCGGACGACGCTGAGCGGCTCCGGTCCGTCTTCCGGACCGTGCACACGATAAAGGGTGTCAGCGGCTTCCTCGGCTTCGAGGCGCTGGAGAAGGTCGCGCATGCAGGCGAGTCCCTGCTGGCCCGGGTTCGCGACGGTGAGCTTGCGCTGACACCGCCGCGCTCCAGCGCCCTGTTCGCCCTCGTCGACGTCCTAAAGGCGATCCTCACCCACATCGAGGGTGCCGGCAGGGAGGGCGAGCGCGACGACTCGGAGCTGATCGCGCTGCTTGAGACCCTCAGCTGTGAGGACAACGCCCGTGCTCCGGGGCCAGCGCCTGTGCCGGTGCCCGAGGCGGTGCCGGTGCCCGAGGCGGTGCCGGTAGCCGAGACCGTGCCCGAGGCGGTGCCGGTGCCCGAGGCGGTGCCGGTGCCCGAGGCGGTGCCGGTGCCTGAGGCCGCAGCCGGTGCACTCCGCTCCGGCACGGCTGGGACCGCCTGGACTGCGCCCGCCTGGCACCTGGGACCAGAAACCCCCGGCCCGGAGCCAGTAGCGTCCACCCCGCCTCAGCCGACCCCAGCACCGGCCCCCGTGGCATCCGTCGCGGAAGCCCGCCCCGGGGTCGCCGACGCGCATGTCCGGGTGGACGTGGGCGTGCTCGACGAGATGATGGACCTGGTGGGCGAGCTGGTACTGGCCCGCAACCAGATCCTCCAGCACGTGTCGTCACAGTCGGACTCGCCGCTGACAGCTCCGACCCAGCGGCTCAACCTCATCACCTCCGAGCTGCAGGAGCGGGTCATGAAGACCCGTATGCAGCCGATCTTGAACGTCTGGTCGCTCTTCCCGCGCACGGTGCGCGACCTGGCGGTGGCCTGCGGCAAACAGGTACGCCTGGAGCTGGAGGGCCAGGACACCGAGCTCGACCGGACCATCATCGAGGCCATCCGCGACCCCCTCACCCATCTGGTGCGCAATTCGGTCGACCACGGCATCGAACTGCCAGAGGACCGGGTGGCCGCCGGGAAACCGGCGCAGGGCAGGCTGTTGCTCCGGGCCTTCCACGAGGGGGGCCGGGTCAACATCGAGATGATCGACGACGGTGCCGGCATCGACATCGAGCGGGTGCGGCGCACGGCCGTCGAACGGCGCCTGGTGGGCGCCGACAAGGCGGCTGCCCTCACCGACCGCGAAGTGGTCGACCTGCTGTTCGTGCCTGGTTTCTCCACGGCCCCTGCCGTCACCAACATCTCGGGGCGCGGCGTGGGTATGGACGTCGTCAAGACCAACATCGAAAAGATCGGCGGCGTCATCGACATAACGACGGGCCCAGGCCAGGGCACCTCGGTCACGATCAAAATCCCGCTGACCCTGGCCATAATCCCGGCCCTCCTCGTCACGAGCGGCGGCCAGAGGTACGCACTGCCCCAGGTCAACCTGCTCGAGCTGGTGCGCCTCGACGAATCGACCGGGAGCCACGTCGAGTACGTCGGCGGGGTACCGGTGTACCGCCTGCGCGGACGCCTGCTACCCCTGGTAGACCTGGCCGAACAACTGGGCGGCCCCCCCACCACGGCCGCCGAGACGACCATCGTCGTGGTGCAGTCCGACGGCCAGGCTTTCGGCCTGATCGTGGACGATGTCCACGACACCGAGGAGATCGTGGTCAAACCCCTCGGCGAGCAGTTGAAGGGCATCCCCGCCCTTGCCGGCGTCACCATAATGGGCGACGGCCGGGTAGCCCTCATCCTCGACGTGACGGGCCTCGCCCACCAGGCCGGTCTCACCGCCGGCGCCGAGCAGGCGCTGGGGGCCTCTGCTGCCGGGCCCGTCGAGGCCCAGGCGGACGGCACAACGGTCGAACCCCTGCTGCTCGTCATGGTGGGCGGCTCGCAACTGGCCCTTCCCCAGGTGAACGTGGACCGTATCGAGGAGGTACCGGCCAGCGCCGTCGAGCGCGCCGGCGACTACGACGCCGTGCAGTACCGGGGGACCATCATGCCGCTGGTCCACCTGAGCGACTACGTGGCCGGTGGCGCCGGCTCCGGCGCAGTCGCAGCCGCAGCCGCAGCCGCAGCCGCAGCCTCGCTCCAGGTGGTGGTGGTGAACAAGTCGGCCGGGCAGCGGCTGGGCCTGGTCGTGGACAACGTGGTCGACATCGTCGAGGGGTACTCGGCGCCTGTACGCAGCACGGCGCGCCACGGCACCCTGGGATCGGCCATCGTGGCCGGCCACATTACAGATGTCGTCGACATAGACGCCCTCGGCGGCAGCCAGGGCGGCCGATGGGGCACGGTCGGGAGCCTGCAACCGGGAGCAGCAGCATGAGCACCAAAACCACGGCCGCCGAGACCATGGCCGGCCAGTACTGCACCTTCTTCATAGACGCGAAGCTGTACGGCATCGACGTCAACGAGGTCCAGGAGGTCATCGTCCACCAGGAGATGACGCCGGCGCCACTGGCCCCCCCGGCCGTCCGGGGCCTCATAAACCTGCGCGGCCAGGTCGTGATCGCCATCGACCTGCGCACCGTCCTGGGCCTGGCGTCGCTGGCGGACGCCGAGCTGGCCACCAACATCGTCATCGGCTCCGATGGCGGTGCCGTCAGCCTGCTGGTGGACGAGATAGGCGACGTCCTCGATCTCGACAGCGGCTTCGAGCCGCCGCCGCGCACCCTCAAAGGGCCACACCGCCACCTGGTGCGGGCGGTGTGCCGGCTGCCCGATTGCGTACTGCACATCCTGGACGTGAACGCAGCCATCGCCGTCCAGCGATAGGACTTCCGGCCCTGCCTGGCGGGGCCGACCTAAGCGGACAATTGACCGGTGCCTGAGAACAACACGGCTGGGCAGGCCCCGCGCGACGAGCAGCGCCCACCTGGCGCCAGCGCGGGTGAGGACCTGCAGGCGCCGTCGCACCAGGTGCCGGCCCCGGGACAGGAGCGGCCGCCCGGTCACGGCGCTCGGACCGGCATGGACATGGCCGCTGTCACGGCCGACCGTTTCGACGACGGCCCGTTGCTCGTGTTCTGGGAGACGACCAAGGCCTGCGAACTGGCCTGCCGGCACTGCCGGGCGCAGGCGGCGCCCCACCCGAGCCCCGGCGAACTGACCCCCGACGAGGGCAAGCGCCTCGTGCGGCGGCTGGCAGACTTCCCTCGGCCCCCGGTGCTCGTCCTCACGGGCGGCGATGTCATGGCCCGGGCCGACCTACGCGACCTCGTGGCCCAGGCACAGCGCTCGGGCCTGCCAGTCGCCCTGGCCCCGAGCGTCACCGGACGCCTCACCGACACGGCTCTCGAAGCCCTGGCCCGCCTGGGTGCCCGCAGCGTCTCGGTGAGCCTGGACGGCAGCGGGCCGGCGACGCACGAGGGCGTTCGGGGGGTGGAGGGCCACTTCGCTGCCACCCTCGACGCCATGAGACGTCTGCGGGCGCTCGGCTTCCGCCTCCAGGTGAACACCGCTGTAATGGCGGCCAACGCCTCCGAACTGGCGGACGTGGCCTCACTCGTGCTCCGGGCGGGAGCAACCTCCTGGGAGGTCTTCTTCCTCGTGCACGTGGGCCGGGGCCAACACGAGCCCGAACTTTCCCCGACCGAGAACGAGGACGTCGCCCACTTCCTCTGGGAGGCGTCCTGTTACGGGCTCGTGGTGCGGACCGTCGAAGGCCCGTGGTGCCGCCGGGTGGCGTCGTGGCGGCGCGCCAACCCCACCGAGCCCGGCTCCGCTACGGCGTCCCGGTACGGGCTCGGCCCTCTCTACGGCCAACTGTCCGCCAGGCTGGCCGAGCGCCTGGGCCCGGCGCGCACCCCCTCGCGGATGCCGACCGCTGGGACCAGGGACGGCAAGGGTACCCTCTTCGTCGGCCACGACGGCACCCTCCTGCCGGCCGGCTTCATGCCTGTGCCGCTGGGCAACACGCGCGTCGACGACCCGGTCGCGACCTACCGGCACCACCCCCTGCTCACAGCCCTGCGTCACGGGCGCTTCGCCGGCCGGTGTGGCGCCTGCGAGTACGCCGACGCCTGCGGCGGTTCCAGGGCCCGCGCGTACGCCGCCAGCGGGGATCCGCTCGGCGAGGACCCGGCCTGCTCCTACGTCCCCGCCTGAGCCGGCGCCCCAGCCTCTCCGATGGCCCCGATCGTGGAGAGCCAGGGGATGCTGGCCTGGTGCGTCGTACGGGCCAGCACCGACAGCATGTTGGCATAGGCGACGGAGGGCGCATACGGGCCCTCCCCCGTCTCGGCCATGACGCCGAAGATCAGCAACTGCTTGTGGTACCTGCGCCTGGCGTAGCGCACCAGCGCCGCCCACTCGGTGACCTGGTGGGGGAAGTACACCTGTGGCATGGGAATGTCCGGGCGGAAGCCGTAGGCCACCTCGAGCAGCTGGTCCTCGCTCCAGTAGAAGGGCTCGGCCGAGCCGTCGTCGACCATCGCCGGCTGGGCACCGCCTACGGTGGTGGCGTAACCCGCCAGCACGTTGTAGGTATTGGTGAAGCCAGGGTCGAATGCGGGCTCGGCGTCGTCAGCCGCCACCACCCTGACCAGATCCGTGTAGTGCATCCCGTAGCGCAGCGCCGCCGACCACGCCCCGACTTGCTCGACGGTGGCCGCCAGGGCTTCACCCCAGCCGAAGTAGTCCGCGGGCTCGTAACGGCAGCCGCAGACGAGCGCACCGCACGGCTCCAGCGACGAGCAACTGTTGTTGGTCCCGATCGCCACGTCGAGCACAGTGCCCGGAGGCGCCGTGCGGTAGTAGCTGCGGATGTAGTTTTCGACCCCTCTGGCCACCCATGCGAGGTACACGAAGTGACCGCGGAAGCTCACCGTCCCGTCTGCCACCCCGTTGAACGCCGGCCTCCCGAAGTCCAGGATGACGAGGCCCTGCGCAGCCGCCCGACCGGCTTGTGCTCCCTGAGCCGAGAGCACGCGGGGGTTGGCGTTGTTCTCGTAGTACGAGCGGGTGCTGGCAGGAGCCAGGGGATATGCGGCCGCCGCCGGTACGGCGAGGCCCAACCGGGCCGGGGTGGCAGGGCCGTGTGCGGCCGGACCTGGGGCAACGGTCCCGGGTAAGGTTGTCGCGAGCAGGCAGACGACCGCCGCCAGGGCCACGCTCAAGGGCACCGTGAGGCTGCGTGCCCGCCAAACCGTTCGCCGCCAACCGGTGCCGCGCGTCACCATGGCGTCCGATTTTCGCACCTCAGGCACCCGCTTGGCATGCATCACCCTGTGCCAGTGCAGGCCCACGCACAGTGTCGGCTCGGACAGTACCCCGGGCTCCCCCCGGCGCGTTCACGCCGGTGCTGCGGCGCCGCCTCCCGTCTGGCGCTCGCTGAGCTCCCACAAGCGCCTCGGCGAGTCGGCTTCGAGGGCACCCGGTGGGAACCGGCGGGGCTTGCGGTCGGCGAAATAGCTGCCGTTCTGGCCGCTCGGCTCCGAGCTCTCCGCGAGCCACACCAGCGTCTCGGCCCCCTTGTCCGTCGAGCGGGCGAACGGTCTGACGAGGGCCATGGCACCCTTCACCAGGGGCCCGTTGTTGAGGTTGAAGTTGCTGGCCACCAGGCCCGGATGGAAGCAGAACGCCTCCACCCCGGTGCCTTCGCAGCGCCTCGCCAGTTCGATCGTGAAGGCGATATTGGCGAGCTTGGTCTCCCCGTAGCGCCGGAAACCACGCAACTGGGACCGCCGCTCTCCCCAGGAGCGCTCGGCGTCTACGTCGCCGAAGGGTAGGTGCGACCTGGCTCCCGCCTCCGAGCTGGTGGTGATGACCCGGGCCGGAGCCGACTCACGGAGGCGCTCGAGCAGCAGGTTGGTGAGGAGCCAGGGCGCCAGGTGGTTGAGGGCCCAGGTGGCCTCGACACCGTCCGTGGTCGTACGCCGGGAGCTGAACACCGCGCCGGCGTTGTTGACAAGGACGTGCACGGGGCCCAGCCCGGCCAGGACGTCGGCAGCCAGGCGGCGCACGTCCGCCTGGCTGGTCAGGTCGGCCAGGAAGACGGTGGTGTGTGACCCGCTGCCCGTGGCAGCCGCGGCCGCGTCGATGGCCGCGGCTGCCGCATCGGCACGGCCACGGTCGCGTCCGACAAGGGCGATGTGGGCGCCCTTGGCTGCCAGCGCCCGGGCTGCGGCCAGCCCGATACCTGCCGTCGCCCCTGTTATCAGGAGCTGCTTGCCGGCTACCCCGTCCCAGGCAGTCTCGCTCATCCCAACCTCCTCCCTGACCCGAAGGGCCGTCGCGGCACCCGGCCTGCGACGGCCCCCCGTGCCGGCACTATATGGCGGCCTCGGCAGTGGCCGGGGCTCGGGAAGCTGGCTCGGCCTCCGGTCGGGTCACGGTCCTGGAGGCGACGGTGGCCCCGCCATGGACGGGCCGCGCCACACGCACACCCAGAGCCACCAGTCCCAGTGCAGCCACGGCGAACACGGCACCGGCGAGGAAGGCGTCGTGCAGACCGTGGACCACCAACGCGCTCGGCGGGGCAGCGGCCCCGTGGCGAGCCCCGACAGCACCCGTGTACACGCTGACGAGCGCGGCCAGGCCGACTGCAGCGCCCAGCTGCTGGACGACGTTGACAACGCCCGAGGCCGCTCCGGCGTCCTTGGGCTCGACGCCGGCCAGCGAGGCCATGGTGAGGCTGACGAGTGACAGGCCCATCCCGACCCCGAAGACAACCAGGTTGACGACCACCCTCCACACCGGCGAGCCTGCGTTCAGGCCGGCGGCCATCAGCAGGGCGGCCAGGGCCACGGCCGTCCCGACGAGCATCGGGATCTTGGGCCGGAGGCCCCGGCGCATGGCCAGGCTCGCCAGCTGCGACGACAGGAACACCGACACCGGGACGGGCAGGAAGACAAGGCCTGCCCGCAGGGCCGAGTAGCCCTGTACTCCCTGGAGGAACTGCGACAGGAAGAAGAAGACGCCGTACATGCCCGCGTAGACGAGGCCGCGGGCCACGTTGGCCGAGCTGCGGGTGAGGTCGGTCAGCAGGCCCAGGGGCAGCACAGGCTCCTGCGCCCTGCGCTCGTTGACGACGAAGAGCCCGAGCAGCAGCACTCCGGCCAGCAGAGGCCCGAGCGTCCCGATGCCCGTCCAACCCGAGCTCCCCGCCTCGACCAGGCCCAGCACGAGCCCGGCCATGCCGGCCGTGGACAGTACGGCTCCACTCACGTCGAAGCGTCCGGGCCGGCGGTCCGTCTCGGAGAGCACGGTCACGCCCACCACCAGCACGGCCAGGCCGATCGGGACGTTGACGAACATCACCCAGCGCCACGAGAGCCACTGGACGAGGACGCCGCCGGAGACGAGCCCTATCGCTCCCCCGGCCGCCGACACCGTGGTGAACATGGCGATCGCCCGCACCCGCTGCTGTACCTCGGTGAAAACCGAGGTCAGCAGGCCCAGGGACGAAGGAGCAGCGAAGGCGGCCCCGATGCCCTGGAGGGCCCTGGAGGCGAGCAGCTCGGAGGGCGAGCCGGCGAAACCGCCGAGCAGCGAACCGAGCGAGAAGACCGCCACCCCGAACAGGAAGGTGCGGCGGCGCCCGAGCAGGTCTCCCGAGCGCGCCCCGAGCAGCATCAGACCGCCGAACGTCAGGACGTAGGCATTGAGGACCCAGGACAGCCCCGCTGCGCTGAAACCGAGCCCGGCGCGGATGTGAGGCAGGGCGACGTTGACGATGGTCCCGTCGAGCACCACCATGAGCTGGGCCGTCAGGACAACGAAGAGGAACAGGCGCTGGCCCGCCGCCCCCGGCATGGCCCGCCCCGGTCCGGATCGCCGGCCAGGTGCTGCGCCCGGGCCGACGTCGCCTGGGCGGTGGCTGTCGCCACTGGCGTTGCCGGGGACGGCGGTCCGGCTCAGACCGTCGCCTGGGCGGTGCCCAGGGCGCGCCCGGTTTAGAGTCGTCTGCGACATATCTTGCCTTTCCACTGGTATGCTGAGAGATAAGTGGAAGCTTCCTCCGGTTAGTATACGGAGGGATCCTCCGGTTAGGTGAACTACTTTTCGGAGTTGGTCCGCAATGGGGCAGGCCCAGGCACAGGCCAGGGACAACCGGGACGGCGACCAGGTGGTCGAGGCGGGAACACCGCCGACTGACCGGCCACGGCGCGCCGACGCCCGGCGAAACGAGGAGAAGCTGCTGGCGGCTGCACGCAGGGTGTTCGCCGCCCACGGCACGGCGGCCTCGATGGACGCCATCGCCAAAGAGGCCGGGGTAGGGGTGGGGACCCTCTACCGGCACTTCCCCAAGCGCGTCGACCTGGCCGAGGCCCTCTACCGCAGCGACGTCGACGAGATCGTGTCAGCGGCCGCTGAAGCCCTGGCCGGGGCGGACGCCTGGGAAGGCCTGAGCACCTGGATGGAGGCTTACGTCCGCTACTCCATGAGCAAGCGGGCCCTGGTCAGCGAGCTCAACGAGGCTTTCGCGAAGGACCCGGGCCTCAGGCTGGCGTCCCGGGAGAGAGTCGTCGCCGCACTGTCGGCTGTGCTGGCCCGCGCCCAGGCGGCCGGGGCCGCCCGTACAGACCTCGACGGCGAGGACGTACTGCAGCTCGTCTTGCCGATGTGCATGAGCGCCACCCTCACCGAGCCCCAGGCGCACCGCCTGCTCGCGACCGTCCTGGACGGCTTGCGGGCCAGGGACTGACGACCGGGACCGGGTCGGCGGCGCGCGTCGGGGCCCCGGTCGGCGTCACCCCGGTCGGCGCCTGCCGGGACTGAGAGCGGACCGGCGCCGGCGCCGGCGCCTGGCAGGACCGATACCCCGGCCGGGCCCGCAGGCGCCGCCATGGGCGGAGGCGCCGAACGTCCGGCGCCCGCCTGATGGGGGTAGCGTTGCCGGCGGGGATGGCTCGGCGGCGGAGGACCACGTGGGCGTCGATCGTGTCAGCGGCTGCGCTGGCCCTGGTGGCCACTGCCTGCGGTGGCACCACGAAGCACCCCCAGGCCGCCGGCGCGACGACCAGCACGACGGCCGTGACCCCCGCGACCGCTGCCGGCCACGCCAGGACCGCGACCGCGGCCAGGAGAGCGCGGCGGCACCGGCATGGGCGCCGCATCGCAGCCCACAGGGTTGCCTACCACGGACCGCCGCTCTGCCCCCTCAACGGCCTGCCGGCCCCGAACGGGCACGTACCCCGCCGGGCGGCTCTGGCCGTCAAGGTCGAGAACCTCCCACAGGCCCGCCCGCAGTGGGGCCTCGACAACGCCGACATCGTCTTCGAGGAGCCGGTCGAGGGAGGGATAACAAGGTTCATCGTCGTCTTCCAGTGCCACCAGGCGCCCCGCATCGAGCCAATACGCTCCGCCCGCCTCATCGACCCGGGCATCCTCGAGCCCCTTGGCCACGTCCTCTTCGCCTACTCCGGCGCCATACAGCCGGTCGTCGACAGGGTCGATGCACCGGGGTCGCTGCTCGAGGACGTGAGTGCCTACAAAGCGCCCCAGGCGTACTGGACCGACCCGGCCCGCTACGCCCCCCACAACTTCGAGTCGTCGACGGCGGCGCTGTGGAAGGCGGCCACTACGTTGCACTACGGCCAGAAGCCCCCTACGCCCATTTTCAGCTACGGGCGCCCCGTCCAGGGTGGCACGCCTGCCTCCAGCGTGAGCATCCACTTCCCCCTCGACGTCACGACATGGACCTGGGACCCCAGGACCGGGGTTTACAACCGTTCGTACTCCGACACGGGACCGGGGCTGCTCGGCGACGGGCGGCAGATCACAGCGTCCAACGTCGTTGTCATGCTCATGCACGAGTACGTCACCAAGTACTCCGAGGACCCCCTCGGCGCACACGAGTACGGGCTCATCATGCGCGGTAGTGGCCCGGCATGGGTGTTCCGGGACGGTGCTGTCTTCTACGGGCATTGGGAGCGTTCCAAGCTCGACCACCCGTACGTCTTCATCGAGAAGAAGAACGGTGCCGTCATACGCCTGGCACCGGGGAACACGTGGGAGGAGCTCGTCCCTCAGGGCCTCGACGTCGCCGTCCAGCCCTGAGAGGCGAGGATCCCGTTTGTTCAGGCGCTGAAATCGATGGACTTGGCTTGGAGAGCGGCGGCCTGCGCTGCAGCGTCGCCGTCGTTGAGCGCCGCCACCCCCGTGAGCCCGTCGCCATCGCTCACGGCCTGTTGCAGCACGGACGGCGCGACCGACGACGGCTGGATGACGTTGGCCACCGACTGAGCGACCGACTGCTGGGAACTGGCGGGTGCGGCCTGCTTTGGCGACTGTGAGGTGGCTGGGGACTGGCTGGCGGCGACATGCGCTGCTGCCTGCTCAGCGACGGTGGGCTGGGCGATCGAGGAGATCTGCATTTCTCGGGCTCCATCCTTGGCTTGCCGGACTGTGTCTCCTCCAGGTCGGCAACCTTTGCCAGAAGCTATGCCTGACGACCGGTTCCGACCGTGAGTTCGCCTATTTCGGCCGACGGCTCCCGGGGTGCCAGGCTTTCGTACAGTGGTCGCAACAGTTCGACGAACCCAGAGGGCCCGATCGCGACGGGTAGCGGCTCCATGGTGTCGAGCACGCCGTCCGGTGGCCCGGAACAGGCCGGTGCCAGGTCGTCGGTGGGGGCCTGGTAGTCGAGGGGGACCGGTCCAGGACCGAACGGCCACCAAGGCGCCACCTCGGGGCTTGCTACCGGCCCGCTGGAGCTGCCCGTCAGGGAACCCAGGAGCGCTTCATGCTCCCCGCCGCGCAACAACAAGACGAGCCAAGGGTCGGTGTCGAGCCGGTCGGCCAGGACGTAGAGCACTGCGGCGATGTGCTTGCACGGGTTTTCCCAGTCGGGGCAGGTGCACTTGGCCCGGATGTCGGTCCAGGAGGTCGGGAAGAGCGGTACCCCGGCGGCGGCGAACACCTCCTGCAGCCCGGTCGGTACCTCTCCGTCCAGCAGGTGGGCCACGAAGCCGACTTTGGCCCGCATGGCATCCAGTACCGACGACCACTGCTCGTCGCTTGGGACCGCCAGCGCCGCTGTCACGAGGTACGGCCGGGGTCGCGATCCCTGCACTTGGGCCGCGATCAACCCCGGCGACACCTCCACCTCGATGACCTGGCCAGTCCGGGCGTAGCGGCGACCACGCTGCATCCTGGCCCCCAGCCCGTAGGACTCGAGCACCTCGACGAAACGGCGGGACCACCACGTCGTGGCCATCGGACCGCGCTGCCTCGAAGTCGCCACGCCTGCCTCAACGGGCAGCGGAACCGACGGAGAGTACTTCTGCCAGGGGGCGTCCCAGCTGCGAGCCGGCATCACTCCACCACCCCGGAAAGAGCCACCAAGGCCCGCAGTTCGCTGCTGGAAAGCTTGGCCAACCATTGCTCGCCTGTGCCGACGACCCTCGCCGCCAGGTCCCGTTTGGCGACAATCATCTCGTCGATGCGTTCCTCTACGGTCCCGGCGCTCACCAGCTTGTGGATCTGGACATTGCGCCGCTGCCCGATCCGGAAGGCCCGGTCGGTGGCCTGGTCCTCCACCGCCGGGTTCCACCACCGGTCCAAGTGGACGACATGGGATGCCGCGGTCAGGTTCAGCCCGGTACCACCCGCCTTCAGGGATATGAGGAACACGGGTGGCCCGCCCGGCTCCGAGAACCTCTGGACCATCTCTTCGCGTGCCGGGCGGCGAACGCGGCCGTGCAGCCACAGGCATTCAACGCCGAACCGGGCGCTGAGGTAGGGAGCGAGCATGTCCCCCCAGGCGGCGAACTGCGTGAAACAGAGGACCTTGTCGCCTTCGGCCAGGATCTCCTCGAGAAGCTCCTCGGTACGGGTCAGCTTGCCCGATCGGCCGCTCATCGCTGACCCGTCGCCCAGGAAATGGGCCGGGTGGTTGCACACTTGCTTCAGCTTCGTCAGACCGGCGAGCACGATCCCACGCCGCTGGATCCCGTCGGAGGCTTCGGCCTGTTCGATCAGGTCGTCGACCACCGCCTGGTAGAGCGTCGCCTGCTCGTGCGTCAAGGGGCAGCGGTCCACGGTTTCGATCTTCTCGGGCAGGTCGGCGATGATCGACTTGTCCGTCTTCAAGCGGCGGAGGACGAACGGGCCGGTCGCGCGCCGCAGGCGGTCTATCGCGACCGGGTCACCGTCGCGCTCGATCGGCAGGGCGAAGCGCTCCCGGAAGTGGCTCGCCGGACCGAGCAGGCCCGGGTTGAGCAGGTGCATGATCGACCACAGGTCACCCAGCCGGTTCTCGACCGGGGTCCCGGTCAATGCCAGGCGCCGGCGGGAGCGGAGGCCGGCGGCCGCTCGCGTCTGGGCAGTGCCGGGGTTCTTCACCTGCTGTGCCTCGTCGAGGACGATCCTTGACCATTCGACCGACGCAAGGTGGTCGCGGTCGCGCGCCAGCAGGGAGTACGTGGTGAGGACGACGTCGTGCACGGCTGCCCTTGGTCGAAAATCCTCGTCGGCATCATGGCGCCCCGGACCGTGGTGGACCATGACCGACAGAGCCGGAGCGAACCGGGCCAGCTCACGCTCCCAGTTCCCCAGCACCGACACCGGGCACACCACCAGCGCCGGGCCCTCGCCTGGGTCAGCGAGCAAGGTGGCGATCACCTGTGCCGTCTTGCCGAGCCCCATGTCGTCGGCCAGGCAGGCACCCACGCCGAGCCGCCCCAGGAACACCATCCAGCCGACGCCCCGCTCCTGGTAAGGGCGGAGCCGACCCTCGAAACCGGTCGGTGTCGCAACAGGTGCAACGGTCGAGTGGACGGCGTCGTCGAGAAGCGCGTCCAGCCAGCCGACAGCCCGAGCGTCGACATCGACTACGTCGAGCCCCTCGGGGAGGGCCAGATTGGCGAGCCCGAGAGCCGCTTTCATGAGATCGGCGGCCGGGGCCCGGCCGGTCTCGCCCAGACGGGCGAGGAGTGCGTCGACGCGCTCGGGCCGGACCTCGAGCCACTCACCCCGCAGGCGCACAAGCTCCTGTTTGGCCGCCGCGGCTCTAGCCAACGTCGCCAGCTCCGCCTTGGTGAGCCGCCGGCCGCCGAGCGCGACCTCCCATTCGAACTCGACCAGCGCCTCCAAGCCGAAGCCGCCCGGCACCGCCGGACCGCCGCCCTTGGAAGGGCCCTTCGCGCGGGCCCGCAGACCCAGCTTGGACGGTGACGTCCACCACGACGGGACAAGGACCGCTATGCCGGCGTCCTCCAATGCCCGGGCGCGCTCGCGCAGGATCGTGAGCACGTCGTGACCGCCGAGCACGACCCGGTTCGGTACCGACGCCTCGAGAGCGCCCGCCAGCTCCGGTGCCAGGCGGGCCATGCGCGCCAAAGCGGCGAGCACATCCTGGATGGCGCCCGGCGCGAACGGCGACGTCCCGGCCCACAGGTCCTCGAGGGTCACCACGAGGCTCGGCTCCTCGCGGTCCTGGGCCAGCAGCTCCACGCACCAGTCTCCGCCCGTGCGCGCCGGCTGGTGCAGGCGCAGGCAGAGACGGGCCCGGCCACCTACCACAGCTCCGGAACGAACCCAGCCGGCCACCGTCGTGGCGAGGGCTTCGAGCTTGGCGGTTTCCAGCCAGTCCGGCAGCCACGGGTCCGGCGACACCAGCGACCGTGCCCAAGCCTCTGGCACCGTGGGACGGCCGCCCCGGCGGCGGACGACGGACGCGCCGACCTCGACCAGCCGGAGGCGCACCAGCCGGTCAACCTCTGACGCCAGGGCGCCGGCTACCGCCGCCTGGCCGTCCGCGGAGCGGTCTTCCAGCAGCGACGCGATGACCGGTCGCTGCGACGCTGTGGGCAGGGGCCACCACCACGACCGGTAGCGCCCGGTGGCCTTGTCCGCTTCCAGGGCCGGCACAACCCGAGCGGAAGACACAAGCGCCGCGGCAACTATGTCGATCCTGTCGTGTGGGCGGAACACGACGCGATTATTGCCGAGCACGGCCCTACCACCACAAAGCGGCATCCTGTCTGGCTGGTCCACGGTAGAGGGTGGCGTCTGCAGCGGCGAGCCCGACGAGCTCGGCTGCAGCGGCGAGCCGAGCGTGGTGCGACGTCAGGGTCACTTGGCTTCCGCCGTTGACGACGGCCTGACCGGACGAGATGTCGACCTCCGTGATGCCCGTGGTAGAGACCCGGTTGGCGCTGGGGGACGTTGTGCCGCAGGCAGCAAGAACCACTGTGCTCGCGAGGAGGAGCGATAGTGATGCTGACACTGCTTCGCCGAACCTGACGTGGCTAGGACACTTTGTAGACGATGGCATGAGTTGCATCGACGGCCACGCAGAAGGTTGCGGACGAGCACGACACCGAGTTCAAGCCACTGCCGCTCGGGTCGATGCTGTTAGCGGTACTCCACGACGACCCGTTGTAGGTGAGGACATCGCCAGCGTTATCAACGGCCACGCAGAAGGTTGCGGACGAGCACGACACCGAGTTCAAGCCACTGCCGCTCGGGTCGATGCTGTTAGCGGTACTCCACGACGACCCATCGTACGTAAAGGCGTTCCCTTGGCCATCAACGGTCACGCAGAAAGTCGTGGTCGGGCACGACACCGAGTCCAACTGGGTGCCCTGGTCAACGAGGTCGGGGCCACTCCACGACGCTCCGTTGTAAGTAAAGGCGTTGCCATATCGGTCGACGGCCATGCAGAAGGTCGCGGACGAGCAGGACACCGCGTTGAAAGCGCCGCTGGTAACCAAGACGGGAGGGCTAGGAATAGATCGCCACGACGACCCGTCATAGACGAAGTTGCTGCCGTCCACGCCGACGGCCAGGCAAAACGACGGCGATGAGCACGACACCGTCTTGTAGTTGCTGGGGCTCGAGTCGATGTTGTCTGGGGAACTCCACGACGAGCCGTGGTAGGTAATGGCGCCGCCGTAAGTTAGGAAGGCCGCGCAGAAGGTCGAGGTCGGGCACGACAGGTCAGCGAAGCCACCGCTATGGTTGGCAACCGAGCGCGGCTGGCTCCACGAGGACCCGTTGTAGATGAAGACGTTGCCAGCGCTGGCAGCGAGGAAGTGGTTGCCATTGCCATCTACGGCCATACAGAAGGTGGTGGTCGGGCACGAGACCGATGTGAGATACTGGGCGGGGTCAGCCGGGTTCGGTGGATCGATAGTGTCTGGAGCGCCCCACGTCGCAACTTGTGGCGTGGAGGTGCTGGGCCCAGTCTGGTTCGAGGTCGGGGCCGTGGGGGGCGGTGTCGGCTGCTTGCTGGTGTCGGGTGCTTTGACCAGCACATTGCCGGTGCCGTCGGCCAGGACGCAGAAGCTGGCGCTGGAGCAGGAGATGGATTCGGGCATGCCGTCTCTGGTTCCGGCGTAGGTGTCGACGGGGGTGGGGTGACCCCAGCTCGACCCCTGGTAGCTGACGACCCGGCCGAGGTTGTCCACGGCCTCGCAGAACGCCGAAGTCGGGCACGACACCGAATAGAATCCGGCTGGCTGTCCGTAAGCGGTGGTGCCTGTGTCGATGAAGGGCTCCTTGGTCCAGGTGTGCCCGTTGTAGGTGAAGGCGTCGCCTTGGTGGTCGACGGCTGCGCAGAAGGTGGTGGTCGGGCACGACACCGACGAGATCAGGCTGTCGTGACTGAGCTCGTCGGGTGAGCTCCAGGCGTGCCCGTTGTAGGTGATGATGGCGCCGTCGAACTCGGTGGCGGCGCAGAACTGGAAGGTCGCGCACGACACCGACGAGAACCCTTTGCCGTTCGGGTCGGGCTCGCCGAGCGATGACCATTTCCCGGTGTTGTTGTCGTAGGCGTAGGCGTAGCCTCTGATGTCGACCAGCATGCAGAAGTTGGCGGTGGGGTCGCACGACACGGCCGCGTTGTCGGCCGCGTTGTCGGTCGTGTTGGGTGCGCTGACATGGGGGTCGATTAGCCGCGGCGTTTGCCAACCGACAGGCTCGCCAGCGCCGAACGCGTTCAGGACCACCGTGCCAAACTGGTTGACCGCGACGCACACCGGTCGCGTGCAAGACACCGACAGGCCGGCAGCGACCGGGTCGATCTGTTTCGGGGTGGACGACCCTCGAGCACCGACGGTGACCTCGTAGCCGGCGGCGGTGACCACATCGCAGGAGTCGAAGCCAGGGATGCAGGACACCGAGGTGGGGTTGCCGTCGGCCGGGAACGATAGCACCTGGGGTCGGGTCTGCCACGTCACCGGGACAGCGGGCTTCGGGGGGAACAGGTCGTGGTAGATGTCCTCGTAGAGGCGCTTCACGATCTGCTGGATGGGCTTTGCGAATGGGCCGGTGTAGGCGTCGCTGATGCTGGTCGCCACACCGAAAAGGGAGATGGCCTTGGCGCGCTCATCGGCGATGGTCTTGGCCTCCTTGAGGGCTGTCTCGTCGGCTGCGAGCTCGGCCAGCTTGCCTTCGAACGGCGCCTTGAACTTGGGCAGGCTGGCGCCGATTTTCTTTATGAGCGCGATCTCCTCCTCCACGTTCTTGATGCTCGCTTCGCTCCTGGCGGCTTTGAGCTCGTCTGCGACCGATCCCAGACCGAACACCGAGAAGGCGACGCCGACAGCGTCGGAGGCGAGCTGGAGGACTTCGGCGACCGGGGTCGAGTAGTCGATCCGGTAGGAGTCGACCACGAACTGGTCCACCGCGGTGATCACCGCGACCCCGTCCAGGACAGCCGTCACCGGGAGGGTGGCCCCAAAGGAAGCGACCGCCGGCAACAGGCTGAGATCGGTGATCACACTGGCCGCCAGATTGACCCCCCCAAGGATGTTGGAGGCGAGAGGGCCGTTGTCGATCGTCCAGCAGAAGACCACGTTGCCGATGCAGAGCCTGCCGTAGACACGAGCGTCCAGCTCGACGGCGCCGCCCCCTCCGGTGCCGGTCTTGACCATGCCGAGAGTCACCGGATTGGACTGCACCGATGCGGCGGAATCCTTGAGTATCGTGCCCACGTCGACCCGGATCGTGTAGGCGTCGCGATCGAGCTCGTTGACCAGGGGGATCATCTTCTGTACGGCCGTGTAGGCGCTCGCCGGGACCGCGAAGAGGTTTCCCTGGGTGATCTGCTCGTAGAGTGTCAGCAGTTGCTGGGCGGGGCCGTCGACCTGGTGGGCGATGGCGATGAGGCTGGAGATCACCGACGGCGTGGCAGTGGACGTGGCGGTGTAGCTGTCGAGCGTGGCAGCCCCGCCGTTGGTCCCCGCCCCGACGGCGGTACCGGTCGACGACACGGCGGGGAGGGCTGCGACCATCGACTGCAAGGAGTTGAGCTGCGTCTGGTCACCGGCGAACTGGGACTCGAAGGAGTCGAAACCCGACTGTTCGGCGGCGAGCTCGCTCGGAGAAAGGTCCCGTTGCTCTGCCGCGATCGCAGCGACGGGAAGCTGGCCCTGGATGGGGTTGAGCTGACCCGACAACGTGATCGCCGCGTGGGCCAGGTCGACGAGCTGCCCGGCGGTTCCGGCGCCGGGCTTGGTCGGGAGTGCGCTGGCGGCAGACACGACCGACTGCAAGGGTCCCGCCAGGCTGGTCAGGTCCGCCGGAAGCTCGCTGGTCACATTCCCGGCCCGGCCCGCGAGATCGTTTGCCTGGGCGAGCGTCAGGACCGGGTCCTTGGGAGCCGGGCTGGAGCCGCTGTGAGCGAACGGTCCCGACGGCGAGGCGACCAGCAAGGTGACCAGGGCGGCGACCACCACGATAGCGACCACGGAGAGTCCCGCTGCCTTCGCCCGTCTGGTCATGGTCTGACTGCGCTCATGGTCGTGGCTCCTTCGATGTCACCCATTCTGTGTGACCTCCGACGAGCTGACCAGGGGTAGAACCACCCCGGCTGGGGTGGGCACATCCGGTCGGGTCATCTCCGGTCCCTGCTCAGTAGCCCAGTACTGCGGCTTGGTGCGCTTGCTGACTGAGCAGCAGCAGGGCCGGTTCTCCTTGGGCGAAGCGGTCCACTTCGCCCAGGCCGGGTCGCAGGTGTTCGCGTACGGCGGGGTCAGACAGGGGCAGGCCGACCAGGATCTGCTCGGCGTGCCCGTCTGGGAGGAACCCGGGGCCGGGCCGGGTCTGCCAGACGTAGCTGGCGGAGCCGCCCCACATCCCGCCGAGCCAGCGTAAGTCGTCGCAGATCACCAGGGGGTCTATCCGGGAGCCGAAGTCGCGGCACAGGGCACCGGCCAGGTTGTACTCGGCTCGCGAGGGACGGTCCGGGAGGCTGAGCACGACGAGCAGGCGGGGATCGTTGAGGGGGGGTCGGAGCTTGTAGGCCGCCCCGGCCGGGTGGGCTTGCTCGGCCCTTTCCACGGCGGTGAGCAGGTCGCCCACCTTGCGGGTGACCCGGGCCACGAAGTCGGGCTGAGCGTGGAGTAGGGACTGCGTCGCGCCCACGAACCGGGGGGAGTCCTCTACGCTACGACCCTGGGCGCAGGTGGACACGATCCAATCCAAATGGCCGGAACGGACCCATCCGGCGGTCTCGGCGACCGGCGTGCCTCGCAGGCCGGCAGCCCACAGGGCGGCCATGATTAGCGGCTGGACCGCCATGTCCAAATCGCCGTCAGGCCGAGAGGAACCCGGTCCTTCCCAGTCGTAGAAGACGGTCAAGCTGCCGCCGAAGTCGGCGCACGTCCGGCTGTCATTGTTCGCTGTCTGCAGGACCGCGTGGGGGTGGTTCCCGGTGCAGGTACGGGAGAGGTCCAGGTGCACCACGGTCCGCCCGCCAGCGAGACCGGCGACCTCGGAGGGGACCAAACCGCCCTCGTTCACCCACAGGATCGGGCAACCTTGGCTTTCGGCCACGGCCTGGGCCATCAGGACATGGCGGGCCTGGTCTGGCACGCCCCAGCCGAGCACCGGGCCCCGCCCGCGGATCGCGGTGCTCTCAGCGAGGCCGAGGGGGAGCAGCCTGGCGGCCTTGCTGCCAGCGGGGAGGGGATCGGCTCGGGGTGCTGTCAGGGCGGCTGCCAGATCCGGCGGGCTGGCCAGGCCGGGCCCCCACACCCCCCGCCGTTGCTGCATGGTGCCGGCCAGGCCGTTGCGAACCTGAGGCGCCGGCGGAGCCGGTGGGCTTTGAGGGGTCGACGTCTGGGCAGCCCTGGCATTGCTCGGGATCCATTGCTGGCCCTGCGAGGCTTGTTGGCGAGCTAACCACGCCTCCCTTGTTTGCCACGGCCAGCGTTTCACCCGGGCCCGGTAACCGAGGGCCGTCATCGCGAAGATCAGGGCTGAAAAGAACAGGGGACCGGCGCTCTTGGCCGCTACAGCCGTGACGATCCCGAGGGGAACAGCGATCACGGCCAATGGGCGGAACCACCGGAGCTTTCGCTCGAACTTGGCGCGCTTGTACTCCTTGCGCTGCTCCGGGGTCATCTGGGCCAGACGCTCACGTTCGATCTGACGGAGGGCCGCGCTACGGCCGATCAGGTAACCCCAAAACCAGTCCACGGTGACGCTTCCCCTTTTCTTCTAGATAGCTATCTAGCTGCTGAGCACGACGATCTCGACCTGCCCGTCGAGCCCTGGGTGGTGCGGACGTAGCGGACGCCCAAGTCGTTGTTGAGCGGCGTCAAGCCGAGCAGGGCCTGACCTGGCTGCAGACGTTGGCTTCTCACGAACGTGTCGAGCCCGGCCGCGCTGTCGCCGACGACCGGGCCCATCCTGGCGCTGCCGTCGAGCACGAACCCGATGAGCACGTCTTGTTGGGTCATCTCTGCCATCATCGGTGACCGCTGGTTGCCAGGCCAGGGGTAATCTCACCCCGCAGTCGGGGGGCATTCTGGTGGCAGGCGGCGCCCGCGCTGCTCATTGCGACAGCTCCACGAGCAGGGCGATGAGGGCGTCGAGGACCGATCGTGAGCTGCCGAGCTCGACCAAGACCGCCAGGTGTCGCTCGGTGACGGTTATTTCCGCCTCCCAGCCGGCCGCCCCGGCGCTCGGGGGCTCGGGGGCGGAGCGCAACAGAATAGGGCCGGCGGGGTCGAGGGCCAGGCCGGCCCGGCGCGCGATGCGGGCCAGGCCGCTGCGGGTGAGATCGTCGTCAGCGTCGATGGCCACCGACGACCTGGAAGTCTCCATCTACCCAGATTGGGTTACTGTCGCGGTCCGAGGAAAGGGGTAGAAATCCCCCGGGCCGCGTGCCCTTTAGGGGTGTCGGGGCGGAGGGCGAAGCGAAGGTGGACGACCTGGCACCCCAACAGCAGACCCCAAACCACCGCGGGCCAGGCCGTGAAGACGGCGGGTCTACGGCCGAGCACGCCGTGCGGGCTGCGATGTTCATCTTCTTGGCAGTACGAGCGGTGCACGTCTCCCAGGCTGTCATCTCGGTGGCCACCGCGCCGAGCTCCTATCATCCCCCGACTTTGGCCGTCGCCGTCGCCGGCGCGGCCGTAGTCGAATCTGCCCTGATCGCCGTCGTCGACCTCCGCCACCGAGCGCATGGCTGGGCGGTGGCCCGCCTCGACGCCTTGGCCAGCCTCGCCGGGGTGGTGGCGTTGGCCGCGGCGACTCCAGAGGCGTCACGGACCACGTCGCTGTACTGGATGTTGCCCTACGCGGTGGGCGCAGCGGTCGGTCTGGCCCTCACCAGGATCGACCGGTCGGCGCTCACCCTGACCGGCGTTCTCGGGGCCGCCTACCTGGCCGTCAACGCTCACGCCCTAGCCCACGGGGGCGGGTCGATGGCCACCGCGATCGTCAATGCTCTGAGCATTCCCAGCTTCTACGGGATCGCCGCGCTGCTCATGTATTTCGTCGGCCGGTTCACCATCGGCTTCGACCGCACCCGCCTGCAAGCCATCGAATCGGAACGCCAGCTTGCCGCCGAGCGTGAGCGGCACCGCTACCAGCGCATGATCCACGACTCGGCGCTCCAAGTCCTCGAAGCCATCGGGGCCGGCCGGGCCGGAGACGCCGAGCAGATGCGCCGCCGGGCCCGTGTCGAGGCCCAAACCATGCGCTCTGTGCTCGACGGCGGCAACGAGCGCGCCACCCTCGTCGAAGCACTGCAGCACCTGGCCCGCAGTGTCGAGCTCGACGGTGGGCTACGGATCGACGTGACCTTCGGGCGTGACTTGCCCGACCTAGACCTGCCGGCCGCCGATGCGCTGCTCGCCGCCGGTCGGGAGGCCCTCACCAACGCGGCCAAGCATGCCGGGGCCCGCCGGGCCACAGCCCGCCTCCAAGCACGCGATGGCGGGGTGGAACTGGTCGTCAGAGACGAGGGATGCGGCTTCGACCGCGCCACCACCCCCGAGGGCTTCGGGCTGTCCCAGTCGGTCCGGGCTCGCATGGCCGAGATCGCAGGTCGAGCTGACGTCTCCTCGACCCCAGGCCTCGGGACTACGGTTCGACTGTGGAGCCCGACCAGGTGATCCCGGTCTGCGTCGTCGAGGACCACCCGGTCTATCTCCGGGGGATTGCGCAGCTCATAGAGGAGACCTCCGACCTGACCCCAGTAGCGGTCTGCCGGCGCCTCGAGGACATGACCGAGCAGCACATACCGGCGGGGTCGGTCATCCTGCTCGACCTGCACCTCCCCGGAGAAGACGGCCCGCCCGCCGTGGAACGCCTGTCGAGCGCGGGCCACCTGGTGCTGGTCCTGTCAGCGTCGACCGATCGAACGAGCGTCGTCGACGCCATGAGAGCCGGGGCCTGCGGCTACCTGGACAAAGGCGCCGATGCCGAGGTGATCGTGGACGCCATCCGGATCGTGGCCGGCGGCGGCACCTACGTGTCGTCGACCTTGGCGTCCCTGCTCCTCGACGCCGGCGGGCCCCGCCTGACACCACGAGAGCGCGACGTCCTATGCCTGGTAGCCGAAGGGGCCAGCGACAAGGTCATCGCCCGAGAGCTTGACATCACCATCAACACCGTCCACGCTCATCTCGACCGCATCCGCGACAAGACAGGCCGGCGTCGCAGAGCCGACCTCACTCGCCTGGCCATCGAAGAACACATCGTCGGCGGCGATGGCGAAACCTGATCCGCCGGTGCCGGAGGTGCTGCAGGCACGCTCGGTTGCCCTGCGAAACCGGAGACCGCGGTTCGCAGGGCCTCGCCCTTCTCGCTCAGCGCGAGGCTCCCGCCGCGACCCCTTCCCGGCAACGACCAGGCCGAGGGCCTCGAGGATGCTGGCCGCCTCCGTACCCAGTTCCTATCGCGCCAGCTCCGGCTGCGTGGGCACCTCGGAGGTATTGGCTGCGCACCTTGGCTCACCGGACGAGGTGTTCACGCGGCGCTGAGCACATCGTGGAGCTGGCGGGCGTCGATTTCGACGCGGTCGGGCAGCGTCACCGCGACCCTCCTGCCCGCTTCGAGATCTCGGCGAACCCCCACAATGGTGATGCCCACCACACTGCCCTGGGCATCGAAGCGCAGATGATGGCCCTCAGGCGACTCGTCGAAGTCCACCGCCGAGGACGGGTCGCCGACATGGAGGTACAACACGTCGGCCTCCCGGTCGTACCGGACGCGATCGAAGGTAACGCCCCCGATAGTGATGTGCCCGTTGTCCATGCTCATGGCAGACGCCGTCTCGCGAACGCTGTGACGACCGCACCTCGGCCGTCTTCCCATTGTACGACGACCTCGAGCCAGAGGCTCGGGCCGCCGGTCCCGTAGAACCACTCCTCCCCTGGCCGACGGCCAGGAACGACCCGTGCTGGCTCGGCCGCGATCGACAGGATGCCTCCGGGCCCGCCGCCTCTTGGCGCGCCCTCCTCTCTAGATCTAGATGCCGTAGTACACATAGCTGGTCCGGCCCGGACCGCCCCGTTACCCCTGGAGCGGGCGCTGAGCCTTCGAGCGCCAGCGAGGCGGGGCCAGCGCTCGAAGTCGTCCCTGGGGGCAGCGAGGACCAGGGCCACTTCGTCGGGCCGCTGTCGGCGAGTGACCGGGCAAGGACCTATCCCCGACGTGGCCCGTCTACCTTGGCGACACCGCCCCCGTGCCTCGACTATGGCAACGGCTGTGGACCGGCCGTCCATTGTCGACCTCGGTGCGGCCGCCGGAGGCCCAGGAGACGATGTGGTCGTACTCCGCGTCCTCTGTCTCCAGGGCCTGGCCGCAGACCCCGCACGTGCCGCCGTACCGGGCGTAGATCTCAGCTCGTTGGGCCTGGCTGAACAGGCGTCGCGAGTCGAACTCGGGGAAGGTGAGCCCGGCCATCTTCGCGTTGCGGAACCAGGCCACGTTTCCCGCGATCGTGGTCGGGGACACAACGCGTCCCCCCTTCGGCTCGAGCGAGTCACCGATGTCGGACCAGAAGCGCTCCGCTATCTCTGGGAGGGCTTGCTTCAAGGAAGCCGGCCCGTTCTGCAGGTCCCTCAGGAACAAGAAGAGGCTGAAGAGACGGTTCTTCCGCACTGCCGCCCGAGCAGTCCTTCGGACCTCGCCCGTCGGCCGGACCGACTGTGGCGGCCGCCGTTCCACGATCACCTCTTCGCAGGCGGCCAAGAGCCCTTCGAACCGGGCAGCTTGTGGGCTGTGGGGGTCGAGCTCGGTGCTCTGGTGGTACAGGTCGTCGATCGACCTGCTGCCGAGGTTCGGGTAGGGCTTGCCCGCTTCAACGGCCAAGTACAGGCAGAGCAACTGGGCACAGGTCTGGCGGGCGTCCATTCCTTCGTCGACCAAATCGGCGTCCTCCCGGGGTCCTGTCCCTCGGCGGTCGATGGCCGTGAACAAGCGACCGAAGCGGCCCATGCGGTTCAGCTTGCCGGCCAGGAGCTCAACGTAGGGCGACACATTGCCCGGCCACGCATCGCGGACTTGTTGGGGCGTGAGCGGCGTACCGGCTTGTAGACGGATGAACAGGTCTCTCACTTCGTCGGGGGTGCCGACCTCGTCGATCAGCACGATCGACAGCTCCAAGCCGAGGAATTGCTCCTGCAGCGCTGCCGAGAGACCGGAGAAGGTGAGCCCTCCCCACGGGCAGGGCTCATCCCTCACCATCGGCGGGAGCGGCATGGTCGCCGGCTGCAGCAGCGGCCACTGGTCCTGGCGGAACTGGGTCATCGCGATGATGCGCTGCTGGCCATCGATGACGTCCAGCGTGTTGACGTCGGCGCCCAGCGCGTCTTGGCCCACCTTGCGCTGGAAGTAGAAGCGCGGCAGCGGGTACCCGCGGAACATCGAGTCGATCAGGAGCTGTTGTTGGGCGCGCCTCCACTGCCACCCTCTTTGGTACTCGGGGTTGGGCCGCAGCGAACGGTTCGACCACGAGGCCGTGACCGCCTCTACCGTCAGTGACTTCCGCGTCCAGTCGACCTTCACCGCCCGCCTCCAGCCGAGGGGCGCCCGTCTTCGACGCGAGCTGCGGCCGAGTGCGGCCGACGGTGGCCCGGTGCCAAAGGCGCGTGGTGCCGCCGGGGCTCCCAGCGCCGGAGTAAGGGCCGTCGTCCTTGGCCTTGCGGGGACATGCTCGTCCGCCTCACTGGGCTTCCCTTGACGCTTCTTGGAGGGCGCGGAGGACACCGGCCTGACCGCGTGCCTTGACCCCGCGCCAAGGGACACGACGGACCCGAGCCAGCTGGCGCAAGGCGTGCCCAAGCTCAGTGGGGACGTCCCGAGAGATGACGAGGAAGGACGCTGGGCCCAGCTGACGCTTCACTGCCTCCAGCAGCTTGCCCCAGTTCGGGGCCCAGTTTGGGTGGTAGAACACCACGTCCAGCCCTTCCAATGCGCCCTTGCGAGCCAGCTGGCGTGCTGTCCGCTCCTGGCGGCTGTCGCCTCCGACGAAAATGATGTGAGCCACTCTTACCTCCTGGTAGTTCTGCTCGGTACGGACCGCCCCGGGCACTCGGTTGCCAGGACCGCGGTAAGCTGGACGATGGCAACGTGGGCCTGCTTACGTGGGTCCTGGGACGGGGAGGCCGGTAGCAGGCCGGTCTCCCCGTTGTCATCCCTCCGTCGGTACTGCTAGAGGGAATGCAGTTCATTATGATGCACCTGGTGGCGGGCGCGCAAGCCTTTTCCCTCTGCCTCGCTGGGCCGTACCTCCAGCAGACCGCTCACCCGTCCTGACCTGCACGTTTGCCTCTATATTCCTTCTCTATATTCCTTCTCTATATTCCTTCTCTATATTCCTTCTCTATATTCCTCCATAGAATTCCGCCTCTACTAAAAGCCCGTAGAAGCTCGTTGCCACTTCATTGTTCTTTCTTGGAAGACCGATAATTGTCATCAGCGTGATAGCTTTTTAGAAGACGCCGTTCAAGCGAGCTTCTACGGCGTTGATAGTCCTTCTTCGTTTTGGTGGCTTGTATCACTTGGAGGGTCCGCTCACCTTGGGCGGTCGCCACGTAGGGTGGCGTCGGGAGGGACCCTGGCAGTGACGCTTTTCGGCTGAGCTTCGGGCTCGTGAAAGAGATGGTCGCCAGGGTC
>JAJZIY010000075.1 GCA_021828475.1 Actinomycetes bacterium
AGAGGCCGGCGGCCTTGACCGCCTCCTCTGCGTAACGGCGCTGTTCGGCCGAGATGGTGGTGGTCGTCACCCTGCAACCGAAGTGGCGGGCGGCGTATAGCGCGAACCCGCCCCACCCGGTGCCGATCTCGAGGACGCTGTCCTCTGGGCGAAGCGAGGCCTTGGCGCACAAGCGCGCGAACTTGGCTTCCTGCGCGGCGTCGAGAGACGTGGTGGGGCCGGCGAAAACGGCGCACGAGTAGGCCATGGAAGGGCCGAGCATCACCTCGAAGAAGCGGTTGGAGAGGTCGTAGTGCGATGCGATGTTGCGTCTGTCGTCCTCCGGGCGGGGCGCGCGCCGGCGAGCCAGGGCATCGAGTGCGGGGGCGGCGACCGCGGCGGCACGGTCGAGGTGCAAGCGAGGGCCCTGTGTCCAGCGGTAGAGGACCCGTACCAGTGCCGTCAGGTCGGGCGAGCTCCACCAGCCGGCGACGTAGCCCTGGCCCAGGCCGACCGACCCTCGTGCCAGCACGGCCGTGTAGGCGCGGTCGTCGTGGACGCAAACCTCGGCACTGAGGGGGCCACGGCCCAGGCGCAGCGAGCCCCGGGCGTCCTTCAGCACAAGGGTGCCGCCGCTGGTCCGGCGGGCCAGTGCGACGATGGCCGCCCGGGCGGCCGCCGGGGTGGGAGAGAAGTGCCGGGAGGCCAGGCCGAGCAGGGCCTCAGCCCGCACCGGGCCCGATGGGCGCCGCTCGCGCGGGGGTGCCGGGAGGCTCACGGGCCGAGCTTCCACGGGCTGGCCTGCCACCGGCGGGGCGGAGCTGGCGGTGGCACGACGGGAGGATATGTCCACTACGTTCATGTCGGTTGGTGCTCCGTCGGTAGTTGGCGGCCGTTGCCAGCAGGGGCGTTCACCGGCCCGTTGCTGCGGACGTGGACGGTCGCCTCGCCGGCCGTCCCTGCGGTGGGCCAGGTTGTCGTGGCATGCCGCGGCGTCCGGCCGGTCTTGTGGGGGTGGGTGAAAAACGGTGCCCTGACCAAGGCAAGGCAGGCGGCCTGGCTGTAGATGCCGGCGCTGACACGATGGGTCATCGCCGGGTACCTGAGCAGGTACGCCCACATGGCCGAGCGGTCAAGCGGGCGTCCTGACAACGACAGCGTGGCCGTGAGCAGGGCCCTGCCCGCCCGCACCAGGTCGAGGCGCAGGCTCAGGCGCTCGCCCGGCGCGTCGTAGCGCAGGACGTAGTCGCAGCCCATCGGCATGAAGGGCGACACGTGCATCTCCTTGGAGAACCGGTGCACGCCCGGACCGCCGACGACGTAGTTGTGATGCTCGTGCCAGGGCGTGTTCTGGACCTCCGCCAGCAGCGCTTCGACCGTGCCGCCGTCGCGGCTGTAGCAGAAGTAGAAGCTGATGGGGTTGAAGAGCCAGCCCCAGGTACGCAGGTTACCGAGGAAGGCCACCCGGCCGAGCGGCCGCACGCCGGTCGCCTGCTCGACCGTGTCTCTGACCTCGTCCTCGGGTGGTCTGGCCGGTCGCCCTATGAGATCCGCTCGGCGCGCCCACACCGGCGCCGGCAACCGGGTCGACCACAGGGGGTGGGAGCGCGCTACGGCTTCGAGCTCGTCCAGGAAGACCAGGGGCATCGCCACCTTGTACCGGAAGTGGTGTGCCGGGCCCGGCCCGTAGCGGTGGTGGCTGAGAGTGCCCGTGTACAGCGAACTGGCGGCAGCGACGGCTGGCTCGCCCGCGCCGGCACTACCCGGGGGCCTCACGGCACTACCCCAAGGCGTTCGCATGTCTGCACTGCGCTGCGTACCCCGTCCTCGTGGAAGCCGTACCCCCAGTAGGCGCCGCAGAACCAGGTGCGCCGCCTGCCGTTCAGTTGGCTCCACTGTCGCTGCGCCGTCACCGCCTTGGAGCTCATGACCGGGTGGGAGTAGTCCATCTGGGCGATCACCTTCGACGGGTCGATCTCGTCGGCCTGGTTCAGTGTGACCAGGAGAGGGGTGGCGGTCGTGAGCCCCTGGAGGCTGTTCAGCCAGTACGTGAGGGTCGCCCGCTCGGCCTCGGGGTGGCAGCGACGGTAGTTCCAGCTTGCCCAGGCCCGTCGTGCCCGCGGCATCAGGCGGGCGTCGGTGTGCAGGGTGGCGACATTGGGTTGGTAGGCGATGGCGCCGAGGAGGTCCCTCTCGAGCCGGTCGGCGTCGGAGAGCATGGCCAGGGCCTGGTCGCTGTGGGTGGCCACGACCACGTGGTCGAAGTTCTCGGGGCCGTGGCGGCTCACCAGTTCGACGTAGCCGTCATGGCGGCGCAACTTGTCGACGGGCGTGCCAAGGCGCAGGCGTCCCTCGCTGACGAGGGGCCCCAGCACGGCGTCCACGTACCGGCGCGCCCCTCCGCTGACCGTACGCCAGGACGGTTGGTCGAAGGTACGGAGCAGACCGTGGCGCTCGAAGAAGCGGGCGAAGGTGGCCGCCGGCATGGATGTGACAGTGGCTGGCGACGCCGACCAGATCGAAGACCCGATGGGCACGAGGTACCAGTCGACGAAGGTCCGCGACCAGCGGTGCCCCTCGAGCATGTCCGCCAGCGTGTAGCTGTCCGAGGGAGGCGACGAGAGCAGCCTGCGGGCGGCCCGGTTGAAGCGGGCTATGTCCCGCAGCATCGCCCAGAACCCGGGCCGTAGCGCGTTCGAGGGTCGGGCGAAGACGGTGGCAGGGGACGTGCCTCTCCACTCGGTCCCCGACAGCTTGTCTGCGACACTGAAGCTCATGTCGCCGGGTTGGGTGGCGACGCCCAGGTGGTCGAGGAAACGGCAGAACAGCGGGTATGTCCGCTCGTTGTAGACGAGGAAGCCGGTGTCCACGTCCACGGGGCCGTCCGCCAGGTCGAGGTGGTGGGTGTGGGTGTGGCCTCCCGGCCGCTCGTCGGCTTCGAAGACCACCACTTCGTGACGGCGGCTCAGGTAGTGGGCGCATGCCAGGCCCGAGATGCCTGTCCCCACGATGGCGATACGCACGACTGTCCCTCCACGTTGCCGCCCGTCTTCCGGCGGAATCTATTTAGCACTAAAGCCGGACCCATCCTAGCAGCCGTTCTGCTCAACAGGCCGGACAACTGAGAACCGGCCAGCAGGCTGGCCCCGGGCAGCCTCCCGCCAGGTTGTACGGCGCCGCCCGGAGGCGCGGACCACGCCGGGAGGTTGAGAGCCCTGCCGGTAGCCGTGATTTAGCACTAAAGTAACGACGTGGCCGCGTACAGCATGACGATCACCTCGCCGAGGGCCGCTGCGGAAGTGTTCACCTACCTCGCCCGCTTCTCCAACGCGGCGGAGTGGGACCCCGGGGTGGTCTCCGGGCGCCCTCTTGGTGACCAGGGCCCCAGGCTGGGCAGTGTGTACCGCCTTGTGGTCCGCTTCGGGGGCCGGGAGCTCCCGCTCGACTACGAGGTCGTCGAGCTGGTCCCAGGGTCCAGGGTCGTCCTGCAGGCCGACAACGGCCTGGTCCGCTCGACCGACACGATCACGGTCTCGGCAGTGCCCGATGGCGGGTGCAGCGTCGACTACCGCGCCGTGCTCGAAGCCAAGAAGGCGCGGGCCCTGCTCGGCCCGGTGCTGGACTGGGCGTTCCGGCGCACCTGTGAGCGGGCGCGCGCCGGCCTGCGGGCGAAGTTGGCGGCGTGAGCCTGGCTGCCGAGCTCGTCGACCGCGCTGCCGAGGCGACCGTGGTGCCGAGCTTCAGCCGTCTGGGGTGCCTCGCCCGCGCGAGGCTGGAGCACTGGGGCCCCGCTCCAGCGCTCGCGGGCCGATGTGCCGTCGTGACCGGGGCGACCTCGGGTATCGGCCTCGCCGTCGCGGCGGGCCTTGGCGGCCTGGGGGCCTGCGTGCACCTGGTCGGCCGTGACAGCGCGAGGGGCGAGCGCGCCCGCGCCCTGGTGCTCGCCACCGGCGCTGCGAATGCGGAGCTCCACCTGGCGGACGTGTCCGAGCCGGCGGAGGTCGGCCGCCTGTCCGACGAGCTGCTCCTTGCCGGCCCGCTGGCCGCGGTCGTGCACTGTGCCGGTGCCTTGCTACCCGGGTACACGACCAATTCGGTGGGGACGGAGGCGACCGTTGCCACGCACGTGCTCGGTCCGTACCAGCTGACAGCCCGATTGGCGAGCGCGCTGGCGCCAGGGGCGACGGTCGTGGCGGTCAGCTCGGGCGGCATGTACCTCCAACCCTTCGACGCCGCCCAGCTGGAGAGCGCCCCGGGCGCCTACCGGGGCTCGACCGCCTATGCCCGCTCCAAGCGGGCGCAGGTCCTGCTGGCCCGGGCCTGGGCGGACCGCCTGGCCCCGAGCGGGGGCTCTGCTTACTCGGTGCACCCGGGCTGGGCACGGACGCCCGGCCTGCGCTCCGGCCTGCCCGCCTTCTACCACCTGGCAGGTCCTCTGCTGCGCTCCCCGCAGGAGGGAGCCGGCACCGCCGTCTGGCTGGCGGCGGGCGGAGCGCTGGGGCAGGCCACGGGCCGGTTCTTCCACGACCGTCGCCCCCGGCCCGATGCCCGGTGGCCGGTGCGCCACCCCTACCGGTCGGGGCGCCAGGGCAGGCCCGAGAGCGAGCAGCTCTTTCAGTGGTGCGCTGTGCGCACGGGCGTGCGTTGGCCAGGGACGCCCGGGCCCCTGTCCGCAGCAGCGGCCCGTGCTCCGTCCCCGGGTGCCGGGACCGGCGCGGGCGGGAGCGGTTAGAGGGCCATGCCTGCGGCCGTGATGTGGTTCCGCCGGGACCTGCGCCTCGACGACCTGCCTGCCCTCGACGTCGCCGCCGCCGCCGGCGATGCGGTGGTGCCGCTCTTCGTTCTCGACCCACGGGTCTACGGGCCGGTCGGCCCAAACCGCCGGCGCTTTCTGGCCTGCACGCTGGCCGAGCTGGACCGCCAGCTCGGAGGCAAGTTGGTCGTGCGCCGGGGTGACCCGGCCGACGTGGTGCCGGCGGTGGCGGCGGAGTCCGGCGCCAAGACGGTTGCGATCACGGCGGATTTCGGTCCGTACGGTGCCCGGCGCGACCGCGCGGTTGGCGTTGCCCTGGCCCGGCAGGGGGCCGTCCTGCGGGCCGTAGGCTCGCCCTACCTGGTGGAGCCCGGCACGCTGCGCTCGGCGGGTGGCGGCAGGTTCGCCGTCTTCACCGCCTACCTGCGTGCCCTCGAGCGGGTCGGTTGGGAGGCGCCCTCGCCGGGGCCGCTGGTGCGCTTCACCCAGGTCGGCGGCGACGCCGCCCCTGACGACCTGTTGGGACCTCCTGCCCGTCCGGGCGAGCAGGGCCTCCCCGCTTGGTGGCGGGGCCTGCCAATGGGGCTCGCCGCGCGTCTTCCCACCGCCGGCACGGCGGCTGCCCACGCCGCCCTCGGACGCTTCGTCCAGCACAGCCTCGGCACTTACGCCCAGTTGCGGGACAACCCGGGAGCCGACGCCACCTCACGCCTGTCGCCTTACCTGCACTTCGGGTCCCTGCACCCGAGGTCCGTGCTGGAGGCGGCGGGGACGGGGAAGGGAGCCGACCGCCTCCGAACGGAGCTGGCGTGGAGGGATTTCTACGCCGACGTCCTCTGGCACCAGCCTCGCTCGGCGCGCGAGCCGTTGCAAGCTTTCGGCCGGCACCTGCGCTGGGACAGCGGCGGTGCTGCCCGGCGCCGCTTCGAGGCCTGGGCGACGGGCACGACAGGTTACGAGCTGGTCGACGCCGCCATGCGCCAGTTGCTGGACGAAGGTTGGGTGCACAACCGTGCCCGCATGGTCGCGGCCAGCTTTCTGGTGAAGGATCTCCACCTCGACTGGCGCCTCGGGGCCCGATGGTTCCTGTGGCACCTGGTTGACGGTGACCTGGCGTCCAACCAGCACGGCTGGCAGTGGGTGGCCGGCACGGGCACCGACGCGGCACCCTTCCACAGGATCTTCAACCCCGAGCTGCAGCGCCAGCGCTTCGATCCCGAACGCGCCTACGTGCGCCGGTACGTCGACGCGGGCGGTCACCCCGTCGAGGAGGACGCCGGGGCGGCCGCCGCAACCATTGGCGCACCCACGATGGAAGTCGTGGTCGACCACGCAGCGGAGCGCCGGGAGGCGCTCGCCCGTTTTGCCGAGGCTAGGCAGTCGGCCGCGATGGACGGGCACCCCGGCGGCCAGCGGGGGGTACGTCACGGTAGCAGAGAACGGGCCGGCCGCTGACCCCGGCCGCAGCAGCCGCCGACTGGTCCGGGTATGCAGCGAGGGCCCCTGGGCACGGCTGGAGCCACGAACGCGGAACGAGGGTGAGCGGTTGAGCTCACCCTCGTTCACTGGCACGCCCCTGACGAAGCGTTTTTGGGACCACCTCGAGACCGAGACTTACGGTCTGCGGATTGGCTCGATGTGACAAGGCAGGGGTGCCACCGGAACTACCGGGCGCAACCAGGGGCGCCCACGGGGGAGCGCCACCAGAGTGGTCCACCGCCCGGCGCCTCAGCAGCCCGGCGGGCCGGCCTCCTCGGACGAGCTCGATGTTGCCACTTTGCTCTCCTTTCGGAACGGTTACCACGAGCACTCCGTTGCCGTGCTCTCAACACCGATTATACCCGGCCACCCGCGACATGCCACGGGAAGATGGTGCTTTTTTCGGCTACCTGTCAATGGATCTCCAGGGGCGGCTCCTGCGTGGTGCGCGAAGGTGTCGTCACCTGAGGGTGGGAGTGGCGGTCGGCAGCGTCAAGGGGAGCCAGAGGGTGCCAACGCGACGGAGGAGTGGCGGGGCCGGGCGGCAAGTACAGGGCGGATGGCTCGGCCAGCCTGGTAGAGTTACGCCAAACGGACAAAGTAGACCAGAGGGGGTTGGCGACCGAGTGGACAACGGGGCACCGCCGTGGCGCGCCGGTGGAGCCGGGCTCGGGTGCCGTGGTTGAGCTCGGAGCGGCCGGCCAGGCGAAGGCGTCGCGTACCTTCGTTCCCGAGGCCGGCGAAGTCTTCGCTGCTAGGCACTTCGTGGCCGATGTGCTGGCCGGGTGGGGTCTGACGTGCGACGACCTGCCCCTGCTCGTGAGCGAGCTGGCCACCAACGCAGTGTTGCATGCCCGCTCCGACTTCGAGGTGAGCGTCGCCCGCACCGGTCAGCGGGTACGGGTGGCGGTCTTCGACCAGAACACGCGCCTGCCGTCGTTCGCGGTGGCGCCACCTGACGCCTACAGCGGGCGCGGGCTGATGCTCCTGCGCCAACTGGCGACGGCATGGGGAGTCGAGTCCCACTCCGACGTGGGCAAGACGATCTGGTTCGAGCTCGAGGTCCCTCTCGGTGAGCCTGCGGCTAGGGCGGCGGCCAACGGGGCGCTCGACACCCCGTAACAGCGTCCTCTCTCATCTTCGGTGATGGGTTGACATGAAAACTAGCGAGAAGTAATCTCGATCGTAAGCGTCCCAGCCTCGGCCAGGGCCGCGATCGCGACCGCCTCCCAGGGCCGGCCGCCTCTTACTGCAGCGCAGCAAGGAGGCACCCATGGCCCGTACGGTCGACCTCTTCATCGACAGTGACCAACCGATCGAGCAGGTGGCATACCGGCTCGGCGAGCTTGCCGGTAGGGTACCGCGCCCCGCCCCGCCGGGCACGGCCTACCTGTTGGGCGACGGCGAGGTTGCGGCGCGGCTGGCGGAGCACGACTTCGTAGACGACGAGGGGTTGCCGCTCAGCGAGTTCCGCTACGTGGTGTCGTGCGCTGTGCGGGGGCCGGGAGAGGTGGACGAGAGCGCTGAACTGGCCTTTCTGCGGGCGCTCAACCGGCGGCTGCGCCGGGAGTCCCCGTGGCCGTCGCTGCTGGTCGTGGACCTCGAGAGGCCCGACCCGGCCGATGGTGGCGGCGAGCCCGGCGGTGGTGGCGCCGGCGGGCGGTGAGCGAGGTCGGCAGTAGCGGTGCCCCGCCAGCGGGGTGCCGGCACGGTCGCCGGCCGGGAGCGCTCGACGAGACCGCCAGGCGCCTGAGCCACGAAGAGCTTGCCGTGGCCCGCACGTTGGTGGGCGAGGGCCACTACGTGCGTTCCCTGGCGGAGCGGGTCGGGACGCGTACCGCCGACATGCTGGCCTGCGGGACAACGGTGGAAGTCAAGGCGTTCCTGCCTGCAGCCCGGCGCGGCGGTAGGCCGCCGAGCGCCCAGGCCGTCGCAAACAAGCTGCTGGATGCCGGGGGCCAGGGCGCGATGGCGGTCATCTGGGCCGTCGGCAGCGGGCTCACGCAGGCCGAGGCTCGCAAGGGCCTGGCGTTGTTCTCCGCATGGGCCGCCCGGGAAGGCGCTGGAAGGCTACGTTGCGCGCGCCTCGTCGGGGACGGTTTCGACGTCGTCTGCCGTCCCCCGCTCAGTGCGGTGGGCCGCCGCCCCGGCGCCCCGCGGGTTCCCGCTTCGTCAGGGGGAGGGCCAGGACGGTCCGGCCCGCCCAAGCCCCGCCGCCAACCCAGGCCGTACGGGCCGGGGCCGGCTGGTCTCACCCCCTGAGCCCGGCCGGTGGCCCATACTGGGCTATGACCGCGCCGGAGGATTGGGCCAGAGAGGTCGTCGGTCAGCTCGGGGCCCGGCCCGGCAGCGATGCAGGCAAGCACGGCGAGGCGTTCCTGCGGTCGGTACCTCCGGGGTACGCCGAGCAGACGGCGCCGCAGGAGGCGTCCATCGACTGGGTGGAGCTGTACAGGCTCCTGCCTCTCCTGGAGCACGGGGAGCCCCCGGTACCAGGGCCGCACGGGGCCTCCGGGCCACCCGCCCCTTACTCGCTGCGGGTCGTCTCCGGGCGTCCAGGCCCCGCGGGGGCTTTCCGGTTGCGGCGGGCCGCATGGCAGCGCGCCGAGCTGTCCGCGCTGTTGCCCGTGCTGGAGAGCTTCGGGCTGGCCGTGGTCGAGGCGGTCCCGTGGCATTTCGACGTGGCTGTCGGGGCCGACGCCAAGCGCACCGCCTTCGTCGACGACATAGGTGTGCGGGCCGAGACCGGTGATGACCCACCTGGCACCGGGGGACTGGGGGCTCGGCTGGTCGAAGCGGTCGATGCCGTGCTCTCGGGGCGGGCGGAAGCCGGCGCCCTCAACGCGCTCGTCGTCAGTGCCGGTCTCACATGGAGCGACGTCAACCTGCTGGCCGCTTACCAGGCGTACAGGCGCATGGTCGGTGGCCCGCGCTCGGCCGAGCGGGCCACAGCCATGGGGGAGGCCCTGGTGGCGTTCCCCTCGGTCGCCGGGGCGGTTACGGCGGCTCTGGCGGGGCGACCGGCACCCGGCGCGGCGGTCAGCCGGCCTCATGCCGCCGGACTTGCGCTGGAGGAGGCACTGGCAGCGGTCCCCGACCTCGATGACTACGAGGTCCTGGCCGAGCTGGCAGACATGGTGCGGGCTACGACGCGCACGAGCTGGGGCCTGGGGCGTGGCACCATCGCCGTCAAGCTGGCCAGCGAGAGGGTAGGTTTCCTGCCCTCCCCGCGCCCGGTGGCGGAGACTTTCGTTTGGTCCCCGTGGTTCGAGGCGGTGCACCTGCGCTTCGGCCTGGTGGCGCGCGGCGGCATACGGTGGAGCGAAAGAGCACAGGACCTTCGCCCCGAAGTGCTCGGCCTGGCTCGGGCGCAGGTGAAGAAGAACTCCCTCATCGTGCCGACGGGGGCCAAGGGGGGTTTCGCTCTGCGGCCGGGCGACCCCGGGGCACTGGGTGGGCGAGGGGCGTACCGGGCCTTCATCGAGGCCATGCTCGACGTCACCGACAACATCGAGCGCGGGGCCGTGGTCGCTGCGCCCGGGGTGGCCCGTGGCGACGGTGACGACCCCTATCTGGTGGTGGCTCCCGACAAGGGAACCGCCAGCTTCTCGGATCTCGCCAACGAAGTGAGCGAGGCGCGGGGTTTCTGGCTCGGTGACGCCTTCGCCTCCGGTGGGAGCCATGGCTACGACCACAAGCGGCTCGGTATCACCGCCCGGGGGGCCTGGGTAGCGGTCAAGCGGCACTTCCGTGCTCTCGGGATGGACCCGGGGACCGACCCGGTCCGCGTCGTAGGCGTCGGGGACATGTCCGGGGACGTGTTCGGCAACGGGTTGCTCCAGAGCAGTTCGGTACTGCTGGTGGCCGCCTTCGACCATCGCCACGTGTTCGTCGACCCTTCGCCTGACCCCGCGGTGGCGTACGCACAGCGGCGACGGCTGTTCGAGCTGCCCTCGTCGTCGTGGGCCGACTACGACCTGTCGTGCGCTTCGCCGGGCGCCGCCGTGTACTCCCGGCGCGACAGGCAATTGGAGCTGTCGGGCGAGGCGGCAGC